>DLHW01000005.1:33040-40535 GCA_002483425.1 Methylococcaceae bacterium UBA7658
CAAAATAAAAATTTCCTTTTGAACGATTTGCCGACTTTTTCCAATTAAACATTAGAAGGAAAGAATAATGCAAGAATCCATTTGATTTATATCAAATAGCCAAAATTTTTATAAGTTATCATTGGGCTATAAAAGCTGAAAATCAAACCCGGTGTTTACAAGCGGTAATGCTATCACTGGGTAAAGTCGGATTGGGCATGATTCTTTACTGAAATACAGTAGATTCTTACTTTCACTGGCGCATAACGTTTACAAATAAGGACAATTCCATGAAAAAAATTAATGAAAGAAAATATTGGGACGGCTTGGTTTCGGTTGCCGCGCTCAGTTGCTTATTCGGAGGGTTCAGCCATCCTGCCGCTGCTGTAACTTACGGGATTAAATTTGTCGCCGCGCGGGGCGTTGGGATCATGAATGATGCCGGGACTATTGCTGGAACAAATGTGACTTTAGGCGATTGTTTCCCTACCTATCCATCGTGTTACAGCAAAAATACCACAGTGGTTTGGCCTGCCTCAGGCGCCAGCCCCATTCCACTGCCCGCTACCGCTGCGCTCCCGTTTCTTACCATTTCAGGGATAAACTCAGCCGGTTGGATTGCCGGTACGGCATCAGTTTTCAGCGGCGATTTTAAGCCCCAGGCGGTTGTTTGGAAGCCGGGAGCTACCGGTTATACAGAGCAAGAACTGGGGCTGCTTCCCGGCAACACCATTGCTAAAGTGGCGGGGATAGATAATCAAAATCGAATCGTCGGCTACAACACAATTACAGACATTAACCCATCAAATGCCGCGCCTTTTTTATGGGATCCTATCGGTGGGCTGAGCGATTTGACCGACCAAGGCTTTCCCAATGAGATTCCGCTCGATATTAGTCCCAACGGTACTGTGGCTTTGTTAAACCAATGGTTTCAACTCGATGTGCCGGGCGTGGTTAACCAAAACACTGTTACGCCGAAAGGTTTTGTCGGCGCAGAAGCAACGGCGGCCATCAATGACACCGGCGACCAAGCGCGCTTCTTGATAACCGGTGGTTCAAGTAATGTCGCCTATTTTTTCCGTTACCATGCGGCAACCCGGCAATGGCAACAGTTAAGTCCGGCTGGCAGCGGTCGCCTGTCCCCTTACGATATAGGCTCAATTAACAACAAAGGGGCTATTACCGGAACAGTCCTTGGTGGCGGGGTGATTGCCGCAGGCCCAAATGGTCTTGCCCAATCGCTTACAACCAAGCTTTCACCCGCTTATAGCGGTGTCGGCGTTACTTACGCAGGATCCCTTAACGCTAAAGGACACATTATTGCACGGGCCAATTTTGGCCGCAGCAATGGTCGGCTGGTAAAACTGATACCGATAAAACCCTGCACCGCAGCCTGTATTCGCGTTGCCACTTTGCAAATGACGGCAAAAAGTGTCAGCAAATGCTCGGTCAAAAATAATGTTTCAACAGTTTTGACCGCGACCGATGAAGCGGGCAATCCACTTTCAGGCGTAGTCATAAAAGGCCGTTTTCTTGACGAATATTGGTTGGACAAACAAGTTTCCGCAACGACGGACTCGACCGGAACGGCGCGTTTTAGCCATATCGGTCCGGGATGTGTGGGTGCGATTTCATTTTTTGTGGATAATGCCCAAAAAACGGGACGGGTATTCGATCAGACCCAAGGCAAATTGACTAATTTCGTTATTCCGGCACCTTAAGTCATAGAAAGTCGAGACCTATTGTCCTTCCGTAGACCTCAAACGTGATAAAAAAACAGCGCACCGTTGCAAAATGTAAGTGACGGGGTAAATTTGTCCTATGGGGCTGCTTACATCGCTCCAGTGTGGGTACGATAAGAATTGCGATTTCATATAAGCCTAATGAATAACATGGCTATATACAAAGCGCAGGTTAGTTACAACGAGTTGTTATTATTGCAAAATTTTGACTTAAGTGACCACTAGTTAAGTCCTTCGACAAGCTCAGGAAGAACGGTAAGTAATTGATTCTGTTGGTCCTGAGCTTGTCGAACCATGAACGGAATCAACTTGTTCAAAATAAGAAACTGTTAGACCTGTGGATTGTATATAGCCATGATGAATAAAAACATAATCGCTAATAACCTATTAATGACTTAAATTCCTCAACGGAGGTGGATTATGTTGATGATCAAATCTAAAAAAATGGTATTGCTGATAAGCCTTTACTTGATTTCCGGCTTAGTTTTATCTGAGCTAACCTTGGCGGACAGTGTAAATGCGTGGGGAGGGGATTCCGGCAGCATAGATGCTGGAAAAGCCGCGGCGCAAAGGGAAGCGATAGCGAAAAGGAAAGAGAAGATAAGAAAACAGAAAGAGGAACAAGCTAAAAAAGCGGCTGAAGTTCAGCAAGGGCAACCGGCTGACGAAAAGAAGGAAACACCGGTTACTCAATAACAGTTCCGAACCTGAAAGTTCTACCATTGTGTTTTTACATCATTGCCACGCTTCGGCGTGGGAATGATGAGCGATACAGATCGTATACATTGCGAGCCATCATGTAGTCATGCAGGCACCGAATACCACAGCAAGGCTTCCCTAGGGCAGCAAACTTTTCCCTTCGATTCCGCTCAGGTCAAGCCCTTTGGTTTTCCTCTACCCCTAGGTCACATCGGCACAATATTAGATATGTGATAATTTGGAGGGCCAATGATGTTAGGTAACGTTATCGAGCAACCTAACCCACTCAATCTGAAATCGAATGGATCCCATTTTAGCTTTCGCGAAAAATAATGGCGCGCCTTATAATGTTTACTTACCTGGATAATAGCGAATCTCGGTGGATATGCTAGTTTGATATCACCGTTGACAACGAATGAAGTTTGTTATCACACTATCCATACTCGCTTACCATCCAACTAAGCTGCATGAGACGGGCGTAAAAGTGATAGGATTACTTTCATATTGCGTATCGAGGGAGCCGTCCGCGTAGTTCTTGTCATGACTGATAGACTTAAGCTGTCCAACTAGAGTGTTCTTGTTGATGAGCAGATAGCTTTGACTAGTCCACATCGCAACTTGGTCATTCCCGGCAAAATTTTGCGCCCAGTACACTAAATTACCCTTAATGAAAGCAGTCCCGCCGCCTACATTCTTGAGTTTGCCATTATTGATTAGGATACTACTAACAGTGAAAAATCCATTTCCTTCAGGATTAATCTGGGCTTTCATAAATTTTCCTGTTCCGTATGACCAGCAGCTCAAAGTCGGAACAGTTGGCCAAGCAGCTTCAGCTTCATTTGTGAAAATAGTTAGAGTAGCTATTAACGTTAATATAATTTTTTTCATTTTGTATTTGCCCTGATATTGAGAATGCAACTATGTTAACGCTTGCTATCTTGCTGGATTTTGATTTGGATCAATAGTCTGCAAAACTTTTGTGCGGATGTGTTATGTTTTATGATTGTCCATTAATAGTATAAAACGTCAGTAGGGCTGCATTAGGGCATCCATAAGGTGGCTTTTAGCTTTCCCCGAAACGAGATGGCGCTTACTTACCTGCTGCCGTGTAAAAAGCATCGGCGTAAATATCGCTTAACGAGGCGCCTTTTAAATACGCCATCATTTTGGTTTGGTTGACCATTTCAGGATGTCCGCACAGATAAACCCGCCAACCGGATAAGGTTTCGGCTGACGATAAGGCGACATCGTGGGCCCGCCCTTTGGTAAATTCTTCACAGTCGTGTTCGCCCGAGAGACAGGGTGTGTAGTCGAAGTTTTCGAAATTTTCGGCTAAGGCTTGCATCTCGTCGACTAAATATAAACCTTCAGGATCGCGGCTGCCGTGGTATAAGCGAATCGGGCCGGAGTGTCCCTTATTCAAAGCATCGTTGACGATGCCGATAAGCGGAGCAAGCCCGCTACCCGTGCCGACCAGCAACAAGGGTTGATCGTATTTTCCTGGAAGGTAATGGCACGCGCCTTTCGCTTCCGAAACGCTTAGTTTTTCACCGACGGCTAATTCCTCATGCACCCAGGAGCTAAAACGTCCGTTCGGTAAACGTTTTATATGGAATTCCAGTGTGTTACTTTGTGCCGGTGTATTCGCGATGGAATAACTGCGGGTCAGTCCATCGGGGCGTTTGAGGTTTACAAATTGGCCTGCATAGAAGCTGAATTCATCTTCAAAAGATAAAACGAGCCGCATTATATCGGCGCTCAGTAATTCCTTGCCGGAAACTTCGGCNNATACGATAATACTAGCCGCATAATATCAGCGCTTAGCAATTCCTTGCCGGAAACTTCGGCGATCATTTCATTGCCCTCATGATCGGGCAAGGCGACAGTCATATCTTGTTCAGGGTAACAACGGCAGGCCAGAAAATAGTTCTGGTGTTGCAGCGTGTCTTTTAAACCGTTTTGCGAAGATGAGGGCGGTGAAGCATCAAGGCTGCGCATTAAACAGGACTGGCAAACACCTTCCCGGCAAGCGTGGGGGATATCAACATTCGCTTTTAATAACGCATCAAGGACTGTTTCATTCGCTTGGCAGGTGTGTTTGTTGCCGTTCAGAGTCAATGTAGCCATGATTGCCGCCCTCTTTTCCAATCTTATCTGCCTAAAACATCGCCGCGGGTGCTTTCTGCAATCGCAGCGGCTTCAGCAATCAGGGCTGGTGGAACTTTCAGTTCGGTCAACGTAGCTCCCAGATGCTCCATGACGGCATTAAAATGATCTTCGTTCAGCCCCATATCGACTAATTTGGCATGAGCGCTTCGCATATCCTTGCCGGTGTAATTGTTCGGGCCGCCGAACGCCATAGTGAAGAAGGCTCGTTGTTTGGCGATCTGCTTATCCATATCGGATGCGCCAAAAAAGCGATTAATGCGAAAATCGTTAAGCACTTTACGATAAAAAATATCGACGGCTGCGTTGACTGCGGCTTCTCCGCCGATTCGGTTATACAGCGTTTCTGTCATGAGTTCTCTCCTAGGTTTTTACAGGGTTAGTACAAGCTTGTTTTTGCTGCTTGTGAGAAAATAGTACAGAATAAAATTAACATGCGCAATATATATATGTTAAAAGTATAATATTTAATCGAAACTTTAATTCGGCTCACATTTAAACTCTATGATGGAAAAATCAAATTCCAGGCAACATCAGATACTTGAGCTTCTTCTTGAAAACAAGGACGGTTTGAGTATCGACGAGTTGGCAAAACAACTGGATATTTCCAGGGCGGCGGTGCAACAGCATTTCGTTGTTTTGGGAAAGGACAACTTGATCAAGAAAAAACGCTTGGAGAAAACCGCTGGACGGCCCGTTAGCGTTTACGAATTGACGGATAGCGGAATTAACTATTTTCCCAAGCAGTACGCCTGGTTCTCTGAAATTATTCTTAGCAATTTGTTGGATGAAATTAGCGCGGAGCGCTTCACCGCTTACATGCAAAAGCTAGGACATCAAGTGGCCGGCCAATTACAAAGAAGGGTGGAAGGTAAAGACTTGGAGGCGCGAGTGGAGGAAGTGGCGCAACTCATGAACGAACTCGGTTTCCAGGTCAGAGCCGGTAAGGAAGAGGCAACCGGTAAACGAACCCTGCAAGCTTATAATTGCGTGTATCACGACCTCGCGCAAAAATATCGGGCCATCTGTGAATTCGACCTAGCTCTAATGTCCAAGTTATTAGACAAAGATATTAAACACGCGACGTGCATGGCAAAGGGCGATTGCGCCTGCCGGTTTATCGTAGAAGAAAAGCCGGAAAAGAAAGACTAGTGTTTTTTCATCCGGTATTTTTCAGGGATTGATTTTTTAATGCGTACTGAGGAATTTATGGTAAGCCTATGGCGTTTTGCTAAGACCGGTTTTTAGTAACTTAATTTTTTATGATTCGCGATAACAGTATATGACTGGTAAATACGATCTTCATAGCCATTCGACGGTTTCGGACGGAGCGCTGTCGCCGCCGGAGCTGGTGCAAAGAGCTTATGAGCAGGGCGTGACAGCGTTGGCTATAACCGACCACGATACGACGGCGGGCTTCGGGGAAGCGAACGGTGCGGCGAGCAAGATAGGCATTCGCTTGATTGCAGGCATCGAGTTATCGGTAAGCTGGCAAAATAAAAGTTTTCACGTCGTCGGCTTGAATATCGACCCCTACAACCCGGCTTTACTGGAGGCGGCGCGTACTATCCAGGCCATCCGGATTGAACGGGCCGAAAGGATAGCCGCCAAACTGGAAAAAAAGCATATTCCCGGCGCGTTGGAAGCCGTTGTCAGGGCGGCGGGCGACGGCATGATTACCCGCACCCATTTCGCCGATTTTCTGGTGTCGCAATTTCATGTTTCTACGCAACAGGAGGCTTTCGACCGCTATCTGGCGAAGGGTAAACCGGCTTATGCGGCGACCGAGTGGGCGGAGATGGAACTGGCGATTAATTGGATTAACCAAGCCGGCGGCGTAGCCGTGCTTGCGCATCCCTTGCGCTATAAGTTGACGGCGAACTGGATGAAAAAATTACTGACTGTTTTTAGATCGGCGGGGGGGCAGGGGATTGAAGTAGTTACCGGACGGTGCAACGCCGATGAAATCAAGCGGGTTGCCGACTATGCCGCACGTTTTGACTTGGCGGGTTCGGCAGGATCGGATTTCCACAGTCCGGCAAACGCTTGGGTCGAATTGGGCAGGCTTTCGTCCTTGCCTGCCAACATCAAACCGGTGTGGGAGCTTTTCGGTTAGGCATTGCAAGTTAAGGCGATATTCATTTCCGTATGCTAGGCTAAGCGCCATTGTCAATTGTGAGGACTAAAACATGGAAGCGCTCGACCAGATAACCGCAACTTTGGCGGTAACGATGGGTTTAGCGTGGGCCAGCGGCATCAATTTGTACGCTACCTTACTGACGCTCGGTTTTCTCGCCAACAGCGGCAATATCGACTTGCCGCCGGATTTGCAGGTTGTAGCGAATCCTCTGGTGATGATGGCGGCCGGAACGATGTATTTCATCGAATTTTTCGCTGATAAAACCCCCGGCGTCGATACCGGTTGGGACGCTATCCACACTTTTATCCGGATTCCCGCGGGTGCGATGCTGGCGGCGGGCGCGGTGGGCGATTTGAACCCGGGGGTGGAAATTGCCGCCGCCTTGCTCGGCGGCAGCCTTGCGGCAGGGGCTCACGCCACCAAAGCGGGGACGCGTGTGCTGATCAACACCTCGCCGGAACCGTTCAGCAACTGGCTTGCGTCCGTCGGCGAGGATGTTGCCGTTGTTACCGGCGTTTGGGCGAGTATCAATCATCCGGTAGCATTTTTAGCCGCGCTGATTTTATTCATCATCCTGATGATATGGCTATTGCCGAGGATTTGGATGGGCATCAAAAAAGTTTTCCGGTTAGTCGCGGGCTGGTTTGGAAAGGGGCAGCCGCCCGCCGACCTTAATCTGCCGCAATAGCACTTTGCCTATTGACTCGAACGGCAGAATCGCGTCTAATGTCGCTCTTTTGTTGACCCGCCCAGGTAGCTCAGTCGGTAG
>DLHW01000005.1:40642-41614 GCA_002483425.1 Methylococcaceae bacterium UBA7658
TCGATTCTGCCCCTGGGCACCACAGTTGCCCCTACATTACCCTTTTTCTTCAGCAATTTGCCTGTATCCGGTGTTGTACGCTGAAAGCTTTTGCTTTTACGCTGGTTCTATTGACGATGCCGTCATCAAGTTCTCAAAAAGCCGGATGGCTTCGTGTTCCGGCACATCAAGGTCGATCAAGGTTTCTTTCAAATGGACGATTGCCGCATCCAAAAGCCGGTCATTCATCCTCGGGTTGATTTGCCGCCGGTAAAATTCGCGCATATTATCGCTGTCAGGTTGATTTTGTCTCGCGCCGAATGCGGTTTTTAGAAAAGCTATCTGCTTATCCAGCAGCGTATGCAGGTTGATTTCGTTCAATACGGGCTTGAGCCTATCGTCCAACAACAGATTTAAGACTAAAGCATCGGTTATGGCCTGTATTGCAGCTTCGCCGCCTAACCTGTGGTAAAGCGGGATGCCGTGCAAAGCAAAAAAATCGCTGCGTTTTAAGCCGTCGTCATCCGTCCCCCAGGTGATTTCCTTCCCCACTTTCTTAAGCAAAGGGATATGTTTGGAGCAATGAATGTACGCTTCTTCGACTTCCACCATCAGCCAGCGCTCGGGGCGGAATCGCCCCTCGGATTTTATTTCCGAAACGACATCGGCCGGTAAGTTTTTCCGGAATTTCAGCAGTTCTTCGTTTTCGACGGCTTTGGCTTTCCCGTTCACATGCAAGCCTACGGTGCTGGCAAAGAAATCGACAAAAATCATCCCGATGTGCGGATTTTCAACAATGTTGCCCTGGCTGGCCATAACGCCGTTACCGCGGTATTCGGGGTAGACCAGGTAGTTATCGTTCAGCACCCTGGCGAAACCCGGCTTGCCGAACCGGAATGAACAATCGCATTCGCCGTGTTTATCGGCGGTTGCGATAAAAAGGATTTCCTGTTTGGCGATAAATTCTTTCATGACCGGCGACAGGTAATTCAA
>DLHW01000005.1:41634-57439 GCA_002483425.1 Methylococcaceae bacterium UBA7658
GTGTTCGCCTTCCGAACCCGGCAATAAAGTGAGCGGGACGGCGGCAGGTGTTTGTTTTGGCTTGGGTTTAAATAATCGGAACATGTCGGTTCTCCTTGGTTCGGCAGAATTTTCTTGTTTTTCAAGCATCCAGCACGGTATTGGAAACGGGATAAGCGCAACAGGCATAAACCCAGCCTTGTTTTCGGTCGAACTCGCTGATTTCCGCTTCTTGGGTCATTTCCACTTTGCCTTTCAGACATTTAACCATACATTCGCCGCACTCCCCGGAGCGGCATTCATGGGTTAACGTAATGCCGGATTTTTCCGCCAGATCCAGTAGGTTGACCGTACCGTTCGTGTTGACGGTTTTTCTGGATAGGGCGAACTTGACTTGATAGTGTCCGGTTTTTCGAGTGATTGTTTGGCCGTCGCCTGCCTGGGTTGAGGCGAGTGTGCTGTCTACGCTAAAACTCTCGCATAAGAATTGTTCTGGCGGCAACTTCAGGTCGAGCAGGGCCTGTTTGCATTTGGCCATGAAAGCATCCGGCCCGCAAGAATACACCGTCCGTTCCGGGATATCAGGCACTAAAGCGGCAATCCGGTTTTTGTCGATGCGTCCGGTGAAGCCTTGCCACCGGTTTAATAACGGCGATTCTTGGGTCAACGTAATAAAAAGTTTGACGTTGCTATGGCGCGCGGCGATCAAATCCAGTTCGTTCCGGTAGATGATGTCGGGCAAAGCCTTAAACGACAGCAATACAATCATGTCCGTTTTCGCTTCGGAACGGGTGAGCCAGCGCAGCATCGACATGATCGGCACAACGCCGCTACCGGCGGCCAAAAACAGAATTTTGGGAGAGGTATTGGTGGCGCAAGTGAATTTACCGTACGGGCCTTTTAGCCTGATATTGCCGCCGGGTTTCAGTTGGTTGTTGAGCCAATTGGACACCACGCCGCCGTTCGGGTCGCGTTTTACGGTAATATCGATAATCCCTGAATCCGAAGGAACAGAAGCCAAACTATAAGAACGTTTGTATTCCTTCCCGGAGATCGCCACCGAAAGAGTAATGTATTGGCCGGGCAAGTAATTGAAAATAAGATTATTTAGCCTGCCGAGCCGGAAAGTTTTAGTGTCCGGCGTTTCGTCGTAGCAATTCAGTACGGTGAAGGGTGCGTTTACGTTCTCGCCAAGTTGATGGTAATTGCTATGTATCTGATTTAAATGTGGTATTAATACATTGCCGGAATAGACGCTTGACAAAAAAGGGCTGTCTTCTGGAAATAGTGTGCAAGGATTTGGTTGCGCGTCCGTTTCGGTGGCGTTGCCGGAAAATAAAGTGTGGAAAGGGGTTTGCGGCTGCGCTCGGCCTTCGTCATGGTAACGATGGGCAAAATAATGTTTACCTTGAATTTCGGCGCTTGAGCTGGGTTGCTTGAACAGTTTTTGTAGCCAAGATTTTGACGGTGCTTTTTTGTCGTTGTTATTCATAATCACCACCACTAGACGCCGCTGATGCAATTTCGCCGGATTTATCCGCGATACTGAAAATGTTTAGGAGAAACGGGTATTTTTTGTATAAAGACCTCGCAATTAATGTACCTATTTAGGAGAATGCCTAGCTGTTAAATTGTTTATTAAATTACAGTTAACTATTGCCTATAAACAATACTTTCCGGAAACCTGCATACCGGTTACCGGTAATTGTTACATTGTTTGATTGCAATTCTGCCTTATTTATTTGCAGATGCAATGACAATAGTCCTTCGTTTCCGGACAAAATAACCGGTTGATCGAAGTCGTAATCTTATCTGTCCGCCAACCTGACAATGGAAAGTGTTGATGTATCAAAAAAGAGAATAAACAACGCACTGATGCTCTGAACCGTGCAGTTCTCAGTTATCATTAGCAGCTGTTGAGAGCGACGATAACGCGCGAACTCCTAATATCAAGCCGACGGATATACCCCATGCCCAGCATTTACGACATAAAACCGAAATTCCAAAACGTGTTAAGGCCGGTTACCCGGAAACTCGCCGCACTCGGGATAACGGCAAATCAGGTCACTGTCGCTGCCCTGATGTTATCCTTGCTGACGGGTGGTTTGCTATTATTTGCCGGTAGCCATCCGAAGATATTTTTGCTGGTTCCTCTGGTGCTATTTGTCCGGATGGCGTTAAACGCCATCGACGGCATTCTGGCGCGCGAACACAATATGCTTAGCCCTTTAGGGGCGATTTTAAACGAACTGTGCGATGTTGTATCGGATGTGGCCTTGTATTTACCCTTCGCCCTATTGCCAGAGGTGAATGCCTGGATCATCGTCGTTTTCGTCCTGGCGGCGGTTATCAGCGAAATGACCGGCGTGGCCGCTATCCAAATCGGCGCATCGCGCCGCTACGACGGACCGATGGGCAAAAGCGACCGGGCGTTCGTGTTCGGCGCGCTGGCGCTGGCGCTGGGTTTGGGGGTGCCGTCCGGCGCTTGGCTGAATGAACTGTTCGGCGTAACTGTGCTGTTGACGGCTGCCACAATTTACAATCGCGCCCGGCGCGCGCTCGACGAGATCAACGCATGAACTGGGATATATTTCCCGAAAGCGTATGCATTGCTTTACTAGCGATGGCCGGTTTATTGCTAACCGCCAGTTTGGTTTCTATGGCTTTGGTCAAACTCAAACCGGAACACGACTACCGAGAATTGCGCCTACGCATTAAAACTTGGTGGTGGATCGCGGCCGTGTTCGCTTTAGCCGTTTTGTTCAACCGGGCGGTTTCGGTTTGGGTATTCGGCTTTATCAGCTTTTTGGCGTTCAAGGAATATCTATCGTTGATCCCGACCCGGCGCGCCGACCATCGTGTGTTGTTGTGGGCTTATCTAGCCATCCCGGTGCAGTATTTTTGGGTTTGGTTGGGTTGGTACGGGCTGTTTATCATTTTCATTCCTGTTTACATGCTGCTGATTTTACCGATGCGGATGGTCTTGATCGGCGAAACCCAAGGTTTTTTGCGCGCGGCTGGAACAATACATTGGGGTTTAATGATTACCGTGTTCAGCCTTAGCCACATGGCGTATCTGCTGGTATTGCCCGCTGCCGACAATCCTGCGGGCGGATCGGCTGGGGTATTGATTTATCTGGTGTTTTTAACCGAAATTAACGATGTCAGCCAGTATATTTGGGGTAAGACTTTCGGCAAACGCAAAATAATTCCAAAGGTCAGTCCCGGTAAAACCATCGCCGGATTTTGGGGCGGCGTACTGACAACTGCTGGTTTGGCCGTATGGCTGGCGCCGTATTTGACGCCGCTGACGTTGTTTGAAGCGGCCGGGGCAGGGTGTTTAATCGGTGTGGCGGGCTTTATCGGCGATGTTACGATTTCCGCCTTAAAACGCGATTTGGGCGTCAAAGATAGCGGCAGCATCCTGCCTGGGCACGGCGGCATCCTCGACCGGCTGGATAGTTTAACTTACACTGCGCCACTGCTTTTTCATTATGTTTATTATCTGCATTATTAGCCGACTATGCTTCGTTATTTGTTTTACTTACTGATTGTAAAACCATTAGTGCTGGTTGTTTTGGGGATTAATGCCAGAGGGCGGGAGTATTTGCCCAAGCAAGGCCCCGCGATCATCGTTGCCAATCATAATAGCCACCTTGATGCTTTGGCGTTGATGTCTTTATTTCCGCAACACCTGATTGCCAACGTGCATCCGGTCGCCGCCGCCGACTATTTTTGCAAAAGCCGCTGGTTGAAATGGCTGGCGATCAATGTCGTCGGCATCATCCCCATCGATAGGAACTCACAAGCCAGTAGCCGGGAAGTCCTGGCACCGATTTTTGAAGCGCTTGACCGCAACGCGATCCTCATATTCTTCCCTGAAGGTACTCGTGGCGAACCGGAAAGTTTGGGCAAAATGAAAAACGGCATCGCCTCAATCATCGCAGAACGTCCTCATGTCCCGGTTGTGCCGGTGTTTTTCTATGGCCTCGGCAAAGCTTTGCCGAAAGGCGAGGTAATTCTCGTGCCGTTTTTCATCGACGCCTTTATCGGACAGCCGCTTCGTTGGCCGGACAATCGGCAGGAATTTATGACGAAATTGAAGAGTGCAATGGCGGATTTACAAGCCAAAGCTAACCGGCTTAACCATGACGACTAAGGCATAGAAGGCATTGATTTCGTTACTGATTACTTAACTACTGTTTATGCCCCATTTGCCCCGCCCTTTTGTACTTAACAGACGGCAACAAGAGCAAGCGCAGGAACGCAATCGTCTCGATAAAATAGTCGAAAACTCATCCGAGAAAAACCGCAATTTCTTTATTGCCTACCTCACCTTATTGATATACGTGCAGGCGATTGTATTCTCCACCACAGATTTGCAACTGTTGGTGGATGTTGATGGCTTGAATATGCCGTTAATCGACCTGAAAGTGCCGCTGGTGGGCTTTTACGTGGTCATTCCCATATTTGTCATTGCCCTGCACTTCAACTTCCTGCAAAACCTGGAAAGCCATCATTTCAAGCTGATGGCATGGCGGCAAACCCATCAAAACCGGCAAGTGCCGCGTAGCCGTATTTTTCCTTTCCTGTTCGATTACGCTATTCTGGAACGCGGCAGCCAGTTTCATGGGCTGGTGCAGATGACCAATAGTATCCTGAGTTATTACCTAGCGCCGATTACCTTGGGGCTGTTGCTGATCCGCTTTAGCGACCGGCAAGATTTTACCGTGACCTTATGGCATTTTCTTTGCTTTGTGGTGGATAACTACTTGGTGTGGCAATTTCGGCAGGCCTTACAATGCAACGAAAAACTAATAAACAAGCAACCGACTGCTACCGCAACAGACTTTTGGTCGTTGAAAGCTTGGAAGTTTCTGCTCCGTGGTTTACGTTATGCCGCTTATGTTATATTTGGCTTGCTAATATTATTTGAAACTGTATCAACAGGATTTATTGGAGCAACTGAAAGCGAGTTTTTTGTTAAGTATGTACTGCCGCAAGTACAAGCCGTAATGACTGGCGGCGCTTTATCATCTGTTAAACCGAAAATTTTGGATTATGAGGTGCCGCTAGACAAATGGCTAAATCGTCCAAGAGAATGGTTGTTGCCGCGTATTAACGTGGATCCTGCAGAAAATGTTTGGAAACCGGAAATAACGATTTTAGAGACTGAAGCCAAGCTTGCTAATGAAGAGAGCTGGGGAAGTTATTTAAAAAAACAACATAAAGGGCTTAATCTTAATAATAGAATTTTAAGATTAAGTGATTTATCTCAACAAAATCTTATTGGTAGCCAGTTAAGGTTTGCTCAACTGCAAGGTGCTAATCTTAGCAGAATACACTTGGAAAACGCTGATCTTACAGGCTCAGAATTACAGATCGTTAATCTTAAACTAGCGCAGCTGCAATACGCCAAACTCGATAATGCCCAGCTCCAAATCGCTAATCTTTATATGGCTCAGCTTCAAGAAGCTTCGCTTGTGCTTACTCAATTACAAGGTGCTAATCTTAATAATGCACAATTGCAAGGTGCTGATCTTCAACAAGCCCACCTGGAAGGGGCTAGTGTTTCCGATGCAAACTTGGAAGGGGCATTTCTCCTAGGAGCCAAACTCCGATGTACAGTGCTTGATTACTCGCAATTGCAAGGTGCTAACCTTATCGCGGCTGGGCTTCAAGGAGCTAGCTTGAATGCTACAGATCTAACTGGTGCATTTCTAGATGAAACTAATTTTAAAGGTACAAAACTTACCCCGAAGAAGACTTTTCGAGTTTTAATTTATAAAACGACTTTGAAGCCGAGTGAATTCTCAGATGGTAGTGTTTCTATAATTACTAAACATTTTGGAAAAATTGAGGGTTATATCCAAGCATTTGATCCATCTTATCCTACTATAAGATATGAAACATTTATTGTTGATGCCAAGGAACGCAAAGAATTTAATGAATGTAGTACTAAAGCAGAATCCTCTGAAAAAATCGATTTTACGCAACTGCCTTTCCGTCATACCCCCAGTGAAATAGGTGGGGTAGCAGTGCAAAAAATTTGCGAATATGGCTATTATTCTTTTCCAGAAAAATATCAAAACGATAAGTTATCGTCAGTGAAAGCATTTCGGCGTGCATATACTGATAGATTTAAGCCATATCTTCAAATTCCAAAGCCGCCGCAAACCGTCCTAACCGACATCGACTACAACCTCTGCACTCTGCCCGAATGCGCCGACATCCGCGATCAAATCGAAGGCTTGGTTTGTAGCGCTGTGCTGAAAAAACAACAGGACAAAAAGACGCGTCAATAAGCGTTTACCAGTTTCGGCTTAGCTCAGCACACGTCAGCTCAAGGAAATCTTTGGAAAAGCGTGAATGCTTAATAGTTTTCACTTAGCTTAGGCGAAGGAAAATTAATGCTTTACAAGGTCGAATTTAAATTTTGCTATTCGGATACTCATAACGCCAAGCCTAATAGTCCAGCGTAAGTCATGGCTTTAAGTTAAAATTAGCCATTTTTCACTGCCATTGTTAGCCGATGACACAGCACTTTCCTGAAGCCTTGGCTTCGTTATCGACCGTCCGCGATTTCATCCGCTGGGCTGCAAGCCGATTTGCCGAATCGAAATTAAACTACGGCCACGGCACGGCATCGGCATTGGATGATGCCGCGGCACTGGTGTTGCACACGCTGCACATGCCGTATAACTTGAGCGAGTTTTACTTGCAATCCGCACTCACGCCTTCTGAGAAACAAGCAGTGGTCAACATGATTGAACGACGCATTAGCGAACGTAAGCCGACCGCCTACCTGACCCACGAGTCGATTTTTGCAGGCCTATCCTTTTATGTCGACGAACGGGTGTTGGTGCCGCGCTCGCCGATTGCAGAACTGATCGAGCAGCGCTTCTCGCCCTGGATTGAAGAAGACCAAGTCGAGCGGATCCTGGATTTATGCACCGGCAGCGGCTGTATCGCTATCGCTTGTGCCTATGCTTTCCCTGAGGCCGAGGTGGATGCGGTCGACAAATCGCCTGATGCCCTCGCGGTTGCAACGATCAATGTCGAAAAGCATCATTTGAGCGATGAAATTGAATTGTACGAGTCGGACCTGTTCGAGGGACTGCCGGATGCCCAGTACGACATCATCGTCAGCAATCCGCCTTATGTCGCTCTCGACGAATGGCGGCAGTTACCGCCGGAATTCCACGCCGAGCCGGAAATCGGCTTTGTCGCAGGTGAAAACGGGCTTGACGTTGTATTACGCATATTGCTCGAAGCCGGCGATTATCTTTCTCCGCACGGCATTTTGGTGGTGGAAGCCGGTAGCAGTGCCGAAACTCTACAACAACTTCTGCCCGAGGTGCCGTTTTACTGGCTGGAATTCGAACGCGGCGGCGACGGCGTGTTTTTGCTCACCGCCGAGCAAGTGAGCGAATACCGCGACGATTTTATACATGCACTGAATTGATATGTCTGGAAATACCCTAGGAAAATTATTTACCGTTACTTCGTTCGGCGAAAGCCACGGCCCCGCCATCGGTTGCATCGTCGATGGTTGCCCGCCGGGCATGGCCTTGTCGGAAGAAGATTTGCAGCACGATCTCGACCGGCGCAAACCGGGCACATCGCGGCATACAACACAGCGGCGGGAGGCAGATGAAGTCAAGATTTTATCGGGTGTATTCGAAGGTCTTACCACCGGGACGCCTATCGGATTATTAATCGAAAACACCGACCAGCGCTCTAAAGACTACGGCAAAATCGCCGAGACGTTCCGCCCCGGTCATGCCGATTACACATATCACCAGAAATACGGTTTTAGAGATTATCGCGGCGGTGGGCGTTCGTCGGCAAGGGAAACCGCCATGCGTGTGGCGGCGGGCGGGATCGCCAAAAAATACCTGCGCGAGATTGCCGGGATTGAGATACGCGGCTATTTATCCCAACTCGGTCCAATTAAAATTGAAACGGTGGATTGGAGTATCATCGACAGCAATCCGTTCTTTTGCCCGGATGCGGACAAAGTGCCGGAAATGGAGCTTTATATGGATGCCTTGCGGAAGGAAGGCGAATCCATCGGCGCGCGCATCGAAGTCGTCGCCACCAACGTGCCGCCGGGATTGGGCGAGCCTATCTTCGACCGGCTGGATGCGGATTTGGCGCATGCCCTGATGAGTATTAATGCGGTCAAGGGTGTGGAAATCGGCGGTGGCTTCGATTGCATTGAAGCGAAGGGTACTCAGTTTAGGGATGAAATTACCCCCGAAGGTTTTTTAAGCAACCATGCCGGAGGTATTCTGGGCGGTATCAGCAGCGGCCAGCCGATAACCGCCAGCATCGCCTTAAAACCCACCTCCAGCTTGCGCCTGCCCGGACGCAGCATCAACATCCACGGCGAACCGGTCGAAGTCGTCACCGAAGGCCGCCACGACCCTTGCGTCGGTATCCGCGCCACGCCCATCGCCGAAGCGATGATGGCGATTGTCCTGATGGATCATTATTTGCGGCATCGGGCGCAGTGTTTTGGGGTGGAGCCGGGGTTGGCTATACTCAGGTAAATTAATGATACTAGGAATGATCGATCAATGTACGCAAACGAGTTTTGTTCCATATAACTCTTACAATCCATATACTTTTTATACTTCATATTAATTTGACCCAAGAAGATACAATGACGACTCGAAGTAAAGTTCAATTTGTTTACTTATTCGGCAAATTGTTTAACAAAATCTCCTTTCTCCCAAAAACTCCGGGTTTTAAACGGTTTTAATGGAGCGAATTCAAGTTCTAACGCCTGTGTCAGCCATGCGGCGGGTATGGCGTAAAAATGGAACGCACCGGCTTCGGGTCCCATAAAGGTCATGAGTCCGATGAGATTGCCGTTACGGTCGAATACCCCGCCGCCGCTGGCGCCGTGGTTGAAACCGGCGTTGATTTCGATGATCCGGTCTTGTTCATGCAGATACAGTCCGGTTATTTTTCCCCGTTTCATACGGAGACCTAAGCCGAAGGGGTATCCGGAAAGAACAATGTCATCGCCGATGTGCGGCGGCGCATCGGTTGCGATTTGAGTTGCCGGTAATCCGAGTGCTTTGGTTTTGAGGATGCATACGTCCAGGTCAGGCATTGCGGCTTGTTCAAGTACCGGGTACAAGCGCTCCGGTTGGATGACAAACGCGCGGTTAGATGCGCGCATTACATGGCAATTGGTGGCGATGGTGTCAGGCGCGATAACCACGCCCGAACCGAGATTTTGTGTGCCGTTGGTAGTAACCGCCTGAATTTTGACCGTGCTGCGGCTGGGATCGAAAGAGTTGTTGCCAACTGGTGCTAGTTGGGAGCAGCTTGCGGCGATCAGCGCTATGCCAACACTCAGGAATTGTTTCATAACCATCCCTCTATTCAGCCGAAAAAAACGATAAAGAAACGCAATATTCCAGCTTCACGGCATTAAACGGTAAGCTCGTGAACTCGCAGTCATGTTAAATCTGTATAAGGCATGATACGCGCCTTTGAGGTTAAAGCAACTTTCCACCCTGTTCTCAGGTTGCCAGGCAAGGGGGAGTTTTCCGCCAATACTCCGAAATTAGGTTCAGGCGGGAAATCGGCTAAAATAGCTTTGCTTATAACCCCCACCAAAACCGTTTTAATGACTATCCCTTACTGGCGCTTATCCAGTTTTTATCTTTGTTATTTCGCCGCGCTGGGCGGTTTCATTCCTTACTGGAGCCTTTACTTAAAAGAAAGCGGCTTTAATCCCGTCCAGATCGGTGAATTATCGGCGTTATTGGTCGGCGCCAAAATCGTTGCGCCGAATTTTTGGGGCTGGATTGCCGACCATACCCGAAAAAATCTCCGTATCATCCGTTGGACGTCATTTTTTGCAGCGTTGCTGTTTGCCGGATTTTTGGCGATTCGCAAATACAATGAGTTCGCCTGGTTGACTGTGGTTTTCAGTTTTTTTTGGAATGCGCCGCTGCCTTTATTCGAAGCGGCGACTTTGGCGCACTTAAAGGCGGAATCGCAGCGTTACAGCCGAATACGGCTTTGGGGTTCGGTCGGATTTATTTTGGCGGTTTTAGGCGTGGGGAGGTTGTTGGATAGCCAGCCGGTTTTGTTATTGCCGGTTTCGGTTACCGCTTTGCTGGCGCTGACCTGGGTTGCCACCGTCATCACGCCGCAGGCGCGTTACGAGACACAAGATGACGCTGCTCCGCGCTGGCAAAAAATTGTTATGCAAACGGAAGTGCTGGCTTTTTTGCTGGTTTATGTATTGATTCAGATGGCCCATGCCCCCTATTATGTATTTTATTCGGTATACTTGAAAGAGCATCTGTATTCGACTACTTTAACAGGGTTACTTTGGTCGTTGGGCGTCGTTGCCGAAATCGTGTTGTTCCTGTTTATGAAGGGCCTATTAAGGCGTTTTTCTTTGCGGGGTATATTACTGGCGAGCCTGGGTTTTTCCGTCCTGCGCTGGTTTTTGGTCGGCAACTATGTTGATCATTTTAGTTTGCTGGTGTTCGCCCAATTGCTGCATGCAGCATCCTTCGGTGGCACTCATATAGCCGCCGTCCATTTCGTTCACCGTTTCTTCGGGCCGAAGCATCAAGCGAAGGGACAAGCTTTGTACCATAGCTTCAGTTTCGGCTTCGGCGGTATGGTGGGCAGCTTATTCAGCGGCCAGTATTGGGAGATTTACGGTTCGCACATCGTTTATACGGTAGCGGCGATTAGCAGCGGAATGGCGTTCATGATCGCTTTCCTGTGGGTCGGTAGAAAAGGGGAGGCAGCCCGCTAGCCGGGATTTCTCGATCGGATTACGCCTTCGGCGTAAAAATTTTTCCGTGACTTTTACCAGTTGAAAAAACCGGATTTAAACATCGATACGGCCGGAAATCTGTTTCAAATCCTAAAAAAACTTGCGGCCTCATGCTTCCAACAGGTAATTTATAATGTTTGAAATGGTCCGGGATTTACAGTGTTTGAAATCATAAAAAGCGGCGGCTGGATGATGTTTCCCATCATCTTAAGTTCGATCATCGCGATGGCAATCGTCGGCGAACGGTTTTGGTCGTTGCAAAAGAAAAAAATACTGCCGGCGGAGTTGCTGCCGCAAGTCCGTAAGCTCTATATGGAAAATAAGCTCGACGAGCCTACCTTGCGGCGCTTAAAAATCAGTTCGCCTTTGGGATATATCCTGGCGGCTGGGCTTGCCAACAGCCATCACGGTCATCGGGTGATGAAGGATTGCATGGAAGAGGCCGGGCATAAAGTCGCGCACGACCTGGAACGCTATCTGAACGCCCTTGGCACGATCGCTGCGGTTGGTCCATTGCTCGGCTTATTGGGTACGGTGTTTGGTATGATCGAGATTTTTTCTTCCTTGATGAAGCACGGCGCGGGCGATCCGGCTTCGCTGGCGGGAGGGATTTCGGTTGCGTTAATTACGACCGCGGCGGGATTGACGGTAGCCATCCCTAGCCTCATCTTCCATCGTTATTTCGAGCGTTTGGTGGATGAATACGTAGTCAATATGGAAGAAGAAGCGCTTAAGTTAATCGACATCCTCCATGGCGACCGCGACGAGGTGTCTTGATGAAATTCCAGCGTAAAAGACGGGAAAGGGTCGATATTACCCTGATTTCCATGATCGACGTGCTGTTTGTCCTGCTGCTGTTTTTTATGGTTTCAACCACATTCAGCCGCCATACCGAAGTGAAGATTAAACTTCCGCAAGCGAATGGCGAAGAGGCCGATAATCATCCAATGAGCGTTAATGTCGTTATCGACGAAAAGGGTGTTTATTACCTGACGGCGGGTAATGAAGGGCGGAGCCGGCGATTGCCCGACCAAAACCGGGAAACGCTGGAACGGGAATTGACTAGATTATCGCCGCAGGATAAAGAACTGCCCTTGATTATCAGCGGCGACGCAAAAACGCCGCATCAATCGGTCATGACCGTGCTCGATGTAGCGGGCCAAAGCGGATTCAGCCATATTACCTTCGCCACCCAAGAGCCAGAACAGCCTTCAGAACCGGAAGAATGAAAAAAACGCTAGCGCGCTGGGCCGCCGACATTTGGTATAAGGATGCTTTCCTCGGCATTTTGTTGCTGCCCTTAGCCTATGTTTTTTCAGATGTCGTGAGGATAAGACGATATTTGTATCGCAAAGGCGTGTTGAAATCGCAGGCCTTACCCGTTCCGGTCGTCGTCGTCGGCAATATCACCTTGGGCGGTACGGGCAAGACGCCCCTTATCATCTGGCTAGCCGGATTACTCGAAAAATCGGGTTATAAGCCCGGTATTATCAGTCGCGGTTACGGGGGGCAATCCGAAACGTGGCCGCAAATCGTGACCAGCGTAAGCGATGCCCGTCAGGTCGGGGACGAGCCGGTGTTGATCGCCCGGCAAACGGGATTGCCGGTGGTGGTCGGCCCAATGCGGGTCGAAGCCGCAAACAAGCTGCTTGCCGAGTTCGATTGCAACGTGGTGTTATCGGACGACGGATTACAGCATTATAAGTTGAACCGGGATATTGAGATTGCGGTAGTGGACGGCGAACGCCGTTTTGGTAACGGTTATTGCTTGCCAGCAGGTCCCTTGCGTGAACCCCTAGAACGCCTCGGCAGCGTCGATTTTGTGGTCGTTAACGGCGAGAAATACACCGGCCATGAGTACGCTATGCAATTGGCGGGCGGTACCGCCGTTAATCTTTCAACCGGAGAGCGGAAACCGTTGCAGGATTTTAAAGGGCTGAGCTGCCATGCTCTGGCGGGTATCGGTAATCCAGAACGGTTTTTTAAGCTACTCGATTCAAATGAAATACCATGTACAACTCATAGTTTTCCCGACCATTATCCCTTTACAAAAAACGATATTGAATTCGGCGATGACAAACCTGTGCTGATGACCGAAAAGGATGCGGTAAAATGCTGCCGTTTCGCCGGACAGCGGCACTGGACTGTGCCGGTTACAGCGACGCCCGAACCTGCTTTCGGCGAAGCATTCCTAAACTTACTGAATAAAAAGCATGATAGATAAAAAACTGCTCGACATCCTGGCTTGCCCTTTGTGTAAAAGCCGCTTGATTTACGATAAGGCCAATCAGGAATTGATCTGCCGCGCCGACCGATTGGCGTTTCCAATTCGCGACGATATTCCTGTAATGCTCGAAGACGAAGCCCGCGAACTGTCGCTCGAAGAATCCGACGCCTTGTACAAATGACGGCGCCTTTTAAAGTCGTCATTCCCGCCCGTTACGCTTCGACCCGCCTGCCAGGTAAGCCGCTGTTGAAAATCGCCGGAAAGCCTATGATTGCCCATGTGTGCAATAAAGCGCAACAGGCCGGGGCGGAGGAAATCGTGGTGGCCACGGACGACGAAAGCATTCTGCAAGCCGTTAGCAGTTTAGGCGTCCGCGCCGTCATGACACGGCCGGGCCATCGAAGCGGTACGGAACGGATTGCCGAAGCCGTTGAGCGATGCGGTTGGGGTGACCATGAAATTATCGTTAATGTGCAAGGCGATGAACCTTTAATCCCGCCGGAGTATATTAAGGATTTAGCCGGCGTTTTGTTTGCTCAGCAAGAAGCCGGGATTGCCACGCTGGCGGCGAGAATTATCGATCAGGAAGAAATATTCAATCCCAATGCGGTGAAAGTCGTTCTCGATAAAGACGATTATGCTTTATATTTCAGCCGTGCGGCTATTCCTTGGGACAGGGACGGATTTGCCGGGCACTCCAAGCAACCGTCCGGGAAGTTGCCGTATTTACGCCATATCGGCATGTACGCATACCGCGCCGGTTTCCTAAAACGTTACTGCGGATGGCAGCCATCCGTCCTGGAGTCTGTCGAATCTTTGGAGCAGCTCCGTATCCTTTGGCATGGCGAGGCAATCAAGGTTAAGGTCGTCAAAAAAACGCCCGCCGCAGGGGTCGATACGCCCGAAGATTTGGCTCGAGTCGAGCAATTAATCCAATCGCAAATGAACTGATTTAACGCGAAATCCTCATCTTAATCCAGTAAAATAACCTTTTTTTCCGCCAATTCTTTAAGCGTTTGCAATCCGCCCGCGGTAACGGCGGCGGGATTAGGAAAATTGGATTCCTGGACAACACGGCTTAAACAGTCCGAAGCCTGGATTGGCCCGTCTGCTTGAATAATTTCAAGCATCCGGTAAGAGATGGCGTTGATTTCGATAAATTTAACATCATCGTTTAAATCCCGGTAAGCGAGCAGGCAAACGGGGTGCTCCGGTGTTTGGGAGGGTACGTAGCCGGGCGCAATCAGATGAACCGGAAAACGGTAAACTAGCGGCCACGCCAAGGGCGAAAGTTTGATGCGTCCGGTTTCCAGATTGCCAGTGTCCTGTTTGCAATAATCGATCATGTCTGTTGAGATTGATAAGACCATTTCAACCCATTCGTAGTGAGCTAATTCGAGTAAAAACGGGTAGTCGTCGAGATTATTGCGTTCGTTCTCCAGGTAATCCAAGAACTCCTCGGCGATCTCGGAAAAATGAGGCGTTTTACACGTATGTTTGGCAAAAAAATCCTGAACCAGTTCGAACCATTCGGCATCGTTCAATAGCCGTCTGATAACCGGAAAATTATTCGCAAGAAAGCCGTCGATGTTGTTGAAGATTAGTTCCCGGTACATCGCCATGCGTTCTGGTTTGACATCCGGCGGGGGCGGATTAACGGACGGTTCCCGGATATAACGGACAAATTCCCGTTGTTTTTCTTTAAAGTCGGCCGATATTTCTGTCATGCCGATTTCTTATCGTGTTGAAGCCGCCAGTTATCTTGAATGGTCTTAATGGTGCCGACTTCTTTGAGCAATTCTTCCAAGGGCGGAAGATTAAAATCGCGTTCTAATAACGTTGGAAATACGCCAAAAAGTTCATAAGCCTTGCTGAGTAATTTCCATACCTGATCGATAACGTCTGCGCCGTGAGTGTCGACTAAAAAATCTTCCGCTTCGACATAATGACCGGCAATGTGGGCGTAAGTAATGCGATGACCGGGCATGGCTTTTAAAAACAGTTCTGCGTCATAGCCGTGATTGACGCTGTTGACATAGATATTGTTGACGTCGAGTAAAATATCGCAATCGGCTTCGGCGACGACGGCGTTAAAAAAATCGATTTCGTCCATTTCTTGACCGGGCGCGGCATAATAAGACACGTTTTCAATAGCGATCCGTTGCTCCAAAATGTCTTGCACCCGTTTGATTCTGGCTGCTACGTGCCGGACGGCGTCGCCGGTAAAGGGGATTGGCATCAAGTCGTATAAATGCCCGTCCATGCTGCAGTAGCTTAGATGTTCGCTGTAGAGTTTAATTTGGTGATCCGCTAGAAATTGTTTAATTTGCCGGACGAAGTTTTCATCCAGCGGATCGGAGCCGCCTATGGATAATGACAAACCGTGCGCGATAAAGTCGAAGCGTTCGGTCATCGCCCGGAATTGCCGGCCCGATTTGCCCCCGATGGTAATCCAATTTTCGGGTGCAACTTCATAAAACGAGACTTCGCAAGGCGAGTTTTCAAGTAATTGCGGTAATAAGGTTCGCCGCATACCTAAGCCGGCGTCCCGTACTACATAAGGAGTTGTGCTCATAAGAACACCTTGGTCGCTTAACTGAAAAAGGAAGGCGCTTTCAACCGCCTTCCTGGCTTGATATGAATTAGATAAAACTTTATTTTGCGGCAGGCGCTGGCGCGGCGGCGGGGGCGGCGGATTTCATGTTCGCGCCGCAAGAACCGTCTTTGCTTTTCTGCATTTCGGCGCAACCTTGCATACCTTCGCCGCAGCCTTGCATTTT
>DLHW01000005.1:57477-72576 GCA_002483425.1 Methylococcaceae bacterium UBA7658
TTAGCTTTCGAAGCGGCGGCTGCGTCTTTTTTCATGCTAGCGGAGCATTTGCCTTCGCCGCATTTACCCTCGGTTTTTTTATCCGAACCGGCCGATGAACCGGCTGTACTGCCTGCACAAGCGCCTTCCGCGGTTTTAGGTTGCGCCATACCCATAGAAGCGCCGCATTTCATTTCGGCAAGTTGCATATATCCCGAGGAGAGTTCGGTCATAGCAAACGGATTGGCTTCCGCATTGACGGCAGTAGCTGAAAAACTTGAAATCAGGGCCGCGCCCATTGCTGCCGCCAAAGGGGTTTTGTTCATTTTCTTCATAGTATTAACTCCAAGGTTGTTATGTTAAAAAAATTCGATAGCACGTTATACCGAATCCAGCCTACAGTATCTTTGCGCGGCTGAACAAGGGATGAATACAGCAAATACCGCCAAAAATTACAACGCTCTAACTATACCGGTAATAAAATTTTGTTTCCAGTTTTGATTAAACTTTGGCTAATTTATCATCATATTCGCATAAATCTGCAATAACACACTGGTTGCACTTAGGTTTTCTTGCACTGCAAGTATATCGGCCGTGCAAAATTAGTAAATGATGAGCGGCTTTTTTGTGTGCTTTGGGCACCCATTTATCGAGTTTGCGTTCTACATCCAACACGGTTTTTCCGGGGGCGATGCCGGTACGATTGGCAACCCGGAAGATATGTGTATCGACTGCGATGGTGTCCTGACCGAAAGCGGTATTCAGGATAACGTTGGCGGTTTTTCTGCCCACACCCGCTAACGATTCAAGTTCTGCACGCGCTTGCGGTACATGACCTTGGTGTTTATCGAGTAGCTGGCGGCAGAGCGTGATGATATTGGCGGCCTTGGTATTATACAAACCGATAGTTTTGATATGATCTTTCAAGCCATTTAAGCCGAGGTCTAATATGGCGTTCGGTGTGTTGGCGATAGGAAATAATTTAGCCGTGGCTTTATTCACGCCTTTATCGGTCGCTTGCGCGGATAAAACAACAGCAACGAGCAATTCAAACGGTGTAGCGTAATTCAGTTCTGTCGCGGGTTCTGGGATGGCTTGGGCAAGACGGTCGAAAATGGATTGTCTTCTATGCTGATTCATCCTGAATTAAAGATTAAATGGGCGAATTGTGTTAATGGCGTCCGGTTGCCCGTGTTTTCATAAAAGCATCTTTTTGTGTTTTATTTTTTTCCGCTTTTTCCAGTTTTTCTATGGCTTTACGATGATTTCGTGCTTCAAAACGCCGCATTGCGAGGAATTTTTGCGCGGCTTTTTGTTCCGGCGTCGAGTGTACAGCCAGCGGTCTCATCTCAATACAATCCACCGGACAAGGCTGCAGACATAATTCGCAGCCCGTGCATTCTTCGGTTATTACAGTGTGCAATAGTTTTGCCGCCCCAACAATAGCATCGACCGGACATACCGCAATGCATTTAACGCAACCGATACAATGATCTTCAACGATATAAGCAGTTTGTTTCGCTTTATGTACGCCGAATTGGGGATTTAACGGCTTCGGCGTTAAGCCTAATAGCGTTGCTAGCTCTAAGATACCTTCGCCGCCTCCTGGCGGACATTGGTTGATCTCGGCGTTGCCGGCGGCAATTGCCTCGGCATAGGGTTTGCAGCCCTTGTAACCGCACTGTCCGCATTGGGTTTGCGGCAGAACGGCGTTAATCCGGTCTATTAAGTTGTTTCCAGTCGATGGGAACTGCATCGTCGAAGATAGGTTTTTTAGGTTGCGAATTTCTTAGTCTTGAATAGGATCTGATGTCGGTCAGGAAAAAAGATTAATGATAGTTTCAATTTTGCCGCCGGATGATGTTACAGTTTAAATCATTGTGATAGGTCAAACCTTGAAGCTAGATCATTAAAAATTAACAACCTCGCACGAAGTTGGGTATTTTATCAAGTTTTTTCCGTTTTTATTTGGCCGTTTCCAACTGATGTCAAATTCTACGGTTGCCGGATATGAAGCTAGACGTTTTTTAAAATTAAAAATCCTATACGTTTTAAGCTTGAGATTCAGTCTGTTTATTAACTCGCGATTTAATCTATTTAATGTCAAGCCCATAACGGCCAGCGCCCGAAGCAAAGAACGAAGAATGCGATTAAAGCGTTCGTCGTCATATGCGCGACGACACTATCTCCGATACGACCATGCCGGTAGAGGGCGGCGGCGTAAGCCATGCCGGCTAAGATGGCTGCAATCCAGTTGTTGTGTAACAACCCGAATATTATAGAAGAACCCAGAAAAGAGAACCAAGTAAACGATCTTAAAGAAACATCCTCAAAGTTTTTGGCGATCAGTTTTCGAGTCAGATAACTTCGAAACGCCAGCTCTTCCGCTAAAGGTACGACAATAACTGAACCTACAACCCGGAAACTCAGCCATAGAGCGGCAGTTGGATAAGGCAGTTCTTGCAATTTAAGAGATAAGGTAGCGCCGTTTGTCTCAATCCCAGGCGCTAACCCTATCCAAACGATGAAAATAATGGTTCCTATGACTGGAGCTTCCCAAGACCATGACCAATCCAATGTTTTGTAAGTATTTATAAAATAAAGAAGCGCAAATACAACAAAAACAATTTTTACAGGATATAACAGATCAAAACCGGCCGACAACGCCGATGTTATCATCGAAGCCGCTGTCTGAATTAAAAACGGCGTTAGCAACGCGAAAGCTAAAGGGCTGCTTTGAGAACTGAATTTTGACTGTGCGTTAAATGCCGCCGCAAAAAAAGGAAGCCGGTGAGTGAGCGTCACTAAACCGAGCGATATTATTGTAAAAAAGATCCACCCGGCTTGAGTATGAAAACCTTCTGCAGCAACTTCACTGGAAAAAGAGCTGCCGACAGCGATCAGTAGGGCAATCCGGAAGGCATTTGCCAGCCATATCGTAAGAATGCCTATAGGAAAAAGCCAGAACACTTGCGGGAAACGAAGTTTTTGTCGAAATAGCCACAAGTAAACGACGATAAAAATCGTAATTAACGAAATGCCTTCAATACCGGAACAAGCATAGGTTATTTCAACTGAAAATTTTGAAGTGCCGAGAACTAACGATTCAGGTTGATAAATAAGGCCGGAATAAAAAAATCGCAATAGCGAGTAAACAATTTGCAGCGTGAGTCCAGATAAAGAATCCCAAAGCGTCTTTTGAGCTAGCGGCGCTTCTTGTTTAACAAACATCTCGAGCAGTACCACAGCGCAAATTCCCAGCAATAATCCGGCAAGCAAGTTGACAGCATATTCCCTGATTAAAAAAAGCCAAAAGCGGAACGGCGCAAAGGCCAATAACCAGAAGACGGCTGTACCGGTTCCGGCAATAGTCCATGCCGAAAATAAGGTTATGGATAAGGTTTCTAGGCTATTGGGTTCGGCAAAGATTAAACCGCTCAACATTCCGAAAAGAACAAAGTTCGCCAGATGAAAGATTAGGTAACGGTAAGAAGAGTTATTTTGCGATTGCTCGGACAGCCGGTTGAAAATAGGTTGCGCGTGAGGCGTTAGCGAAAAGCCGCACGCCCCTAGTATCCATAGCCCACCTTGCCAATATGTTTTAACGAATGCTAAGGGTTTTAAGAAGGGGTTCTTAATGGGTGAATCATCGGCAATATTTAAAGAGGGAGCAGCAATATAGGTTGCTAGCGCAAGTATTTCAACGATTAATAAAGCGAGTAAGAGCAAGCAAAGAATTTTTGCATTTCGATCAGAAAATGAGCTCATTTCGTATTAGTTTGCCGGATCGATAGAGTAATTCAGCCGGTGAAAGAAGCAAAAAAGCCGAAACGGATTAACTCGGTTTCGGCTTTTCGGGTGGAATCGCTAAGCTAACTCAACTGCGGCGCGAACGCACTCTTTCACCTGCCAATAAAAGTATGCCGGAAAGTAATATTAAGGCGCTTTTGCCCGACTCTAGCGATATTTCAGGCACTTTTATGTGTTTCTTCGGTTTGTCTTTATCAGGCTTAGCCAGCGCGAAATTACACATCAGGAAAAAACTAACAGCGATTGCCAATAATTTATACTTTAATTTCATCTTCATCACCTCTCATTCCGCTAATACCATTGATAACTTTTTTTGGAAAAAACATAAAATTAACGAGCATTGTGTTTAACGGGTTCCGTTTTGTATTGCAGGTAACTCACTAAAATAATAAATTTAAACCAAATACGCTAGTTTGATAAGGTTGAGGCCGAATAAGTTCATCCGTTTATATAATCTTTTGAAAAAAGAGATAACTATTTTATGTTATGATTGCGCCCTTGATTTTTTCGTAAATTCCTTTTTTCTTATGCGAACCCGCGTCAAAGTTTGCGGTTTTACCCGTGTTGAAGATGCCGTTTTTGCAGCTGAGGCCGGTGCGGACGCTATAGGGCTGGTATTTTATCCGCCAAGTCCGCGCAATGTCGAGATTAAAACGGCTGTGCGTATTGTTAATGCATTGCCGGCTTTTGTAACGGTGGTGGCCTTATTTGTTAACGAGTTAGAAGGTAACATTAGAAACGTTTTACAACATGTTTCTGTCGATTGTTTGCAATTTCATGGTAGCGAGCGTTCTGAAGACTGTAGAATTTACGGAAAACGCTACATTAAAGCCATCAAGATGACTCTCGGGACGGATATAGCTCAAGCGGCCCTAGAGTTTGGCGATGCAGACGGACTTCTTTTGGATGCTTGCGACCCTGTTAGACATGGCGGAACGGGGAACTGTTTTGATTGGGATTTGGTTCCGAAACAGTGCGAGCTTCCGCTGATCTTGGCCGGCGGGTTAAATAGTTTGAATGTTAAGTCTGCAGTGACGGCAATAAGACCTTATGCCGTTGACGTCAGCAGTGGTGTTGAAACAGGAAAAGGTATTAAAGATAGAGATAAAATTACGGCATTTATTTCCGCCGTGCAGCAAGGTGACAGAATAATAACATGACAGAAAAATATAATATGCCCGACGCGAGGGGGCATTTCGGGCCTTATGGCGGTACGTTCGTGGCGGAAACATTGATTCCGCCGATACAGGAGCTGAATTCGGCTTACCACAAGTACTTGCAAGATCCTGAGTTCTTGTCGGAATTGGACGCCGACCTAAAGTACTATGTCGGACGGCCTTCGCCATTGTATTATGCCGAGCGTTGGAGCCGTGAACTCGGCGGGGCGCAAATTTACCTGAAACGGGAAGACCTGAATCATACCGGATCCCACAAAATCAACAATACGGTAGGTCAAGCCTTATTGGCGAAACGCATGGGCAAAACCCGCATTATCGCCGAAACCGGCGCCGGTCAACATGGTGTGGCGACTGCGACGGTGGCGGCAAGATTGGGTCTTGAGTGCGTTGTCTACATGGGCGCGGTCGATGTCGCCCGGCAATCGCTTAATGTTTACCGCATGAAGCTTTTGGGCGCTACGGTGGTTGCCGTCGAATCCGGCTCCAAAACCTTGAAGGATGCCTTGAATGAAGCGCTGAGGGATTGGGTAACCAATGTCGATAACACCTTTTATATTATAGGCACGGTGGCGGGTCCGCATCCTTATCCGGCTATGGTGCGCGATTTTCAAGCAATTATTGGCCGTGAAACTAAGCAACAGTGCCAGGAATTGACGGGCCAAATACCCGATGCCCTGGTTGCTTGCGTCGGGGGCGGGTCCAATGCCATCGGTTTATTTTATCCCTTTATCGACGATCCGTCGGTCAGGTTGATTGGCGTCGAAGCGGCGGGCGACGGTGTGGCGACGGGACGGCATTCCGCACCGCTCTGCGCTGGCCGTCCGGGTGTATTGCACGGTAACCGTACTTACCTGATGGCCGATGACGACGGCGAAATCATCGAGACGCATTCCATTTCGGCTGGGCTGGATTATCCCGGCGTAGGACCTGAACATGCTTGGCTTAAAGATACGGGCCGCGCCGAATACGTCAACATCACGGATAATGAAGCACTGGAAGGTTTTTACGCCCTAACCCGGATGGAAGGCATCATTCCGGCGCTGGAGTCCAGTCATGCGATGGCGCATACAATTCGGCTTGCACCCACAATGAGAAAAGACCAAATCATCGTCGTTAATTTATCAGGCCGCGGCGATAAAGACATGCAAACGATGGCGAAACGCGAGGGCATTGAATTATGAGCCGCTTAGCCGCAACCTTCGAACGCCTTGCCCAATCGGGCAGGAAAGCATTAATTCCTTTTGTTACCGCAGGCGACCCGTACCCCGATTTTACCTTGCCGCTGATGCATGCGATGGTCAAGGCGGGTGCCAATGTCATCGAACTGGGCGCGCCGTTTTCCGACCCCATGGCCGACGGTCCCGTTATCCAGCGGGCGAGCGAAAGAGCGCTAGCCCATAAAATGAGCCTATCCAGAACCTTGGCGATTGCTGCGGAATTCCGTAAAACAGACCAAATTACGCCCGTGGTTGTCATGGGCTATCTCAACCCTATCGAAGCGATGGGTTACGAAGGCTTTGCCAATGCCGCGCAACGGGCGGATATTGATGGCGTGTTGACGGTCGATTTGCCGCCGGAGGAAGGCGAACAATGCGCCGCTTTGTTGAAAGAGCGCGGTATCGATACCATTTTTCTGCTGGCGCCTAATAGTAGCAGCGACCGCATTGAAAAAATGGCGGCTATCGGCAGCGGTTATTTGTATTACGTATCGCTCAAGGGCGTAACCGGCGCCGGTCATCTGGATGCCGGGGATGTCGAGACTAAATTAAAACAAATCAAGTCGATCACAACGCTTCCCGTCGGTATCGGGTTCGGCGTCAAGGATGCGGAAACCGCTAAAACGGTTTCGAGTTTAGGGGACGGGGTGGTCGTCGGTAGTGCTTTGATCAGTAAAATTGAAAGCAACCAGGATAATCCAGAGCGCGCTCAAGAGGAAATTATCGGCCTGTTGTCCTCCATGCGTCAGGCAATGGATAGCTAAGCAACGATAGAAGTTACGAAGCACACTTTCACGACACGATGGATATTAAAAAAATGAGTTGGTTTGAAAAACTGGTTCCCTCCACCATACGGACTGACGCTTCCAATAAAAAAGGGGCCGTGCCGGAAGGCTTATGGAATAAATGCCCGAGTTGTAACGCTATCCTTTACAACCTCGAACTGGAAAAAAACTTTAGCGTTTGCCCGAAATGCGAACACCACATGCGAATTTCCGCCCGGTCCCGCCTCGAAATGTTTCTTGACGAAGAAGGCCGGGAAGAGATCGGGAAGGGTGTCAAACCGACCGATCCGCTAAAATTTAAGGACAGCAAGAAATACAAAGACCGGATTAGCCAGGCGCAAAAACAAACTAAAGAAAACGATGCCTTACTGGTTATGAAAGGCCAGCTCATGGGTCGAGATATTGTGGCGGCTGCCTTCGATTTTAACTTTATGGCGGGNNTGGGTTCGGTTGTCGGCGAGAAGTTTGTCCGCGGCGTCAATAAAAGTCTGGAATTGGGCGTTCCTTTTATCGTATTCAGCGCAAGCGGCGGCGCTCGTATGCAAGAATCGCTGTTTTCCTTGTTCCAGATGGCGAAAACCAGCGCGGCCTTAACTAAGCTGGCCGAAGCAGCCATTCCTTTTATCTCCGTGATGACCGACCCGACAATGGGCGGCGTATCCGCCAGTTTGTCGATGCTGGGCGATTTCAACGTGGCTGAGCCAAATGCATTGATCGGATTTGCCGGGCCCAGGGTTATCGAACAAACAGTGCGGGAGAAACTGCCGGAAGGATTTCAACGGAGCGAGTTCTTGCAAGAGCACGGCGCAATCGACATGATTATCGACCGCCGCGAAATGCGAGATAAAATTGCATCGATCTTGGCGATGTTAAATGATAGTAAAACCAATGCCGAAACTATTTCGACTTTAAATACCCCTGAACCGGAAACAGAAACAGAACTTGACGTTATAACTAATGAGAATGGGTTAAACGACCCGCCTTCCGGTAAAGACGACATTCAGTAAAACCATTTTTATGGTTCATTTTGATACGCTAAAGGGGTGGCTTGATTGGCAAGAGAACTCTCATCCTTTGACTATAGACTTGGGTCTTGAACGGGTAGCAAAAGTTTTTAAAGCGCTTAATCTCCCGGCCATCAAACCGGTAACGGTAACGGTTGCCGGAACTAACGGCAAAGGTTCTTGTATCGCTTATCTTGAAGCTATTTATCGATCCGAAGGTTACCGTGTAGGCGCATACACGTCGCCTCATATTTTAAAATACAATGAGCGCATCAAGATCGACGGACAACCGTTATCCGATGAACTCATTTGCAACGCTTTTGAGCGGGTAGAAAACGTCAGGGGCGAAACTTCACTCAGTTATTTCGAATTCGGCACCTTAGCCGCTTTAGATATTTTTTCCCGCGCTAGCCTCGATATTCAATTACTTGAAGTCGGTTTGGGCGGGCGTTTGGATGCTGTCAATATCATTGATACCGATATGGCGATTATCAGCAGTATCGGTATAGATCATGTGGCGTGGCTGGGCGACACCCGCGAAGCCATAGGATATGAGAAAGCGGGTATTTTTAGAGAAAATGTTCCGGCTATTATCGGCGATCCTTCGCCGCCTAAATCTTTGGAACAAGTTGCTAACGATAAAAAAGCTGTTTTGTATGCGTTAGGCAAAGATTTCGTTTATTCCAAACAACCTAATGAATGGTCGTGGCTTTCCGGCGATAAGCGTATAAATCATTTACCGGCGCCAGCTTTGAAAGGCGAACACCAATACCGCAATGCATCGGCTGTGATTATGGCAATGGTAAAGTTAGCCGGCAAACTGCCTGTCTCTGAAAATGCGATTCGCGTCGGATTAAAAAGTGTCGATTTGCCCGGGCGCTTTCAACTTATTAACGGATCCAATCCCATTTTATTGGATGTAGGACACAACCCGGAAGCTGTGGAGACATTGGTTGAATACCTGCGCCAGAATTTTCCCAACCGCCGTATCCATGCTATCTTTTCCATGATGAAAGACAAAGCTATTGCCGAAGTTTTAAAAATTATGACTCCCGTGGTCTACGATTGGTTTTTTGCGCCGTTGACCAATGCCAGAGCAGCATCGGAAACATTAATGGCGGAAATATTTTCACAACAAGGTATAGGCAACGTTAGGTTCGGTTATACTGGTTTTCTCGATGCGTTCAAGGCGGCGAAACAGCTCGCCGAACCGGGTGATTTATTGCTTGTTTTTGGTTCTTTCTTTTTAGTGTCCGATTGTTTAGCTGAATTTCAGAAGAGGTAAGTAGAAAAATGGATCATGAATTAAAACAACGTTTGATTGGCGCGGTTGTAGTTACCGCTTTAGCAGCAATTTTTATTCCAATGTTGTTTGATGACCCTGTCGATTCCAGCGGAAAAACGGTTACCGAATTAACAATACCCGAAGAACCTGCTCATGCGTCCGACATAACAGCGCAAAATCTTCCTCAAAACAAAGAACAAGTATTAAACAGGACTGAAACCGATCTGACTGTTTCCGAGGAAGAACTCGAATCCAGTCATTCTACCGGCAATCAAGCGCCTGATAATCTAGGTAGCGATACCACTGCAGAACAGCCTGTTATGGAAGCAGTGTCCGAAGATCAAGCTGTTTCAGAAACGGATAACTCCGTAAAGCCCGAAGAAAGCAAGCTAGATGAGCCGCAGTCGGCTAAACCTTATTCTCAAAAAGGAATTCAGTCGGATACTACTCAGCCGCCGTTCAATAAATACGTTGAGCCGGTTGTCAAGGTAAAACCGGATACAGCAGCGGCGGAAAAACCGGTAAAAAAGGCCATGATTTCAGATAAACCCAAAGTTAAGGCAAACGTTGCGTCCGTCAAGAAAAAAACGGCAACGGCGGCGTCTCAGGACGACAATAAAAAAGCCAATACCAAGCTAGTTCGTTATTCGATACAAGCGGGCAGTTTCAGTAAAAAAGAAAATGCTCAAGCTTTAGTTGAGAAACTGCGCAAACAGGGCTTACCCGCCACCGTCGATACCAGGGGTAGCCTTTTTAGAGTAAAAGTCGGTCCGGCGTTGGACAAAAATAAAGCTGCTGAAATGAGAGCGAAATTAGATAAACAACACATCAACAGCTTATTAATTTCCGAGTAAGCCGCAATTTACGGCTCGAATATTATTGGTATTTCACATAATCATGATTTGGGTCGATAACGCCATTACGGCATTATTCGCAATTTATACAATAACCGGTTTAATTCGCGGTTTTAAACAAGAAATGTTCTCTTTGACGGTTTGGTTGTCGGCGCTGCTTGTATCTTGTTTTTTTAGTCATGATTTTGCCGTGTTGCTAATAAACTATATCGCTTCAACATCTACTAGGCTGGTTGCTTCGTTTGCCGCTCTAACGTTGTTAACATTAACGGTGGGTTGGTTGATCAATGTTTTGTTAAAAGAACCAGAAAATTCAACACAGTTTTCTTTGATCGATAAATTGGGCGGCCTGTTGTTAGGCCCGGCGCACGGTGCGGTCGTCGGTTTTGTACTTGTTTTAATGGCGGGATTGACGCCGTTGCCTAAAGATCAGTGGTGGCACAAATCTAAGTTATTACCGCCTTTTCAAACAACCGCTGTTTTTGTCAAAGCGCATATGCCTTCTAAACTAGCAGGGTTTATCAATTATCCGAAATTTTCCGAAACTCAAGGTTAAGCAGTAATGTGTGGTATTGCAGGTATCGTTTCACATCAAAACGTCAATCAAGAATTGTACGATGCGCTCACGGTTTTACAGCATCGAGGCCAGGATGCGGCAGGTATTGTAACCTGCGACCAAGGCCGCTTGTTTTTGCGGAAAGATAACGGGCTGACCCGGGATGTGTTTACCGACGCTCAAATGATGAAACTCAAAGGCAATATGGGCATTGCCCATGTCCGGTATCCGACGGCGGGTTGTGCCAGTTCTGCCGAAGCTCAGCCGTTCTATGTCAATTCCCCGTTTGGGTTGACTTTGGCGCATAACGGAAATTTGACGAATACCGACGAGCTGAAAAAAGCGCTATTTGTTGAAGACCAAAGGCATATCAACACCGATTCGGATTCGGAAGTATTGCTCAACGTTTTCGCCCACGAACTGCAAGCTTTGGGTAAATTGCGACTGACTGTCGACGATGTATTCAAGGCGGTTTCTGGGGTACATCGCCGTTGCCGGGGCGCTTATGCGGTGATTGTCATGATTGCGGGTTTCGGTATATTAGGTTTCAGAGATCCGCACGGCATTAGGCCGGTGGTGTTCGGCGAGAGAAAGAGCGGCCAAGGTACGGAGTTCATGATTGCGTCTGAAAGCGTCGCCCTGGATGTGCTCGGGTTTGAACTCATTAGGGACATCGAACCGGGCGAAGCCGTGTTTATCGAAGCGTCCGGCAAACTCCATACGCAGCAATGTTCGGACTACGTCGACCATTGCCCTTGTATTTTCGAGTACGTTTATTTCGCCCGTCCCGATTCGATTATCGATGATATTTCTGTATACAAGGCCCGGTTGCGCATGGGCGAAAAGCTGGCCGAGAAAATCCGGCGCGTATGGCCGGATAACGATATCGATGTTGTCATCCCTATCCCCGATACCAGCCGGACGGCTGCTTTGCAAATGGCTAATCTTCTGGGCGTGAAATTCCGCGAAGGTTTCATTAAAAACCGTTATATCGGGCGGACGTTCATTATGCCCGGGCAAAAAAAACGGGAAAAATCGGTTAAACAAAAGCTAAACGCCATCGGCCTGGAGTTCGAAGGCAAAAATGTCTTGCTGGTGGACGATTCCGTGGTCAGGGGCACGACGTCGGCGCAGATCATCCAAATGGCGCGGGATGCAGGTGCCAAAAAGGTTTATTTCGCCTCGGCGGCGCCGCCCGTCCGCTATCCAAACGTTTACGGGATAGACATGCCCGCAGCTAGCGAGCTAATAGCCCATAACCGCACGGAAGAAGAAGTCTGCGCCGCCATCGGCGCGGATAAAATGATTTACCAGGATCTGGACGACCTCATCGAAGCCGTCCGGCGCGGTAATACTAGTATTAAGCATTTCGATACATCATGTTTTAGTAAAATCTATATAACGGGCGACGTGGATGATAATTATCTCAATCGTATGGAACATCTCCGTAACGACGGCGCCCAAACTAAACGGAATGCGACGAATTTTGCGGTTGAAATTTAATTTTAACGCCGGCGCCTTTCGAAACTTTGAATGAGTTGGCAGATTCTTCTGAAAAGATAAGTTATTTTGTCTAAATGAACGAAAACAATTGGAAAAATTACGGTTTAGAAACCCAGGCGATCAGAGCAGGACAAAAACGAAGTCACGAGGACGAACACAGCTTACCTATTTTTACGACGTCCAGTTACGTTTTCAAAAACGCCGAAGAAGCCGCGCTACGGTTTACCGGTCAAAAGTCCGGCAATATTTATTCCCGCTTTACCAATCCTACTGTCAATGCCTTCCAGGAACGGCTTGCGATCATGGAAGGCGGCGAACGCTGCTTGGCGTTTTCATCCGGTATGGCCGCGATTATGGCAGTGGGGATGGGCTTACTGAAAGCAGGGGACCATGTGGTGTGTTCCCGCGGCGTATTCGGCAACACCGTTTTATTATTCCAAAATTATTTTGGCAAATTCGGCGTTGAGACAGAGTTTGTCGATTTGATCGATGCCGCCGCTTGGGAAGCCGCAATTAAGCCCAACACCCGGTTTTTATTTCTGGAAACACCTTCGAATCCGCTCATCGAGATTGCAGATATTGAATTATTAGCTACTATTGCACATAAGCATAGCTGTTTGTTAATTGTCGATAACTGCTTTTGTACGCCTGTGCTGCAAAAACCGCTTGCGCTGGGCGCCGACATCGTAATCCATTCGGCGACGAAATATATCGATGGGCAAGGGCGTTGCGTCGGCGGCGCAGTCATCGCCGGTAACGATATTATCGAGAAGTCGATATATCCGTATCTACGGACCGGCGGCGCTACCATGAGTCCTTTTAATGCCTGGGTGTTTTTATCCGGTTTGGAGACGTTGGCGGTAAGGATGAAAGCGCACTGCGACAATGCTTTCGAACTGGCCAAGTGGCTAGCGCAATTTCCGAGTGTCGCTAAGGTGCATTATCCAGGGCTGCTTTCGCATCCTCAGCATGAACTTGCTAAACGCCAGCAAAGCGGGTTTGGCGGCATCGTCAGTTTCGAGTTAAAAGGAGGTAAAGAACAGGCTTGGGCATTGATCGACGCCACGGAAATGATTTCGATCACGGCTAATTTGGGCGATGTTAAAACCACCATAACGCATCCGGCCAGTACGACGCATGGCCGTTTGACCCCCGAGGTTAGAGCGTTGGCCGGTATTAAAGATGGCTTGGTCAGAATCTCGGCCGGTTTGGAAAATATTAACGATATTAAGGAAGATTTAGCTCGAGGTTTGTAGTGAGGTTGGTAATGTAACTTGAGGATGACATGGTCATAACGATTGTACAAAGTTTATTCGCTGACAATGTCAGGCTGCTCAAAAGCGAAGCTTCAAAAACCGCATACCAAGGTGTTGTTGTTGCTGTAACGGCAGTGGTTATCGCGACTTGTTTAACTTGCTATGTCGATAATGGCAGTCTATCGCTATTAGGGTTGTGGAGTTCCCAAAAAAATAATGTCGCCCTATGGATTTTAGATTGCATGCCGTTTGCGTTCGGGGTGTGGGGACAATATTCGAACTCATTGATTGCGTACCAAGCCGGCGCGATGATAGTCGACCAAACGCATGATTTGCGGAGTAAGGCCGACGATCTCGAGAAACAGACGGCTTATGTTAGTACGCATGACCGTTTGACCGATTTGCCGACCAGAGCTTTATTTTATGATCGGGTTGAAAGGTCGATTATTATTTCAATGAATCATGATAAGCATTTGCGGAGCTTATCAGTTCTGTTAATTGAAATAGAAAACTATAAAGATGTTTACGATGCGTTGGGTAGAAATAGCAGCGATCTCATTCTTAAACAAATTTCAACCCGGCTCCAAGGCGTTACTTTAAAAAGAGACGATGTCGCTAAAATCGACGGCAACATCTTTGGCGTGTTGCTGTCAAGTCATTCAGAGGCTTCTAAAGCCGAAGAGTTCGCCCAAAAGATCCAAAAGACGATGGAGTCGCCGTTTGCTATCGACGGTCTTCCCGTAGCTATCCACGCCAACATCGGCATCGTCCACTTTCCTGAACACGGTGAAGATGTCGACACCCTTGTGCAAAGAGCAGGGGTCGCGCTTCATGTCGCACAACGGTCAAATAAAGGTTATGCGACTTATGATCCGTCGCATGATAAACATTCGCCGTTGCGGCTAACCTTAATTTCAGAGTTAAGATTGGCTATCGACCGGAATGAGCTGGAATTGTTTTATCATCCTAAAGTGTCAATCAAAACCGCGGAAGTGTATGGCGTGGAAGCGTTGTTGCGGTGGAAACATCCGGTCCACGGTTATGTTCCGCCCGATGAGTTTATTCCCTTGGCGGAACGGAACCGGATTATCAAATTACTCACCCAATGGGTTTTAAAGCGAGCTTTTCAAGATTGCGCGAAGTGGCATAAAAACGGTTTGCCGATTAAAGTTTCCGTCAATCTTTCCGCGAAGGATTTACACGATCCCGAATTGCCCGATTTAATCTCCGGAATTGCCGTTGCAACCAATATTCAGCCGGACTGGATCATACTGGAAATCACTGAAAGTTCGGTGATGACCGATCCTGAAAGCGCATTGGGGATCATAAAACGCTTACATGAAATGGGTTACCGTTTTTCCATAGACGATTTCGGTACCGGTTATTCATCGCTCGCTTATCTTAAGAAGCTCCCTTTGACCGAGATTAAAATCGACAAAGGTTTCGTGTTGGACATTTTGACCAGCGAGAATGACGCGGCAATCGTTAAAGCCACAGTCAATCTAGGTCACAATCTAGGGCTATTGGTGACTGCGGAAGGCGTAGAAAATAAAGAAATCATGTCGAATTTGCTGGAATTCGGATGCGATATAGCGCAAGGTTTTTTCCTAAGCAAACCTCTTTCTTTTCAAGATTTTAACCAATGGATGACAGACTCTCACTGGAAGCTTGC
>DLHW01000005.1:72589-142629 GCA_002483425.1 Methylococcaceae bacterium UBA7658
ATTGTGGAGGAGACCGTCTAATTTTTTTTGCTGTTCAAGCGCGTAAAGTTCGTCAAAGCCGCCGACATGATAATCCCCGATGTAGATCTGAGGCACTGTTCTGCGTTGAGTTTTCCGCATCATTTCTGCCCGAGCCGAGGGATCGAGATCGACGTTAATTTCTTCGTATAGCGCGTCTTTCCGGTCGAGTAATCGCTTTGCCATGATGCAATAAGGGCAAATTTTAGTCGTATACATTACTATCTTGGGCATATCGGTCGAAAGTTTTAAAACCAAAAAGGGTTAAGGGGAAATATAAAGTCGATTTAAATAGTATTACCGCTAATAAGGCTTTACGTACTTTAAGATTGAACCGGTTTTATGAGCGATAAGCACGAACGGATTAACATTAAGGCGGAGGACAAAGTGATCCGAGATGATTTTTTCACCTAATGATCACCGCCGTGCGTAAGCGATTTTTGCCAAAGCAAGACATGCGGTCGAAATCCTCTCTGGCAATCGGAATAAATTGGCAATCGAGTTCGCTTTGGCGATGTTCGTCGGGATCGGAGTCGTGCATATAAAGACAGTCGTCGTCGAATCCGCTCATTACGACCCAATGCGGTACTTTTTTCCGGTCCATCAGATAAGTGCTGATCATTATCAAGGGCAGGGCGCCCGTTTTAAACGCATTGATAAGCTCGTTTTGGGTGATATTGGCATAGTGCACAGGGATACTTTGTTCTTCGGCTTGACGTTTAAAGCCGTTATCCACGAGATCGACTATTTGTTTCTTATCTTCGTTTCTTACACCGTCGATGAATAATGTACCGGTTTGGTTAATCCAAACTTCCACCTTAAAATGCCGCCGTTTTGCGGCCAATGCTAAGCCGACCGGATGACAACCGCCATGACCTGACGTCATAAAGATCGTGGTGGCTTCCCGCCAGATATTGAGCTCCTCCTCCTGAGACGGCTGATAAGCGCGGTTAAGGCCGTGCATCGCCATCATCAGCGCAGCAGGCCCGCACGTAAAATGGGTGGTTTGTTTTAACCAATGCACCGAACGGTGTTGTAAGGTATCGCTGTAATGGCGAATACGCTTTTGAAACCGGAGCGCATCTTTGTGATCTTGATAATAATCCCGGTAAATGCCGAATTTCTGATAGCCCAATGCTTCGTAAAGTTTGATTGCAGCAGTGTTATCGACACTTACCTCAAGTCTCAAATACAACTTACCGTCATCTTGGGCTGCTTGTTCGCCGGCTTGAATAAGTTGCTTAGCTAAGCCTCTACCGCGATGCTTCTGGTCAACTGCTAGCGAATAGATGCGTCCTAACCGGGTGCCGGGATGATAGATAATTAGAATATAACCGGCCGTTACTTCGTTAATCTCAGCGATTAGCAAAGCACAGTGTTCGGCGCTTATCCAATGCCGGAAACTGCGCCGGCTTAATTTATCGGTGCTAAAACTGGCGTTTTCCAAGTTAACGAGATCGTCGAGATCGTCGGGGTTGGCGTTCCGGATTAAGCTATTTTCGCCACTCATTAACCAGATAACCCTTGCAAAGCTTGCGCGATGACTTGCCGCGCGCGGAATAAAACGCTTGCTCGCCAAGCGTCGTCGTCCGGACAAAAATGATTACGCATCTGTTCGCTGTGCGCGAGCCGTTCAGAACTGTTATTTTTTCGAGACCAAATTTGATGATCGCGCAACAACACTTCAAATAAGCGGTCCGTCGAAAAGCTGCCGAATTCTAGGGTAACGTGACAACTGTTATCAGTCATGATGCCGTGCCAAATATAATCCATCAAACCGGTTTTCGGGACGGAGCTGGATGTGCCTAAGGCTGGCAATGTGACAGCGGCGCCGTACCAGCGCTGAGCAACTTGCACGCCCGGACTGCTCATCTGATGGTCGCAGATAATTTCCCCGTAGCCGTAGGGGCCAAGTCCGGTATGTAAATCGATAACGCCTAAAGTGCGGCCTTGTAAATCGTAGCGCCGTATTAAATCTTCGGTAACCAGTCTGCCGTGAGCGGGTTTATTACCGCCGTAAAAAGGGCCTTCGGGATCGTTATATTGTCCCGAGCTGATTGCAGTCTCCAGTGCTGTGCGCCCATGCCACCGTTCAAATTCGGCAAAACCCGCTTGTCGTTGCGCTTTACCGGCGCAAAATAATGCGGATCGCAAAGTGTCGTAACCTGCGTTTTCCGGCAGCGGTGCAGAAAAATCCACTGCGTTCCGGTTTAAGTCTACGCCGTCTTCGCCGCATCGGCGCAACCAGGCATAACCCCAAGGCGTTAAGGCGTGGACGATCAACATTGCAGTGCCCGGCGGCAGGATCAGTTGTCTGCAAGCAATTAAATCCATGTGATCGAGTTCAATTGCGCTACCGGCAAAGCCTTCCACGCCATGCGTACCCGCAAGTAACACTAAAACTTTTTCAGCCTCTTGCGCACCCAGCCAGAGAGTATCCGTCAATAAAGCGTGTCCTTGCGGCGTTATTCCGGCACAGGGGTAAGGATGATAACCGGCTACCTCAAGATTAGGATGGTCGAGTAAGGCTAAAAAGCGGTCCCGAGCCGAATGATAACTATCCGGAAAAATTTTTATATCGATGTTTGGGTAAGCTAAATAGGAGGTCACTTCTACGTAGAATAAATTTTGAATAAATCTTGACCGTATCGAAACTCTTTATTGAATAAAAGGTCTAGCAGCAAAATATAAAGGCAAGATTAATGAGTAAAACGCTCAGTCGTAAAGCGCTATTGTATATTACAAAGCAAATTCATCGCGGATTCATTAAGCTTTAATACCCTTAATTTTAAATCGCGATACGATGTTTCGGCGTTTCTTTTAAAACGGCGGAAACGTTTGTAATCAATCCTCCACCCGTTAGTAAACCGTATTCATTAAACGATGGCTCGAACTCTTTTAGTTGTCGACTCAATTTCCGATTGGAGTCCTTATTATCCAAGTAATCAAGTGATTACGTTCGAGACTTATCTCGCCACCGAGCGAGAAGATTCGGAGCATCGGGTGCGTATCATCAACTTATGCAGCAGTTATTCCTATTTATCCGACGGTTATTATTGTTCCCTGCTGGCGGAAGCACGCGGTCATCATGTTATACCGTCGGTTAAAGTATTAAACGACATAGAGAAAAAAGCTTTATACCAGCTTCAACTTGAAGATTTACCTCAGACATTGGAACGTGTTTTCAAGGATCTCGATAAAAATAATGACATCAAAGTATTGAGTTTTTTCGGTACGACGCGAGATCCCGCGTTTCATGATTTAGCCAGGTTATTGTTCGAGCGGTTCTCGTGTCCCATTATGGAAGTGACGCTGAGCTATGGTCATCACTGGGAGATAACAGATTTGAAAGCGGTCACGCACCGCGACCTTAATGATGAAAACGAAACCTTATTCGCGCTCGCGCTCGATAAATTCAGCAAAAAGGTGTGGCGTAAAAGCCGTACCAGGAAAACGGCGCGCTACGATCTTGCGATACTGGTCAATCCATCCGAGGCATTACCGCCGAGTAATCGCGGAGCACTAAAGAAATTCATTAATGCCGGCAGGGAATTAGGTATTGAAGTGGAATTAATAACTCAGCAGCATTATGCCAGACTGCCGGAATTCGACGGCTTATTTATCCGGGAAACCACGGCAATCGACCATTACACCTACCGTTTCGCCAAGAAAGCGGAAGCCGAAGGCTTAGTAGTCATCGACGATCCCAATTCGATACTCCGTTGTACTAACAAAGTTTATTTGGCCGATTTATTTCGTACCCATAAGGTGCCATCCCCGAAAACATGGATATTGCATAAAGATAATAAGACGCACTTGGATCAATTGGAAAGCAAGGCTGGTTATCCGGTCGTTATTAAGATTCCGGACGGTTCGTTTTCCAAAGGTATCGTCAAAGTTAATAATCGGGAAGAACTCGACCTTAGGGTTGCGGAGCTTTTTCAAAAATCCGCTTTACTACTGGCGCAAGAATTTCTCTACACCGGTTTCGATTGGCGGATCGGCGTATTCAACAATAAGGCCTTATATGCTTGCCGTTATTATATGGTTAAAAATCATTGGCAAATATACCGGCACGGCGAGAAACGCACGGACAGCGGAAGCTTCGAAACCATGCCGACTTTTGAAGCGCCCCGAGGCGTTGTGGACGCGGCGTTAAAAGCCAGCCAAGTGATCGGCAACGGTTTATATGGCGTGGATGTCAAGGAAAAAGACGGCAAAGGTTATGTAATCGAAGTCAACGACAACCCGAATATAGACCGGGGTATCGAAGATAAATATTTAGGCGACGAATTATACCGCCAAGTGATGGCTGAATTATTGCGGCGAATGGAGAATAACAGCAAGGGTCTATAAACCGGCATTTTGCCAGACGTACGGCTTAACGTTTTATCTTTTAGTAACCGGTAGGGTAATCGGTACCCGTTAATTGGGTTTTGACTAAAATATTTATCAGTTTAGCCGTTCGTCAATTTCGAACGCTTAACTACATTTTGAACAATACACCGCGCCACCCATTGCACTTTCTAATTATTCCAAACCATCAGCATATAAGACTTGAATCGAAGCCTTATAACCTAGCACAATAGACACTTTCGGAGCCGTGAGTACGGTATTATTGGGTATTGGCATAGGAGTTCTAATAGTGAATCGAAGCAATGGGATGCTAAAAAGATGCTAAGAATATTATTTATTCATCAAAACTTTCCCGGTCAATTCCGGCATTTGGCGTCGGCTTTAGCAAGCGATCCGAATAATAAAGTGATCGCTATCGGCGATAAGATTACGGCCGGCAAAAGAGAACCGTTACCGGGTGTGAGATTGGTTTGTTACGAATCGCCTCAAGCCAGCGCCCGGTCGACCCACCATTACCTTAGAGAGTTGGAAAATGGCGTTAGACGCGGCCAGCAAGTATGCCGGTTAGCGTTTAGTTTACGGAATGAAGGTTTTAAACCCGATCTTATTATCTGCCATCCGGGCTGGGGCGACGGACTTTATTTAAAAGATGTGTTTCCGGAGTCTAAATTGCTGCATTATTTCGAATTTTTTTATCGGGCCTACGGCGCCGACTTAAATTTCGATCCGGAATTTCCAGGGAATATTGACAGTAATCTCAAGGTTAGAACGAAAAATACGATTCAGTTATTGAGTCTTGCCGACGCCGATTGGGGGTTGTCGCCGACGCAGTGGCAATGGTCGCTTTTCCCGCCCGAATTCAAGCAAAAGATCAGTGTTATTTTCGACGGTATCGACACACAACAAATTTGTCCCAATCCAGCCGTTAACCTTAATTTGAAAGGCTATGGCGTGTTGACTAAAGCGGATGAAATCATCACGTTTGTCAGCCGGGGATTAGAGCCTTATCGCGGCATTCATACCTTTATCCGGGCGCTTCCGGAAATACTGCGGCGGCGGCCTAAGACTATTGTGCTGATTGTCGGTTCGGATAAGGTCAGTTACGGCGCCGATCCGGGAAAAGACACTTACCGTCATCGTTATTTAGCTGAAATAGGCAATCAAGTAGATCTGAGCAGGGTTTATTTTTTAGGTCAAGTGCCCAGAGGCCAACTGACTTCGATTTTGCAGCTTTCGAGCGTTCATATTTACCTGACCTATCCTTTCGTGTTGTCCTGGTCGATGCTGGAAGCGATGAGTGCAGGTTGCGTTGTCGTAGGTTCGAAGACAGCGCCGGTTCAAGAAATCATTGAACACGGTAACAACGGTTTGTTAGTCGATTTTTTTAACCCGCCGGAAATTGCCGATGCGGTCGACCAAGTTTTAGATCATCCCGATCGCATGGCAAATTTGCGCGAAGCCGCTCGAAATACCATCGTACAACAATACGATTTACACAGTGTCTGTTTGCCAAAACAAATAAAATTAATACATGATTTGCTAAACAATTCGTTAAGTAATCTTTGATTAAATTTCTCAGCACGTTCGTTTACTGTGATGCAAAGAGAGACGAAAGGCAAAACATTGATTTCGTTTTTTAACCCGAAGAATTCAAGCGTCAATTTATAACGCCTCTGGCTAAGCAAGGGCGTTATTAAGTTGAGTCTCGATTCAGTTTAAAGCAGGTTATTTTAAAATACGAATTCGAGTGCTATTTTACAAAACATTGCTTTTCGGCGTAAGCTTCCGCTTCTTTCAGTTGTTTTCTTAAATCTTTCGATTGTTTCGGATCTCGAAACACGCCGCCTGCATCGCCTGGGGTACTTTTCAATAATGTAAACGTCCGCGCCGCTTCGTACTCGGCAAAAGACATTTTTTCGGCGATTTTGTCGATCTTGCAACCGCAGGCGTATTGGGTGATAAAAGTCAGTCCGCCGTGCTGGGCGACGCAGTTCAACACGTATTCGACGCGATCGCGGGTAGGGAAGTCGTTCACTTTAACCGCAGGTCCGGCGGCGGTTTTTTCCGCATCTGTTTGTTCTGGTGTTGCGGCGCAGCCGATCAAGGTTGCAGCGGCAATTGAAGCAATTATTAAAGATATTTTGTTTAATTTCATGACTTTCTTTGTATCCTTTTTATAGTTAACGTGCGCGATTTAATCTGGCTAAACCGTTCATGCTTCGACAGAGTTTTCCTGAGCAAAGTCGAAGGGTTCAGTACGAACGGTTTTGTTTAAATGCAGTGTTTTGCTTTAACGTATGGGGATTGAAATTAATGAAGTGGATTAAATCTGAATTTTTTTGATGTACTTGCCGATTTATACTCGCAAATTGTTAATGAGAAGCGGCAAGCCTAAATTTGTCGCTCCCATTAAAAATCAAGTCACAGGTTTAACCCTCTACTGAAATTTAACCCCCCATGCTTTGTAAGTTCCGTTGGATCGAAGGCTTATTCCTCCGCCGCAAAATCGACAATGCTTTTAAGTATCCCGTTCATTTTACCCGAAAATTCGTTGAGTGCTTTGTTGTCCGTATCGGTCGGCAGCAAATGGGTGCGGATGACGGTTTTGCCCAGGTACTGATAGGTAACGACGTTACAGGGCATGTGCCGGATAGTTTGCGGCGACATCAACAAGATTTTCTTGGCTTCGGTCAGGTTGCAAAACTGGACGGTATCGTATTCCGGGAAATTGGGTGTTCCACGGTCGCGGATGACTTTGCCGACCCGGCTGTGCCCGGTTATCCTGAAATTGTTCTCCGCGATGGCGACTTCCAGTTCCGCCAGCACGTCGTCGTATGGTTTGTGCGTTTCAACCTCGTAATATGGCACGAATTCGCCGGTGGGCTGGTTGGCGCAGCTTGCAAGCCAGAATAAGCTTGCGAAAATGAAACAACGTGCAATCATCTTTATAAATGATATCAATTTTTATGAAGTAGAGCTTAGCATTATGGACCAACAAACAAAAGTGACCGGCGTTATTCTGGCGGGCGGGCTTGCCCGAAGGATGAATTATCAAGATAAAGGTTTGGTGCCGTTCAAAGGCAGGCCGATGGTGAGTTATTCCATTGCATTGATTGAAGCGGTTGCGGACGAAACGGTCGTTAGCGCCAATCGAAATCTTCCGGAATACCGCAAATTCGGTTTGCCGGTCATTAGCGATGAAACAGGCAATTTCGACGGACCGTTGGCAGGGATATTAGCGGCAATGCGCTATGCTGAAACCGGTTTATTGCTGGTCTTGCCGTGCGATTCACCATTAATCGAAGCGAGGCATCTGCAAAAACTGCTCGATGCGCGCGCGGGAAACAATGCCGACGCCGCAGCAGCTTTCGATGGCGAACGGTTGCATCCGGTGTTTTTAGCACTAAAAGCAAGCTTAAAATCCGGCTTGGAAGATTATTTGCGAAGCGGACAACGGAAGGTTGAAACTTGGTTGGAGCAACAAAAAACGGTCAAAGCCGATTTCAGTGATGAGCCAGGGATTTTTATCAACATTAATTCTATGACGGATTTATCGGCTTTGGAAGCTAACTGTAAAAAATAAAGGGCAATGCGCCAATTGTACCCTACCCATTGGTTTTCGTTTTTAGAGCTGACAATCTTTATGCGTAAGAAATCTCAGGGTTGTTTACTGAGAGGTTGATTAATTGAAAAGAAATCTTTTAACGGTACTTCTGCTTAATTATTGTTTGACCGGATTAACTAATCAACCCAATTCTTTGTCCTTTCAATTGCTTTTTGCCAGTAGTGTTTCTGAAATTCCACCTGTTTTTTATCCATTTGCGGCGTAAATGTCTGGCCGATGCGCCACGACTCGCGAAGTTCTTCGGAAGTCCAATATCCGGCGGCAAGTCCTGCCAGATAGGCCGCACCCAGGGCCGTTGTTTCCAAATTATCCGGGCGGATAATGTGAACACCGGAGATGTCCGCCTGGAATTGCGCCATCAGACCGTTGTTGGCTGCCCCGCCGTCTATTCTTAACTGAGAAACCGGTTTGCCGCAATCCAGCACCATCGTTTGGAGCACTTCGTCAACCTGAAAAGCAATGCTTTCCAGCGCTGCGCGCGTGAGATGGGCTTGGCTGGTGCCTCGGGTGATGCCGAAGATGGCGCCTCGCGCGTTGGAATCCCAATGCGGCGCGCCGAGTCCGGTCAGTGCGGGGACGAAATAAATGCCGCCATTATCACTCACACTTGCTGCAAGGTTTTCGGATTCGGACGTATCTTTAAACACCAATAAGCCGTCTCGCAGCCATTGCATGACGGCGCCGCCCATGAATACACTGCCTTCGAGGGCGTAGGTGACTTGATCGCCGATTTGCCAGGCGATGGTGTTAAGTAGTCGATGCTTTGATGCCGGGATTTTAGTGCCGGTGTTCATCATTAAAAACGAGCCTGTTCCGTAAGTGCATTTCGCCATGCCGGGCTGATGGCAAAGCTGACCGAATAAAGCCGCTTGCTGATCTCCGGCAAGGGCAGCAATGGGGATGCCTATGCCGGTTTCAGCATTGCGGGTTAAACCGTAAATTTCGCTCGACGATTTGACCGTCGGCAAGATTGCCGCCGGAATATCGAACAGGGCGAGCAATTCTTCGTCCCAACGGAGTTGCTCGATGTTGTACAACAGAGTGCGGGAGGCATTGGAGACATCGGTGATATGGAGTTCGCCTTGGCTCAGGTTCCAAACCAGCCAGCAATCGATTGTGCCGAACGCCAATTCGCCACGTTCGGCTTTGTCCCTTGCGCCCTCGACATGGTCGAGGAGCCATTTAATTTTAGTGGCGGAAAAATAAGCGTCCAGCAACAGCCCGGTTTTAGCCTGGACAACCGGTTCGTAGCCAGCGTTTTTCAGGCGCAAGCATTCGCCCGCCGTGCGTCTGTCTTGCCAGACAATGGCGTTGTAAATGGGTTTGCCGGTTGACCTATCCCAAATCACCGTGGTTTCGCGCTGGTTAGTGATGCCGATGGCGGCGATGCCGGAAGGCGAGAGGTTTTGCTGCTGTAGAACTGCTTGGAACACGGCGGCTTGGCTTCGCCATATCATTTCGGCATCGTGTTCGACCCAACCGGGCTTCGGATAAATTTGCGGGAATTCTCGTTGAGCGACGGCAACCGGTTGCGCCTCCTGGTTGTAAAGAATACAGCGCGAACTGCTGGTGCCTTGGTCGATAGCGAGTATATAGGTCACAGGTTAAAGCTTAAATCCGAAGTTTGCCGGGTAAAACATCGGCCAAATTTAGCATGTTTTTCAAATCTAAAAGATTTTTAACGTAGTTCAAAAACATCACTGATAGAAATAATATGAATGCCGGGGGGTTGTCATAACCCGTCATAAGTGTAAATGTATTCCGCTTATTTTTTACTAATCACTAATAAAAACACCGTATCTAATTTCGCAAGATTCTTTGCAGAAGGGCTAGGTTAATTATTCCGCCTATGGCGCGGTTTCGACGCTTAGATAATTATTAGCGGGTTGCGGATCGGCTCTGGACGTAGATTCGACGTTGATTTGTTGTCTGACAGGGAGTCGCACCGCTTTAACGGTCGCTGTTATCCTCGCGCTATTCGCCGGGTCGATCAGTTTTAAGTTGCACAAGGCATAAGTCCCGCCAAGCCAGCACTTTCCTTGATCGGTTGATAAATTGACGACGGTCCCATTCGAAAGCAAATGGAATATTTTTACATTCAATATAGGATCCGGTCCGTTATTGGTGATTTTGAACGTATATTTTCCCTCTTCCCCAGGCAACAGGGTGGCGGGTTGCTGTTCCACTTCGATTTGAAGGTCTCCTTGGAGCCCGTTATTCAAAAAAAGGTCGCGTAAATAAATATCCGATTGGATACCGTCCGTATCCTCGGGGTTAAGCGTAACGATTGATGCAAATACCGCATAGCGGCCGGTAGCATTAATTTTGGGGTAATAATTCCAAGAATAACCGAATAGATCCCATTGGTTGCCGTATCCGCCTAAGTTATCGCGGCTTACGATGGCAGCTTGTTTAGTGACACGGTCATGAACCGTAACATTCCAAACACCGTTTGGCAACCAATCCTTAAAGAGGGTCATATAGCTTACGTGTCGTCCGTTGGTGCTGATGTTAGGCTGAATGCCCCCCAACTGAGGGTCGCTTATTAAGGTTGTTTGCCCGGTCAGCCGGTCATTAACTAAAACATTTACGTACAATACGGTTATGCCTTGGGCGAGATTAGTCGCGGTGGATTGAAAAGCCACAAACCTGCCGTTTCCGCTCAAACTCGGCTGGTCGCTTGCGCCGTTGGATTGCTCGCCGCCGGAATCGACACTGACTCGGGTTGTCGTCCGCTGATGTCTGTCATGAATAAAAATATCCCGCAAGCCGTTAGTGTCGTTTGGGACTAGATTCGTCGCCTCGGAAGCAAATGCGATAAATCTACCGTTATCGCTAATTTCCGGTTTTTCGCCAAGGACGGGCCAAGGATGATTTCCTTTATCGGCTTGGGAACCGTCCGAGGCGAGGTTGACGCGCCGGGTTTGATGTCTCAGGCGGTCATGGATAAAGATATCCGGGTAGTTATTCGAATCATTCTTGACAAGATTGGTCGCCGCAGATTCGAAGACGACGAAACGGCCGTCCGAACTGAGGCTGGAACTGTAACTGGCCCTATTTCCGGCAAAACCGTTTGAATTAAGACTGACCAATTCGGTCTTGCGGGTCAACCGGTCGTGGACGTAAACGTCAAAGAATATGTTGGTGTCCTTGTCGCTTAGTTGCGCCATTGAGGTAAATGTCACAAATCGACCGTCGGCGCTAATGCCGGGCTGAATATTGTAGAATCCGTAAAGTTGACTGCCGTCTTCCTTGAGGCTGACCAAGGTGGTTTCACTGGTGACGCGGTCGGTAACATAGACGCCAAAGTTGGCATAGGTCGCCCCGTTCTCGTCGGTGTAAGATTCCCCGCAAACATAGGTAATGAAACGGCTATCCGCGCTAATGTCGGGGGTGTCGCAATCATTGATCTCGCCGAGCGTTCCAGTCGGTTGGTTGCTAATAAGTCGAGTGTCGCCGTTGCTCCAAGCACCATTCGAGAACAAAGAAATCAGCGCCAAACTAACGGCCGCGAAACCGATTGTTGCGTGTTTATCGAACATAAGACGCTCCGATTTTACATGGTTTAGCCGGATCAGAATCCGGCATCATTCCGTTTTACTTCGAGGTTTGACGTATTATTGCACCAATTGGCGAGAGAAGCGATGTAACAAAGACAATCAATTATTCGGCGATTGCGGGTTTTGGATCGTTTTCAAAATGTATACCGTTTAATATACCGAACCGGATAATGTTTTATTCTACCGGAATACCGCTGTCAAGGTTTAGGCAAACAGTGGCCGGCTTGGGTTTACGACTACTGTAAAACCAGGGTTGTAGCGGCAGTGAATTGAAATGTTGGATCGTCAATACCGGGGGAAACGCCTTTTGGACGCAAGAAAGCTTCGTCAAAATCGGTTATCATTATCAACGCCAATTTGACTTAGAAACAACCGGAACAACCAGAATGCGCTTACGAATCGATCCGTGCCATACAATTCCCGCTGAAATTAAGTTGCATCAGCTTTCGCGGATTCTTGAAATCCGTTTCGATAATGGCGAGACTTTTAATTTGCCGTGCGAATATTTGCGGGTCTACACACCTTCCGCCGAAGCTTTAGGGCACGGACCAGGACAGGAAATACTCCAAACCGGGAAGGAAAATGTTACGATAACGGAAATTAAGCCAGTCGGTAATTACGCCATTCAGCCTACTTTTAGCGACGGTCACGGTACCGGTATTTACAGTTGGGACCTCTTGTACAAACTCGGGGCCGAGTACGGAGCATTATGGGCAGATTATCTGCACAGGCTTGAAATATCGGGTCATCAACGCAAACCCACGGATAAACGATAATACTATGACAGAAACAACCACTCATTTCGGTTTCAAAACGGTTGCGGCCGAGGAAAAAGCCAAGCTGGTGCGAGGCGTGTTCGATTCCGTCGCGCAGCATTACGACATCATGAACGACTTGATGTCGCTGGGCATTCACCGGATCTGGAAACGAATTGCCGTGCAATTGAGCAATGTGCGGAAAGACGAACATGTTCTTGATCTGGCGGGCGGCACCGGCGATTTGACTGTATTGTTCGAACGGCGCGTCGGCGAGGAAGGTTCGGTGACGCTGGCCGACATCAACTCGGAAATGCTTTGCACCGGACGGAATCGCCTGATCGATAAAGGCTTGGCTGGCAATATTCAATATACGCAAGTCAACGCCGAATGTCTGCCCTTCGCCGATAACACGTTCGATTGCGTGATTATCGGCTTCGGCCTGCGTAATGTTACCGATAAAGACTCTGCTTTACGCTCTATGTATAGGGTGTTAAAACCGGGCGGACGGGCGCTGGTGCTGGAGTTCTCCCATCCGACCGATCCAGTGACCGAAAAAATTTACGATTTCTATTCGTTTAATTTGCTACCCAAAATCGGCAAATGGGTGGCGAAAGACGAAGACAGTTACCGCTATCTCGCCGAATCCATCCGGATGCATCCGAAACAGGATGCATTAAAAAGCATGATGGAGACTGCCGGGTTTGAGCGTTGCGAGTATTTCAATATGACACAGGGGATTGTGGCGGTGCATCGGGGCTATAAGATTTGAAGCTAAAGTTCTCAATAAATAAAAAAATTGGTGTATTACGCAGGGAATCCTTGATCTTGAGATAAAAAATGGCGGAACAAAATAAACACCAGTTTTTTTACGAACAAACAAGAAAGCAAATAGAACATGAGGACGTTTTATTAAATCATCGGTCCACATGGTTATTAGTTCTGCAAGGCTTTTTGTTTACCGCTTATGGTTATTCTATAAACGCACAAGCTACAGCTTGTCAAAATGCTAGCTGTGAGTTAAGTAAATCAAAAATAATTGATGACTTAAGACATGTGTTATCAGTAATCGGAATTTCATCATCTTTTTTTATTTTATTTGCAGTTATTGCCGCAGCTACATCAATCTTGAAATTAGTGGACGATTGGAAAAAATATAATGTTGATAACAAACTAGACGATGAAGGTTTAAGTTACCCTCAAATTATCGGCGATAATCCTGGATTAGGTATGAAAGCAGGATTAACGCCAACACTAACTTTGCCTCTTATTTTGTTGGGAGCCTGGCTATTTATACTTCCAACTATTTTTAAGGGTCCAATTATTATTATTTTTTCTGTTTTTTCAGCAAATTTAATTAAAAAAAGTGAATTCATTTATAAGGTTGGTCTTTTAAAGAGACCAAATTACTTTAGATCGGTAAATAAATTCTAAAAATCTCTTTATTTAATGATTAAACCTTTGCTTATCGCTAGCTTTGAAGCCGCGCTTAACCGCTATTTAACATTGGATGAAAACAGCCAAGCTTTACTGTATCCCTTAATTGGAAAGATTATTGCTGTTAATATTCAGCCTTTCAACGAAACCGTGTATCTTTGTCCAAGTGCCGATAGCATTCAGATCATCGATCATCTGGTTGGTGAGCCGGATACCGCCATTAGCGGTTCGTTATGGGCTTTGGGCTTGATGGGCGTCAGCGCTAAACCCATGCGCTCAGTGTTTTCGGGCGAGGTTAAGATTGAAGGCGATATTCATACGGGAAAACAATTTCAGAGTTTATTTAAAAAACTGAATATCGATCCGGAAAGCCTGCTTACTCAATATACCGGCGGCGAGATTGCGGGCCGGGTTATCGGATTTTTCCGCGCCGGACAAGATTGGAGCAAGGAAACCCTTGAAACATTCCGGCTCAATGCCGCCGAATTTCTGCAAGAAGAAACCCGCGATTTACCGGCGAAACCGGAAATCGATATTTTTTATCATGAGGTAGACGACGTGCGGTTGGGCTGCGAACGTCTTGAAAGCCGGATTGAACGATTAACCGCTACACTGAACTCAAAATAAGAATAATAAAGTGTTTTATCCCCGTATTATTTTCCGCTTGATTCATATCAACTGGGTGCTGGTTTCGCATGGCTTGGATGAGATCGTTTTTAAGACCCATCTGTTCAGTTCGGTGCGCTACTTCGCCGTTTTTTCGCCCAGCTATTGGCTGAAACCGAAAACCGAACCGCGCGCGGTTCGTATTCGTAAAGCATTAGAAGATTTAGGGCCGATCTTTGTTAAATTCGGTCAAGCCTTATCGACACGGAAAGATTTATTGCCGGAAGATATCGCCGACGAACTGGTTAAATTGCAAGACCGGGTGCCGCCGTTCCCGAAAGAAACCGCGCAGCAAATTATTGAAAACGAATTGGGTATGTCGATCGCCAAAGCTTTCGCCAAATTCGAAGCTGAGCCATTAGCATCCGCTTCGGTTGCGCAAGTCCACGCCGCTGAATTGCATGACGGCCGACAAGTGGTGGTTAAAGTGCTGCGCCCGGATATTGAAGCAGGTATCTATTCCGATATCGGGTTATTGTACGAACTGGCGCGCATTGCCGAAAAATTCTGGCCGGATGCGCGCCGGTTAAGGCCTATGGAGGTTGTGGCGGAATTCGAAAAAACGACATTGGACGAACTCGACTTAATGCGCGAGGCCGCTAATGCCGCCAAGTTACGCCGTAATTTCGAACATTCCGAGCTTTTATATATACCCGAAATTTATTGGGATTATACCCGGCGTAAAGTAATGGTCATGGAGCGGATTTACGGCGTGCCGGTCGGCGAAATCGGTCAATTAAAGGCGAAAGGCGCGGATTTTAAATTGCTCGCGGAACGCGGCGTAGAAATTTTCTTCATCCAAGTATTCCGCGATAATTTTTTTCACGCCGACATGCATCCCGGCAACATCTTCGTCGAAGTCCCAGGCAAATACATCGCGGTCGATTTCGGCATCATCGGTTCTTTGTCGCTTACCGATCAGCATTACCTAGCGGAAAATTTCCTCGCCTTCTTCAACCGCGATTATTATAAGGTCGCCCAGATGCATGTCGAGTCCGGCTGGGTGCCGAATACTACGCGCATTGAAGAGTTCGAGTCCGCTATCCGCAGCGTGTGCGAGCCGATCTTTGAAAAACCTTTGAAAGACATTTCTTTCGGGTTGTTGTTGCTCCGCTTGTTTCAAACCGCCCGCCGCTTCGACATGCAAGTTCAGCCGCAACTGGTTTTACTGCAAAAAACCTTATTGAATATCGAGGGTTTAGGACGTCAGCTTTATCCCGAACTGGATTTATGGCAAACCGCCAAGCCGTTTTTGGAAAAGTGGTTTAAAGAACGCATGAGTCCGAAGACTAAGATTGTCGAAACCTTAAAGCAAATTCCGCAAATAGCCGAACATTTTCCCGAAATTCCCGCGCTCTTATTTAAAACGCTGGAAAATGCCGCCAACGAACAAAAGCGCGCGGACCGGCAGCAAGAGGAATTAAAGCTTCTCCGCGAGCAGATGGACATACAGCACCGCAATACGATTTGGTCGATTTATATTGGGGCTCTTCTAATAGCGGTTGCAGTGTTGTTGCGATAATTTTATCGGCAACGGCTAAATGTTAACTCATTGATAGGCAATGTTTTTAGTCCCATAAAATAGCGCTGTGGTATTTTTAGGGCGATCATTATTGATCCCGTCTTATGAAGTTTTAACTTCCGTTCGCCCATGTACCCTTTGGGTGCGAACGATTCAACCATTAAAGAGCCGGAGCAATAGTTCAGCCGGTTCGGACTTTTGCCCCAGCAATTGATGTAGTCAATTAATGCCCGCAACTTCATCGGTTTTAATAATAGGTTGTTCGAGTATCCGGGTAAGCCAAGCTTCCGTTGCTTTTTGTTGAGTGTGTAGTAAAAGATTGGGGCATAAGCCAAGCACTAACACAAAGAGCGCAGGCACACACAAGATAATCAATTCGCGGCTTCGTAAATCCAAACATTGTCCGGTAGCCGGGCGATTAACCGGGCCGAAGAACGCTTTACGGGTAAATTCGAACATATAAGCAGTGCTGAGTACTGCCGCGGCTAAGGCCGCTATACCGAGACTCGAATGGGCGTTGAGCGTACCGATAATCAGCAATAATTCTGCTGGAAAACCGCTGGTGCCAGGGATTCCAATACTTGCGAACGCAAATAGAAAATAAAAACAGGTTAGTTTAGGCATGACTTTAGCCAAGCCGCCGAGATGAATAGAGTCGGTACTGCCTAAACGGTGCTGAATAAATCCCGCGATGAACATTAAAGCGGCGGCGATGAAGGTAAAGTTAAACAGTTGAAAAATAGCGCCTTGAATCCCTTGCATATTAAGGGAGGCAATACCGGTAATCACTAAACCGATGTGGCTTATGCTGGCGTAAGCCAATAACCGGCGTAAATTTGTCTGGTATAAGGCGATTAGCGCTCCGTAAAGGAGAGTTATGGCTCCGGCAACGCCGAGAACCCAACTGAATTCGATTGCCGCAGAAGGCGCTAACGGCATGGTAAAGCGAATGATTCCATACGCTCCCAATTTCAAACCGGTTAATAGCGCGGCAATTTGGGGCGACCCTTCCATCGCAACCGTCGGCAGCCAGGTATGGAATGGAATCAACGGCGTTTTGACGGCGAATCCCAGCAAGAGAAGTAAAAAAATCGTACCTTGTAATTGATCGGGCACGGGTTTTCCAAGGAGTGCGGGCAAGCTGAAAACGAGTTGAATACCGTCATTGCCGGAAGGAGTTGCCGAATAAAGCGCTAACATAACGACGGCCATTAATAAGGCAGCCCCGCCGAATAGCATAAATAAGATGTATTTGATTGCCGCCATGCGGCGTTGCGGGCCAATGCCCCACAGCCCGATCAAAAAGAAAACGGGCGGCGCCGTCAGTTCCCAAAACCAAAAAAACAACACTAAATCCAATGCGCAGAATACGCCTATAGTCGCCCCTTCCAGAGCCAGAAGCATAGCATAATGAAAAGGCTGAAGATGCTGAATCGAATTCCAGGCCGCTCCGATTGCCATGACAGTAACGAAGGCCGTCATGGGTAAAAAGAGTACCGATATTCCATCGATACCCAACAAATACTCGACGTTCAGGCTAGGAATCCAAACATGCCGCTCAATGAATTGAAAGTCCCCGTTGCCTGGATCGAAGCGATATAACAGGAAGAGCGACAACAGTAATTCGAAAACGGCGACAATCAGAGCAATCGTTCTGGCGCGTGTTTCATGACCTGAAAAGCCGGCGGTTAATGCGCCCGCTAAGGGAACGAGTACGAGTAAGCTGAGTAATGGAAAATTGACCGGATTCACTCTGAGGGTTCCTTGTCGGAAGCAGTTTCATTTTCAACAACAGGATTTTCATAAGCTTGAGAACTATGGACCGGATATTGATTAACCAATTCGGCGACATCCTGATCGATCATTTTCAATAAAGGCATGGAATTTAATCCGGTACCGATATGTAAGGCGCAAATAGCGAATGCAATCGTCCGTTCTTGCCACAGGGAATGATCCTTTCCGGCATAAGCGACTGTGCGTTGGGAGGTCGCTAAGAATATCCGTTGAAATGCCCAGAGCAAAAAGCCCGCGGCAAGGACATGGCCGGCCAAGATTGTGATGGATACGCCCCATTCATGTTCCTCTATGACGCCTTTGAGCAACAGGTGACCAGCATCGAAACCCAAGGAACCGGGCATGATGATAGTGCTCAGCGTTGTAATTAAAAACAGCAACGCTAAAGCCGTATGACTATCGAATAAATGCCCTAGACGGGGAATTAACACGGTTTTAGTATGCCGATAGATCAGGCCGATGCTGAACATCATGCCGGCCGAGGCTAAGCCGTAAACCAAACATAATAACAAAGTTCCTTCCAAGCCATGTTCGTTAAAGCTGAATAAACCGAAAACCAGCATTCCGGAATGGCTGATCGTAGCGAAAGCCAGCAAACGGTAAGCATTGTTTTGCATAAAGGCCAGTAAGGCTCCGTAAAAAATGCTAAACAGACAAAGTATGATCGCATACCCGGCCCATTGCTCGGCGACGCCGGGAACGAGAGGAAATATAAACCGGATCATTGCGTAAACGCCGAGTTTCAAGCCGACAACATACACGGTCAAACTCGTTAAGTTGTTTTGTTCGGCAAGTAACGGCAGCCAGCCGTGAAAGGGAAATAACGGCAGCCGGATCGCAAAGCCGTAAAACAATAATATAAAAATCAAGGTTTCATCGTGTAAATAAGCGTTGTTATTGGTCAGCGTTAACAGGTCGAAAGTGAGTTCGTGCTCGGAGTCGATTAATCCGAATGCCAGCAATAAAAACCCGCACAGCGTTAAAAAAAAGCTTGCGCCAAAAAATTGCGTTAACCGGATCACCAAGTGACGTTTTTTTTGGTCGAGTCCCGAAAGCTGAACGACGAACAGTATGGGGATCAATTCCAAAACGGTTAAAAACCAAAATTGCAGTACGTTTAAAGCCGAAAAGGCCGCGATCAGGATGGCTTGATAGCCGAGTATGCAGGCGACAAGGCGGCGCGTATTCTCGATCCGGACGGCGGACAGATAAATCATTACCAGCAAGGATGTGCATGCGGTTAATGGGATAAACAAAATATTTAAGCCGTCGACACCGGCGCTGTAATTTAAGCCGAAGAGTCCGAATTGCTCGGCGAATTGAATACCGGTTTTGCTGTCGTCGAACAATATGAGCAAATACAGACTTAACGCGACGGTGAGCAAAGATGCGGCGTAACCAATGCGCAAAGCAGTTCCGGATGTTAGCGGTTTTAATAAACCAACCGATGCGATAAAAGGAATTAACGTCATTGTTGTCAAAACCGGAAAACCGGCGGATTCAGACCAAAACGATACCGGAGTTATCATAGGTTTTAAAAAGCGATCAGCAGGGTGATGCAAACCAGTAAGACGAGATAACGCGGCCTGAGCACTTGGGTTTCAAACCGGTTTGCCAAAAGCCCCATTTTCCGGCCCGCGTCCAATGCATCGGTACCCACGCCTTGCAACACCAAACGGTCTTCAAACCAGTGGACGAAACCGGCGATCCGTTCCGTCAATCCTGCGATTATTCCGGCGCCCGTGTTAAAACCGTCCGGAGCGCGTTCTAGTTGAGGAGTCAGCGAGCGCTCCTCCAATTGCGCTAACGACGAAGCTGCATTCAATGCCGGCGCCGGCACACCCATCAGCCGATCGACGATATTATCGTCAAAATAACTGAGGTCGCGCGCTAACTGGCGTACGGGTTTTACCAAAGCCCAGTCGGTTATTGGTTCGACCCAAAACCGTTGTAATGACGCTATGAACAACCATCTAGCGTTATCAAACTTTGCCGGAACCGGGTTGACTGGAACCCCTTTCACGTTGTGCATGAACGACGGCGCAGATAACACCAGGTAACAGCGCATAACGGCATGAGCGCATAAGTGCCAGCTCGCAAATTGCCAAAAACCCAATCCGCACTCCATAAACATAAGCCCCAATTGTCCGTGTTTGGCGAATGCAAACGAGCTTTTGATGTCGGTTTGCGTAAGCGCGCCGAAATAGCCGTATGCCGCGGTTGCCGCTCCCGAGACGGCAAGTATGCCCAACACCAACGGTGTTTGGCTTATTAAGGGTTCGAGCAAAAGCATAAGATACACACCCGAATGAATCATCACCGCGCCGTAAAATGCCGCGCTGGACGGCGTGGGTCCTTCCAACGCCCGCGCTAGCCAAGGCGAAAACGGCAACTGTGCTGATTTGACCATGGCCGCGAGGGCAAAACAAACCCCGATTGCCGCCGCCTCGCTTTTGTCTAAATCGTCAATAGCGGCATTGATGTCCGGCCAATTCAAGCTTTCCGTCCATAAAAAGCTAAGTCCGATACCTAATATAAAGGCTGCGTCGCCAATCCGGTTCGTGATGAAAATACGGGTAGCATTGACGGCCGCCACTGGCCGGTCGTAAGCATACGCCACGAGCAAGTAAGAACATAAGCCTGCGATTTCCCAACCGAAAAAAGCGCCAAGCGCATTACCCGATAGAACTAAAAGCAACATGGCGAAGGAAAATAGGCTGAAGATAAAAAAGAAGCGGTGAAAACCTTCTTCTCTATGCATGTAATTCACCGAAAAACGGGTGATTATCAGAAGTAATAGCGCAAATAAAGCAGCCAATTTGACGTTGAAACCGCTCGTGATGACATTGCAATAAATCTCGAGCGTATCGCTGGCTAGCCATAGTCCAAGTTCGAATTTGCCGGTATTTTTTTGCATCATATCCGCGCCCAGCAGGGTTAGCGCCAATAAGCATGACATGCTGATTGCCCAAGTAGCGGCGAGAGCTGTGAACGATTCGCTCGCTTCGCCTTTAATCATTCCCAGTAGATGCCCGGCGCCGATTACGGTAGCGGCCAGAAGCGGCATCAGCGGAATTAATACAGCCAGCGCATCCATGCTAAGCGGCTGTCAGGACGGGTTGAGCGATTAATGCGGGTGGCACGGGCGCTGTTTTACCGTCGTAACAGTCTGTCGAGCAGGCGAAAACCGGGAGGTCTTTAACCTCTGCTTGCCACGGAATAAAGCCGGTATTCCGTTCGAATACGTGGATTTCGCCCGTATCGGGATCGATAGCGCTCAACAGAATCCAACCGCCCGCAATTAATTCTCTCAGGCTATCCTGTCTGGCGTAGATTTGTTCTAAGGCCGTTGTTTTTGCTTCGACGATCAACTGCAAGCGCATGGCTTCGTGTATTTCGACCATCTGGCTGGGTAAACCCGTGCGTAAATCGCTAGCTGCGCCTTCCATGACGCCAAAAAGACCGACGACATTGTGAGGGACTTTTGTTCCGCAGCCTAAACGGTCGTTATTGGCCGTTGAAAAATAATATTCGAGATTAATGCCCGCGCCAACCGGTCCAACGTTCAGTAAAATACCTTCTACGATCCGTGCGTCAGGATCTTGAGTGGGATCGTACGATATTAAAAATGTACGCCGGTCAAGAAACGTTCCCTGGCTTACCGAACGTCTGCCGACGATTGCCGAGGCGTTGGTGGCGTGACCCAGTTCAGGCCTTGCTTGTGAAAAATCGGCCGCTCGTTCGACGATGTGGGTTAGTGCTTCTGTTAGCAGGGGGTTTCTTGGCGCGGAAGCTAAACGCCGGCAACGTTCGTGCGCGGACAATTTCTGTGTGTGTTTTAATTGATCATTTAATTTGTTAAACGCGGTTTGCTGTGAACCGGGAATATCATCCGTGTCGAACCACGTTATTTCTTCATTGCAGGTATTATGTTCTGCGCCAACGAACCATGTGTCCGCGGGAATAGGAATACCCCTTTCCGCCAGCTTAGTTCTGATTTCCGGACGATTGGCCATGGCTGCGAATAAACGTGCGTTCGGTCCGCCGTGCCGTCCGCTGCAAGCGCCGCAGTCATAGGCGGCAAGGTGAGGGTTGTTCTGGCTCATCGATCCATGGCCCATTAATACTACTAGCGGGGCAAAACCGTAAGTTAGACCGGTATTGCGCATAAAGCCGGCGATACGATCGGCTTGTTCGTGATCGGTAAAGCCTTGTTTAGGCTGCGACGGAGTCGCTAAAGTCGATTCGTCGGTTGAAGTAAATTCCAACTGCGTTTTGACGATTGATTCTAACCGGCTAATCAACCAAGACAGCCAACGCAATTGTGACTGAGGGGCAAATGACTTGATCAGTAGCATTAAAAAGATGATGGGAGCAAAACTCATAATAACCAATTGGGCTGCCAATAGACGAGTTCGCAAACTGTGATAAAAAATATTTCTCAATCGTTTAACAATTTTTTGCCCCTTCCGGCGTTGGCATAAAGCCGGCTCTTGGGTTTTTCGAATCTGTTCATGAACGTCGTGCGCAGGGGCTACGATAATTGGACACAAGGGGGTTCCACGAACGTCATCCAAGCCTTTATAATTCATGGCAACGCCGAAAAATCCCGCCGCGCCTAACGTTTCGATATTAGGGTCTAGTTCTTCAAGATGACGGCGGAAACTTTCCTCGCGGTCATCCATGCAAAAAATGATTTGGGCGTTTGGTCTAAACTCGCGTTTTGACCAGCGGCCGCGATTATGATTGGCGCGTAAGGCGCGGAATAAATCTTCGCGATAATGCCTTTCGTAAGCGGCTAACCAGATTTTACGGCGTTCATTTAAACCGAACCGGTCAAGTATTGCTAAGAATTCCAATAGACCGGTCTTGCCTATCTGCCGAACCTGCCGGCCGGTTAATTCTAAATGCTGGCATAGCCGGAATAGCCGCCAAACCTGATGATTAACGGACTGAGTTCCGGATTTATCAGCCATGGGGCTGAAGTGCCAAGTATGGATTAAGTCCGCTAAATGCCGCCATTGGGAACGGCATTGGCGTTCCGATCTCGCTTTTATGACAAGCAATTCGGCCTGTTGTGTCAGGTATTCCGGCAATTTGCCTTGATATAAATGGCTACGCACCACGAATTCCGATAGATTCTTACTAAAATAGCCATGTAATGCGGTTAATGTGGCTTCGCATTTCCAATTTTCCCGGCAGGTTTGATTTGACCATAGCCGGTCCATCGTCAGCCGGATCGCCAAATAATCCGCTAGATCGGGGACTGATTTTTTCTCCGTAAAATAACCGGGATGCTGCTGCCGCCAGTTGATCATACCGGCCCAGCCTGGCAGTTCAAGGGCAAGCTGGCGTAAATAGCCGCGCCACTTCGAGTGCGGCAAAGCCAGATGCTCTAATTGCAAAACGATAGTGGCTACGGCGTCATCGGGCAGGCCGGTCATGATTTCCGCCCAGTCGGGCAGTTCGTGTAAAAAAGGATAAGCGTCATACCGGGCAATAGAGCGCCATGCCTTATATAACCCTAACTTATTGCAATCCGGCAATTGCCATGCGGCAACTCCTTCGTCCAAAGCCGATGCGCAAAGCCGTATTAATTGCGGACGGATATCGTCCAGTACGTCTTTACCGCTTAATAAGTGTACCAGGCTGCGCAAGGTTAAGGTGTCGCCCAGTTCTGAAAACAGGTCTTCCAGCGCCGATTTGGCCGACGCTTGAGTCTGTTCATGACTGAAACTTGCCGTCTGAGATTTATCCAGCCATTGTTCGGTTTGTTCCAGAGAAAGATCGAGCAGATTTTCCGGGTGAATGGCCGCCCATTGCAGTTCCAGTTCTTGGCAAAGACTGTCCCAAAGCGTCCTAATTGGATTCGGCGTCAGTCCGGGTTTACCGTTATGAGCGTCGGCAAGCCATCCTGCGCGGCGCTTTTCGGGTACATCCGGTTGAACAACACTGAGCGCGGCCAGTTCTTCGATTTGCCAAGTTAATTCGCTAGGGCTAATCGCTTTGAGATCAAATAACAGGGCTATCCGGTATAAATCTTCGCGGCGGATGATTTTGTCGGCCAAGGTGCAGATAGTCTCTTCATGTTTTAAGTCTGGCAGTTGGGTGAAGACGGCTGTTAAATCGTCGTCAGTAATGCGGCCTTGCTGGTAAAACTTCCGGTTCTTATCTTCCGGCACGTAAGCTGAAATGCCTGTCAATTTTTCCGCTTCTTCAAGCGCTTCCTCAAACGGAAGGTGTTGATAGCCGTGTAGCGTGTTGTGGTGAACGAAATCCTGAATCGGAGCTTGCGCGGGTAGAATGTGATCAAGCTGCGCAATGGCTTGGCGAACAATATCGCCCGGCGTTAATCGATCAGTGTCCGGTTCCCTGTCGAGCGTGGTCATGAGTAATTACAAACCGCCTCTAACTGGGTTATAGATTTGCGCAATGGTAGCTGCCGAGAGTTCGAGCAATGGCGCAGGATAGAAGCCGGTCAACAGGATGCCCGAAATTAAAAGGCTTGCCGCTGCCAACTCATAGGTTTGTAAATCCGGAACGTGTTGAAGATGCGTTCGAACAGGACCGGTAAACAATAAAGTAATAGTGCGGACGGCATAAGCCGCACTGATTAAAAGACTTAAACTGAAAAAAACCATGAGCCAGCCCAAAGCTTGAAAGCCGCCTAATAAGGTGTGAAGTTCGGCGATAAAACCGGCGGTGCCGGGTAAACCCATCGCTGCAAACAGCGTTAAAGTCATTAAGATGGCAAATTTAGGCATAGCGTAAATCAAGGAGCTGTAATCTGCGATATTACGGGTATGGGTACGCTCGTACAATAAGCCCACTAACAGGAACATCGAACCGGCTATTAAGCCGTGCGCCGTCATTTGCAACACAGCGCCTTGCAAACCGGTTTCGTTAAGGACGGCAATGCCCAGCAAGACTATACCCATGTGACTTACCGAGGAATAAGCCACCATAGCCTTTAGGTCGGTTTGCCGCCAAGCAAGCAAGCCTCCGTAAATCATGCCGAATAAGGCTAAAAATACCAATACGGGTTGTAAGGTTTGCGCTGCATCCGGCATCATTGTGATTACGCGGATGAGTCCGTAAGAACCCATTTTAAGCAAGATTCCCGACAATAGTACGCTGATCGGGCTTGGCGCTTCAACATGCGCTAGAGGCAGCCAGCCGTGCAAAGGAAAGACCGGCAGTTTGACGCCGAACCCGATTAAAAATCCCAGGAAAGCGAGAACTTGCTGATGCTTTGGCATGTGTTGGGCGGCGATAGCCATGTCGGTCATCAAAGTGCCTTGGCCGGGTACGTGCTGATAAATGGCGATCATGCTTAATAGCATGAATATAGAACCGCCCATCGTGTACAACACAAAATTAAGGCTGGCGGCATGGCGGCGTTTTCCGCCCCAGCGGTCAATTAAAAAGAACAGGGGCGTTAACGTCAGCTCCCAAAAAATATAAAAAATAGACCAATCTTGGGCGAGAAAAACCCCTAGCAAGCCAAATTCCAGTGCGAGAATACAGATAAAATAGCCTTTAATCCAGTCGGTCAGTTTTGCCGAGGCAAAAATCGCGACAGCGGTTAATAAGGTCGCGATTGCCAATAGCGGCGCGGAAAGTCCGTCCACACCTAAGGCATAAGCGCTGCCCAATTTAGGATTGAGAACAGCGTACTCGGCAAATTGGGAGCCTGGATTGGTTTCGTCAAACCGGCCAAGCACAACGCAACTGACTGCAAAAGCCGCTACGCCGGACAGATTGGCCAGCCAGCGGATAGGCCGGAGGTGATGGCCGGGAATGGAAGTGATTATTAACGCCCCGGCAGCAGGTGTCCAAAGTAGAACGCTGAGTATTCCCATGGCGTTAAAATGAAAGAGGTATTTTACTTACGGATTAAAAATTGCAGCCTTAATTTTGGTATCAACTGCCGGTATTTACTATTTTACAATAACTTATTTTAAAACTTAAAAATCTGTCCATTGCATTTTTTATAATCCGTCAGCTTTAGCCGCTGCTTGATAACAGATCGCGTCCCGGCGCAAGCGTTTTTTCTTCGTGTTCCGCTTCTATAATAACAAATTCTTGATGTTGTTTAATTTCATGTTTGCCATGTATATCTATGGTTTCAATCAGGATATGTCTGTCCGCGGCGGAGTCGATAAAGTCATTGATCGTTTCTAAAATATCGTGATCAATAAATTGCACTTTCGACGCGTCAATGGTCACCTTGCTGTTATCCTTGACGAGCAAGATGAATTTTCTAAGCAAGGCCTTATTGAGAAAAGAAACGTCCTTATTGAGCGTTATGAGATAAGGACTGCCGTTTTTGCTCTTGGTCATCGTCATGGTAATAGCGGCATGGTAGTTTGCCCGGATCACAAAAAACAAGCCGATAACCATCCCTATGACCATGCCTTTTAGGAGGTCGGTTGCGATAATGGCGGATACGGTGATGACGAAAGGTAAAAACTGGCTCATGCCTTTCCGGTAATGCTCGACGAAAAGCGCGGGTTTAGCCAATTTGTAACCGGTGAATAACAGGATGGCGGCCAGGCAGGATAATGGAATATGGTTTAAATACCGGGCAAAGAACAAAATGCTGATAAAAAGACAGACGCCGTGAACGAAACAGGCCACGCTGGTTTTGCCGCCCGCATTGATATTAGCCGAGCTGCGGACGATGACGGCCGTCATTGGCAAGCCGCCTAACATGCCGCTAATAATGTTGCCTATACCTTGCGCCTTAAGTTCACGGTTCGTCGGGGTGAGGCGTTTCAGCGGATCGAGTTTATCGGTTGCTTCCAAGCTAAGCAACGTTTCAAGACTGGCGATAATGGCTATGGTGACGGCGGCGATATAGACTTGCGGGTGTGTTATATAACTGAAATCCGGCAATACCAAGTTGTTGAAAAAATCCACCGGACGACCCGATACAGGCAAGTTGACGAGATGGCTTTGATTAACTTGCCACGTAGCCGCTGAGTTTGAAGCCCATTCGTTAAAGCCGACGCCCCATAATACGGTGACTAAAGGTCCCGGAATCAGCTTTAAAAAGGCTTGTTTTTTAAACCACGGTAACTCCCAAATAATAAGTATCAAAAGTCCGACAGAACTGATAACGATAGCGCCCGGCGTGATGGCTTGAAGTGCGTCGAATAGTTCAAGAAAGCTCGATTCAGCCGTTTCGGACATATAATCTTCATCGCCTTCGAAACTGGTGTCGAAGCCCGTTGCATGCGGAATTTGTTTTATAATAAGAATCAAACCGATCGCTGCTAACATGCCTTTGATCACTGCGGATGGGAAAAAGGAAGCGATAACCCCGGCTTTTAAAAAACCGAAGGCGAGTTGCAGAATGCCCGCTAAAACGCACGCAAGCAATAAACCTTGAAAATGCCCGATCGATTGTAATGCATTGAAAACTATCACGGTTAAACCGGCGGCGGGTCCGGAAACGCTCAATTGCGAGCCGCTTACGAATGAGACGATCAACCCGCCGACTAAACCTGCAATGAGTCCGGAAAAAAGGGGCGTTCCGGAGGCTAATGCGATGCCTAGGCAAAGCGGTAGCGCCACTAAAAATACCACGATTCCGGCGGGTATATCTTCTTTGATGTGGCGGGCATAATAGTCGATTTTGTGTTGCATGGCGGCTCCAAGACTGATTCGATGAGTGTCATTATAATAATAGCGATACGAAATTAAAGTGCCCTTCGTAAAAAAACCGGGAACTCAATTGGAATGACCGCGAGCCGTTACATTGGTTCCTAGCAAGCAACTGGCTTCCGGTATTGAAGCTATAACCGGTTTTTAGATTCGCAAACCGCAAAAGGATGATGCCGAATATTAATAGTATGCCGAGGTTTAAATTTATCAATCATAAAAAACCCCGATTATAGCGACCGGGGTTTGTGAAGATGACTGTAGTGTTAGTGTTAATTAACTTTTAACAAACCGCCGGTTCCCGAACCGCCTGGAACACTTTGCGCCTTATAATTTCTCAGCGATCTTACCAATTGATTGTAGGCGTCGAAAAATGCCGCCGAAATAGCAACTCCTTCCGGGGTCCGGCTGAAGGTGCCTAATCCTGCGCCGATAGCGCCGCCCAGCATACTACCCCAGCCGCCATAGCCTAACGCGCCGCCCATCGATGTGTTGTTGACGGTTGAACTGCCTTGAGCGATCGCAATTTGAACTCTGGAACGCACATCGGTCAATGTTAAAGCGACGTCCGAGGTTCTAGTTTCAAAAGCGGTCGATAACCCACCGGCAACCGCACCAGCAATTGGGCCTAATGCCGCGCCCGCCAATGCGCCAGCAACGCCGCCGCCGCCACCGCCGGTGGTTTCATTTTGCACGATGACTTGGGGATCGAGGAAATAGTCGGTAGCGACTTGCTGGCCTTTTTCTTGATGCGATCCGGACCGGAATTCGCCCGAGTTTCTTTGTTTGTCGAGAATCCGGTCTAACTGCGCATCCGTCGCTACATTTCCGATAGAGGTTAAGACGAAGCAATTGGATTGTTGAACGGCAAGCCGTATGAGAGGATCCACTGTAGTCACGGTGCTGGAGCCGCTATAACGTCCATCGCTGACCGCCAAGGTGCCTAAGGGCGTAGAACAATGCTCTAGCGATTTATTGGCGTCTACGCTCGTGCTACCGCCCGCAGAACCGGTCACTAAATTTTGGCTGCCGCCCGTCGTTACGCCCGGTTGAGCGCAACCGTAAAGCGCTGCCACTAAAGCGGTCAAAACTAATAGTTGGCCAGAATTTTTTCTCATAATTTCCCCCAATTTAATTTCCTGTTGTTGAATAAACTATTTTTATAACGGACAATACTATACCTTGATAGCGTAGCAAAATTCAAAAAATTTAAGGAGATATTAAGATGCAATTGAAGCAATCTCTCAGACAATTGACGGTGATCGTTATTGGTTTATCGGTGTTGTCTTGCGCGGAAAATAAACCGGTTCCGGCGACAATGACTGTTTGCGACGAACACGGTTGCACTGAACGGCCGAAAAACTATGCTACTTTCGATCCTAGCAATACGCCGGAAGCGGTTGAAGACGAAAAAATTAAAGCGTTGGAAGCGATGGCGGGTAATGACCCGCGCGCTGCTTACGATCTGGGGTTAAGATTTTTCAGAGGTGACGGGGTTAAGCAAAACGGCTATCTCGGCGTTAAATGGATGCGTAAAGCCGCCGAAGCTGGTGATTTTGGCGCTCAGAAAGCACTCGGACGCTTGTATCTAACTGGATTAGGCGAGATGGGTTCTGACCCTGGCGAAGCCGAAAAATGGTTGTCGATTACCGCTAGCAAAGGTGACCGGGAAGCAAGTCAACTCTTGAAAGAAGCCGTCGCTGCAAGGCAATCCGAACAAGCGGCCTATCAATTCAACGAACAGTGGCGCAAAAATACTTATTACAGTTGGGCGGTCGGCTATCGCTATTACTGGGGCTGGGGTTCAAGCGGCTGGCGCTTGTACTGAGTTTGGTTTAAAACCCGGATGGGTTATTTGTCTTGGCTGCTGGGATTGCTCACTGACCTATTAAATTGAAGAATCATTAAGCTCAGTGAGCGGGCATTAAATAGGGGTAGCTGCCTTTTCGAATATTAAAGAAAGCCAATTCGGGCAGGCTCGCTAACAGGCCTCTAATACCGGTTCTTAAGGTAACGCCGCCGTCGAAAGGCCATTTTGTCAACCCGTAGGCAGTTTGCCCTGAGGAGGTTAATAAATTGATTGCGCCAAACAACGGCCTCGGAAAAACAGCGTCGCCGGTAAAAAATATAAACCATGCGTCGTCCGGATTGAGCTTATACACGCTTGAACTGAAGACATTGGATTCTCTTAGAAAAACTACTCCGCCGTTTTCTTCCGCATAAAATCGGGCTAGCCGTTCTTCCCGGTAGCTGGGCAGGCGGCGGGTTTCGGTAACGCGGTAGGTGTTTTTAACCGCAGCAAACGCTTGAAAAGGGATAAAATTTGAATTTGGATCGACAGTCCCCCCGAGTCGCTGGCCGGATTGGTTCGAAACGGCCTTATCGATAAGTTCTAATAGCGCCGAGACGCAGTTTTTGGTTACAAGGTTATACGTGTTGCGGTGCCGATCGTTCTCTAATAAATGCTTTTCCGACATTCCAACCTGATGTAGCGCACCGGTAATTTGTTCAGACGTTAAATCCGTCACGATGTAAGCTACCGCCGGTATACTCAATTTCGGTAAGGCGTGATGATTTCCGGCGCTTAGAAAGCCGGAGCGGTCACTGATGAGCCATTGCCGGTACCGGTTCGCTGCTTGTTCAAGACTGCTATAGTTTCGTTCAAAGCCGTCGCGGTTCTGCAAGAAACGCGCAATTTTTTTCTCTAACTGCTCTTTATCCCGGAAACGCCGGTTTTTTATGGTTCCTGAGTACAGGTTCATTTGCTCACTGGAGATGATGTCCTTCTCATCCGTGTTGTCTTCATCGGACAAGAAAGTCCAGCGGCCTGTTTGAAGCGAGTGCTCCAAAACCACAGTGCGCGCCAGAGTTAATATTAAAGCATAACCCCAGTCCGGCCGGACGGAGGTCAGGAGCGATAGCGCAGTATTGTTCAATTGCTGCTGAAGCGAACTCGCCTTTAATATGCCGGAATAAGATATTTTCATATCCGGGGCGTCGAGATGAAAACAGGCGTTTCCGGCTAACGGTTGATGGTTAATTAATGCGGTTAGCGCTAAGAAGCCGGTCAGTAAGTCTTTGTATTGTTCGGAAAAAGCGTAGCGGCCGGACGAATTATTCGCCGGATAATTTGTAATAGGCCTAAGTTGTTTTATTTGTTTTTGCAGACTAGCGATTTTTTGGGAGAGAAAAGTCTCACCGAATCGTTCCCTAGCTCGAGCTACTATTTCCGGCAGGATTTTCCTGCTGGAAGCCGCAGTATTGCAAGAGATTTCCGGCGGCGTTTTCCGGAGTGACTTTGGGTCTTCGAAAAATAAGCCGGCGCCCAAGAGCGGAAGTGTGTTTTCCGGCGGCGGCAATATACTGTTTGAATTCCCGTCTTTAACACTCAGCATCGCACGTAACAAAGCGGCATCGTTGCGCGCGTTTCGAATGTCGTTTAAATGCTGTCTTTGTAAGAAATACTGCGTTTTGAAATAGGATTGCAAAATTTCGAGGGTTTCATCCGAAACCTCAATTTCAGCCACATTCAAACTGCGATTCTGGCGGTAACGGTAATCGGCTTGAAACGCCTCGGCATTGTTTTTGAACAACCTTATAAAGCCGTTATCGTCTTGGTAATGATAAACGCTATTGCCGAGTTGCACGGCGAAATGCCCGCCGCTGGAGTTGCCTTCGCTGGCTTCAATATAAATAACCTGGAATTCCGAGGCATCCGCACGAGTGCAACTCGACAGCAATGCGGCCAAAACAAAAATAACACTGTTAACGGCTCGCGTTGTAGCCTTCCTGAATATCATCCATTTTACCGGCATCGCCATTGCTCAATGTCTTTAGGTACAGACGGTATAAATCGCCGCTGATTTTTGCTTTTCTCAAGCCTTTGCCGATTCCGCGGTAGGTTTTTGGATTGGCTTCCCAATCGACGACGCTGTTTTCGGAAGCGACATCGCTAACGCCTTTCATGAAACTTTGTTGATCGATAGGGACAGGGTTGGTGCGCAGGAAAGTAACGGTAAAGTCTTGGATTCCTTGTTCGTATGTATTCTCTTCCGGTTGTTTGGATTCCGTTCCGCTACTTTCGCTGGACGATTTCGACGAATCGGAAACGCTTTCCGAACTTCTGGACAGCGAACCGGCGCTTTCGGAAATTGAACAGCCGTTTATCGTCAGAAGAACAGTCAAGTAAAGCACTGGTAACAGCAGTATACTGAGCGGATTAAATTTAATCATAATTTCTCCATCAAGGTTTTTTGCATAATTTTTTTCTGCCGGGAGAGGCTGAATAAAACGTAAATGTCAATTCTATAACTTCATTGNNCGATTTCTAAAAAGGGCTGCTTTTTAAAGGGAAACCGGGTTTGTGCAAAGATTGTTGAGAAAACTCTCGCTTGCATCGCAATGGCGTCATATTATAATCCCCGTGTTTTTTACGATCCTTAAGGAAATAATTATGAACAAAAAAACTCTGGGTATTTCGTTGTTGGCGTTTTTGTTTGTGGCGGTAGCACAAGCACACGGTCCGGTACGCCAAAAAGTCGAGGAAGAAATTACTATTAATGCGCCGGCTCAGAAAGTTTGGGATATTATCAAAAATTTCAACGATATGTCTTGGCATCCTTCAGCTAAAAGTACAACCGGTCAAGGCGGCAATGACAAAGGCGCAACCCGGACGATTACGCTGCAAAACGGCGGTACGATTACCGAAGAACTCAAGAAATACGATGATGCGGATAAATCTTACAGCTATAAAATCACCGAGATGAGCACCGCAAAAACGATATCGCATGCTGGCGCCGAAGAAAAGGTGCCTGTATTACCGGTCGATAACTATGCGGCGACCATTCAAGTCGAGGATAAAGGCGGTAGTTCGTCAGTATCTTGGAAAGCCGGGTTTTATCGCGCGTACACCAACAACAATCCACCGCCTGAAATGAATGAAGAGGCCGCCAATACCGCAGTTAAAGCTGTGTTTAATGAAGGTTTGGACAATTTAAAAAAGCTGGCTGAAAAATAATAAATGGTTTCTAACCGACCGCAGATCTAAAAAAGTGAAACTAGCCCGGTGGTGTTTATTGAGCTTGATGATGCCGGTTTCTCCGCTTTGGGGAGCGCCGTTTGCATACATTACCAACCAGTTGGACGAGACGGTTTCCGTTATTAATACTCAGACCGGAGTTGTAGAAAGCACTATTCCGGTAGCGGGCAAACCGGCTGGGGTTGCGGTTTCACCCGACGGCGGCAAAGCGTACATCAGTACGCCGGAAGCCAACGGTTTTGCCGTTATCGATACTCAACAGCGAAAGGTTATTGCAAAAGTTGAAATCAATTCCGGCTCGTTGGGAATTGCGGTCAGTCCGGACGGTAACCGGATTTATGTTGCCGACTGGTTTAACAATACGGTAACGGCGGTCGATGCGGCGTCCTTAACAATTGCGGGTACAATTGCCGCCGGTCAGTCGCCGTCCGGACTCATGGTGAGTCCCAATAACCGCTGGCTTTACGTGGCCAACCGTATCGATAACTCGGTTTCCAAGATCGATACGAAGGCGTTGCGGGTGGTTAAAACGGCGCCAGCAGGAGAACATCCGTTCGGATTAACTTTGGATACCCGCGGCGACCGGCTTTACGTCGCGAATGTAAAAAGCGACGATGTGACTGTTATTGAAACTGCGGCTATGAAGGTCCTAGCGACGGTCAAGGTCAACATGCTGCCTTACGCAACAGCCTTGGCGTTAAACGACAGCCGGTTGTTCGTGACGAATCAGGACGACGGTTCGGTTTCTGTGATTGATACTGAAACGTTAAAAGAAATCGGTTTAATACCGGTCGGCGAAAAACCGGAAGGCATCGTTACGCATCCCGATGACCGTAATGTTTATGTCGCCAATTGGTTTGACGGCAATGTGTCGGTTATCGACGCAAGGAATTTAAAAGTGGCCGGTACGATTAAAACCGGCGAAGGTAGCCGCGGTTTCGGGCAATTCTTTGGAAAATAACATTAATTTTAGGATAAACCATGGCGGAAACAGTCGAGGAGCTCACTGTCAATTATGAAGACGGCGGCATTCAAACGGTTAAGGAAATCGATAAAAAAGTGCTGACCAAGGGCGCGTGGGCGACCTTAATCTTCCGTTATCAAGATTGGAATAAGGCCAAAAGCGAATACGGTCCGGATAAGTACACTATCCGGCGCTATCAGAAGCAAAACGGCGAATACCGCCAGAAATCCAAGTTCAATATCTCAAGTAAAGAGCAAGCGAAGAGTATCGTCGAGATCTTAACGGATTGGGTTGACGACGGTTAAACCAGTAATTTAGCTCGTATCATCTTGGGCATTTCGAGCACAAGCCCGGTGGTCTATAGCCGGGTTCCATCTTTAAGTTTAACGGAAAGGCATAAGCTTGAGCCGTTAATGCCTGCCAGAGTTATCTTCAAATATAACCTTTAAGACTCGTGCGAACCGCCATTACCGGTAGGTTTCGTTTAGTGTCTTGCGATTATCTCTACAAACCGCTCTGGCGGGCAGTAAGTTCTCTGTTTCTTTAAGGTTTAGTATTAAACAGATAATCAATGCTTTGCTCAGAACTTAACCGCGTCTTTACAGCAATCTTTAATAATAGCTATTTTTCGTGAATTAGCCCCGCTTAGGAATGACGGCCAATCGCTCTCTATTGTACTTCCATCGTATACGCCGCTAAGTATTATTACGGATATTCAATCTCTAATTTTCTCAATATTATCTACTAAAAGCCGCGAGGCGTTTGTCGACGTTTTTAATGTTGTCTATACAGTTTTAAATTTAGATTGACCAAAGGTTTTCTGGTAAGCCGGTGATTTGATCTTAGCGTCTAATGGGGAGTGTCGCTCGTGTTGCACAAAGAAATGCCGAGGACTGGATTGGCGCTGACTACGTAGTTTTACGTATAGACAGAAAATTCACATACGGTATCTTAAGCTTCATGATTATCGCTTACCACAGTTATATTAAATAAGTCTTAATTTTTGTCGTAAACGAAAAATATTAATCCGGTCAGATAACGGCCGCCGAAGTTGATGCTTTGTTTTGTTGGCGAAGCGGGTAATCGAAAAAAGTGGGGAATGGGAAATGATTAAGAAAATTTTACGCGCGGCGAATATTAGCCGAAAAGAAAAAGCAGTTGCGCGCTACATGCAAGAAGTTAGAGCCATCCAGGACGCTAAATTAACACGGAGAGAGCTGTTTAAAATGGGCTTGACGGCGGGAGTAGGCGGTCTGTCAATGGTGGGCGGAAGAAATTTGCTGCCCGATTTCGCGCAAGCCGAAGATGTTATTTTATCCAGTCCGCCTTGTTTGCAGCCTTGGACTGAAAAATTGCCGATCCCCAAAGCCTGTCAACCCTCTCCCGGGAATATATTCGCTGGTCCCGAACCTCATGTAGGCCAATGCCCCGAAGCTCATCGACGGAAAAACCCAGGCCATCGCGGTAACGACGATTTAGGCAATGAAGTGGAATTGGATGAAGACTTTCACGAAGCCCGCACCGAAGACCACCAAAAGATCGATCAGTTCGGCGGTGTTGAAGCAGCGCTTAAATACGAAATCATGGCAAAAGAAATCGATTGGAATTTCTACTCAGGGGCCGAGTATCCTCATTTCAATGCCAAAGTATGGACCTATACAGATCTCAATTCGGATGCAGTCGGCGTGTTAAGAATAAACGCTCATTACGGTCAGCCTATTTTGATGCGGATGTACAATGGATTGCCCAAGGATAATCGGTTATTAACCAACAAATTCGGTATTAACCAAATTTGCCCCCATTTACACAACGCCCATAACCCGCCGGAATCCGACGGCGGTCCATTGCGGTTTTTCGATCCGGGCAAATGGTACGACTTTTGGTATCCCAACGTCCGCGCCGGATTCGCCAGCACACACCTGGACGGAACAATCTATAACGGGCATGCATGCCGGGGCGATTGGCAAGAAACGCAAAGCACCCTTTGGTTTCACGATCATCGTTTAGATTTCACGGCGCAAAATGTTTACAAGGGCTTGGCGTCCTTTTATACCTTGTTCAGCGACGATATCGGCTTGGATACCGGGGACGAAACGACGGGTCTGGGTTTGCCGAGCGGAGAATACGATATTCCTATATTGCTAACCGATAAAGTATTCGATGCCAATGGCGAGATGTTCTTCGATTTGTTGAATGAAGAAGGCATCCTTGGCGATCAGCAAACCGTTAATTTTAAAATTAAGCCTTACCTGGAAGTTAAACGCCGTAAATACAGGTTCCGGTTTCTGGATGGCGGACCGTCGCGATTTGTGGAGCTATTCTTGAGCAACGGTAATAAATTCATCCGGATTGCAAACGACGGCAACCTTTTACCGAGAGCGCAAGTGGTAAAAAGTATACGCCTAGGCGTAGCAGAACGGGCCGATGTTATTATCGATTTCAGCCAATTCCCGTCCGGAACGGAGATCTATTTAGAAAACCGTTTGGAGCAGCTTAACGGCAAAGGACCGACCGGAAAAATTTTACCTTCGGGCGATAGTACGAAAATACTTAAATTTATAGTTACCGGTGACGTCGCCGACGAGAGTGCGCCGCTGTCCCAACTCATCAGTCAAACGATGGTGCCGATGCCGGATCGAGCGGCGAACCCGGTCGTAAGAAAGCGTAATTTCAGTTTCGATACTTCAAACGGGGCATGGACGGTTAACGGACAATTATTCGATCCTTCGGTCATTAGTGCCTACCCCGTAAACGGCACTGCGGAAGAATGGACTTTGCGTTCAGGCGGCGGTTGGGCGCATCCCGTCCATATTCATCATGAAGAGGGGCAAGTCATTAGCCGCAACGGAAAATTTCCGGCGTTAGACGATTTATCGAGGAAAGATGTTTATCGCATAGGTGAAGGTGCGCAGAAAACGTCGGGCACCGGTAAATTAACTATCTATATGCAATTCCGCGATTGGGACGGCGATTATCCGATGCATTGTCATAATGTGGTGCATGAAGACCACGCCATGATGGTCCGCTTCAAAATTGTGCAGCCAAGCGATCCCGACGCCGGTAAATAAACATCAAGAAGGATAAAGCCATGAATAAACGCAATTTTATTAAAAATATTACCGGCGCGTCTTTGGGGGCTGCCGCCTTAGCCGCCATCCCCGCCAGTTCAACACGCTTTAACATTGAAACTGCGAAACAGGCGAAACCGGTGCTTGATAATCATTGGAATCCGTTCCCGAATGTTCCGCTGGTGACTCATCAAGGCAAGATTGTTCGTTTTTATGACGACCTCATTAAAGGCAAAACCGTTTTTATTAACTTTATGTATGCGCGTTGTGGAGATATTTGCCCTGGAATGACGGCGAATCTGAAACAAGTTCAGAATGAGCTTGGCGATCGGATCGGTAAAGACGTTTTCATGTATTCGATTACGTTGGAGTCTGAACACGATACGCCTCAAATGCTGAAAGCTTACGCCGAGCTATTTCATGTCAAACCGGGATGGACTTTTTTAACCGGCAAAAAGGCCGATATCGAGTTACTGAGAAAACAACTCGGCTTTAGCTTCTCCGATCCACGGAAAGATAAAGACCGGACGCAACATATAGGTATTGTCAAATTCGGTATTGAACCGTTGCATAGGTGGGGGATGAGTCCGGCTTTAGGCAATCCGAAATACATTGCCGAATATTTACGCTGGATGGAACCGGACGGCAGCCGTCCGAAATTATCCGAGTTGCTGGGCTAGAAAGCGTTTTCAGCAATCTTCATTTAATTCATTGATTAATCAAACCCTTGAATATTTAAAGTTAATATTGCATCGGAAGGCAAGAGCCATGAAAAATTTATCGATAGTAAGCGCCCCAAAAAAATCGAACACAGCGGAAACTGCGCTAAAGTTGCTTACGCTTGCCTGTTTCACAGGTTTATCCGGTCCGGTTAAAGCCGTTCCATTCGACCCCAGCGTTTTACCCGATTTTTGCGACGCCAATAGTCTGCAAGCTTTTCCGGAATTACCGCGCTCGTTGAAATGTAATCCGGCTCCGGAACCTTATGTTTTGGATGAAAACGGTCATAAAGTATCGATTTACCCAAGTATTGTTAAAAATAGAGCTGCTCTGATTACGCTTGGGAAAATGCTATTTTGGGATACGCAAGTGGGAAGCGACGGAATAGCATGCGCTAGCTGCCATTTTCACGCTGGCGCCGATAACCGTATAAAAAATCAGATTAATCCAGGGATGCGCAATGCTGGGGGCGAGTTTGGCAGCGACGGTACGACGCCTATCGGTCATATATTCAATTACATGGCGACAGCACCGGCGGTGATATCGCTGCCGTATCTTTCGTTCCCCGACCCTTTGCTGCCGGCAACCGGAAAAGGTCCGAACTACACATTGAAAAAAGCGGATTTTCCTCTGAAACAATACCTGGAACCAGCAACGCTCAGCGCCGGCCAGCCGCCTCAATCCGACCGGCATGCGGAGGTGATATACGATACCGATGATATTATTTCATCACAAGGCGTTTATCCTTCGAAATATACCACGCTGAACGATGCAGGCAGGAAAGAGATCTGCGAGAAAACCTTTCCGGTTGCAGGCGTTGGCTTGCCGTTTTTTAATGTAGCCGGGCATACGGTGCGGCAAGTGGCTCCACGTAATACACCGTCCGTAATCAATGCAGTTTATAACTTTAGAAATTTTTGGGATGGCCGCGCCAATAATATATTCAACGGATTAGATCCTTTCGGAGAGAGGCGGTTTGCCAATCCGGAAACCATTCCAGCGTCTGAGATTTATACAAAAAACCCAGACGGTAGCTTAACCGTAAAACGGATCAGCATTTTCAATTCCAGTTTAGCTTCTCAAGCCGTTGGTCCTGCGCTCAGTGATGTCGAGATGTCTTGCGCAGACAAAAATTTTCACGAACTGGGTAAAAAAATGCTTGCATTGATGCCTTTAAACAAACAGTTTGTCGATCCGGCTGACAGCGTATTAGGGCCTTATTCGCGTTTTCCGCTAAAAGGCACTCAAGGGTCATTTAACAAATACAGAAACGTCATTAAGGCAGCTTTTAACGACGCTTATTGGAATGTGCCCGATACAACCCTTACTGGCGAGGGTTATAAACTCATGGAAAATAACTTTTCGTTATTCTGGGGGCTTGCTATTCAAGCGTATGAAGCGACACTAGTTTCCGATGATTCCCGCTTCGATCAAGCTCAGGAGGACCCGGCTAATGCAGCGGCTATTTTGACTGAACAAGAACGGCGCGGTCTAGGTGTGTTCATGTCTAAAGGTAAGTGCGTGGCTTGCCATTCGGGTTCTGAATTTACCGCTGCGTCGGTTAATCATGTAACGAACAGGTTCAATGTCGAAAACGACGGTAAATATACCGAGCGTATGATTATGGGCGATGGCGGTTTAGCTTTGTACGATGCCGGTTTTTACAATATCGGAGTCCGGCCTACGATGGAGGATGCCGGTTTGGGCGATATCGATCCCTACGGATTTCCGTTATCCTTTACGCGTAATGCCAAACAGAACGCCAACGATCCCGCTAAATTTCTAAACCAAGATATTAATATCACTCAGCTAACACCGGATCCATTCCAAACGGATTCCGATTTTATGGATTCGAATTCCGGTTGTGTTGCGTGGAATCCTGAAACAACGGTATCCGGTTTCTTATGCGGCGATAGTCCGGTTTCCAAAGACGAGCGCGAAGCGGTGGACGGCGCTTTCAAGACGCCTTCATTGCGCAATGTCGAATTGACCGGGCCTTATTTCCATAACGGTGGGCAAGCGACGCTCGAACAGGTTATTCAATTCTATAATAGAGGCGGTGACAGAAAAGATCATTACCAAAAAAGAACGGATTGCGATCAGCATGAGCCGATATTGACTAAGGACGAATTCGGTAATCAAGTGGTTGCGGCCGATTCGGACACTGGATTAGTCGATAGCACTGGTTTCGTAACCAGTTCTAACAAGTCGGTCAGCAATGTTGATCCGGATATCGCAGGTACTCGTGAGCCGTTCGATTCGTCTTGTGTACAGGCCGAACTAATCGGCGGCATTGTGCCGGTATCCGAGCCTATTGAAGAGGCTGAACCTTTACTGCCCGGTGAAATCCGCCCTGCGAAACCGGAAGAAGAACTGGTCGCCAAAACGCATCAAACTTTGGATCTAACCGCTGCGGATGTAGACGATTTGGCGGCGTTCTTAAAGACACTGACCGATGAAAGAGTTCGTTTTGAAAAAGCGCCTTTCGATCATCCTTCTCTACCTTTACCGGTGGGTCATCAAGGTAACGAAGAAAAGGTTAAATTCAACACCACGACAAATCAAGCGATACAACAAACCATTACTTTACCGGCAGTCGGTGCGGCAGGGCGCGAAGCAATCGGACTGTTACCTTTGCAAACTTTCGACGCCAATTTGAAGTAAACGTTAAACAGCGTTTTAAAAGGAAGTCTTTTAAAACTGAAGTTGAAATCCCGATTGGAAAAGGGTTCAAGATAGGTTAATCAGAACAGGCGGTTAACAATTTCACTGTCAGCCAAGGAAGGTTGGCAGCTTTTTAAAACTACCACATATTGTTTAATAATTGATGAGGCTCTAAACTGTCACTATTTTAGTGATAGGCAGGGCCTTTTTAGTTAGTTTAACTAAAGCCGATACGTGTGCTAGAGGTATTTAAACTTTTTGCACCACTTTTAGTCGTACCGAGAAATAAGCGTGAAGAGGTGTCGGCAATGAAAAATGTTGCGTTATCGTTTTTTTTGATTTTATGTGTGTTTTTAGTGCAACCCATGCCTGCAAACCCGGCAAGCGGAGACAAAACAATGCCAAATAATCCTCCTGCGGATAATGAGCAACGCTATCGTAAACCATCCGATGCGGCTCTCCGTCAATCTTTATCGGATTTACAATACCAAGTAACCCAAGAGGAGAGCACCGAACCGCCGTTTAAAAACGACTATTGGGATGAACACCGCGCAGGCATTTATGTTGATGTAGTGAGTGGCGAACCGCTGTTTTCGTCGCTGGATAAATTCGATTCAGGCACCGGTTGGCCGAGTTTTTCCAAGCCTTTACTGCAGGCACACATCGTTGAAAAGCGCGATTTTCGTTTAATTTTGCCCCGTACCGAAGTGCGATCGAAATACGGTAATTCGCATCTGGGCCACCTTTTCGACGACGGCCCAAAACCTACCGGGTTACGCTATTGCATCAACTCGGCATCGCTCCGGTTTATTCCGGCGGAGAATTTGGAAAAAGAAGGTTATGGCGAGTTTCTAAAGCTATTTTAAAGATCATGCTGACGATAGCGGTAAGTGCTGTTAATAGCCGGTATAAAAAAAAGATTATTCGATTTTATTAATTTGTGACTTTCATTAATTTCCCGTTTATAGTGAAAAATCCAAATCACTTAACTGAACAATGGGCGCAAACCATTGTTAGTAGACTGCAAAACGGTCAGTCGACGAAAATTGGCGTCAAAAAAGTGGAAGTTACTGCTGTTGACATAGGTACTACCACCAGAATCCGGTTAAATGTCGATCACGATAATACCGTTTTACCAAAACAATGGTTTGTAAAATTACCATCTTTGTCTTTGCGTGCTAAGACGATCACTGCATTGCCCAGGCTTTTACCCAACGAGGTCCGTTTTTATAACGAATTGGCATCGTATGTGCCGTTGAAGACACCTAAAATATTGGCTGCACGGAGCCGATTCGGTTCGGGTTCGACATTGGTAATGGCCGATGTTTGTGAAACCGGTGCAATCCCCGGTCAGGCAGGAGAGGTGTTGACAGCAGGACAGGCAAACGCTGTGGTGGAGCAGTTGGCTTTTTTTCATGCGGTTATGGCGGATAAAGTCCAACACGACCGTAGGTTGCATTGGCTAGCAAGTCCGGTACGCAAGCTGGAAGATGCTCTCGGCGCTGCATTTGCCGTTCCCTTGATGAAACGGGGACTAAATTTAGCCGGTAATTCCGTCGATAGCCGGTTGCTTAGCGGTGCGATTCGGTATGCGCGTAACCGGAAACGGATCATGAAGTTTCTTTCAACGGATTACCCCACATTGATTCACCATGATTGTCATCCCGGCAATCTCTTTTGGCGGGATGGGCAACCGGGTTTTTTAGATTGGCAAATGGTGCGGATCGGTGAGGGAATTGGCGATGTAAGCTATTTTATGGCGACGGCGCTGGAACCTGAGCTTCGCCGGCAAATTGAAATCGATTTGTTATTTCGCTACTACGGCATACTGTCTAAACATAAACAATGGAAAACCGGTTTCAATCATTTACTAAAACGTTATCGCGCCCATTTGGCCTATCCTTTTGAGGCGATGGTCGTGACGCTGGCTATCGGCGGACTTATGCGGCTAGATAGCAATCTGGAAATGTTAAAGCGTTCTGCGATTGCGGCTGCCGATCACGACAGTTTCGGTCTTTTAGCCAGTGTATGACTAAGCCGGTAATTATCTGTGCTTATGTTTGCTACGATTGACAATCTACCGGTAGCGGGTATAAAGATACTAATTATGGGCGGAGGAGGCAGGTGATGAAACAAAAGCATTATTTTTCGGATGAGAAAGATCGTTCGGTTGCTGCGATAGTGAAAGGAATCGACCGGGACGTTGAATGGGGCGAAGATATTTTAATGCTGGGATTAGGAATAGTGATGCTCTCTTCTACTTTCGCGCCGGTAGCGCCGCCCGTCGTATTATTGCCGCTCATTGCCCTAACCTTCGCTATTACTTCGAGTTTGGCGCGGATTAATTATCACCGGATGGAGCGGAAATTATCCGATTCGATGAAATATCTGGATAGTTATGAACAAGCTAAATTAAGACCCATTTGCCAAGTTTTTGTCGATCAGCCGATGGGTTCGTTAAGGGAATCTTATAATCCATTGAAAAATTTAAAGCGGCTGGGAAAAAGCGCAATCGGTGGTATTTTAATTAACCCGCTTTGGGTGCCCATTTTTTATACAATGGGAGTCCAAATCGTAGAGGAGAATAATTTGGGGGTATTGAACAGAGCCGTCATTCGCGTCGAACAACGAGCTAAGCCCGAAATAGAGTTAGTGACCGAAGAAGAGTGATCGGAACGACCGTTTTTACGGTCCTTGTCTTTTTAAAATAAGACAACTGATCCGATTACGGCTACCGGCGGACGCGCCGGCAGCGAATTCATTTAGCCGAGCTTTTTATACTTCAACCGGTGCGGAGTATCGGCATCGGTGCCTAAACGCCGGTGCCGGTCGGCCTCGTAATCTTGGTAATTGCCTTCAAACCAAACCACATTGCTGTCACCCTCGAATGCGAGCATATGGGTTGCGATCCGATCCAAAAACCAGCGGTCATGCGAAATCACCACGGCGCAACCGGGAAAAGCCAGCAAAGCCTCTTCTAATGCGCGGAGGGTTTCGACGTCCAAATCATTGGTCGGTTCGTCAAGTAACAACACGTTGCCGCCCGCCCTTAAGAGTTTAGCCAAGTGAACCCGGTTCCGTTCACCGCCGGAAAGATCGCCGATGCGTTTTTGCTGATCCGGTCCTTTAAAATTAAAACGGCCTACGTAAGCTCTCGATGGTGTTTCATATTTACCGACGGTGATCACGTCCAGACCGTCGGAAATTTCTTCAAAAACGGTTTTATTAGGGTCCATGTCGTCTCTAAGCTGATCAACATAGGCTAACTCAACAGTTTTTCCGATATTCAGGGTTCCGCTATCCGGTTTTTCCAAGCCCGCCATCATGCGGAATAAGGTAGTTTTTCCAGCCCCGTTCGGTCCGATAATGCCTACGATACTGCCGGGCGGCAGTTTGAAACTTAAATTATTGATGAGTAAACGATCACCGAAGCCTTTGCTAACGTTATCGGCTTCGATCACGATATCGCCTAACCGAGGTCCAGGCGGAATATAGATTTCCTGAGTTTCGTTTCGTTTCTGTACTTCGACTGAGGAAAGCTCTTCAAATCTTGCCAGACGCGCTTTGTTTTTAGCATGTCGGCCTTTGGGGTTAGATCGCACCCATTCCAGTTCGGCTTTCATCGCTTTTTGACGGGAAGACTCTTGTTTCTCTTCTTGCAGAAGGCGAGTACTCTTTTGGTCTAGCCAGCTTGAATAGTTGCCTTCCCAAGGTATTCCCGAGCCGCGGTCGAGTTCCAAGATCCAGCCGGCAACATTATCCAGGAAGTAACGATCATGCGTTACCGCGACGACCGTGCCTGGATAATCGTGCAGGAATCTTTCAAGCCAAGCGACCGATTCTGCGTCTAAATGATTGGTAGGCTCGTCGAGTAAGAGCATGTCGGGGTTGGATAACAACAAGCGGCACAAGGCTACCCGGCGTTTTTCACCGCCCGATAATTTATGGACATCGGCATCCCAATCCGGCAGGCGCAAAGCATCGGCCGCAATTTCCAGTTTCCGTTCGAGTTCCCATGCTCCAGCCGCCTCGATTTTTTCTTGTAATTCGGCTTGTTCGGCAATCAATGCGTCGAAATCAGCATCCGGATCGGCGAAAGCATTATTCACTTCGTTAAAGCGGTTTAATATGGCTTTAATATCCGCAACAGCTTCTTCAACGTTACCTTTAACCGTTTTATTGGGATCAAGATGCGGTTCTTGGGGTAAATAACCGATATGAATACCTTTTTGCGGTATAGCCTCGCCTTCTATATCTTTGTCGATACCGGCCATAATTTTTAGAAGGGTAGATTTACCCGAGCCGTTTAAACCAAGGACACCAATCTTTGCGCCGGGAAAGAAAGATAAGGAAATATCTTTAAGAATATATTTTTTTGGTGGCACAATTTTGCCTACCCGGTTCATGGAGAATATATATTGCGCCATAATTAGTTATTTATTTAAGAGATTGAATTCGTAAAGAAAACGATGACTCGATTTAAATTTTTTTGAGATGCAGGATTTTGCTTTCGGTTGCTGACAAACCCAAAATTCTGAGGTAAAAATAGTGTAGCCGCTTACTTATGGTATACCATCTTGTATACCATCCCAGTTTTAATAACGCATTCCTAAAGATATTGCGTCAACAACTTTTTGTTACCAGGATTTCTTAAGAGCAGGTGTTTTCAACCCACGCAGGAATACAAAAACCCACTCCAAAAAACAACCCAGTGACCAAAACATAATTTTAGTCTTTTCATAACGTTGGTTTTTTGCTGTACGTAGCCATCGTGTAAGCAACTGTGAGGCATGTTTTTAAAAAAGCTGGCAGAAAAGTAGTTATATCTACTCTCTATCTGCGGCCTTACAAAAACGCTTACGTTCAGTTTTGTCAGGGTTTTAACTGGATGGCATGATCGAGAGCTCTGTTAAACGGTTTATCTACGCGATTAAAAATCAACGAAATTTTGATTTTTTTGGGAAGATTATGAGGGGGTTACATTTTCTGCTTGCGGTCCTTTTTGCCCTTGAGTCACCTCCATAGTGACTTTTTGACCTTCTTTTAAGGTTTTGCGACCGCTCATATTGATTGCACTGTGGTGAACGAAAACATCCTTACCGCCTTCCTGGGCAATAAATCCGAAGCCTTTTTCATCATTAAACCATTTAACGGTTCCTACAACTTGCTCTGCCATAATAAACTCTTGATTATAATAATATGCCAATCTTTAGTTGGCTTAACACAATCCAGTCTTTGTTAAAAACTGTCTTAACCTTTACCGCTCAGCAATGGTAGCATTAAAGCAAACGCAAGAGCAAAAACATTTTAGGCGGTTTTTAAGCTTTTTACCGGTAATGACAAACGCACTCTCAAAAATTGAGTTTATAAAGCTCCGGCTATTTGATGGCTATTAGTCACTATGAAATACTTTAAAGAACCGAAGGCGCGCACGGTCGAATAATTCATGCAAAATTAAAGCAGCTAAGATAAAGACTGTACCGGTTATTGTTTGGCGGCTTAAAGGTTCTTGATCGATTAAATGCCCCAACAATAAGGCCATCACCGGTGTTGTTAACGAGATTAACGCTACCTGGGTGGCGGAGAGATGATTAAGCAGATAATAATAAAGGATAAATCCCGCCGTCGTAGCAATCATACCTAAATATGCAATCGAATATACGCTTTTTTCCGGCAACTGATCGGGCCATTGTCCGTCCAGCAGTTTCCAAGTCAGCACATAAAACGGTAAAGCCAGCGCTAATCCGCCCGAGACTTGGTTTAGGGCAGGTAATTTTGCATCGATACGCTTAATCCAGACTGCGCTGAAGGATTGGATTAAAGCAGCGATTAATACGGCGGCAATTCCTAAATCCGCACTTCCGCCCAAATGTAATGCGGAGCCAAACATGACATAAAGTCCGGCGATGCCTAATAGATAAGAACTGATTTTACTGTAAGAAATATCGCGTTCTTGCAACATCAAGGCCGCTAGCAATGCCGTAATTAAAGGCGTTAAGCCGCAAACAACCGAAATCCAGCCGGATGGAATGAATTGCGCCGACCAATAGACCGCCATCATTGAACCGTAAATTTGCAATGCGACCGCCGAATAAGTGAGCAGCGCTTTTTTATGCCAAGCTAACGATTGCCGGAGAATAATTAAAACGAGGAATAAGCTGATCACGCCGATACTCATCCGGCTGGTGACCGCAAATAAAAAGCCGGGGCCTTCGCCGCTCCATTTAATGGCGAGCGGTGTGGTTGTCCACAGCAAAACGACAAAAACATAAGCTAAAACAATTCGCATTAGGATAGTAAGGTATTAATGAAACGATTTTTATAAATATACGCGCAGAATAAAAGATTTAACCGCAATGTCGATATTTACATGCAGACGGCATCGTCATATCATCATGACAGAATTTAATTCGCTTTTTAATCGATAGAGGAGATGGGTTATGCATTTAAACGAACAAGAGCTTGAGCCGGCCTGCCGGTACATCGAACGGAATTTCGATTACCATTCTTGGTGGCCTAAAGAAGCTCCCGGCGAGGCGAGGGCGCAATTTGAATTGATGAAAGGCAGTGCGCTGGCGTTAAATCAATGGTGTGACCGCTGGTTGGACGAAGGCCAATGCCGGAAACTAGAGAAATCGATAAGAGACTGAGCACACTAATGTTTCTACTTGACCGGATACAATGTTTTTGAATTCTTGCTGTTTCTGAAAATGAGCGGTTTTTCGTTGTTTAAAAGCATGGCTTCGGCACTAGCCGAGGTGATTGCTTTGTTGATAAGGCCGTGTTCCGGCGATTTACCGCACACCGGGTCGGCGGCGTGCATATCGCCGGTTAACAAATAAGCCTGACAGCGGCAACCGCCATAATCTTTCTCTTTCTCATCACAGCTTCGGCAAGGTTCTTTCATCCAGTCTAAGCCGCGGAAAAAGTTGAAAGCTTTGGAGTCGCGCCAGATTTCTTGGATGCTATAGTCGTTAACATTCGGGCAATCCAGGCCGGGTAAATCGCGGGCGGAATGGCAGGGCAGGGCGACGCCGTCCGGTGCAATCGTCAGGAATGTCGTGCCCCAGCCGTTCATGCAGGCTTTCGGACGGTCTTCGTAATAATCTGGCACGACGTAATAAATCTTCATCTTCCCGGCGACTTTTTCTTTAAACGCCTGGGCGATTTGCTCGGCTTGCTCGAATTGTTCCTTGGCGGGCAGCAATAGATCCCGGTTTATCCGTGCCCAGCCGTAATATTGGGTGTTGGCAAGCTCCAGGTAATCCGCGCCCAATTCTTCCGCCATCTCAAGAATTTGCGGCATTTGATGAATATTTTCCCGGTGAATAACCACGCACAGCACCATCGGATAACCGTGTTTTTTGACCAGATGGGCGACTTCTTTTTTATGATTAAACGAAGTTGTACCGGCAATATGGTCGTTCAGTTCCTGCGTACTGGCCTGGATGCTAACCTGAATGTGGTCAAGCCCAGCTTCTTTCAGCTGGATGATTTTTTCTTCTGTCAAACCGTAACCGGAGGTGATCAGGTTAGAGTAATAACCCAATTCCCGCGCATGTTTAACCAGCTCGACCAAATCTTTGCGTGTTAACGGTTCGCCGCCAGAAAAACCCAATTGCACCGCGCCCATCTTGCGGGCTTCGCTCAATACCCGCTTCCAGTCGTCGGTACTTAATTCAGTTTGGTAGTTAGCATAATCGACCGGATTAGAGCAATACGGACATTGCAGCGGACAAGCGTAAGTCAATTCCGCCAGCAACCAGCGCGGTGGGGTTATTGCGTTCGCTTTCACGCCAGGGTTATTGTTGGATCCAGCCATGGTTTAATGCAATCTCCAGAAAGGCGGTAATATCGTTGGTCAGACCCGTGGTTGCAAAGGTTTGTTCAAGTTCGCTAACGATCTGGACAAGATTACGGCTACCGTCGCAACACTTTAGGATTTCCGCAGAGCTTTGGTTAAGCTCCACCATGCCTTCAGGATAAAGGATGACGTATTTTTGCTGAGCTTCTTCCCATTGCAGGCGGTGCAGGGGTGAGAACAGGATGGGTAGGTCTGGGTTGACGGTCATTGATTATTTATAAGCTCACAATATCTACCCATTTCGAGGCAGACTGTTCGCCCAAATGGTTAAAAAAACGGATTTTTGCTTCAGCATCCACCAACCAGATTTCTTGCGCGCCTTTCGCCAGATATAAATCCATCTTAATACGCATTTCTTCGTCGGTATTGCTGGGGGAAATAACTTCCACACAGATTTCAGGGGCTTGCGGATAGGGGGTGCTGTAATCGAATTGTTGGATAAACGCTGCGCTTGCCCATGCGACATCGGCGACCTTTACTCCGTCAGTGGTTTGGATAGAACATTCGATAATGATTTCCCCTTTTGGGCAACCGCGTTCTAAGGTCCGACCCACGCGGTATTCCAAATTACCGCGTTTATTGTTGGCTGGGCTCATCAGGACTTGACCAAAACGGTTTAATTCAATTTTGAATGGTAAGTCCTTAAAATAAGGATTGTCCATTACTTCTGCCCATTGCATCGTATTTTCTCCAATGTTTAGAAATTATGCGGTAATCATATTATTACCGCATAATTATCTATGCCTTGCAATCAATGCCCACCATGACCGCTTCCCGAAGTATTTACCACATCCTTCCGCTTCAAGATATAACCGTCTGCGCCGTCTTTCGTGATCCGGTTGCCGTCTTCATCTAGCTTAATCAGCATGTCGTCTTCGATTAAATACTGCTGCGTGGTGGTGGAGCCTTTTTTCGGCGTTAAAACCAGCGTATTACCGTTCTCGCCTAGGGTAAACTTGCCTTTTTCCACAATTTCCCGGTCTGACTTACCAACATACAGGGAAATGTAGACATAGCTATTGTTATTGTTTAACGCCAGCGTCGTGCGTATGCCCTGGCAATCGGAACAAGGATAAAAGCCCAGATAAAGCCCCGACATATTGAGGGCTTTTTGTGCGTGTTGCCCATCTGTAGTGCTGGCGGTTTCAGCAAAAACCGGATTGCAACTTAGGCAAATAAAGATAATCAGTAACAAAGCCGAAAACGATTTATTTTTTTGTTGAGATGTTTGCATGGTTTTTGCCTTATAATAAAGGATTGATGAAGTAAGTCTCGATGTTCCTATCTTGTTTGTCCCAGAGTTTGATTTTAACATTAGTTGGGATTCAAACCTCACCTGTAAGCTACAAAATTTCTAACATACGTGATAAAACGAATTCACTGCAAATTACGGGTTATTGTGGTTTTGATACGGATTTAAAAGGCTGAGATAAATCAAGTTCCAATTTCCATAAGCCCTTCTCTTTTATCATTTTTACATCTTTTGTTTCATTCATTGTTGGAATGGAAATTGTTATGACGGCAGCATCGTCATTATTTTTCACGGATACCAACTTGTAAGAAGGTGTTTCTATAAACGAACGTAAAATTTTGCTTTTATCATTCACTGAACGGATAAATTTTTCTTCGGGTGTTAATTTGGCGTCCGTTTTAACGCCTAACGCATCAAGATGCTGGGCGATTATCATTTCCCCAATTTCAAGTTCCTGTTTGGTTTTTTGACTGAGTTGGCGGTAAACATCCGCCCAATTTTCTTTTTTAATGTCGGCTTGTATGCGGGCGAAAGCTTTATCAGGCTTGTCTGACGCAAGCAATAAGAATCCAATTCCAAAAATAACGGCTATGGCTATTAAAAACTTTTTCAGTGAAAACATCTTGCCCTGACGCCACTATTTAGCGACATTAAAGTACGGCGGCATCTTGTTGATATAGGCTATGTACATCGCATCCGCCATTGACCACAGCACGTCCAGCTTAAACTGCAATATTTTAATCATCCGATCTTGTTGTTCCCGGGTTTTATACCAGTCTAGAGTTATCGCCAAGCCGTGTTCGACATCGCGGCGGGCTTCGGTCAGGCGTTTGCGGAAATAGGCGTAGCCATCCTTGTCGATCCAGGGATAATGTTCCGGCCAGTTGTCCAGGCGTTGCTGGTGGATTTTCGGCGCGAACAGTTCGGTTAATGACGAACTAGCGGCCTCGTGCCATTCGGCTTGGCGAGCGAAGTTGACATAAGCATCGACGGCAAAACGTACGCCGGGTAAGACGTGCTGTTCGGAGGTGATTTCTTCGCGGGTTAAGCCCACCGCCATGCCCAGCTGTATCCAAGCTTCGATGCCGCCAGGGTCGCCGGGATGGCCGTCGTGATCCATGATGCGCTGAATCCATTTGGCGCGGGTTTCGCGGTCAGGGCAGTTGGCTAGGATATTGGCATCCTTGCGAGGAATGTTAACCTGATAATAATAGCGGTTGGCGACCCAGCCTTGGATTTGCTCCTTGGTTAACTTACCTTCATTCATCAGTGTGTGGTAAGGATGATGGATGTGGTAATACTTTTCCATGCCGCGCAATTGGGCTTCGAATTCGGTGCGAGACCAGGGTTTTTGTTCGGTATGATTCATAAGCTAATTTATTGTTTGCAACTTGTAGGTCACATTGCCGCGTTAGCGGTTATGTGACATTTTGGGAATATTCATAATGTCAGGAATCACATGCGCAACCTGACCTACAAGGCTACAAAATGCCCAACATACGAGATTTATTGATAATAAAAGCATTAAGATAAAGTAAATTCAGATCGCAAAAGTTTTCTTTTTGACGAATCGGTAGAACGACTTTTACTACCTACGATGGATATTAGCTCAAGGGGAATTGAATCTCCAAAACTAGCCGCATAAGCATGACAAACCTCACTCCATTGTCCGTTTCTAAATAAAGAAAGGACAACCGATTTTAAGCCTTGATAAGAAATATTTAATTTCTGGTTAAATTCATTTTCAAAGTCAGACCAATTTACTTCTTCTGAGTTAGTTATTTTTTTATCGAATATTTCAAAAATATCATGCGCTTTATCCAAATCTTGTTCAGACCAATTAAAATCAACAACTAGTGATGCAATTGGGTTTTCTGAATGGTTTAATGATTCCGCAAGCAATTTGACGTGGAACTCCAATTTATTGAGCCTACAAATAATTTCGTCTAGGTTGTTCATCATAATTTCCCATCAAGTTTGAAAACGATTGAATTAATATCTGAGAGGGATTCTTGCAGAAGACACTGGACAACATAAGGATCAACTGGACTTTGCGTGTTGTTAACCTCGTACTTCCTAAGGTAATCCTGGCCATCAACAATCTTTTGACGAATTGCAGTGTTATTGCCATTAAGAACATGAGAGCTAAGAATATGATCAAAGTGTGGCCAAATTCTATCTAGCGCATCTTTAATTTTAAATCCACGAGGCATACTTGATTGATCACGTGGAAGCTTTCTAACCTCTTCCTGACATCTATAAAGGGATTCCGCTATTCTCATAAGCGACACTTTCTCTACATCAATCTTGATTTGAGCAGAGTATTTTTTAGCTTTTTTGGCTTGATTAAGGGTGAATATGGCTCCACAAACCGTTATTATGGCTGAACATATTGCGATTATACTATCTGGTATCAAGCAAACCCCTTATAAACAATAAAGCTCGTAGGTTGGGGTGAACTTGTGAACCCCAACAAATTAATTCGCCTTTATTGTTGGGGTTCGTTCCTCACCCCAACCTACATTAGCTTTGTTTGTAAAAATCAAAGCTCTATTTCCAAGCCATCATACGCCAGTTCAATCCCGGCTTGAAGCAGTTGCCAGTGCGGTTCGGAATCCTCATCCAAAATCGGGTTGCTGTTGTTGATGTGGATCAAGATTTTGCGGGCTTTCGGTACGCCATTCAAAACTTCGATCATGCCGCCGTTGCCCGATTGCGGCAGATGCCCCATTTCCGCCGCCGGTTTTTTGCTTAACCCCAAATCGATCATTTCGTTTTCCGACCAGAACGTACCGTCTACCAGAACACAATCTGCATTCAGCATATTGGCCATAACGTGATTTTCGATTTCGCCCAGTCCCGGCGCGTAATAGACTTTTTTCCCGGTGGAAATCTGTTCGATCACCAGACCGATGTTGTCGCCGTCGTGCGGGTCGTGGCGGTGCGGGGAGTAGGGCGGGGCTTTGCTTTTTAAGGATTGGGTGTAAAACCGCAGGTCTGCGATGGCGGGGATAGTAAAGCTGCCGCCGTCAATCGGCACGGGATGATGATTCACCGTGCAGTAATGCGACAGCATGTTGAAGATGGGGAAGCCGGTGGTTAAATCCTGCTTGACCATCTCGGTGCAGTAAATATCTAAAGGCTTGCCTTCGCGCAACATTAATAAGCCGGTGGTGTGGTCGATCTGGCTGTCGATCAATAAGACGGCCTTGATGCCGGTATCGCGCAGGCCGTGCTTAGGCTGGATGGCGGGAAAAGCTTCCAATTGCGCACGAATGTCGGGCGAGGCGTTGATTAACAGCCAATTATTGCTGTCACTGCTGACTGCAATGGACGATTGCGTCCGTTTTTTGCCGTTCATCTCCCCTGAACGAATACGTTTGCAATTATGGCAATTGCAGTTCCACTGCGGAAAACCGCCGCCCGCGCCGGAACCGAGGACTCTTACTTTCATGTGTTTGTACGTGATTAGGTTAAATGAACAAATGATAGAGGATTTGCCGTTCATTAGGCAAAAAAAAGGGGCTATCTAAGCCCCTTTTTGTTTACAATCCGATAAACGCTTAACGGTTGTAGATGTACATGGTTACTTCAAAACCAAAACGCAGGTCTGTGTAACTTGGTGTTTCCCATTTCATTGTCAACCTCCAGAAGTTTTAATTTGTTATACGCTAGCTTGATCAAGAAAGCTAGCCGAAGTATACGACGATCTTTTTAATTTCGCAACTGTTGATAATTGCAATTGCATGAGAGTTTAAAGAGAGTGCGATAGCTGTTTTTATGCAGTTAAAATCATTGCGTTTTTAATAAGGCTAACGATAACTCTTGGCTAAAATTGCCTAATAGTTTGCTTAGAGCATGCACTGTCCCCGGATAAGACGTTTCGTTTAACGGCAAGTTAATAACCGAACGGCCGTTTTTTAAGATGACATTGTTTATTTCGTTCTTAATCGTCCAATTGACTTCTAAATCGGCTGCTTTGCCGGGCGTGGCGTCGAAACGGACGATTTCGATAATAATTTGCCGGTCGACGGTGCCGTGGACGCTCCAAGGGTAGGTGCGAACGAGCGCGTCCGGTTGTAAAAGCGACAGATTTCGGGCTAAAACCGATACGATGTTGTCTTGTAACGGCGCAGCCCACTGCTGGAATTGGGCAATTTGAACGGTATTATCGGATAACCGGGTAATCATTTTTTTATTTTCTAATAAAGCGGGCAGCGAAAGCGGGCCGATGCCTATTGAATGCCGTGTCTTGATTTCAAGGTTTGCGTTAATCGAACCCGGTATCGGTTCCAACACGTAGTATTGAACCGCCGGAGAGCTTGCGCAAGCCGGTAACAGTATAGAAAGGAGCAGACCAAGCGCTTTTATCATGTTTATTCCTCTTCTTTGCCGCGAATTAACGATTCGGGATGTTGTTCGAGGTAATCCGCCAGTTGCTTCATCGCCCCGGCTGTTTTTGTCAGTTCTTGAAGTAATTTGTGAAATTCGTAATAACCGGTCGATCCAGGTTCTAAATTTCCGAGCACGTTTTGCGCCGATTTTAATGTTTTGCTAGAGGCCGCGAGCGTGTCTTTCACCGACAACAGGGCGTCGTTGGCTGTTGTCATAGTGCCTTGCGTAGCGGTAAGTAAAGCGGTGGCTGTTTTTGAGGTGTCTTGCAGCGTTTTCAGCGTTTGATTGATTTCATCCGTCATTTTATCCAACGGCAATTTCGCAAGTTTATCCATGATGATTTGCGCCGAGTGGGTGATTTCATCGAACGAATTGGCGGTTGTCGGGAATTCGGGGTAAGCGCCGTGGCGGTCGCGATTTATCTGACGTTTGCTTTCGGGATGAAAATCAAGGTCGATCAAGAGTTGTCCGGTGACTAAACTTCCGGTTTGCAGTTGGGCGCGCAAACCTTTATCAATGAGTTGCGCCATGATGTCTTCGTGGCTGACTTTAAAGTTATCATTGATCGATACGATCCGTTCCGGTTCTATTTCAACGATAACCGGCACTTTAATTTCCGCGGTTTTTTTATCGAGTTCAAGGCTGATGTCAATCACCCGGCCGACCGGGATGCCGCGAAGCTGAACGGGTGCGCCCTCGGCCAGTCCGCGCACCGAACCGTTAAAATGCATGACATATTTCAATGAATTGGTATAGGTAATTTGCGTGGATTCATCGTAAGTATCGTACAGCTGAAATACGCTGTTTTCCGGTTTCAAATCGGCGACCGAATCTTTCGGCGAAGCCCTGAATGCGATACCTCCGCTCAATAAGGCGACTAAAGGTCCGGTTCTGACTTTAAATCCGTCGGCCCCGGCCGATAAATCGATACCGCTATTAATCCAAAAGCGGGTGTTTTTTCGCACGAAACTGTCATAAGGCGCATTAATAAAGACGGTCAATTGAATAGCGTCGCCGGTTTTTGCTAAGTCTTGGCTCAGTACTTCGCCCGCCGGGATGCCCAGGAAATGAATCGGAGTGCCTGGGCTGATCGAGCCTATGCTGTTAGTTTCCAGAATAAACTGTTTGCCGTTGATTTCGCTTTTCAGAATGGGGGGTGAAATCAAGCCGGTATAATGTTGCTGGCGCTCTCCTAGTCCCGGTTTTAATTCTATGTACGATCCTGAAAGCAGCGTACTCAAACCTGAGATTCCGCTGAGTCCGACTTGCGGTTTAACAACCCAAAAATGGGCGCCCGCTTTCAGATAACCGGTTGCCGCTTTGTTCATTAACGCGGTGACGCGTATGGTCTTTAAGTCGTCGTTGATGGATATTGCGGTGACTTTACCTACGTCTACATCCAAATAACGAATTTTGGTTTTGTCGACCTCTAAACCTTCCGCGGTGGGAAAATCGATGGTGATGACAAGGCCTTTTTCTGAAGCGGATTTATAAATCAGCCAAGCGCTGACTAATAGCGCGATGACCGGTAAGAACCAAACCAGCGGCAAGTCGATCCGTTTGCTTAAAATGGCGTCGGACGCCTTAAAGTTTTCCTCGTTCGGATCAGTCATGGCTGAGTTGGTGGTCCCAAATCAAACGCGGGTCGAAACTTTTGGCGGCGAACATTGTGAGCACCACGACCGCGGCAAAAGCCGTTGCGGCCGGGCCGGCGATAACGCTGGCGACGCCGCCTAAATCAACCAGTCCCACCAAAATAGAGATCATAAAAATATCCAGCATCGACCAGCGTCCGACAAAAGCGATGATCCGGTACAGCCGCGTAAACAATAAGGCGTCGACTTGCCATTTAAAATGCACACACAGTAATAAAAGGGTGATCCCCAATATTTTTAACAAAGGCACTAGGATACTGGCGATGAGCACAAGCAGGGCAATCGGAATCATATCTTGGTGGATCAAGGCCGCAATTCCGCCTGCAATCGTATGCCGGGCCGTTGCGCCGAGCTCGGTTACCGTCATAATCGGAAAGATATTAGCCGGAATATAAAGGCTCAAACTGCTGATAATCAACGCCGCAGTCAGATGAAGATTTTGATGCCGCCGTGCTGAAACCCGGCTTCGGCAAACCGGACAAATAAGCGTTGTGTTTGCTTTGATTAACTGCCCGCACTCGTGGCAACGGATAAATCCCTGTTTTAAGGCTGTAGCCGGGGCTTTCATACTCTTTGTCTTTTACTAAGGTGCGTGATGCTGCGCCAAAAAGTATAGTTGTCGAATTCGTTTGCCAACAGAGTGTTAATCATTAGCAAGCCGATAAAAGCGTATAAACCGAAGCCGAATTTAATATCCGCCATATCGGATAGTTTTACACAAGCTACGATAATGCCCAAGGCGTAAACTTCAATCATAGCCCATTCGAACAAATGTTGATACCAGCGCATCCAGACCATAATGCGGCGGTTAAACTTTTCTGCAAAAAGATGGAAGCTAATCAGAAAAGCTAAAATCAGGTTGATGACCGGCAAGGCGACGCTCGATAGCAGCACCATGGCCGCTACCGCCCACATGTCTTCTTTCAATAACGCGGAGACACCCGACCAGAGCGTGCCCTCTTGGGTTTTTCCTAGAATTTTGATCGTCAGCATCGGCAGTAAGTTGGCCGGGACAATTAAGACAAGTCCTGCTGCCGATAAGGCCAATGTGCGTTCTATACTGTGTTTATGAGGGCGGTGCAGCAGGAAGCCGCAACGCGGACAGTGTGCTTTGTCGCCGGGTGCAGCCTTACTTTGATTGAGCAATAGATCGCATTCCGGGCAAGCTTCAAAAACGGGCATTGCAATAACGGGACGAAAGGGCAAGACTAAAGAACAATTGATGTTTTCGCCTCGATGTTTGCTCCCAGGTTTCTTTTACCACTGCGATTCGCCTGTTTCAGGATCGTACATTTCGTGTGCGATCTTATGCCGGTTGGCGATTAATTCGTCTATCGAGGGCGAATTGTTCATTGCCCGGCTGATGGCGAGTTTCATGGCCTCATAATTCGTCCGGTACAAGTCTTTCCGGTCTAGGCCAGGATTAGTGGCGCATTCAGGGGCGATCCAGAGCATGGCGATTATGCAAATATCGTTAGCTTGCTCTTTTGGAATAACACCCTCGATAACGCTATCCAATACCGCGTCAGCGACGGCGGATTGCACGGGGCCGCCGAGTAAATTCACGTAAGCGCTGGACTTGATGGTGACTTTCGGCACCATGATGGTCGCAGGCCGGACTTGCTGATTGCAGGCGCGGATAGCGAACATCCGGGTATGACCTTCGGTTTGCCCCATCAAATTGGCAAAAGCATTTCCCGCAGGTCCCTTCACGCTGCCGATTAAAATTTCCGGCATTGCATCCGTTCCCTGGCCTTCGCTTGAGAATACGGTGGCTTCGCCGGTTCTAAACCAGATTGCGTCTGACATTTTTATCTCCAACATTAACTAAAACTAAAGCCGCATTCTATGACGGATGAACTGACAGGAGCAATAGCGAAAGATCACATGGGACGCAAGCTATTCGCGTCAATTAATTTGGCTAGAGATTACCCTCGGAATTACAACGAACCTGCATTTCTGTGATAGCCTTGTTCATTTTCTATTCACGATTAAAGCAGTAGTCTTTACTGAAAGATTGTGCGCCCATAAACATGTCCGCTAAGTATATACCGCTAGTTTCAACAGCATTGTTTTATTTCATTTTTTATCTGGTTAGCACAATAAAGTTCGATGTGCAGCTAAAAATGAAAGCGATTCCGCTGGATTTTTTATTACAACTAGCAGTGGCTTATGCTCTGTTTGCCTGGTCGAGGCGCTTATCCATTTTTTTAGTGATTCAAGCTTTGTTGATGGGGTTGATGTATGCCGGAAACGCCATAAAGATTGCCTTTTTCGGCGGTCCCATCATGCCCGACGATGTGTTTGCGTTGCGTTCGTTATTGCTGATATTGGAAGGCTGGCGGTTTTTTGCGGCGGCGATACCGTTAGCCGCGATTGCCAGCTTAATCATCTTTAATTTCACTCTGCGGCATTGGAGCGCTTATTTAGCCACGTTTGCGGCATTCGTATTGGGCATGACGCTCGTTTATAAGCCGGATATGATTGTGGAGCCGATCGACAGATACACTGGTAATTCGGTTTGGGATCAGCGCTCGAATTACATCTGGCACGGCGCAACTTTGTACACTCTGCAAGAAGGCGCCCGTTATTTTGCTCTAGCCGATGCGCCGCCCGACATGGATATTGCCCAAGCGGCGGCCAGGAATTTATTAACCGAGAAACCTATTGCCAAAGCACCTGGAGTTTATAAGGCTTTTACACCGCGCAATATCCATTTAGTATTGCTCGAATCGTTTTGGGATGCGAACCGTTTAAAGAAAGCGGGCTATAACCAAAATCCTTTATCGCCCGAATTTCGTAAATTATGGAAAAGCACCGATTATTCATTGGCAATGCCGCCGGTTTTCGGGGGTTATACGGCGAACTCAGAATTTGAAGTGTTATGCGGTTTTCCAGTGACGAAAGACAACGTCAAATTCGAACGTCAGTTAAAAAATTCAGTACCGTGTCTGCCGCATATCCTGGCCGATCAGGGTTATCGCACCATTGCTTCGCACCCGAATGTGCCGGTGTTTTGGAACCGGGTTAACGCTTACCGGAATATCGGTTTTCAAACCTACTGGTCGATTGCCGATTTTATCCAGGATGACATGAACCGGGAATTTATGGCCGATGCGACGTTATACCGGCAAGTCATGGAGAAAATTGCTGATTCGCTGGCTAAAAAAGAACCGGTGCTGGACTACATAGTGACTTATTTCGGGCATTGGAATTACCCGCTAGGCGCTTCAAGGCCTAATAGAATCACCTCGAAATCGAAGGTTGAGGAAGTTTCGACTTACGCCAATACGGTTTATTATAAATCGCGCGAATTAATGGGCTTTATCGATGCGATGCGCAAACGCGATCCCGACGGCATTATCGTGGTGTTCGGCGATCACTTGCCGTTTTTAGGCGAAAATTTTGCCGGGTATGCCGATTCAGGCGTATTAGCGGCAAATCGTAGCGAGTTTACGCCCGAAATGTTTAAATTTTACGTCAGTACGCCCATGATAATCATCGACGGTAAGAACGGGCCGTTAAAAATAGGCAGTTTACCGCTGTATCAAGTACCCAAGCTTTTGCTCGATTTGTTGAAACTCGACGACCCGACCATCTTGAATTATACCGATCCCTTACCGGATATGCGGGTGCGGCCGTTGCCGGGACTGCATTTCAATGTGCTCAAAGACGGCAAAATTGATGTTTGCAAAGAACCTCCGCTATCCGATGCCTGTCAAAAGTCTACTCGTTGGCTCGCGGACGTTTCGGCAGTGAGTAACGATTTATTTATTGGTCAGCAATTTACCCGGTTAAAACACCGGGTAGATGAGTTTGTCGGACCGCGGCTGCCTGAGAATACTGCGGTTGAGCCGTTCATTCAGAATTCGGCAAAACAGAGAGAAGAATGACGGTTTTGATAATGTTTAAACCTGTGGCCGGTAGCACCACCTTAATTAGGAGAATTTTAGTGAAAAAATATTTATTGGCCATTGTAATTTTCGTGACGGCTTTTGCGGCAAAAACGGGTTTAGCGGATACTGTTAATTTGCCCATCCAATTGGATTACAGTTTGATTAAGAAAGCCGTTGTTACCCAATTATTCAAGGGCGAGGGCGGGGCAGCCGAGGTTTGGCATGATAAACGCAAGTGCAGTTACTTGAAACTATTCAACCCGAGGATTTCCGGCGAAGCCGGTCAGATCAAATTATTGAACGATGTCCAGGCGCAGTTAGGCACGGCTATCGGGGGCAATTGTATTACTATGCTGGCGTGGGACGGCGCTCTTGAAACTTTTCAGAAACCGGCAGTAAACGCGGATCATACCGTTTTGAGCTTACCCGTTACCAAGACCAATGCTTACGACCGCAATGGACGCCCGCTCGGAATCGATAAATTACAAGACCTTATAAAAAAGATCGCACAACCGAAATTGTCGGATCTTAAAATCGATTTGAATCACTCTCGCGGAGATATAGAAAAAACTTTAACCGGTTTTCTACCCAAAGAGAATGCGGGTGAAATCAAACAAGTGCTCGATAGTCTAAGATTCGACAACGCCGAGGCTAACGATGACGGCATAAAGATTAAGCTTGCCTTCGATGCGCCATTAAAAAAAGCCGATCCAAAACCTGAAGCGCCTTTTACCGAAGCCGAACAGAAACAGTGGCAAGGGATTTGGCAGGAATGGGACGCTTTCCTGAGCAAAGCGATCAAACAGGCCGCCAGCGAAACGCAATCCCCGGAATTGCGCGATACCTTGACCGAAATCCTGTTGGAGTCGCGCGCCGCTTTTCAGGCCGGATTAAAAGCGAAAAGCCCGAAAAGCAGCGACCCGGTGCGGGTTTTCTTTACCGATGCCTGGGAAAAACTGGCGCCGCACTTACGGACTTTGGCGAAAGATTTACCTGAAGTAGAGGGTTTGCGTTACATGACATTTATTGCGGCCACCGACGTAATTTATGAACTGGAAAACATCGGCGCGCCGTTCGGTCTGGAGGTCACATCGGACGGTTTAAGACGGCTGGTGCGGGTGTTGATGGCGGGAAAACAACAGGCTAAGGCGAATTAGCCCGGCATTGTCTATTTTTTGAAAAATGAGAGGTAGTGAGTATGAAATTCATTTATCAAGTGCTAATTTTAATTCTGATTATTGCGCTTCCGGTTCGTGCGGAAGTTTATAAATGTAAGCAACCTTCGGGTAAAATCGGTTATCAAACAAGCCCTTGTCCAGCTGGAGTTGCCGTACAAGATGTGGTTAAAGTCGAAGAAATGTCCCCCGAAGAAAGGGAGGATGCTAAAACACGCTTAAAAATCTGGCAAGAGGAACAGGCCGTCAATGAGTCGGCAAAGCAGGCGGCGGACAAAGAGCGGCAGGAAGCATTGCAGCGGCAAGAAGCTTTGGAATTGCAAAGACGGAGCGTCGCTGCGCAAGAACAACAAGCGATCAATCAGCAGCAACAAAACCAAACAGGGGTGGGTTTCGCGCCGCATTACTCCCCGAATTGGCATCCGGATCGGCGCTACCCTTATCCGCCTAATGTCCCTGGACGATATCCGTATCCGCCGTCTCGTGATCCGCATATGCCGCCGCACCATCCGTGGCCGCCCAAGAGTCCCGGTAATCCGCCCGATCCGTTGGCGCCTATTCCGGTTCCAGCCAATCCTGGCAAATTTGGTATGGAATAATTCGATTACAGCGTCTGTTATAAGCACCCTCATCCGAAAGACCGGCTAAAACCATGATTAATAATAATTATAAAAAAATCGAAGTATCCTTATGGCTTTAGAAAAACCCGGTTTTTTAACGAAAGAACGCATCGTCGCCAGGCCCGGATTTAACCGCTGGCTGGCGCCGCCCGCTGCTTTAGCGATTCATCTTTGCATTGGCATGGCTTACGGCTTTTCGGTGTTCTGGCTGCCGCTTTCGAAAGCGATAGGGATTAAGGAAGCGATCCAATGCGGTCCAGAGGTCGGATTTTTGCAAGAGCTGACGGTAACGCATTGCGACTGGAAAATTTCGACCTTGGGCTGGATGTACACGCTTTTCTTCGTATTTCTAGGTTCGTCCGCCGCACTTTGGGGCGGTTGGCTTGAGAAGGCGGGGCCGCGCAAAGCCGGTGTGGTCAGCGCTTTTTGCTGGTGTGGCGGGATGTTGTTCTCCGCCCTGGGCATCTACTTGCACCAGTTCTGGATGCTGCTGCTCGGCTCGGGTGTCATCGGTGGCATCGGTTTGGGTTTGGGTTACATTTCGCCGGTTTCCACCTTGCTTAAATGGTTTCCCGACCGTCGCGGCATGGCGACCGGGATGGCGATCATGGGTTTCGGCGGGGGCGCCATGATCGGTTCGCCGCTGGCGGCGGAATTGATCAAATTTTTTGCGACGGATGCCGATGTAGGTGTCATGCCGACGCTGGTTGTGCTGGCTTCGGTTTATTTTGTTTTCATGATGGCAGGGGCTTTAAGTTACCGTGTCCCGGCGGCGAATTGGCGGCCGCTCCATTGGCAACCGTCGAACGCCATAAAAACCAACAAGATGATTACCCATAGCCATGTCCATGTGAAAGATGTATTTAAGATCAAGCAGTTCTGGCTGCTTTGGGGCGTGCTGTGCATGAACGTCAGCGCCGGCATCGGTATTATCGGTATGTCGTCCCCCATGCTGCAAGAAGTTTTCGGCGGGCGGCTCATCGGCATCGACATGCCTTATTCGGCTTTGGATAAGGAGCAACTGGCCGCGATAGCCGCCGTCGCGGCGGGATTTACCGCTTTATTGAGTTTATTTAACATCGGCGGACGGTTCTTTTGGGCCAGTCTGTCTGACAAATTAGGCCGTAAAACCACCTACATGGTGTTTTTCATACTCGGCAGCCTGTTGTATTTGAGCATCCCGGAAAGCGCCAATTCGGGAAAAATCCTTTTTTTTGTTGGCGCGTTCTGCATCATTTTAAGCATGTACGGCGGCGGATTTTCCACTGTCCCTGCATATCTGGCGGATTTATTCGGCACCGAAATGGTCGGCGCCATACACGGGCGCTTGTTGACGGCCTGGGCGACGGCAGGCATTTTGGGCCCGGTGATCGTGAACTACATGCGCGAATACCAGTTGGCTATCGGCATACCTCGCGAGCAGATTTACAACCAGACTATGATGGTGCTGGCGGGCATGTTGATGGTTGGATTGCTGTGTAATTTGTTAATCCGTCCAGTGGCGGACAAATGGTTTATGGATGACGATAAACTGGCGGAGGAGAGAAGCCTAGTGCTTGAAAACACCAATGCGACCGGCGAGGACAAAGTAAGCCCGGGCGCACTTCCTGTCCGTATTTTGACGGTGCTGCTGGCCTGGTCTGCCGTGTTGTTGCCCTTGGCTTGGGGGATTTATAAGACCTTACTCAGTGTGACTAAGTTTTTTTCCTGAAGGCGGCTACGCAGTTATGAGCTTTTGAAGTGTTAACGGCGCGGTAATCGATTTGTAGACAGGTTTCATTCGAAAATGGCGCTATCTAGGTTTTTACTCGATGCTAATCCTCTAATCATGGCTTTATCCTTGATACCCGAAAAATGCGCGCCCGCTACGTTACTGCCGGTGAAATCGGCGTCGGTCAGGTTGGTTCCGGTCAGGTTTGCACCCGACAAATCCGCATTGGAGAAATCCGCGCCGGAAAGATCGGCGCCCATGAGGTTGGTATTCTTCAACACGCTACCGGTTAAATTGGCGTGTTTCAACAAGGCGCGGTTCAGGTCGGCTCCGGTCAAATCGGCTCCGGTCAAATTGACATTATTAAGGCTGACCCGCATTAACCCCATCGGCTGGTTGGTCATGTCGACACCCCATTGCGCCCCGGTAAGGTTGGCGTGATTCAGGTCGGAGCGATCCAAGTTGGCAATAAACCGGCTGCCGCGAAGATCGGCTTTGCTCAGGTTTGCGCCCGCCATGTGGACTCCGAAAATGCTGGTTTTCGCAAGATTTGCGCCGGATAGGTTAATTTTAGTCATGACTGTTAAGTCCAACACTAAGCCCGAGAGATTGCTGTTGCTGAGATTCGACCGGCGCAGGTCGGAACCCCATAGGTCGGCTTTTGTAAAATCCAAGCCGGAGAGATCTAAATCGGTTAGATCTTTGCGGCGTAAATCGACCGGACGGGCGCCGTCGTATTTTGCGAGCATCGATTCGATAGCAAGACGGTCAAGGTTGGCTGCAAGAGTATTAAAACAACACAAAAACAAAGCACTATAAATAAAATAACGGAGCTTCATAAAGAGTCTTCTGATAGAAATAATTGTTTAAAAGTATTGCTGTTTTGGACAAGGCGTTTAGAGTATAACGCCCAAAATCGCAGTGTATAACGGTTTATATGTCCTAGGGTTTTAATTGTTAACAATACCGCGTTTTCAATAGAGCAGTATAATTTACAATGTAATTTAAGGATGACTTAATTTTATCCTATAAAAACGGGGCGGCTATGGGAATAAATTCAGGAAGTCAATTTAGAATGGTATTTAATAAGGTCTTTATCGGTCTGCTTCTGGGCTTATCGATTGAGGCGTCAATACCGGCCGAGGAAATCAATGAAGGCCGGTTGAACAAAAGCCAACCGGCAACGACGGTTGTGCAATTGACGCCGGAGGAACAAATGTGGCTGGCAAAACATAAGTCGATTCGAATTGCTTATGACGGGAGCTTGCCGCCGTATAGTTTTATTAACGATCAGGGACAAATAGACGGTATCGCCGAAGAAATCATGGCCATTTTAAGCCAGCGGCTAGGGATCGAATTTAATATTTACCCGGTATCGAACTGGACAGGTATTTACAAAGCAGGCGCCAGACGTAAGGTCGATATGATAGCAACTATGGTTAAGCGGCCCGAGCGAGCGGAATGGTTTAGATTTACCAAGCCTTATTTAACGAAGTCGTTAGTTATTGTTACTAAAATGGATAATACCGCAATCCGCGGACGCGATGATTTGAACGCTAAAAAAGTCGCTGTTGTAAAAGGGTATCAATACGGCGCACAAGTTAAAAACGAGTTTCCTAACATTAATCTGATTAACGTAGACGGTATGCTGGAAAGTCTGCGTCAAGTCAGTTTAGGTCAAGCGGATGCTGCCGTGTTGTTTCTGGGGTCGGCCAATTATCTCCAAAGTAAACATCATCTGAATAACTTAAAAGTCGCTGCTTTTTACGACCGGAATAGCGCAAACGAAAGTATTGCCGTTCGCAAGGATTGGCCTTTGTTTGTCGATATTTTGCAAAAAGGCCTGGATTCTTTGACAGAAGAAGAGGTGCAAAAAGTTTTCGCCAAATGGATTATTGGGGATCCGCAAAACGTAACGGACGTCTCCAGTCAAAAGCCGCAAAGTACTCCCGCAGCGCCTGCACCTGCGCCAGAGGTACCCGAAATTCCTCGGATCAAGGAAATCGAGCAGCCCCCGGCGTCCTTTAGCCGGCCGGTAAAATCCGTGCAAGAGAAACCGCAGGAGGGAAGCAAAGCATTGAATCTTATGTGGTTAATTGCCGGATTGATTTCGGTCTTATTTGTGGTTTGGCTGCTATTGCTTCGGAAACAACGGAAATACCGGCTTAAGGTAAAGCACGATACGCAGACGCCGGTCAGAAATTTGCCGCTGGAACGCAACGAGGAAATACCCATAACCCCTGAAAAACCGGACTGCGCGGCGGGGGAAGAATTCCAGCTTTTATTCGAGTCCGGATCCAAACGGGTGGAAAACGGCTACATCTATTATCAGCACGATTGCGAGGGCCGCTTCAGCTATGTGAGTCCGTCGGTTATAGAGCTTTTAGGTTATACCGAAAGTGATTTTATGGCGAACTACCGGAATTATTTAACAGATAATCCGGTTAACCGGCGTATCGACAGTTACACCGAAAGCTGTATTCAAGGCCAGCCGAGCGAACCTTATGAAATCGAAATTTACGATGCTAACCAAACCCCGCGCTGGCTGGAGGTCATGGATACGCCCGTCTATAACGGTCAAGGCCATTGTATCGGGGTGGACGGTGTTATGCACGATATTACCGCTACAAAGCAGCGGGCGGTTGAGCCAGAAATTGTCAACCCTGAACCGGATGTCACGGCGATTGAGGCTTCAGACCGGTCTATTGTGCTGGAAAATGTCCAGGAAGCCATTCAGATAGCTAACCGCAGCTACAAGCCTTTCGCCCTGATTTACCTGGCCATTGAAAACATAAGGCCGTTAGAGGTAACGGATCTGGTTTATTCCGAGCAAGCGGTTCTCGACGAAGCCGGCAAACGGTTAAAGGCAACGCTACGAACTACCGATCAGGTGCTTAAACTCAATGAAAATCAATATATTTTAATTTTGCCGGAAACTGAAATGGATGCGGTTGGGTTAATCAAGGAAAAAATCAAAAAAATATTACAAATACCTTATCTGGTAGGTATTCAATCCGTTGTTCTTAACGCTAATATCGGCAGCTCAGTCTATCCCGGAACGCATAACGACCCTGCTGCTTTAGTTGCTGAAGCCAAAACCGTGTTGTTTAGTATCGAATCCGAGGCGGCGGATCCTAATAAGGTTGGCAAGTCTCATTATTCGCCGGACGAAACGATTCAGATTCAACAAGATTTAGTGCAAGCTTTAGACGAATGTAAGTTAACCCTCAGGGCGTCGAGCGCCACAAATATCAATGCTTTAAGCAGGCTTAGTCCCTTTTCGGTTTATTACCAAAGCCGCCATGAAACCGCCGGGTTTAATATCGCCGGTTTTGAAGCTTTAATCCGTTGGCAGCATCCCGAATTAGGGTTATTGTTACCGAAGGACTTTGTCGGCTTAATAAAAGACATAGGTATGTTGGATATTATGACCTATTGGATTGTGCAGCAAGTGAGTTTACAAGCGCTCGCTTGGGAAAAAATGGGAGTCCGGCCCAAGATAATGACAGTGAATTTGGAAAATTTAACCGGTAAAGACGCTGTCGATGTCAATCGTATCACCACAATAGTTCAAGAAGCCGGAGCAAAACCGGACTGGCTGGAATTCTCAATTCCTGAAAGAGAAATTGCCGGTAATCCGGATACTGTTATCCCGATAATCGGTCAATTACACGCCGAAGGATTCGCGATAGCGATTGATAATTTTGGGTCCGACGAGACATTACTCGAGTTGATAAAAACAATCCCCGCCCAAACCGTAGAGATCGATCCCGAGTTCATTCGAAATCTACCGCGAAACACAGAAGACGCCGATATTGTGTCTTATACGATTGCAATGCTGCACGAGCTAGGAAAAACCGTCGTTGCTAAAGAAGTCGAAACCGAGGAACAATTGGAATGCTTAAAAAAATCCGGTTGCGACATCATTCAAGGGCATATTGTCAGCAGACCCTTGCCGTCCAAAGAAGCCAAGGATCTCGTTGTTTCTTTGCCGCACATCGTGTGGTATTTGGGTCAAAAATAACGACGGTCTCCCTGTTAATCGTTTCCGGTTGCCGGGAAGCCATAAATTATTTCGTAATCTTAAAAATTTTACAAAAAATTGCGCTCTAAGGTTTGACGTTTTTGCAAACTTTATTCGTAAACAATATGCCAAGGTTGTCTCTATTTATTATTCCTTTTTTGTTAGCCGTTCTTACAGGCTGTATGCCAATGACACATCCGCCGGGTCCGAAACATAACGATGCTTATTTCAATTACCATTTTTACCGGACCGAAGACGGTGCTACGCTACCGTTAAGGCAATGGTTGCCGGCAACCGAACCTAAAGCGGTGCTGGTTGCCTTACACGGTTTCAACGACTACAGCCGGTTTTTTGAGCAGCCTGCCTCTTATTTAAGCCGGCATGGAATTGCTTGTTTTGCTTACGATCAACGCGGTTTCGGAGCGGCGCCTAAACGCGGTTCTTGGGCCGGTATCCAGGCTTATATCGATGATTTACGGGGTTTTGTGCAGTTACTGAGGCTTCAATATCCGCATCAGCCGGTTTATTTGCTGGGCGAAAGCATGGGCGGAGCAGTTGTGATAACAGCGATGAAGCAAAGCATGCCGGATGTGGCCGGTATCATTCTTGCGGCTCCGGCTTTGTGGGCCAGGAAAACCATGCCTTGGTATCAAACCAGTTTGTTATGGGCTTTGGCGCATACGGTTCCGTGGTTGACATTGACAGGCGAAAGTGTGGGCGTGAAAGCGTCCGATAATATTGAAATGTTGAGAGCATTAGGACGCGATCCTCTGGTGATTAAGAAAACCCGCGTTGAAGCGATTTACGGCTTGACGAATTTAATGGATGCGGCTTTTAACAGCGCCAGTGAATTAAATACGAATACTTTGATTTTGTACGGTGATAATGACGAGTTGATACCCAGAAAACCGACCTATGATTTTTTACAACGTTTTCTAAAAAGCGCCGCTAAAAACAAAACCGTCGCTTTTTACGAACAAGGCTACCATATGCTATTACGAGATTTGCAAGCGGCTGTAACCTGGAAAGATATTACCGCTTGGATTGTTTCAGAAGCTGCTCTTTTACCTTCCGGGGCGGATCAAAGAGCCGATAAAATTCTTAAGCGGTTATAAAAAAGATCCGGTTCCGGTTAATTAAAGCGGGTGGAATTCAAATTGACCATTTGTCTGAGAATCCAACGTTGCCGCCTTATCACGTATGCGGAAGGCCGAGCGGCTTTTAACATGATCGGATTAGGTAACGTAGCTGCAAGTAAAGCCGATTGAGAGCGGTTCAGTTGTTTTGCAGGAATACCGAAATAATGCCGACTTGCCGTTTCAATGCCGAACAAATGATCGCCGAATTCGGCAATATTAAGATAAACCTCTAAAATCCGTTGTTTACTCCAAAAAATCTCGATCAGCAAAGTAAACCAGGCCTCAATACCTTTACGTAAAAAACTTTTTGCCGGCGTTAAAAATAAATTTTTGGCGACTTGTTGCGATATTGTACTTGCCCCCCGTAATTTTCCGCCGTCTTGATATTCATCGATTGACGATTGGATTGACGCTAAGTCGAAGCCTGAATGCTGGAAAAAAAGCTGGTCTTCCGATGCGATGACGGCCGCTGCGGCATAGGGTGAAATATTTTTTGCGCTTACCCAATTATACCGGATGGATTTGAATTCGCCCTCGCCGATAAGGTCTTCAAAGTGACGGTACAGCATGAATGTCGATGTTGGGGGCGGTAGCCAGCGTAAAATCGCGCATAAACTCATGGAGATAAAAAGAAAACAGAAGACCAAAATACTCAACCATTTGCGTAATTTTTTGTAAATTAATGGTTTAGATTTTTGTACGCCCGTTTTTAGGGTAGTTGCCAAGGATTTCTCAGGGTTTTGGTAACGGTTCAATTTGAAAGCTTGATTTAAATAAGAAACCGGCGATGAGGTTTATTAATTGTACCATTCGAAATAACGGTTTAACGGCGTTACAATATTTTTACAGGTATTACGAGCTACTTACAGACCGAAGTGCTTTATCATAGCCGCTAGCGCTTAAGGCGAGAAAGGTTATTAAGCAGACGGCTATGTTTCCGGGGATGATTAGTCTAATTCGGTTTTTTCGACATTGCCTTTCTTGTCTATAACAACATTCCAGTTTTTACCGGCGGTTTCAAGCACGACATCGAACTCTTCGCCTACCCCGTTCGGGTTAACGATTAATACGGCTTGCTTGATGCGATACTCGTTAAATGCGTTTTTTAACTTTTCTTTACTGTCGCTAAACATGAGGTCGTCAGCGGCAATCATAAGACCGGCCACAAAAAAGTGCCCGTCCGGTCTGTAGTAGTCGACAAATTTTTCTTCGCCTTCCTTGTAATAAATTTTCAACAGATCTTGAGCGAAATGCGTCTTTTTCTCGGCCGAGAAATCCAGCGCGTTAGGATGTTTTTTATAGATTTGATCCATGATAGCCGAAGGAATGTTATCTTTTTCAATACGTTCGGCATAGGAACAAGTTGAAAGAAAACACAAAAATAAGCTTAGAACTAATTTATACATTTAATATTACCCTTCGATACGGTTGATTAATAGAGGCGATAATTGGTTGCTATTTATATTGTCTTACATACGCACACCGGCTTAAAACTTTTTTCTTTATTTAGACGGAGTTTATTTTTTCTTTAACTGACAATGGCAATCATAACGCCCGGTTCGATTTGAACATCGCAAGGGCGAATATAAATTCCAACCGGAATGCAGTTTCAGTTCTTTAAACTGTCAATATAATCCCCGATATTCGGTAAAATGCAAACAATTTCAACATTCCTGAAGTAATGTCGAGATTAAGCGCAACCCAATCGGCTTATGACTCAGACAACCACGCAATCCCGGTTAAATTGGACCGTTTACATGATTTTATGTAGCGATGGTTCTTTGTACACCGGTATCACCAATAATCTTCCCAGACGCTTTAGTCAGCATTGCTCAATGCGCGGCGCCAAGTATTTCCGGAATAAACGGCCAATGGGCGTGGTTTACGCTGAAGACGGGTTTAACCGTAGTGCGGCAAGTCAACGCGAAAATGCCATAAAAAAACTTAGCCGTTCTGCTAAATGGCTGCTGATTCAATCGAATGCAAGCAATACCGGCCTGATAATGTCCGGTTATTCGCAAACAGAAGTTTTTCCTGCCTCTTTATACTAAAAACCTAGCGCTAAAGTCACTTTTTCTCTGTCACAGAAACACCAATTTCATATATAATGTTGCTGAAATATAACAAACTGTGGCTTTATTGCGTAATAACAACATGCCGAAAAAGAAGACGATACCGTCATTTGAAGATGCGCTTGCAGAGCTGGAGCAACTGGTCAATCGCTTGGAGCGGGGAGACCTCTCTTTGGAAGCTTCTTTGGAAGCATTTGAACGCGGGGTGAATCTTACCCGTCTTTGTCAAAAAGCACTACAAGAAGCTGAGCAAAAAGTACAGATCTTAATCGAAAAAAACGGTAGCCAAGTCCTGGAGACATTCGCTGATGAGTAATGCCCTTAAAGAATATCTTTTGATTTGCCAGCAGCGTGTAGAGCAAGCTTTGGAATTAAGGTTGCCCA
>DLHW01000005.1:142643-142834 GCA_002483425.1 Methylococcaceae bacterium UBA7658
GGCGGAAAACGGATGCGTCCGATGTTGGCCTATTGCACAGCTAAAACGCTCGGTATTTCTCCGGAAGCAGTCGATGGCATTGCCTGTGCGGTCGAATTTATCCATGTTTATTCCCTGATTCACGACGATCTCCCGGCTATGGACGATGACGATTTAAGACGCGGCAAGCCCACATGCCACGTCGCATTCGA
>DLHW01000005.1:142845-143691 GCA_002483425.1 Methylococcaceae bacterium UBA7658
CTTAGCGCATGATCAGACGATTGCAGCCAGTTTGGAAAATCGCATCAAAATGATTACGACTTTGGCGAAAGCAAGCGGTTCGCAGGGTATGGTAGGCGGACAGGCTATCGATCTTGAATCCGTAGGCAGGGCGTTGAACTTACCTGAACTGGAAAATATGCATATCCATAAAACAGGCGCGTTGATTCGCGCAAGCGTAACGATGGCGACGATGGCGAAAGCCGATATTGATCCGGAAGCGGCAACTAAACTGGATAACTATGCAAAATGTATCGGTTTGTCTTTCCAGGTGAAAGACGACATCCTTGATGAGGAAAGCGATACCGCGACATTGGGCAAGACGCAAGGTAAAGATAGGGAAAACGATAAGCCCACATACCCTGCTTTGCTTGGTATGGCTGGCGCCAAGCAAAAGGCACAAGAATTACACGCGAAAGCAATTGAAAATTTAAGTATTTTCGGTACGGAAGCGGATTTATTGCGTGACTTGTCGCTTTATATCATTCAACGCAACCACTGACGTAACGATTAAAGTTGATGCAGTTTTTTAGTAATTGACTTCTTTGAGAACAATCTTATGAAACAATCACCACGACGCAGAAAAACAGACACCGATTTGGTCACCGATGTGATTGCTGAAATTCAGGCGCCGGCGCTAAAAGCTGTAAGTCCTCAAAGAAACAATGCGAGTAGGGCGGTTAAAGGAAGTTACCCTCTGCTTGATAAACTTGCTCACCCGTCGGATATCAAAAAACTGAAAAAAGGCCAGCTCAAGCCCTTATGCAAAGAGCTGCGTGAATACCTGACGCAATCGGTGAGTATTTCTGGCGGGCATTTTTCGGCGGG
>DLHW01000030.1:0-13661 GCA_002483425.1 Methylococcaceae bacterium UBA7658
TTTCGCAAAAATAGCGGCACTATTAATCAGAATTGAAAAAGCGCATTGTGTTTACTAAATTTTTACTTATTAATTTCAGAGACTTAAGAAATCATTAAATAAATATTAGCTTTGCTGTAGCGGGGAAGATAAAAATAAACGATGAAAATTTAGATTAAAGCTAAAAAAACCGGAAAAAGTGTGTGATATGACACATTTTTTTAAATAGTTGAAGTAAATTTTATTGCTTTTAAATCATTATGTTATAAACATAAGTGTGTCATTTCGCGCATTACTGCGTGAAATGACACACTTTTTTCAAAAAACAACTCAATTGTTGCGCCATAGGCAAATGCAACCTTTTCGGTTACCGCCTTTCAATTTGGGGTAACAACGCCTTTGCTTTATAATCCGGACTTATACTCACTCAGTTAAAAAATATTTTATTTTAAATCAGTCTATTAAGATTACAGCATGAAATCGACACCCTTCCCCATCCAAGACTACGCCTTACTCAGCGACGAAGCATGCGACGCTAAAATCGTTGCCGCTAAAACCAAGCTGGGAAAACGTTGCGTCATTTTGGGACACCATTACCAACGAGACGAAGTCTTCAAACATGCCGATTTCGTCGGCGATTCATTGCAGTTGTCCCGCGATGCCGCCGCTGCCGAAGCCGAGTTTATAGTATTTTGCGGGGTGCATTTTATGGCGGAAGTTTCCAACATTCTGACTAGGCCGGAGCAAATCACTATCCTGCCTGATTTGGCAGCGGGCTGTTCAATGGCGGACATGGCGAATCTCATCAAGGTGAAAAAATGCTGGGATGAGTTAGGGCAGGTGATCGATGTCGATAACGAAGTCACGCCCGTGACTTACATCAATTCCGCCGCCGACCTGAAAGCCTTCTGCGGCGAGCATGACGGCATCGTCTGCACCTCGTCCAATGCCCGTAAAATCCTGGAGTGGAGTTTTGCCAATCGCCCGAAAGTGCTGTTTTTCCCCGACCAGCACTTGGGGCGTAACACCGGCTACCGTATGGGCATTCCGTTGGAACAATTGTGCCTCTGGGATTTCAACAAGCCGATGGGTGGTTTGACCGAGGAGCAAATCCGCAATGCCAAAATCTTCCTGTGGGGCGGCTTTTGCTCGGTACACCAAATGTTCAAGCCGGAGCAGATCGACAATTTCCTGGCAAAATACCCGGAAACCAAAATCATCGCCCACCCCGAAGCACCGTTTGAAGTGTGCGAAAAAGCCGACTATATCGGTTCCACCACCAACATCCTCAAAACCATCCGCGAAGCCGAACCTAACACTCGCTGGCTGGTAGCGACGGAATTGAACCTCGTCAACCGCTTGCATGAAGAGTGCAAAAAAGACGGCAAAAACGTCCACTTTATGTCGCCCACCTTGTGCATGTGCTCCACCATGTTCCGCACCGACCCGCAACATTTGGCCTGGGTGATGGATAACCTCGTCGAAGGCCATGTGGTGAATCGGATTGTTGTCGATAAGAACGATGCCAGGTTAGCCAAGAAGGCGTTAGCTAATATGTTGGGGATTCATTGACTTGTAGGCGGGTCACGACCCGCTCTAGTCTCTCTAAGACCTGATAAGTTGCCTAGCTAGTATATTATCGTGGCGCATGAGGAGTTTGAATCCGCCCTGAGGCATCCCCAAGCCTGTTTCGTAAATAAAATCCGTACGCCGATTTTTCTTAACACCGAATGCTATTAAGTCCGTCCGAATGAGAAATGAGGCTGTATGAACAAGAGAAGCCGCAGGAAATGGATGTAATTGGTATAGATATCAGTAAAGCAAAGCTTGATTGCGCTTGGTTGAATGAAGCCAACAAGATAAACGTGAAGGCATTGCCAACTTGCCTGTTTGATCAAGACTCCAAGGTGTCAATAGTGAACCCAGCCCAAAAGTCAAGTTCTATGGTCAAAACTTCGAGGTCAAGACGAAGAACGACAAGAAGGACAGCGTTATCTTGGCGCGTTACGGCATGAATGAAAGGCCCAAGCGGCAACTGAAAGAAAACAAGGCGTTATTGGAGAGTATATGCCCGGTGTCCAAGGTCATTTCAACCCGTATGCTGATGGTTACCGGCAGCCGCCAGTTTGACAGTGCCAGCCAGTGCGCAGCCTATCTGGGGCTGGTGCCGGTACAACACGAGTCGGGCAGCAGCGTTCGCGGGCGGGCGAGGCTTTCCAAGGCAGACAACCCGGGGCGTTCCGCGCCAAATTCTATATGACGGCTGTGGTCGCAACCGCTACAATCCTGGCATCAAGGCACAATACGAACGTTTGACCCGTAACAGGAAAATTAATATGCCGCCTTGGGTGCGCAGCTATGCGGGAACTGGTACAGATTTGTTTGGGTGTCTTAAAACGTCGGCAACCCTATCAACTTCAAGTGGAATTTTAACCTCTTGCGATTGATACGGAGAGATCGTATCTACAGCCCTAAATCTCAAGCTTGAATCCGCCATAAAATGCAATTCCCGGTGTGTCGATGCTGTAAAGCTGAGGGTTCCGGTTATTGGTTAAATTTTCGCCGCGTAGATACACCTCGAATTGACGGGAAACAGCATACCGGATCGATGCATTCAATTGGAGCGACTCTTTGACCGGAAGGGTATTGGTCAAATCATTCCAGGTTGAACTCCGAATAATAGTTTCCGCCCATAGCGTTACCGGAAGCCCGGTAAATTTTTGTTGCGCCCAAATTCTGGCGGTATGGGGCGGACGTAATGGAATAAGCGAATTCGATTGTAAATCTTGAATATGGTGATAGGTGTAACTGAGTCCGCTATCCAGTCCGTCCGGCCAACGGTATTGAATATCGAATTCCCCGCCCGTTAAATCGCTATCGGCAATATTGACCGCAACCGGGCCTAAACGGGAATTATAAACGGTCGTAATTAAGTTGTCGTAACGATGATAGAAACCGCTGACCGCTACCCGCATAGCGCTCACAGGGAGCCATTCCAAGGCTATTTCGCCGCTCGCGGAACGTTCGGGTTGAAGGTTAGGATTGCCTATTATCAAAAAAAATTGTTCCATATAGCTAGGCAAGCGGTACCCGGTACCGCCCGAAGCTTTAAGTAAAAATCCGGGCGTTAATTGCCATGATGCCGCAGCTTGCAAAATTGGCTGATCGTCATATTGATCGTAGTGTTCTATACGTACGCCGGCTTGCCCGCTAAACTCCCGGTAATGACCGGCGGTTTCTAAAAACACCGAGGCCAGCGTACGGCGCTTGATAAGATCGTCCGGTTGATTCAGCGTTTCTGGCTCAGAAAAACCGCCTAAACTATCGAAACCGAAGCCGAGTGCTGGATTAGGTTGAATTTTGACCGTTTCGTAACGCGCTTGCCCGCCCCAACTCAACTGCCAACAGATACGTTGTTTTTCATCATTGACCAATTCATGTTGATTTCGCCAATCAACCAAGTAAAGACGGTTCAACAATTGGTTCTGTAATGGTTTCCCGCTCGGCAAGGTCCCCAAACGGCTGAAAGTACGCTGATGATTGAATCCGAATTGTAAACGGCTTTGCCAAGACGGTGTCCAGTTGGCGTTCAAAGTGCTTTGCGCCAGCCAATTTTCTCGGTTAGCGAAAACCCTGCTATCGTCCAAGAACGCCGCATTGAAATTTTTGTCTGCGCCGAGCGTGTCCGATCCGTTATTCGCAAGCCGGTAAAGCAGGGTGCCATGCCAATTTAAGCGTTCAGTCAAATCCGATGAAAAGCGGACAATACCCTGAGTAAACCGAAAGCGATCGCGTTCCGGGTTCTCTTCGGCTTGGGCAAAATGTGTTCCCTCAAAGGCATCGCCTCGGCTTAAAGTTACTGTCATCCGGCCAATTTTACCTTTGGCCGATGCTTGCGCCGTTTCTCTGAGAATGCCGAAACTGCCGCCTTCCAAGGAAAAGCTTGCGCCGGTTTTAGCACTGTCCTTGGTATAAAGCCTGATCGCACCGCCCAAGGCTTGAAACGAGTTTTGCACCGATCCCGGCCCGCGTTCGATTTCGGCTTTTTGCAAGGCTTCCACCGGCAGCGTATCCATATTTTGGGCGCTAGGAAGCGATTGAAACAAAGGAATGCCATCCAGTGTAATCATGCCCTGACCGTTGGCTCCGCGTAATAGTATCCCGCTAGGCAAGCCGTAACCGCCAAACTTTGCCGTGGCTACTCCGGGATGGCCATCCAAAATATCGACGATACTGCGTTCATGGGCAACCGATAGATCTTCCTCATCCAGTTCCCGTACTCCTGTTTGTTCATTCGAAAAATTTGGCGAGGCGACAATAGTTATTTCCGGTAAGACATTGACGGAAGGCGTTTCGGCATAGGTAGCGAAACAATTCATCAACAAGATGAAGCCATAAAACAACGATAAAATCATTCGGGCATAATTCATTTTTTTGCCTCTTTTGAAGATCAATCCATTGGATTCATAGTAACTTTTTAATATAAANNTTCATATTTCTTCATATTTCTTCATTTTTCCTGCACATCGTCACAGCGATAAAAGTTTATTTTGGTATCGAAGCTTGATATTGTCGAGAAATCGGTATTTTGATTTTTAACAACTGATACTTCGATAATCAGGGAGAAAATTTCAACTTACAGGTAATTGTCCTCGCAGTGTATCGCTAGGCAACGCTCTAGTTAGCTTAATTTGATTGTGTCTAAACGACAATAAAAATCGTTATTGATCAGAGCCGTATGAAGTTTTAATTTTCGTTCGGCTGGAGCCATCGAATGGCTTGTAGACCTCTATTTACTGAACATTTATGTTCTACTAGGGTATAAACGGGTCAAATATTTAAGAGGCCGGTTAATAAATTTCGTTATAGTTGATAATTGACTGCACGTAACAGTGCTTTTTTTAAACAATCGATAGCCGTTGCTTATTATGACGGCGGGAGAATGGCATTATGATTTTCAAAACAATAAAAGCATTCGTGACGGTTTTTAGCCTGCTTATTGGGTGGGCGGCATCCTTCGCGGCGGAAGCTGCCTCGGCAACCGGAACATTGGGTGCTTCTTCAGCAGCGGCTGATAGCTATACTTTTTCTTGCCCTTCTGGCACTACTGAGGCTCAAGTCAGAGTTGAGGATCGCACCATTATAATTAATACAGCAGCTACTGTGTTTGCAACATTTGGAAAAGATAAAAATCCGACAGTGACTGCTTCAGACACCGAGAGCGTACCTACGGCGGGCCCTTGGGTCACGAACCCCGATGGTTTTGGCACTTATGGATTGGTGGTCAACAAATCAACTATTAACAAAGATGATTATGCTGTCGAAGCTAAGTGTTTCAATAGCCTAGGGTCAGAACTCGCAACGAGATTATTAATTAAGACAGACCAATAAAGTTGTTTGAATCGGATTCTCGCACCAGTAGGTGAGATGCTGTCTTTTGTTTTGCCAAAAGACGAATCTGAAGAACAGGCGAGTCCCGACGCCGCTTGTTTCCTGCGCTCTGACGTTCTTATCGGGATTTGCCAGAAGGGACTTCCTGTCCCTCTGGCAAAAGCGCGGCCTCCTTGCCACACTCCGCCATTTGCATACTAGGGCTGTTTCCGATAAAAATGCCTGTAATCGGCGCGACATGACGGGAGTTTTCTACAGCTGCGTAACATGTGTTACTAAATATATAAGACCTTTAATCTATATGTGTGCGAATTTGAAATATTCAAAATTAACCCCTTTTCCGTTTTTTATTAATCCTATTTGGTTTTTTTCTACCCGCCTCCGTTTCAGAAAAGGACAGAAATACCTACTAGATTTCAATTATTATCAATGAAATAATCAAATGGTTAAATAATGCCCGTTTGAGGTCGTCTTGATAGCGAAAAAAATAATCAGTTGGCTTTATAGGGTTTTGTATTGGACGCTTTGTTGTAGTCTCTATGCGTCATACGGTTTGGCAAGCGAAGCTGAGGGACTGGACCAATTAAGCATCGAAGAACTGATGGACAGCAAAGTGGTTACCGCAACCCGGAGCGAACAACAACTGACGGATACGGCGGCAGCCGCTTACGTCATTACACAAGACGATATCCGCCGGTCCGGAGCGACCACCATACCCGAAGCCTTGCGCATGGTGCCGGGCCTGCACGTCGCCCGGATCAGCCCCACCAAGTGGGCAATTTCCGCCCGGGGTTTCAATGGCCTAGTTGCCGATAAGTTATTGGTGCTGATGGACGGCCGGTCATTGTATTCGCCAATCAACAAAGGTGTTTATTGGGAGATACAAGACCGGGTACTGGACGATATCGAACGGATTGAAGTGATACGCGGCCCCGGCGCCAGCGTTTGGGGCGCCAATGCCGTCAATGGCGTGATCAACATCATAACCAAACACACAGCCGACACGCAAGAAGGGAGTTTGACGCTCTTTGGCGGCGATAAATTCGGCGCTGGATTACGCAAGGGTTGGCAATTTTCCGATCAGGGCTTTGCACGGGTTTACGGCAAGTTCCTGCGCGACGACAGCTTCACCAACCAGATAGGGGCTGACGCCAACGAAGATTGGACTGCGGGGCGTGGAGGCTTCCGGCTGGATTGGGCCAATGCCGACGGCAAACACGCCTTGATGGCGCAAGGGGATATCTATTATGGCGAATACAATGAAAATATCGATAAAAAAAATGAATTCCTGACCAATAAATTAATTTTAAATCGAACCGAAAAAAAAGGCGGCAACCTCTTGGCGCGCTGGAATTATAACCAGTCCTTGGCGTCGCGCATGACGGCGCAATTCTTTTACGATGCATTTGAAGAAAACCAGTCCTTAAATAGATCAGTCAATAGTGACATCGTTGATTTCGATTTTCAGCACGTTCTTGCGCTGAATGAAGCCCATGAGTTGACCTGGGGGTTAAACTACCGTCTAAGCTTGGTGCAACTCAAACCGTTCAATGGCGAGCAATCGATAACTGTTACTAAATATTTACCAAAAACATTTGTAAACAACCGGTTAGGTGTTTTTGTCCAAGACAAATGGCGCTGGAACGATGCTATCGAGATCACATTCGGCAGCAAATTTGAACACCATAACAATAACGACTTTGAATACGAGCCTTCCCTCCGCGTCTTGTGGAAGCCCGCCAATCAACATCGCCTTTGGGCGGGTGTTTCCCGGGCGATACGGCTGCCGGCAGTGACGGATTTAGATGCAGCGCCTCCTCCCAATGCTTCAACGGAGATTTTCAAATTTAAGCAATACGAAAATCTGAATTCCGATGAAGTCATCAGTTATGAAGCGGGTTACCGTTATTGGAACTCGGACAAATTTTCTTTTGATTTGACGACATACTTTAATGAGCTTAACGATAGCCAACCTGTAAACAACCAGTTTTCAGATTTATTTCCTGAGCGAAGAATAAAAAAAAGCACGAGCTTGGGCGTGGAGGCGGCAGTGGTTTGGCGTCCTTTCGATTGGGCGCGTTTTCAACTCAGTTCTAGCTTTATGGAGTTGAATATCAAAACTTTACGAAGCAATGAAAATATTTCTACTGATTCTATCAGTCAAGATCCCCGGTTTCTGGTTGCTTTAAGAAGCGCTTTCGATATCACGCCGGAGGTTGAATTGGACGTTTGGTTCCGTTACACAGATTCCGCTTCGGGTATTGTTGCAGCACAAGCCATCCCGAGTTACGTTACCCTCGACGCACGGCTGGCTTGGAAGCCCCATAAAAATGTGGAGTTGGCCTTTATCGCCAATAACCTGAACGATGCCCAGCATCCGGAGTTTTATGAAGGACTTTCGTTTAACCCTTTGCAGGTCGAACGAATGTTTTGGCTTCAAGGCAACCTGAAATTTTAAACCGTGTGCATCCAGCTATTGCATTTTTTGTGTCAACCCTAGTTAAAGCCTTACGATTTCTTTCGATCTTTACCCTGGCTGCTGCCTTTCCCTTACCGGCGTTCGCTCAAGATAAGGTTTTTGGCGAAGACACCCTCAAAGCCTTGTACAGCTACAAATTCGCCCTCTTTACCGAATGGCCGGAAACGAAATTTAATGACGGCAATGCCGCATTAGAATTCTGTATTATCGGCAGAAATCCGTTCGGCCAATCTGCATTAGACGCAATCCAAGAAAAGCCTGTCAAAGATAAAAGCGTTCAAGTTGAGATGTATACTAGCGGCGTATTGTCGGAAGAATCGTTAAATCATTGCCATGTTGCTTTTGTCAGCGCTTCTGAGCTGCACAGATTGCCGGCCCTGTTAAACTCCCTCCAGCACTTTCCCATCTTGACCATCAGCGATATTGCGGGTTTTTCCAGCCGCGGCGGCATGATTACCCTGATTAAATCGGGCGATCACATCCAATTTGAAATCAACCCGGATACGATCAAGCAAGCAGGGCTGACAGTGAGTTCCAAGATAATCGAACTAGCAACCCTGGTTAAAACGTCAAATAAGGGGCGTGATTAGAGAGATGTCATTACGCAATCTGCCCATTAAAACCAAACTGATCGCCATGATGATGCTATCCGCCAGCATTGGGATATTTGTTATGGCGGTCGTCATTTCGATCAACGAGGCAGTCACCATGCGCCACGATATCGAGGCGGAATTGGCGACATTAGCCGAGGTGATCGGCTCGCGCAGCACGGGTTCGCTGGCGTTTAACGACCCCCGGACGGCGATCGAAAATTTGAATGCCCTCGCCATCAAAAAAGACATCGTTTACGCGGCGATTTATCAGGAACAAGGTTTATTATTCGCCGAATACAAAGCCAACCCGGCAAATTCATCGCACCAGCCGGATCATTCCTGGCTGACACAACTACTGCGGTCTTTGCCTTCCGGAAAATTTTCCGGGATGATCGAGGTTTCCAGCGATATTTATTTTGAAAAACAACGGGTCGGAACGGTGCGGATTCTCTCCGATATGACCCTTTTTTTCGAAAAGTTATTACGTTACCTGAGTTGGGTGGTCTTTACGCTCCTGGCCTGTTTTACCTTGAGTTTGGTTGTTTCCAGCCGGTTGCATAAGCTGATCTCACTGCCCATTTTGAATTTGCAACAGGTGACCGGCAAAGTTTCGATAAGCGACGATTACTCAGTGAGAATTCCGAACAATTCCAGCGACGAACTTGGCAAGTTAATCGACAGTTTCAATGCCATGCTAGAGCAAATTGAAATACGGGACCAACAACTAGACCAATACAGTAAACACCTGGAAGGCTTGGTGGACGAGCGCACCGATGAACTGACCGAGGCGAATAACCGCCGTATTCTGTGGCTGGAAAATATGGCCAAGTTTTTAAAGCATGAACTTAAAAATGCCTCGATCGGCGTAAAGAGTTCATTGGAACTGATTGAACGCAGATCGGAACAACCGTCGATCGATACCTATCTGGAGCGCGCTAAAAAAAGTCTGAATTATATGAATATTTTGTTGGCGAGCGTGAGCAATGCCAGCAGCTTGGAGGCGATGATTTGTAAAGAGCCGTTAACGCCTGTCAATTTGGGCGATATCGTCCAGACGCAAATCGATGAATATAAGTTATCTTATCCGCAATCCCGGTTTAATGGGGATATCGACCTCAATTTGAAAGTACTGGGAAATGAAGACCGGCTCCGGCAATTGTTAGACAACTTAGTCAACAATGCCATCGAACACAGTCATTTGCATACTCCGATAACCATTAGGCTTCAAAATCACCAAAATGTTGCTGAATTATCGGTGGCTAATGAAGGGGTCAAACTGCCTGAAGATAAAGACAAAATATTCGATCTTTTTGTATCCCTCCGGGACGCCGGGCATTGGAAAAGCGATAATTTGGGGTTAGGCCTTTATTTGGTCAAATTGATTACCGAAGGGCACGGCGGTTCGGTACAAGCGAGCGATTTAATGGGTAAGGACGGCGCTATTTTTACCGTAAAAATCCCCGTCCTGGTTTAGTTTCATTCGTTCTTATTAAAAGATTGCATTCAATATCAAGCTGAATTGTCATGCTTGTCCAACCAGCGATAACCGGCAGAGCGTTCGGTTTTGATGCAATCAAAATCGCTGTCGATATCGCGAAACCGGGACCGGATCATTTTGATATGGGCGGTAATGGTATTCGGTTCTACGCAAATATGAGCCGCCTGCATCAATTTGTCGCAGGTCTTTACTTCGCCCGGATTTGTCGCTAATTCGCAGAGTATCCAGAATTGGGTTAGGCTGAGATCGAGCGGCGTATTTTTCCAGGCCGCTTTTAACGATTTTTTATCCAAAGTAAGCGAACCTAATGCTGAAATATTTTTGTCTGTTTTCGATTCTACGGACTCACTTTGCGTGATCACTTCTATACGATGAAATAACGCTTCAATCCTCACCATCAGAAAATTGATGCTGGCGTCTTTAGTTATGTAATCGTCAGCCCCCAGGCGCAGCCCGGAAATCCGGTCGATTTCTTCATCGCGCGAGGTTAAAAAAATAATCGGCAGTTTTGGCGCTAACCGGCGTAAATCCGAGCAGAGCCTAAATCCGCCGTCGCGCTCTTCCTGAAGGCCGACATCGAGAACGGCGATGTCGGGCAATGACATTTGAAAGTAATTCATGGCTTCTTGCCGATTACCGAAAACAACGACCTCAAAGCCTTCATCGGCAAGAATTTCGGAATAATTATTTCGGATTATTTCATCATCTTCAACTAACGCGATTTTTATACTCATCAGGAAAAATCCCAGAAAAAATTAAAGATAAATAGTCACGGTATACGTTTACGTCATGCCGCGCGATTGCACTTCATGCGGATATGAAATCTCATTATGTATAGGTAAACAAGGTAAAAATTCCATATTAAATCACAAAGCCTTTTGTAATTTCTTAATCATTCATTTTTTCGCATTTTTCCTGCATGTTGTTTCACAGTTAAAGGCATAAAGTAGTTTCCAAGCCGGATGGTTCTTTTACTTTTTTCTGAATAGCTGTAGCAACTAACGTTGCAGATAAATTCATCGGATACCCGTAAGCGACCAAGGAAATAGGACGCTTTGAACTTGAATGAAATGTTTTAACCAACACTCTGAAATGGCTAAAAGGGATAGAATGGTGATTTTATAAACTGTCTTGTGTGTTTAAAAACAAGTATGAAAAGAATATCGCCTGAGACAAACAATGCCAGGAAAGCATTGTCTTTTCAATCGTAGCAGGATTGAAAAGCAACATAAATGGGTAACAACGAGATTAAATACCCACGCTGATAGGTTATAGGAAGCACTCATCAGCAATTTTTATTTTTACTACTGATGACCGTTAATAAATAACGGCAGGAGAATTATCATGAAAACATTATCTAAAAAATCAATGCTGGTTTTATCTTTATTTTTTCTTTCAGGGCACGCTTACTCCGCTAATGACGAAGTTGGAGGGTCAGGAAGCGTCACCAACAAGACAGTTTCTGACAATATGCTTTGGACCACAATAAGTAGTGTGAACCATACGGTAAATGGAGGTGCAGGTACCAATGATTGTATGGTTGTTGCTAGTGCAGACGTTGATAACCCAAGTCCAAGCACTGGAAAACAATATCTCTTTACGATTAGTCGAAACACCACTAACCCAATTGAGAACACGAGGGCTGAAAGAACACTTGAGTTTGTTGATAACAGTGGAGTGGACGATCCCAACATTAAGCCAGTTAGCACAAATGAGGTTTTTACTGGATTGACTTCCACTAATGGCGTAGCGGGGACCAATTTGCATACTTTTTATTTACTAGGAAAAAAGAAATTAGAGCAACCTGACGGAACAAATACTGCGCCTGACTTATCTGTTTTGGATTATACGATATCTACCGTCTGTGTAGATAGGGATTAATTGTTAAATATCAAGAGAATGACTCCATATTCCGTCTCAAACTTTTTGAATCCATCTCTGATTTAAAACCATACCGGAATTCTTGAGGGTTAAATACAGCTTAGGTTGTAAAGGTCGCTCCCCCTTTAAAAAAATACGCTCAGAGGGTGGGTAGATAGGAAAATTAGCAGACTACCGGTAATGCAATATCTCCGGCAGTCTGCTAAAGATACCTGGAAGGTATCGGCGTTTTTTAATCGTAACAGGATTGAAAAACAACATCATCAGACAGCAACGTAGCAGGTTGACTGTCCGAGCTGATGAGTAAAGGAATTTCTCGTCAGCACTTTATTTATATTTATTACCACTGATGACCGTTAGTTTTGTTAACGGCAGGAGAATCATAGCATGAACACCAAAACTCTAAAAACATTAGCTTCCGTAGTTTTCATTGCGGCCGGGATGGGCGTTGCTACGTCGGCGCAATCCGCAGTACCCAAAGTAGAAGCCGTAGGGAGACCAGCAATTACTAGCTGCCCAACGTCAACCACCACGAATGTCTACCATTCCGATAAGATCGTCTTTATGATCGGGGAAGGCAGTTTACAACCGCTAATTGCAGCCGACTTTGCCGCATTGAATTCTATGCCGCGTTTGACCGAGTTGGATATAAAGATTAGGGATAATCCTTCAGCTGTCGCCGACCTGAAAGCAAAGCTGCTGTTCTTCCTTGGAGCCGCCAACACGGCTGCAAATCGCGCTCTCATCAAGATTACCGATGTTGAGTATGCAACGGCGGTTTGTCCAAAAGCGCCTTAAGTACACTTGTTTAATCTTTTAAAAAATCCAAAGAAGAGTAATTAAGTTCCGGTAGGGTACGATGTTTGTACCCTACTCAGACTTTCCTTAATTACAGCACTGTAAAAATTTATAACCCGATGCAAGCCGATGAGTGGACCCACCGCCAACTTATGGTGCTGAGTCGGGTACAAAAAATAGCTTGCTGGAATTGCGTATCGTGCAACAGAGTAAAAGTCACACCTTAAAGATCAATGGCTTTTTGTTATTGCACGGCCTTGTATTCTATCGAAAAAATGATAATTAAGGCGTAATGGTATAGAAATAGACCTTGCCGCATTCTTTTCCAAGGACGCAATTATCCTCGTGCGCACCGACCAACAGCCTATTTCCGGCATCGGACAATGCGACACTGCCGCCAAAATTCCCGCCTAAATCGGTACCACCCAAACCTGCGCTCGGGCCGGTTACGCGGCCTCGTTGTTTCCAAGCATTGCCGATCAAATCGAATAAGTAGGCGGCCCCGCAATTGCCGTTAGCACAGTCGGCAGAAGAGGTTCCAACAATAGCCCTTGTCCCGTTTGCGGATAATGCCAAAGATTCGCCGAAATAATTATAAGAGTGCGAATCGGCAGCGGTAAAAACGGACTGCAATATCAGTTTTGTGACCGCGCGTTTATACGAATAAACTGCGCCGCAATCGGTGTAATTGCCTTTACAATCCGTTGTATTGGTAGTGCTTTCCGCGCTGATCAGGGCGCGGTCGCCAATGGCGGACAATGCTAACGCAGTACCGAAATCTTTCGTGAGCCGACTGGCAGGAAAAGTCAATGCCTGGGTTTGCGTCCACCCGGCAGGTAATGCTTTCCGTTGAAATACCCAGGTGGTGTTACCGCCTGGCGCGCCCACCAACACCCAAAGGCCGTTGCCCGATATGGCTGTCGTTGCGCCGAAATAACCGCTCCAGGCATCGTAGCTCGTGGTATTTAAAAATCTTTTTTGTAACGCCCAACCGCTGGTGCCCCGTTCAAAAAAGTAAGCCGCTCCGCACCGGTCGTCGATG
>DLHW01000030.1:13719-75924 GCA_002483425.1 Methylococcaceae bacterium UBA7658
CATCGTGAGTATCTTTTCCAACACCCATTGCGTACCTTTTTTGACATACACAGGCAAATCGGCGCACGAATAAAATAAAGGAATGGGAATGCCGAAACTGTAATAAGTAAAGATGCCGGAAGCACCGACTATTGCAGTGCTGCCGTCTTTGGACAGGGCGACCGACCAGCCGAACCACGAACCGTTGCTATTGCATCGTAAGTTAGCAGGTTTGACCAATTTTTGCTTCTGAACCCAACCGGTTGTCGTCATCGAATAGATATAAGCGGCATTGCCGTCAGTGCCCACAAGTGCTGTATTGCCATCGCCTGAAACCGCTACCGAACGGCCAAACCCTAAGTATTTAGTTTGGTCTTTAGCGGTTAGTGTGGCGGTGCGCGTTAGCAAAGGATCGACCGTAACCGGAAAACGGGCATTGCTGGTCGCTATTTCAAGCCGTATCCTGCCGTTTTCGGCCTTCATTTTTGAGGGCAGAGACCGCCCTGTAGAATCGACGGCATGGAGCGCACCTAAAAGCCAACTATGAGTTCCGTTGCCCAACTTGACATCCGCCCCATTTTGCGATGCCGACCAGTTGGTACGCAATTCAAGCACCAAGTCCTTGCCTAGCGCATGCGACACGTTAAATCCTTGTTCGAGTCCGAGCGGGCCGTTGAGGTACCATTCCTCGACCACTCCTTTTTGGTAACTGACGCGATTTCCGCTCACTTCACGTTTGCTGGTAGTTATATTTTGCAACTTATTGGAATCGCCGATCCGCGCCAGCCCGAATTTCAGGGCTTCTCTGTTTTGTTGTTGTTTTGGAGAGACCTCAACCTCATCCGCACCAAACAGAATTCGCCATTCCTGGGCCGGATTATCGGCGGCATTGCCGTTGATCGAATAAGGATGGCCTGCGTTCCGCTGGATTTCCGAAATTTCAGGCGGGCTCATTTTTTCATACCCCCCAAGGACGCTCAGCGGAAACATGAATAAAGCGAGCCAGCCTATTTTCTTGATACTGTTTGGCTTATTTTGTTTTAACATTTTTCCCTCCAACCCGATAGTCGATAAATTCGAATGCGAAAACATTATTTCTTGGCGATTAAAAATATTGTTTGGATTAACTAGTTACGCAGATCAATATACCGAGGTGCGCTTGAAGTCAAGTAAGAAATGGTATTTGGTAATTACATTATGTGTTTAGCAAGGCCGTAAGGCGCATTAGCGGTAGCGTAATGCGCCGGATGTAAGTATTTATACGGATTTGAAAACAAGTAAATTTCTGTAAACTACGCCAACCTTAAGCAGCAATAATCGGGATGAAAAATGAAACTTAATCGAAGCATTCGGCGCACTGCCCGTTGGTTAGTGCGCTTAGGCGCTTTCTCGCTACGGCGTTATCGTAAAGTAATAGACCTTACCGCATTCTAAGCCAAACACACAACCGTCTTCTAAAGATCCCCCGGTAAATTTCAATCCGTCTTGGGTCAGGGAAACGTTATAGCCGAATGCTTTGCTGTTAAAATTATCGCCAGTGCCGTTGCTAGGGCCGGTTACGCGCGTCCTTTGAATCCAGGAATTCCCTATCCGGTCAAATAAATAGGCAGATCCGCAATCTGCATCACTTGTCCCAATTACAAGCCCGTAAACCATTAGACGGCAAGGCTATTGATTCATCAAAACCATTGTAATTGTGAGAATCATTTGCTGTAAAACTGCCTTCAAAAACAAATGGGACGGTACCGGACGGGTGGAAATAAGAAAAAACCATACCGCAATTGGTGAAATTGCCATTACAACCAGGGTTTCTGGACAACTTGCTGGCGCCGATTAAAGCTCGGTCAGCCGATGCCGAGAATGACATTGTGGCACCGAAATCATAGGCTTTTCGAATTGGCGCAAAGGAGAGAACTTAATATACGCGGTATTTGCGTCCGTCCCTACTACAGCTTTATTGCCGCAGCCAGAAAGTGCAACCGAACGGACAAAGCGCAATAAGGCTGTTTGATCGCAGGCTTTAAGTGTTGCGGAAAGATTTAGGTTATGCCTTGGACTTGGTTAAATCCAAGTTAGAACGCCGGAGTCGGCGAAATGAATACGATTCCGGTAATTATTTGCTTAATCCGGTTAAGCAATCCGGGTATGCTGGCCATTAACATTTAATTCATCAAAATTTAATAGTTGAAGATTAACTTGACCCGTATTTAGGAATTTTGCTTTAAATTTTTTAGAATCCAGTTACGATAATCGCCATTAAACCATTATTAATGCAAGGGTTCATCGATTTGCGACAATAAAATGAAAGAATTTATCTTTGATTTAGCCACTATTTACGGAAATCAGCCGACACATTTGCTGCAAATCCTAAGAGCCGTTCAATCCCGCTTTCACCATGTGCCTGAAAAAGCGATTGAAGACATAGCCGCGTTACTGCACATTCCCCGAACCCGGATTATCGCGGTCGCCGAATTTTACAGTTTTTTGCATCTATCCCCGAGAGGACGGTACGAACTGTTAATCAGCGATTCTATTACCGATCACATGCTAGGCAAAATCGAGTTAATGGTGTATTTGTCCAACAAGTTACGCGTCGCCCCCGGACAACTTAGACAAGACGGCCTTGTTAGCTTGAATAATACGTCATGCACTGGGTTATGCGATCAAGGTCCGGCCGGGTTGGTCAACGGCTATGCATTGACAAAACTGGATCACACTAAAGCCGGCATTATCGCTGATTTAATTAATCAAACAACGCCCCTCCCCGAATGGCCCAGCGAGTTATTTTCGGTAACCGACAACATTTACAAGCCCGGTTTACTATTGAATTGCTGTCTCGATAAAGGAGCGGCGTTAACCTCGATGTTCAAGCGAGGAGTTTCGGAAACGTTAACGGAAATCGATCGATCCGGTTTACGGGGCCGTGGCGGCGCCGGATTTAAAACGGCGTTGAAATGGCGTTTCTGCTCGGAAGAAACGGAACAAGAACGCTATGTGGTTTGCAATGCCGACGAAGGCGAACCCGGTACTTTTAAAGATAGAGTATTGTTAAACAGCTACGCGCATGAAGTATTTGAAGGAATGACCGTTTGCGCGGCAATAACCGGCTCTACACAGGGTTTTTTATATCTACGCGGCGAATACTTATTCCTTTACGACAAGTTGCAAAAAATTCTGGACGAACGAAGACAAGCCGGATTGCTCGGCGCTACCGTTCTTGGCCGGAATTTTAACTTCGATATTGAAATCCATTTGGGCGCGGGCGCTTATATCTGTGGGGAAGAATCGGCATTGATCGAATCGTTGGAAGGCAAACCCGGTATCCCGCGCAACCGTCCGCCATATCCGGTCACGCAAGGTTATTTGGGCAAGCCGACTGTGGTTAATAATGTCGAAACTTTTTTGGCAGCGGCTGCGATTGCGGTTAACGGCGGCAACTGGTTTGCTAGCGCCGGTACGGAAAAATCCAAAGGCACCAAAATCTTGAGCATCAGCGGCGATTGTGACCGTCCTGGAATTTACGAATACCCGTTCGGCACGACGATACAAGACATCTTAAATGATTGCGGGACAAGCGGTGTTCTAGGCGTTCAGGTTGGTGGACCTTCAGGTGTATTTATTTCCAACAAAGAATTTAATCGAAAACTCGCGTTTGAAGATTTAGCTACCGGCGGCTCATTTATCGTCTTCAACAACACCAGAAATATTCTCGACATTGTGCAAAATTTCACTCGTTTTTTTGCGCATGAAAGTTGCGGTTTCTGTACACCGTGCCGCGTAGGAACCTCCCTTTTGCGTAATCAGTTGGACAAAATCACCGGCGGACACGGCTCGGCAGGCGATGTGGTCGCACTGGAAGAAATCTGCCAACTCGTTAAAACCTATAGCCATTGCGGATTAGGGCAAACCGCCGCGAATCCGATCCTATCGACACTGGAACGTTATCCCGAACTTTACCAAAGCCAATTGAAAAAAATCAGTTACGAACCCGGCTTCGATCTGGATGCCGCACTGGAAACGGCGCGACGCATGGCTAATAGAAACGACAAAGCCGCACACTTGGCTCAAATTGGTGAAGACCATGACTAAGACACTGATTATCGATGGACAGACGATCCCTTTTGAAGAAGGGCAAACTATTATGGAAGCCGCGACGGTGGCAGGGGTTTATATACCGCATCTTTGCCATCATGAAGGCTTTACGCCGCACGGCAGTTGTAAGCTTTGCACCGTCAAAGTCAACGGACGCGCCTGTACGTCATGTACTTTTCCGGCGGCGGAGGGTCAAGAAGTGGTTAATAACAGCAAAGCACTGAATGATGACCGCCGAAAAATCACGCAAATGCTGTTTGTGGAAGGCAACCACTTATGTCCCGGTTGCGAAAAAAGCGGCAACTGTACGTTGCAAGCCGTCGGCTATCATTTGAATATGCTGGACAACCATTTTCCGCATTTTTACGCCAAACGCGCGGTGGATTCGTCGCATCCCGATGTCATGATCGACCATAACCGCTGCATATTTTGTACGTTGTGCGCGCGCGCCAGCCAAGAAAAAGACGGCAAAGATGTGTTTGCCATCAGCGGTCGCGGCATTACCAAACAGCTCATCGTCAATTCGCCCAGCGGCTTGTTGAAAGATAGCGAGCTGGACGTTACCGATGCCGCCGCGCACATTTGCCCCACCGGAGCAATCTTGATTAAACGCACCGGCTATCAAATCCCGATAGGCGAACGGCTTTACGATCATCACACTATTGATGAAATCAGCTTTGCCGTGTCCGGTTCCCGACCGTCAACGGCACTTCCTCCATCCGTGGCAGTCGAATCGGAGAAAGATTAACGATGACCGCTAAAGTCAGAATCGCCACCACCTCGCTAGCCGGCTGCTTCGGCTGCCACATGTCCTTTCTCGATCTCGACGAACGCTTGGTAAAACTGGCGGAAGTCGTCGAATTCGACCGCTCGCCGATTACCGATATCGAACACGCTAGTAATTGTGACATCGGCTTGATCGAAGGCGGCGTCTGTAATTCCGAAAATGTGCATGTGTTGCGCGAATTTCGCAAAAACTGCAAAATCCTGGTGGCCGTTGGCGCCTGCGCCATTAATGGCGGCTTGCCCGCGCTGCGTAATTTTATTCCGCTGGAAGAATGTCTAACGGAATCTTATCTCGACGGCATCGGCGTGGAAAACCCGCAAATTCCCAGTGACATTGAATTACCGTTATTGCTGGATAAAGTGCGTCCGATCCATGAAGTCGTTAAAATCGATTACTTCCTGCCCGGCTGCCCGCCATCGGCGGATGTATTCTGGAAATTTCTGACCGATTTGCTGGCAGGGTGCCAGCCTGCTTTAACTTATGAATTAGTCCATTACGATTAGACTTAGGAAATAAATGAACAAAACTCAGATCAAATGCCTTATTGTGTTTTCGATATTCGCGATTATCGGGTTCGGCCCAGTTTCACCGGGTTGTCTAATCGGCATGACCGTTGTCGCTTTTCGGCCGCGCTGGTTTTGGCGGGTTGCGGTTAACCTTTACGGCGCTAAAGCAATTGCCCCGATACCGGATATTACCGAATCCCAGTCCCAACAAGCGAGAAAAAAATGCTTCCTAAGCATAGTGGCATTATTTATCGTTGATATAGCGCCGGTTCCGGTCACGCCTGTCGTTGCGTTTCTCATCATTTTGACGCGCCCCGATTGGTTTTTTCGTTTGATCACCGTTATCTATCAAGAAACCGGTATTATCGAAGCAACCTCTTAAAAAAACAGTTTTGTACGAATATAACCGCCTAAAATCAATATTACTGTTGTTTCCGAAAGTAAACGATTAACGATAATTTCATTTGACAGCTAAAATTTGACTCGTCAACGCTTAATTTAAGTGCTCAATAACCTTGGTCAATTCAATGTCGCTATCAGCGCTCCATTAACCCTTCCCATAAAACTCGCTATCCCTATAAATATCATGGATATGGCGCAGAAACACCATGACGATGGAGGCAACGGGTAAAGCGAGCAGAATACCTAGAAAGCCGAACAACTGGCCGCCCGCCATTACCGAAAAAATGACCGCAACCGGATGCAAGCCGATCTTGTCGCCGACCAGTTTCGGCGTCAGCACGGTTCCCTCCAGTGCTTGCCCAACCAGAAACACAACGGCGACAGGCACGAGCTGGGACAATTCCTGGTATTGCACTAGCGCGGCGATACAAGCCGATAGAATTCCGACAATGGCGCCTAAATAAGGCACGAAGCTGATCAATCCCGCGGTCATTCCGATGAGTAAGGCCAAATCCAGCCCGGTCAGCCAAAGCCCTACGCTGTAAATACAACCCAAAGCTAACATGACGTAGAACTGACCCCGGAGGAAGGCGGACAAGACCGTATTGACTTCGCCCGCAAGCTTCGCGATGACCGGCGCTATTCTTCTGGGCAGCAAATCGTAAATTTTCGCAACCAGAACATCCCAATCGCGCAACAGGTAGAAGGTCACCACGGGAATCAGCAGCAAATTCATCAACCAGGCCACGACTACGCCGCCCGAATGCGAAACCGATTTCATCGCGGAGGTGGCAAATCCGCCCGCATTTTGCCACTGACTGTTGAGGACGCCGATCAATTCGTTAATCTCAACCGGCTTTAGGGTCATGTTAAAACGCTGTTGCAACCATGGTAATAGAGAGCTGTTTATTTTTGCGGCATAGCCGGGCAGATTATTAATCGCATCGGCAATTTGAGCTTCAAGCCGCGGCACCAGCATGAAAAATATCAACGCTAAGACCAATGTCATTGCCAAAAACACGACCGCTACCGACTGGGTTCTGGAAAGCCGGCAGTTTTCCAGCCGGTCGGTTAGGGGATCGCCCAGATAGGCAAGAACAGCCGAGAATACAAAAGGCATCAATATCGGTGACAAAAGATAAATCAACCAGCCGCCGGATGCGGTCAATGCAAGCATTAGCCATTTTTGCGAATCTGTCATAACTATGATTCTCTCTATTCGTTGTTTGAGATAACCGGAAAAAAACGGCACACTTAAGAAAGCATGCAGTACGGATGGCAGGATTTTAACGTTTTAACAGGCCATTAGCTGGTAATAAACATCCATAAATTTAGTGTTCCGCGTTCCGGCGCTACTGCCAGTGTTGACCGTCGCCTGCGCTTGTTGCAACAATGTTACCACTTCGTTGCCAACCGGTTACAAGGATCTCAGGGTGTTCACTTACACCAGCGTCATCGCCAATTAAAGGTTAAACCGCGCAGGTCCGTAAAATCTCGGTCTTGCTTTGGCGATGGCGGGTCTTGGGGTCATTGCCTCCGATCGCTTCCCGGCTGATCCGGATTTAGTAGGTTTTTACGTCTTTGTTTCATTAGGGTTATTTTTTAATAAATTAGAAACCTAGACCATTCCTCATCGAAATACCGCACTAACACCTGATCGTCCAGCCGTTGGATTTCAGTATCGACTTTCGCCATGTCGGCGGGAAAGTGGAACATTTCATTGGCGGTTTCCACGCTGACATAATGTAATCCTGCCGGATAGTTTTGCGGTCGGTTATAAGGCGCGAATGTGCCGATCACAAAACCCCATTCGCCGAAAGACGGCACGTAGGCATGATAAGGCGTGGCGGTAAAACCAGCTGCTGCCAAGGTGTTGACGACGCACCAAAAGGTTTTTCGGGCGACTAACGGCGAGGTGCTTTGAATGACTAACACGCTGTCGCGGTGCATGATCCCCGGTAATAATTTAAAAAACGAAAGGGAATACAGTTTGCCGATGGAATAATTGGATGGATCGGGGATGTCGATGACCAAGGCATCGAACATTGGCTTTTCAGCGTGTTGGTATTGTGTTTTTAGCCACAAAAAAGCGTCCTGGTTAATGATGGTCAATTTAGGCGACGACAGCGCATGTTCGTTTAACGCCGTCAACAGGTTGTTCGAGGCAAACAATTGGGTCATAGCCGGGTCGAGATCGACCAGCGTGACTGCTTCGACACTGGGATATTTGAAGACTTCGCGCAATGCCAGCCCGTCGCCGCCGCCGATGATTAACACGCGTTTGGGTTGGGTGATGGCGGCTAATGCCGGATGCACTAGCGCTTCATGATAACGGTATTCATCGACCGAGCTGAATTGCAGGTTGGCGTTTAAGAATAACCTTAAATCGTGCTGCTCTTTCGTCAGCACGATGCGTTGATAAGGCGTGGATTTGGCGTAAATCACCTGGCCTTGGTAACTGCTGCTTTCGGCAACGCTCATGATAGATTCGGAATAGAGGAAGCCGAACATGAGCAAGATCAGCGCGGTAATCGCTGAAATCCGGTGCATTTTGAGGGCAGGGATGTCATCCTTGATGGCGTACAGCAGCCACAGCGCGACCAGTGTGTTCAAAATGCCGAATAAAAAACTGGTTTTGACCAAGCCTAAATAAGGCACCAACACCAAGGGAAATAACACCGAGGCGAACAATGCGCCGATGTAGTCGAAAGTAAAAACCCTGGAAACTAGGTCTTTAAATTCGAAACGATCCTTCAATATCCGTAACAACAAGGGGATTTCTATGCCGACCAAAATACCTATTATTGTTACCACGAAATAGAGCAAGAGCCGGAACGAATACACCTGTTCGAACAATAGAAACAACACGGCGGCGGAACTACCGCCGACCACACCGACTAAGATTTCGATTTTGATGAAATAACCCAGCAGGTTCCGGTCAATGTAACCGGACAGCCACGAACCAATACCCATTGCAAACAGGTAACAGCCGATAATCGTGGAAAATTGGGTGATGGAATCACCCAAGAGATAGCTGGCTAACGTCCCGGCAATCAGCTCGTAAATCAGCCCGCAGGTGGCGATAACGAAGACGGAGACCAATAAGAGAAGAGCCACTTTTTAGTCGATCCGGTTCGCGGCGTTTAGGGTGTACGACATAGTTAGACGGGTCTGTTGATTTAAAGCGAAGTTATAACACGCCCTGCTCTATCTCTTGTAAATAGATAAACGACGGCGCTTTAACTCCGGCCTGCTTCCTAATTTCAACCAATTCGGGCAATTCAAAGAACCGGCGGGCATTTTCCAGCGAAGTCCACCTGGAAAAAAGGACGATGTTATTTTCCTCGTTTTCATAACGAAGCAATTGATAACTGATCTCGCCGGCTTGTTTTCTCATCTCTGTCGCTTGGTCGAAAACGGCCTTCCAGACCGGATAGGCATCTACTTCGTGGATTATTAGGACGTGTTGCATGATTTTATTTATTGATGAATGGATAAGAGCTATCTGTTTATTAAAAACCATAAAATGTACGAACCATTTAGATAAATGGCATACAAAATAAAAACAATGCTCAAAAACCAAGAAATGCCTAATAGAGTAAGTCTCTGAAATTGTTGTAAATCGTTGCCAGAAAATATTATCTTCATCAAAATGACTATCCCGATAACAATCCCCAATATGGTAGGATAAAAAAAAGGCAAGTTTATAAAAGCGGAATTTAAAATACTTACAGCGATATAAGTAATCCACAAAAGATTTCCTAAAAGCAGAACTGTGTCGGTTATACCTATATCCGACGTATTTTGATAATTGGCGGGGGCGAAAATAACGGTCAAAGCTAAAAATGCCCAAAACGGAGTTTGATGCCATAAGCAAGCCATATAGTTGCATTCGGCGGTCAAAGGTAAATGATAGAAGTTGAAGACTGAAGTTATGGTTATTAAGGAACAAGACAAGATAATCAATAACCAGAAAAGGCTATATTTTTTATAAAAAGCATCCTCCTGAAAATGTTTATTTTTATAATGATAATATGTAGTTACAGCACTAATGGCACTGACTGTTGACAGAAATTGCCAGTAATTTAGAAAGGAATCAAACTCATTTCCGCCATAAGGACTAGCCCATGCCGCACCGCAAAAAAAGGACAGGTTGATAGCAATAACCAAACAGCAACAGCAAATGTAGTGGTTATTAAACTCGGAAAAACCGTTGTTCAATTTGAAGGACATTGACTAACCATGTATCGCCGAAGCAATTATCGTCGCAATCCCATAAACCACCGCGCCCAGAAAGATAGCCAAAGCGATATTCTGTTTCTCAACCAATTCCCGCCAAACACTGACTTTGGGCGTCAATAAATCCAAGACAACAAAAGCTACGACAAAGATGGTCAGGCCAATCGATGAATACAGAAGCGAAGCGACCACGTATTTCATTTCAATCATGTCGGCAATCTCCATGTGTTTCTCCTTATTTATGATATTGGTTGGCGGATTTGGCGGCGTGAGAATCTTCGCCATAGAGGTAAGTGCTATAAATAATCCCCTTATAGTTGGCAATCGCCAAAAGGATTATCAAAACGGCGCAGTACACGATAAAAACCTTCGGCATGGGTTGGCTACCGTCAGTTCAGATTAGAAAAATCGCTCTCGGACCAGCGCGCTGACTCGATTTGAGTATGCCTGAACGTCACGAACGCGGGATATAAAATCAATAATAACAGGGTAAAGCCGTAATTCGACCAGTTCGATACATTCCTTTTGATTTGAATATGAAACGTTACCGGCTGCCTTTTGTAATACGCGCCCGAATCGGTATCGATCAACAAGCGGTAATCGCCTTCGGGAACAGCGGAAAATACGCTGTCTTTGTCCGAATCGCCTTCTTTCCAATAATAGCCGTCGTAATCCATACCCGAATAAAATTCCAGGGCTTGTTTGGATTCTTTAACTGTGTCGTCTTTGCCGTCAATCAAGGCAAGATCCAGTTCCAGCCATTCGTTATCCAATTTAGCGTAACTTGAAATTTCCACGTTCGATTGCCTAGGCAGGTAGAAGCTTTCCGTGCTGACGGTTTGATTTTTACCGGCGGCATCGATTTCGTAACTGCTCTCGAAAATAACGGCGTTATGCGCGGTTAACGCCGACATGATTTGGATGAAAGCCGCTAGGATAAAAGCGACTGCGAAAGTGTACCAAACCCTGGCGACATACTCGGAATGATAACGCCCCGGCTGATTGGGTCCAACGCCGATCCGCTCCGGCATACGGGTTGTCAATACGAAGGCTTTTTCGACAGCTTTCGGTTCTATGTACTCGCCGAGCGCTGTATTAATTTCCTCATCGTTTTTTGCGACCGAAAGCATATATGGCGGTGCGACATAGTCGATGACGTAACTTTCCTCGTCCTTGCGTACGCGCCAGTAAAATTCGCCTTTCACATAAAGGACTTTTGTTACGCCTTTTTGAAAGCGTTCGTATTTCCGGCCTTCGAATTTAAAAGCGCCGGAGAAACCGCTAGGCTGTGCAACCGATTTCTTCAATACCTTGAATAGGGACCAATGGCCCTTCGACTGCACTAAAAAACGGAAACCTTGATACGGGTTGTAGAGCAAATATTCGTCCCAGCGGTAAACACCGGTTTCGTCGGACTTCTCCATGTAGCCGGCGACTTCCCACATTATTCCGGCCAAACGGCCTTTGCTGCCGATAGTTAATAAGGTGGTCCGGGTACGTTCATTGGCCACAGACAGAATACGGAAGTTTTCGTTGGCGACATCGATCATCGAGGAGCAATAGCCGCACACGGCGCTAATGCTGTGACCGGCGGCCTTTACAGTGACCGAACCGCCGCAGTTGGGGCAACTGAAAGTCTTAGGCTTGCCCGCTGGCCTTACGGGCGGCTGGAAATCGCCAGAACGCGCTGCGCCGGATAAATCCGCCACTACGTCCAACCCTCCAAGGGTCTAGTATTCTGCATTCGCAGCTCTTTCCATTCGAGGTAGCGGCCAAGATAGAGACGTGTTTTGTCTTGCGCGATTTCTACGCTCGCAAATTCACCTTGATGGCCTAACAAGTCTATGGTTAGGGTTTTCCGGCCTTTGGGCGCGATAAACGGCAGTTCGCCTTCGCTGCCGATGCAGACGGCGGATTTGACATCCGCAATTTTGTACTTTAACCGGTCTAAAAATAGGTAAGAACCCAACATTTCGTCGCGTAAATTTCCGACCCAGGATTCTTTCCGGTTGAAGTTCTCATCCTTCGTTTTGCCCGATTGTAAAAATTTATCGATTGTCTTTTTTGCTTCGGGCGGCAGTCCGTCTTCGTGTTCGAAACAGACCGCATAAAACCCTTGCGCTTCGACTAGCCAACCTCTGCCGCCGTTTTCGTTGACTGTATACCATTCGTTCCAGACACCGTCGGTCCAGCCGATTTTCATGCGTCCGATAACGGTAAACCGAGCGCCTTGATAACTGCCTTCCGTTCCGGTTTGGACCGGACTCATATCCTCGGGCAGCGCCGCCATGGTTCCGATACTTTCGACGGCTATATCGCGGCGGACGATCATCGAGCTGCAAAAAGCGCACACCGCATACACCGAAACATTCGATTGAAATATAACTTCCGCGCCGCATGAAGGACAATTGAATTTTTTCATCGAGCCGCAGTAAGGAAATTCCGATGATATCCTTGGATAGCCGTAAATATATCTTCAAATAAATGATTTATAAAGAATTTATAACCCTTGTTACGATCAAAACAACCTTGCCGGACGCTCCGCTGAGGGATGTCTAAAGATATCAATGCGATCGACTTGTTCGGAGATTCTGTATTAAGTCCGGTTTTAAGCATCAACATCGTGACTGAACTGGCTATAGTCTTAGGGTCGCGCACTAACGAAATGGTGATAAACAATTTAACAACGGAATTAGCGCCTTACCCATCGTTAAACCTGAAATAAACGCTCAAGCTAAAACAGCCACGGTCAGGCCATTGTCGTCTGCGCAATAGTTATCGTAAAAGTTAAACTTGATTTTAAGAAAATCAATCGAACAGCTTTGCCAGCAAAGCGAATTCCGGTCTTATAGTCAGCTATTCAACCAGATCTCGCTTTTTTTACCAAAAGATTCTTTGGTTTTATCTTGACATAATGGACTGTTAAAAATTGACGCTTGCGCTGGCAATATTAAGGCGGGAAAAATCGCTTTCGGCAAAATAATGAAACTAAAAACAATTATCTTTTAAAAAGCTCTCTGGCAAAGTTATACAGATTGATATCGTTTTTATTTAATTTTTTGATCAGTTCAATATCGCTCTCGGTGTATTTATCCCGCTTTTTAAACTTAACCGGGGTTTGATTTGCTTGTCTGTGCTGAGGACAAGGCAACCCGAGCGCTGCGAAAAGCGCTTCAGAATCTTGAGAAAAACTTTCAGTGAATCCGACAAAAAACATTGTTCTGAGCCTTTCTTTAGCTCTATTTAATTCAATATCGCTGACTTCAGCATGCGTTGCTTCGCTAATGACATCATAATATTGCGCTTCCGTAATGCGATTATTTCGAAGATCCACGTATAATTTTTGAAATTTTATTTCAACGCCTAATAATCGTGTTTGTATGTCGGCAATCGATTTTTTGACAAAGTTATGCTGTAAAAAATCTTCGATTGAACCTTGAGCCAATTGCCCAAGCCACGTCTCGGGATGTGATTTCATAAATTCAAAAGCCGATATTGTTCTATCGATAGGATCGCGAAGAAACGTAAAAATTTTGCAGTTATTCGAAAGTGTTTTATAAACATCATAATGAACATGGCCCATGATTACCGGGTGCTTTCTTCTGCCTTTATCTTTTATAAGCGTAATTGTCGAGTTGTAATGTTTAAAATGATTGACGCCGGTCGTTGCTTCGGCCAGCATTTGATTAAGACTGGTGCCTGCAGTTTTAGGAATATGCAAAAATAGTAATTGTTCGTTTAAGTCTTTATTTATAATATTGTTTCGCATAGCCACCATAGTTGATTTTCCTGTGCTTTTTTTCCGGTCATCACGTTTCTGTTCACAATTTTTCTTTACCGGCACACCGATAGCATTAGTGTCCCAATTGATATAAGCTTCGTAGTATTCTTTCACAGATAGAGGCTTACCCCAAATGTTATATTTACCGGTCCAATCGCTTGAGAACTCTAGCTTTAAGAGTTCAGAAACATAGGGATGTATGGGTTGTTGATTTTCTTTCAAATAACTCAGCGGTGGCGCTTCACTACCTAAGCTGGCGTATCCCAACTGATTTAATATCTCATTTACTTGATAAATACAGAGCGGACGTGAAGGGTGATTGAAAGTTTCAAACAGTTTGACGCTTTTATAATTGTCCATAATATAGTCGAGTAACTTTTGGTCTCGTCTACTTTCTATATCCCTTTGATGACTGATATAGTTTGATATTACGGCGTCTAATTCCACTTTCTTTGTAAAAGCCTCACGGTCATAAACGAGACGTAATACATCGTCGTTCGACATTCCTTGCGCCATTAAGTCCAATACAAACTTATCCCCATAAGGGAATTGTCCGAAAGGAAATGACGCAGTTGTTGTATTGCGCGAGTCCTGAGTTTGAAACGGCCAGTAAACCGGAAAAGTTAAATAGTTAACTCGAATTGTAATGCAGCTCTTAGGAATGTTGTCATTCAGGTATTTTTCCGAATTAGTTCCCCATTTATCGCCTAGCGGTTGATATATCAGTAAACTGCACTTTTCGAGTAAGTTTTGAGAAACTTCCTCATTTTGATAATTGACGAAATAACGAACCTCGAAGTCTTTGGAAAAAACGGGATGCGCTTCCAAAAGTGCTTTGATATAGGCTCCTTGACAATTAGCGGAGATCACACAGCTTTTTTTCATGACAAGTTACGCTCTCAAAGCTGTTAATATAGTTTTAAGAAAATTCTCTGAAAAAACATCGTCCCAATTGCTGCGATTTGGGCGGTAAGCGTTTGCCACCCGCGCGTTTATATTACCGGATTTGCTTGCTGCAATTTTAAGGGCTTCCGACAAATCTCGAATATTCGGATTTGCCGGAACAAAGTTTGCCGATTTTTTTAAAAAGTACTCTTCATCCCGGTACTCATACGTATTGGTAACGACCATCATCCCTGCGGCAGCCATTTCGTAATGAACAAGCCCCGGATGCGGCGCATACATCAAACTCAAGCCGATATCATAATTGGCAAGCAATTTACCGTAATCCGAACCTTCCAGTTTAGGCATTAGTTTCAATATTTTTCCGCTCCCGAGATCCAGGCTTCGACTTTCCGTTAAAGTTCCTACCCCGTCGAACGACCAGCTACGATCAAAATAGCCTCGTTTAATGGCTTCTTTTAAACTTAAAAATCCGATCTCAAACAGGTTTCTTGCCGCATGGTTTTCAGGCCGAGCATAAAAAAGCAATCTCTTGCCCGTTTTACTTGAAAGCTTATCGATTGCTGGCGGATCAATCGGCGTAAAAACATGTTCAAAACTGAATGCACCCGCTTGTTCGGGCTGTTTTTGAGCGAAAACACCAAGACCTTTCTGCTTGAAGTATTCTAATAAATCTTTCGTGTTAAAGAGGGCAACATGCGGCAGAGAATAAGCATGTTCAATAATCGACCGCGTTGAATCGTTATGATGAAAAATTCTTTCGTCTTCCTGTATCAAAAACAGAAATTTTTTCTCGTCGGTATTGGCGGCAAGATCCGAAGCGATAAGCGCATCCCATGCCGAATAGGCAATGAATCTGTCTTTAGCGCTTATTTCGATTCTATTTTCACGGTAAGCAATATTTTCAAACTTGATGTGTTTTTCATCAAAATCGCCGATAATATTTTTTAAATTATAGAACGCGTATTCTTTGCAAAGCGATCTGTCCTCGGTAACAAGTATCCGCAAATCATAATCCAGCTGTTGAAATTTTTTAAAAATTTGAATTATGGAGGTGTAACCGCCAAACATAATATCTTTATCGAAAGTCGGAAGAACAAAATTGATCCTTGTCCGGTCGTTTGAAACCAGTTGAATCGGAATCGGACGCAATTTGCTTTCCAACGCGCTGGTGCGCTCGAAACCATGAGGATACGTTACTCCGGTGAACTTGGATTCGAGAATATCTTTTGCTTTTCTTCTAGGTATACGTCCTTCCGCTTTTCCGTATTTCAGATAATGATCAAAACCACTTCTGTAGTTGCCTTCGGCTATACCTATAACCACATCCGGGTAAAAGGCCTGATACCATTCTTCGTCGAACCATGCATTCGGGCTATATCTTCTCTTTAAACCAATCGAATGATAATGTTCGTTAGTTGTTAAATTGCTTTTAACCATTTCTTGCGCAGCTTTCGGGTATTCGTGTAGATACCAATCGGAGTCGAACAGGTGTTCTTCAGTCGTATTGTTGGACTGAGCTCTTACGCCAAGACTGGTGCGTCCTTCGTTTTTCCCAAAACGGACATAATGTTCGAAACCGCATAAAAACAGTCCTTCTCTAACATTTTTTTTTACATCGGAATATTTCGCGAGATATAGAGCTTCATCGAAATCCGGATTTGGAGAACAAGAACTTTTACGGACTAGATCGTTGTAAACTTTATACAGATGAATCCGGTCATTGGGTCCGTCAATGCCATAGGTTTCCTTAAACCAAAGATGATCAAAATAAGGCAGAATGACTTCGTAAGCCTTTTGTGCTTTAGCTTCGCGAAATCTTTTAATGAGGGTTAGCATGAAAAATATCTCCGTATTCTTCTTTCTGTTTTGTGATTACAACATCGTCTAAAAAATCCCTTCGAATCTTGAAAAACTTCGTAATAATTAAACATCCTTACTTATGTCAAAGCTGGCGCAGTAAGAACAATAACCATTAGCCGGAAGGATTGATTTGGATTTGCTGAAGTATTTGCTCAGGGTTTTCTTAAGGTTTAGTTATAGTTCGTCAGTCAATAATGCTAATTTAACTCGCACTTTGCGAATGTTAAATTTACGCTGCTTATCGAAACCTCATCTTTACATGACACTATTGAATCGAAAAAAAGCAGTTGTTAACAACTGGTCTTGTAAAGCAATCGCTTATTGAGGCGTTATTCGGCAAAATGAAAGATATAACCGTTAAACCTTGGCTTGGATTTTCGATTACAGCCTGGAATTATCCCGGTATACGAGTAAAGTCTTTGAACATGTTTGGTTGTCAATGAAAAAACTTAACTAAAAACCCGACGTCTTGAGTATTTTATCAAAATGACGAAAAAAATATTGCTTTTTAACAGTCATCTTTTTTGACAGCTATAAAATACGCCAATGCATTCGCTGCGAGGGGGAAGCCCAGCGCCCCCCTCGAAGTAATAGGGCTTGGCGGTTTCACAAAAAGCGGTTTGCCAAGTGAAATTTCAAAGCAATCGAAAATCGTGAGAGTCATTGCGCAACCAGTTTTATATCCCTTGCCGGACACTTATGACACTTTAGGTTATTTAATGCGAGCAACAATACGGCTTTGGCGCGGCCAATGAGCGGTCGCGTTAAGTTAAGGCCGCTTGCTTGGGCGGGGATGCCTAAAACAAGCTTTCGCAACAATAGCGACGCCCAAAATAATATTGAAAGTTCTCAGAAATGTGAGGAATATTTTTTAATACGCTTAATTGCCAGTCTCAGCACGAAAACCATTCAATGGTTTTCGAATAGCTTACGGGCTGAAAGTTAGCCTAGGAAAACAATGACAGAATTGGACATGACTGAACGCGGTTTCCCGGCAGACTTCGCTAGTTTACAGCAGCTTACCGTCAACGCGCGCTCAGCACTAAAATTGCGAATAACTTAGGTAAAGTTAAGGTTTAGCGAAGAAGGTTCCCGCATCAGGACCGGTTACTTTGATGTAACCTTTTTCGTTAAAGCCTTCGATGCTATCGGTCGGCGATTCGCCGTAACCGGCGGTCTTGACTTCAATGGTGCAATTTCCGGTAGGCGCTACGCGTTGTTTAAACCAGCGAGTTCCGGCATTGACACCATTATCGCGCCAAGTGCGGCTATTTTGCCAATACTTCGCTTTGATGTAGTTATTCTTGGAAACCTGCTGATAACCGTAATCAACCACGGTGCTTACCGGTACTCCGGCATCGTCGAAACCGGCCGGAATAGGTTGTAAGGCGCTCAAGCGCCAATAATCTTTAATGATGGTGCCATGAAACCAATCCGGGTTAGTGGTGACTGGACTGGTCGCTTTCCAGTAAGTTCTCAACTCTTGCATCATCGATCCGATGTTATAGCTGCCCTTGCCGCTAATGTCGCTAATCGATATTCCGCCTAACGTGCCACCGCCTGTGATGCTGTACCAGCGGCCGTTGTTAGTGCTGGTGCCGCTAAGCGTAACCGATAAATCCACCGTTGACGGCGACCAGCCTATCGATGCGGTGCCTGAGCCGTCTGCAGCGGTATGAACTTCGAAAGGATATTTAACAGTAGCACACCCTTTTTGCACAATTATGGATTCGATAACTTGCGTGGCTACTTCCATAGCCTTAAAAGCGCCTTGTTCGGAGGGAAAGAGTTTCGGCGCAGAACCGGCCATACCGACGGAAGGCGGCGGCACATCGCCTGGTAGCGCAAAAGAAGTACTTGCAAATGTCGCTAATGCCACAAAAATTGCTGTTTTGTTCATGATATTACTCCTCGTATAGAATAAGCTAATCGATTAATAGCGCTACCGTCCGGCAGCACAGTTTTGGGATAAATACCGTAAAATTCACGATTATTTTCGGGTTAAGCACATCTTTTTCAAAGCTAGACTTATGCGTAAAATAATCGTTCGGATTTATCTTGCCGGTTAAGAGATGAAAACATCTAAAACCGGCTTAATTTTTTCATCGATTGAACTTTAAGTCCCTAAAAACAAAATTAAAAAACACTTAAATTCGAGTTAAATTCAGAATCGTTAAAAAACCGCGAGCATTATATTCCCGGTCTGCTATCTAACGCGTAAAAGTCTTTTTTAGAATTAAGTTTAATGTTTGACAAATAGAATACGGAAAACCGGATTATCCGGCATTTGCAGTTTTATTGAGGCGGGATTTTGAAGCCTTGAGCAGCGTATGGTCTTGTTAACGAAAAACCGCTTTTGGCGCTTATCAAAACGGTTTTAACACTAGTTGCTTATAAACATTTAAACACCGGACGATGTTTAAATGCTAACTGTTAATCCAGCAAGCAGATTCGAGAAGGTAGCTAAGGAAGCTCTGGTTAAGTCCTTCGACAGGCTCAGGACGAACGTTCAGTAGTTGATTTCGTCGTGGTGTACCCTCCTGTCCTGGGGCATAAAAGCTTGTCGAACCACTCGTGACCATTCAGGTTATGAATGGAATTAACTTGTTCAGAGTTTCCTTAAAATAAAACGACCCTAATGTCTAACCGTTGCCGGAACTCTCAATATCTAGCCATACACAATAGAACGATACGTCGATAACTCATTTTTGGATTTCGCTGAATTTAGAGCGCCTTTTTTCAATTCGGTTGCACAAAGATTACTTTCATCTCCGGTCACCGTCGCCTGAGGCTCTATGCATTGCAGTAACTCGATCTATAACGCATGACACATTTCCAGCTTGTAGCCGAAGCCTTTTATGTTTCTTATCCATTGCGGGCTATTAGGATCCGGTTCAATTTTTTTCCGCAACAAGTGCATGTATTGATAAAGATCGGATTTAGTCGCCCGCTGACTATCAGGCCAGAGATGGTTAATGATTTCATCGGGCGTAAATACACGTTCCAGATCCGTCGATAGAAACAAGAGTAACTCAAACTCTTTGGGTGTAAGCTCAACTTTTTGGCCTTTTACAAACAAACATTTGTTGCGTTGATCGATGTGAAAAAGCTGCTCCTGGGAGTCTTTTGCCGAATTTGCGCCGGGATGGTTTCTTCTATCGCCATAAGCTCTTCTGTCGCCATTAATTCGACGATCATTATACAGAGTTTCGCCATTAACATTGACTCGTAATTGTCTCCTGTCCGCGCCCGAGCGCTTTTCCGGAGAACCGGCTAAATTTGTTATCGGCGAAATAATGTTTAGATTCAGACGCTTAAGATACGCGTCTATTTCGCCTATTTCGTAAGGGTTTTCTATAATTGCGCCGATCCAATCGAGATAATCGGTTTCATCGTGACACCTTAAACATTTATTTAAAGCGATTATCTCGATCTTATCTTGCGCGCTAATTTGCTTAAGCAATGCCGTTTCTTCCGGATTATTTCCGTCGGCAATATAGTCCAACGGCGCCGCAATCACCTGAGGTTTCAGTCTCCTGGCCTCAAAGATACCCGATCGGTTAAACTCGAAAACTTCGATTCCGATATTGCTTGCATAACAATAACCCTTAAGTAAGGCGAGCAAATAATGATCGTCATCCAGAACGGCGATTGTATTATTACTTTTCATGTTAGACCTCCGTTTAGCTTTACTTTTAGTAATTAGGGTGCTGAAAAGTCCTTTAGCGCTTGCCGGTAAAATGAGTCCGTTTCGAATAGCCCGTTTACCCCGCCAAAAGAATGATTACCGTTTGCCGGTAATCATTTGTAACAAAAAATTTACCGGAGGAACAGTAAATTTTTCACACTTTTAACGACTTTAAACGTTAGACTATCGCCCTTCAATTTTTAATTGAACTCACTTAAGTTAGGGTGAGCCATTGATAATTTTCTCGCGTTTGAGTTTAAACCGGAAAAGACCGGCTAAATTTGATTTAAATCAAAAAAATGTTCTTACGACGGATTTTGCAGTTTTTTCAATAGGCCTTTGCGGATAAAATCGGCAAAATCTTCGTGATTTTCGTAGCCTTGTTGTTGCGCGAAATTCGCTAATGATAAGATCAACGCCTTCGTTTGGGCAATTTCATCATGCGATCTGCCGCAGCCCTCGCAATACGTCCCTCCTTCGGTGCATTGTCCTGAAATACAAGGATTGAATTTCATAGTCTTCCCCTTAACCTAATTATCGCCGTCGTGTTCCGGCGGATTTTTACGCAACCAATTGCTTAGAAATTACAGGGCTTAAAAAAACTTTTAGGCGCTCCACATACCGGGCACTCCCAAGCGTCAGGAATGTCTTCCCAGCGAGTACCGGGCGCGATGCCGCTATCGGGGTCGCCTTTTTCTTCGTCGTAAATATGTTCGCATTCCATGCACCAGTATTTTTTGTATTCCGTCATTGCCGCCTCCTGTATAAATCTATAGTTAATGTTTTCTAATTCGCAATTTTTTAACCCTGTCCGGCCTTAATAAACACCGTTCAACGGTTCGAATAAGCTTACAATTTCACGGTCCGGCCCTGGGCCGCGGACTCCAGCGCCGCCACAATAATCCGGCAATTAGCCTTGGCGTCGTCCAACGGTAATAACGGTGGCGCGCCGCTTAAGACACTGGCGCTGAACTGCTCGATTTCCAGTCTGAAATGATTTTCCGCCTGTAACCTTTCTTCGCATTGCTGGCCCGCTTCTGTCCACCAAGAAAGCACCGGCACATCGCCCGGCAATTGCCATACAACGTGGCATTTAATCCCGCCTTTCGTGCCGGTAATTTCATATTCGCAACGCCGCGCCCGTTCGAAACTGAAATCGAAATGGGCGAATTTGCCGCTACCGAAATCGATAATACCGCTAGTAGCAATATCTGCGCCGCTGTCAACATACTTAGAAAGCGCGGTTACGGCGACCGGATTTTGATCTAAAAACATCCGCGCCGAGTGGATGGCGTAGCAACCGATGTCCCACATCGCGCCGCCGCCGTTCTCAACCGGTTCTTGTAAACGGTACATCCGCGCGGGCCGCATCATAAAGGAAAAACTGGCGCGCACCGACCTGATCTCGCCGATCAATCCGGATTGAATCAGCTCGCGAACCCGTGTGTGTTGAGGATGGAAACGGTACATAAAACCTTCCATCACCCTCACCTGATGTTTGCGGGCGGCGGCCTCAATCGCTTCGATATCGGCCACTTTCAACGCCATCGGTTTCTCGCACAACACATGTTTACCGCGTTCGATGGCGCGTAAGGTCCATTCGGCGTGTTCATGGTTAGCCAACGGAATGTAAACCGCTTGAATATCGGGATTCTCCAATAACGCTTCAAGACCATCGTAGGCTTGAACATGGCTTGCTTGCGGCGCGTATTGCGCCAAGGTTTGCGCAGCAGCACCCGGACGGCGGCTGGCGATTGCAAGTAATTCGGCGTTCGTCGCTTCGACGATGGCGGGCAGCAACCGTTCATTAATCCGCGCCGCGCCTAAAATACCCCAACGTAATCTAGGTTGATTCATCATGTGATTTGCTTTGGTTGTTTTTCATAGAAATTAAATCAGGCATCAAAAAGCTATTCAATTTGTTTTTGTTGCATACAATTTTCTTGCAATCGTACTCTACAAGCTAAGTCTGCCAAAAGTGATAATTAACACATAACACCCTAATCAAAATTCATTACGAAGTAAATAGCAAATTAAACTAAGGCAATTTTTTGAACAACCCTTCCCCTACCTATTGTTTAAATGGCTCTATTTTCTCCCAAAGCTTCTTGTTAATATCGCCTTATTGAATTCAGCTTGAGGAAGCAAACAGATGATGGATACGCCAACAAATCCAAAAACCGTCGATATTGATTTCACTACCAGCCCCCATTTTACCGAGTTTTTGACCGTACAAAAACTGAGTCTCGTGCTCTCCACTTACCAAACCGGAACTTTATTCTTCATAGCGTCGGCGGAACACGGCAAGCTCCATATCAGTCCGGTTAATCTACAGCGCAGCATGGGACTTTGGGCACAAGATAACAGCGTCTATGCCGGTAGTCAGTATCAAATCTGGCGCTTTGAAAATATTCTGCCCAAAAACCAAAGCTATGAGGGCTGCGACCGGCTGTTTGTCCCGCAAGTGGGCTGGACGACGGGCGATTTGGACGGCCATGACCTGATTGCGGAAGACACGGGACGCCTGATTTTCGTCAACACCCGTTATTCCTGCCTTGCCACGGTGAGCGAAAGCCGTAGTTTTATCCCCTTGTGGCAGCCGCCTAATCTCTCGGCATTGGCGGCGGAAGATCGCTGCCACCTAAACGGTTTGGCGCTTCGGAACGGCAAAGCGGCCTACGCCACTGCGTTCTCGACTTCGGATAAAGCGCACGGCTGGCGCGAAACCAAAGGCCAAGGCGGCGTGGTATGGGACTTAGCCAGCAGCGAAATTATGGTAGACAACCTCATCATGCCGCATTCGCCGCGCTGGCACGACGGCGCGTTATGGCTGCTGGAATCCGGCACCGGCCGCTTAGGCCGGATCGATTTGTCTAAGCGCCGCTTTGAGCCTTTAGTGTTTTGTCCCGGTTATTTACGCGGCTTAGCTTTCTATGGCGATTACGCTTTCATCGGCGCTTCCTTGCCGCGGGAAAGCAGCGGCTTCCACGGGCTTCCGCTGGATACGGCGCTGGCGGAACGCGCCTTAGCGCCGCAATGCGGCGTGTTTGTCGTGGATATAAAGCGGGGCGAAATCCTGCACCAAATCGAAGTTACCGGCGGCGTACAGGAGCTTTACGATGTGGCCCTCCTGCCTGACACGCGGCGGCCACGCGCCATCGGTTTTGATACCGATGACATCCATTACCTGTTGAGCATCGGGGATAAACAGGGTTTATAGTTTGGTTGGGTTAGGCGCGCCTTAGTTCGTAACCCGCATTAAGTGCAACGGGATGCGGGAAAATCGAAGCCACGAAGCTTGGATTCCTGCGTCCAAGCTACTTCGCTACAACTAAAACCCGATCCTGATACGTTTCTGCCGGGGGGCGGGTAAGTGTCAAGGACTAATGGTTGTACTCGTGATCACGGTGTTATTGCTCGGGGTAGATTCCTTGGGGATGGCGTTGACACTCACACGATTGGTGACAGGGCCGACGCCTAAGGCAGTGTATCCAATCTGCACCGTGGCCTGCTGCCCAGCGTTGATGATGCCCAAGCGGCAGACGCTGATCGGCCCACGGTAGCATGTGCCCTGGTTCGGAATGAGCGTCTGTGGCGGGCTTACCCGGTTGTGCGTGGGGGCGATGTTGGTCAGTGTAACCCCAGAGACATTGGACGAGCCGAGGTTTTTCACCGTGGCGGTGAAACTGAAAGTCGAACTAATCGGTACCGGGTTAGCGGAGACGGTTTGGGTAACGGTAAGGTCGGCGGTCGCAGCGGGATTCAGCAGGCGGTCATGGACGAAAGTGTCACGCCGTAAATTGCTATCGTTCGCCACCAAGTTTCTGGCGCCCGACTCAAACGCTAAGAAACGGCCGTCGGCGCTGATGGTGGGGCGGTAACTATTGTCATCGCCTTCCCCACCTGCGCTGGTCACCGACACCCGCGTGGTTTGGTTGGCTTGCCGGTCTCGGACGAAAATGTCAAATTTTCCATTAGTGTCGCCGGTCACCAAATTAGTGGCCCAAGACTTAAACGCCACGAAACGGCCGTCGGCGCTGACAGCAGGAGTGGTCTCACTGCTTAAATTGCCTTGCACCCCTGCGCTGCTGACCGACGCCCGGGTGGTTTGGCTGGCGTGCCGGTCGCGGACGAAAATATCAGGACTTGCATTGGTGTCGCCTGTCACTAGGTTGTTGGCAGAGGACTCAAACGCCACGAAACGGCCATCGGCGCTGATGGTTGGTTGGTAGCTGTAGTTATTACTCTGAGTCCCTGCGCTGCTAACCGACACCCGGGTGGTTTGGCTGGTTTGCCGGTCGCGGACGAAAATGTCAGATTTTCCATTGGTGTCGCCCCCCACTAAATTGCCGGCCAAGGATGCAAACGCCACGAAACGGCCGTTGGCGCTGATGGCAGGGTGGTAACTACCATAAAAGCCATTACCTTGCGCCCCCGCGCTGCTGACCGACACCCGCGTGGTTTGGTTGGTTAACCGGTCACGGACGAAAATATCACGACCTACATTGGTGTCGCCCGCCACCAAGTTGTTGGCCCGGGACATAAACGCGACGATACGTCCGTCGGCGCTGATGGCAGGGCGGTAACTGTTGTGGTTACCCTGAACGCCTGCGCTGCTTATCGACACCCGAGTGGTTTGATTGGTTTGCCGGTCACGGACGAATATATCACGACTTGCATTGGTGTCACCCGCCACCAGATTTCCGGCTCCCGACTCAAACGCCACAAAGCGACCGTCAGCGCTGATGGCAGGGGAGTAACTTGCGTAGTTGCCCTGCACACCCGCACTGCTGACCGACACCCTCATGGTCTGCTTAGTTTGCCGGTCACGGACGAATATGTCAGGTCTTCCGTTAGTATCGCCTGCCACCAAGTTGCTGGCAAAGGACTCAAAAACCACGAAACGTCCGTCGGCGCTGATGGCAGTGGCGCTACTGCCATCATTGCCCTGAATCCCTGCGCTGCTAACCGATACCCGTGTGGTTTCCGCGCCCGCAACGTGTAACGAAGACAAGGTCGCGCCGCCAGCCAGGATGGCTTGCATGGCGAAGACTAACGGACTTAGCTTATTGTTTTTTTCAATGATTGTTGTAGATAACATGTTCAATCTCTTTTGGAATTGGATAAGCCATGCCAGAAGCTGAAGCTTTTTCCCATAGGAAAATTGGGCGATGAGGTTAGGCATCGTTTTGTTTTTACGGAAAGATGATAATGCATCCAAACATATCCCAACAAGTTCCGGCTCCGGCGGGTATAGGTAAAAAAGTCAATGCTACCCTGTAGGACAGAGCTTGTCTATCTCGTTCTCATGTTGCATGCGGGAATGCAGTTTGGTTGAGTTAGGCGCGTAAAATAAGGCGCACTAGATAAAAAAGTGGTAGCGACAAAATCATAGCTGACAAGTTATATTAAAGGTTTACCATAACCTAATGATAGAAATGACAATAAATGACCTTATGAAGTTAAGCGTATAAAAATGCTAACTTACTGAGATAGTTAATAAAAGCGGGTGCTATAAATGTTCAAGAATCAGCGAAGCGAAATACTGCACCCACTCGAAGTTACCGGCGGCGTACAGGAGCTTTACGATGTGACCGTCCTGCCTGACACGCGGCTGCCTTGTGCTAACGGTTTCGAACCGACGATATTCATTACCTGTTGAGCATTGGCGAGACCGAGGCACCTTAGTTTATCCCAATCTCTCCGATAAGGGGTAAAGGTAAACCGCTCCCGTTATATCGGGAGCGGTCGAATTGAAATTGTCTTAGGGACTAATGGTCGTATTGGTTGCTACGGCATTATTAAGCTGAATGGGATCCTTGGGACTTGCGTTGACGCTAACGCGGTTACTGACAATACCTGGATTAAGCGCAGTAAACGTCATCTGCACTGTAGCCTGCTGTCCCACATTGAGGGTTCCCAGCCGGCAAATGCTAATTGTTCCTAGGGAGCAACTTCCTTGGCTTGGAGTAAGTGCCGGCGTCTCGGTGATACGATTATTGAGCGGCGGAATATTAGTCAAGGCGACATTCGCAGCATTACCCGGGCCGAGATTTTTCACTGTGGCAGTAAAACTGAAAGAGGAACCTTTTACGACCGGATTGGCAGAAACAGATTGAGTTACGCCGAGATTGGCGGTGACTGCAGGATTAAGCAGACGGTCGCGAAGGAAAATATCGAAACTCGAATTTAAGTCGTTAGGAACAAGATTGATGGCATCGGAAGCGAAGACTATGAATCGTCCATCCATGCTTACTGCAGGCGAAATACTGTTGTAATTCCCCTGTGCGCCAGTTGTGCTTACTGAAATCCGGGTTGTTTGATTGGCAATTCTATCGCGGACAAAAATATCTTCCACGTTATTGGTGTCACCGAACACCAAGTTTGAAGCGGAAGACCTGAAAGCCACAAAGCGCCCGTCGGCGCTGATTGCAGGCGGAGAATTTGGCCGGGAAGTATCATAATTCCCCTGTACACCCGCAGTTGAAACCGAAACACGGCTGGTTTGGCCGGTTACCCGGTCGCGGACGAAATAATCGGCGGTTGCATTGGTGTCATTTGTCACCAGATTGCTGGCAAAAGAATTAAACGTGATAAAACGGCCATCGGCGCTTATTGAATTAAACAAACTTGAATTGTTTCCTTGAACGCCAGCGCTGCTGATGGATACACGTGTGGTTTGATTTGTTGTCCGGTCGCGGACAAAGACGTCATGCACGGCATTGGTGTCATTTGCGACCAGGTTATCGGCGATGGATAAAAACGATACATACCGGCCATTGGCGCTGATTGCAGGAAAATCGCTGGGGTAGTTGCCTTGTGTTCCGGCGTTATTGACAGATACGCGGGTAGTTTGATTAGTCAATCGATCCCTGACAAAAATATCTCTGGCCGCATTGGTATCATTCGGCACCAAGTTAGTAGCATCGGAGAAAAACGCCACGAAGCGGCCATTGGCGCTGATCGCCGGTTTTATATTGTAACTACTGTAGCCATTGCTCTGAACTCCATTGCTGCTCACTGAAACCCGTGTGGTTTGGTTAGTTGCTCGATCCCGGACGAAAACATCGGCTAAATTGTTAGTATCGCCCGCAACAAGGTTGGAAGCGTCAGAAACAAACGCCACATAGCGTCCGTCAGCGCTGATCGACGCGTATCTGCTGTCATTATTGGCCTGTGTTCCGGCGCTGCTTACCGATACCCGGGTGGTTGTATCGGTCATCCGATCTCGGACAAAAATATCGAATTTTCCATTAGTATCACCTGTTATCAAATTGCTCTCAACAGAAGAAAAGGCTACGAACCGTCCGTCCGCACTGATGGAAGGCTGGTAACTGCCTCCGTAACCAGCGGTTCCGTTATTAGTTATCGACACGCGGGTTGTTTCCGCGCTCCAAATTGGGGTGGTAACCAAGAGTGCGCCGCTCGCCAGCGCAGCTTGCATGGCAATAGCCAGTGGCCGTTGTTTAATAGTTGTTTCTTCGAATGTTGTTGCCATAATTTTACTTCCTCAGTCTTAAAGTTTTGGAAATAACACTGGTATTCGTAATTACGGAATTGACTGGCGACGCTACTTGTGATGATGTGCTTAGCGCCCGGTTGCCAGCAGCACCTTATTTTTTGATGTATGTAATAGTTATATGAGCAGCAGCTTGCTAACCAGCTCTTATTGTATCCAAACAACGGATGTTTATCGAGGCAAAATATGCCTGCATCACATTGGCATTGCCCGGTTTAGTGTAGCCACTTTACTTTACGATGCCTCCGCCTTGCCTGGCACACGGCGGCCTTGTGCTAACGGTTTCGAACCGGACGATATTCATTACCTGTTGAGCATCGGGGAAAAGCAGGTTTATCATAAACCCGCTCCGGCTTGCGCCGGAAGCGGCTAACCTGCCGTCAAGGATTGATCGTTGCCTGGGTGGTCACAGAATTGAACGGCGTTGGGTCTTTCGGCGCTGCGCTGACTGTTACGCGGTTAAACACAATACCTTGCCGTTTGGCGGTAAATGTCATCTTTACGGTGGCTTGCTGACCTGCGTTAAGCGTCCCCAACCGGCAGATGCTGATTGAGCTTTTCGTGCAACTGCCCTGACTTGGCAATAAACTTGGCAGCCCGGCTTTGCCGTCCAGCGGCACATAATCAGTCAGCACCACGTTGGCGGCATTACCCGGCCCTTGGTTTCTTATGGTGGCGGTATAGGTAAAATTAGCGCCGACTGTGACCGGATTGGGGGAAAGGGTTTGGGTTATAGCTAGATCGGCAGTGACGGCAGAATTGAGAAAACGGTCATGCACAAATATGTCATTGGCTATATTAGTGTCTCCTCCTACGAGATTACTTGCATTTGAATCAAAAGCTACAAACCGGCCATCAGCGCTTAAAGAATTGAATAAACTCCCCGAATTCCCTTCACTGTTTGTACTAGATATCGATACTCTTGTAGTTTTATTATCTGTTCGATCCCGGACAAAGATATCGCTAAATCCGTTGCTGTCGTTAGCTATTAAGTTAGTTGCTATTGAATTAAAGGCAATAAACCTTCCATCTGCACTTATTGAATAGCCGCCGCTATTGTTATTACCTTCAACACCTGAACTATTGAGTGAAACTCGTGTTGTTTGCTTAGTCGTACGATCATGGACAAAAACATCCGTACTCAAGTTGTTATCATTTGTTACTAAATTATTGGCAGTAGATAAAAAAATTACAAATTTTCCATCGGCACTAATTGAGGGGCGAAAGCTAAATCCATTTCCCTGCACATTAGAATTGCTTACTGAAACTCTCGTAGTTTGATGAGTTGCCCGATCATGAACAAAGATGTCGGAGCGCAGATTTGTATCATTTGGAACTAAATTAGTCGCACCCGAGGTAAATGCCACGAACCGCCCGTCGCCGCTAATTGAAGGAGAAATATTATAACTATTGCCTTGATTACCCTCGCTGTCCACGGAAATTCTGGTTGTTAAGTTGGTCAAGCGATCACGCACAAAAATGTCTGTTGAATTATTAGTGTCATTCAAAACGAGATTGTTAGCACCGGATACAAAAACAACATAGCGCCCATTAGCGCTTATACTAGGCCAATAACTTTGCGAATTGCCTTGGATTCCCGTGCTGGAAATAGAGACTCGAGTAGTCTTATTATTGTTAAGATCGCGTACGAAGATATCATCTGTACCATTTGTATCCCCAACTACCAGATTGGTAGCGAACGATACGAAGGCAATATAACGGCCATCCGCACTAATTGAAGGGTTTCCCCCCCCTAAATCACATTGAACACCTTGGCTATTCACCGACACTAAAGTTGTACGCTTGGTTAACAAGTCGCGTACAAAAACGTCACCTGAACGATTTGTATCATTCAAAACTAAATTGTTAGCGTTAGATGAAAACGCTATATATCTCCCATCTGCGCTTAATGAAGGACTGAAACTACTGCCATTTCCTTGTATGCCAAGACTAGATACAGATACCCGAGTTGTTTGCACACCCCAAACTGGGAAAACAGGCAAAACGGTTCCCGTTGCCAGCACCGTTTGCAAAGCCAGCACGAGGGGCCGGAGTTTTTGTTTTTTCGTTTCTGGCGTCATCTTAATATACCCCCAAGATCTGAAGTGAAAAAGATTTACCGATGCCACAATGCAAAATCAAAGCGCCGACTCTTACGAAAAAAAAGTCAAAACGTCAGGCATCATTCTGTTTTTATTGCTTTTATCGAGAACAAGTCGCAGATTCCCTGCTCCGATTTTAACAAAGCCTGAATTTGGGATATATCAGTAAAACTACTTATTTTATTTTTGCTTATGGTTTTCAAATCATAAAAAATCAATAGCATTAATCGAAGGGGCTAAATTAATGAAATCAACCGAAAATTAAGTCCGGATTCCATTGATCATTAACTTTCCGCCGGACGGGACAGTTTGACTGCACCGTTCGTTAGAGTTTACGAGCGGTTCTGAACGGCTTCGCCGATCAAAGGGAGCGTGTCCGAACAATACGCCCGGACACGCGGGAATGAAGAAATGGAGACTGCTATAGCTTTATTACCTCAGCTCGATTTTCCGGTAATGCCGGATCGGCTCTCCGACATAAACCTGACGCGGCCGGTAAATGGTGACCGAACCCCCACGGATCATCTCGCGCCAATGCGCCAGCCAACCGGCCATCCGGCCGATAGCGAACAACACGGTGAACATGTTGGTTGGAATGCCAGCGGCCCGAAGAATCAAGCCCGAGTAGAAATCGACATTCGGATACAGTTTTCTGGAAATAAAATAATCGTCCTTAAGCGCGATTTCTTCCAATCGCCGGGCAATATCGAATAACGGATCGTTCATACCGGGTTTGTTCAATAATTTATCGCAATGTTTTTTCAGCACGATGGCGCGCGGGTCGAAATTTTTGTAAACCCGGTGTCCGAACCCCATCAAACGGTTCGACGAATTCTTATCCTTGGCTTGGTTAATGAATTCGGTGCCGTCGCCGCCCTCGGCGTGAATCTGCTCTAACATGGTGATCACTTCTTGATTGGCGCCACCGTGGCGCGGCCCCCACAGGGCCGCAATCCCCGCGGAAGCCACCGCATACACATTCGCCAAACTGGAACCGGCGGTGCGTACCGACGACGTGCTGCAATTCTGTTCGTGGTCGGCGTGGAGAATTAGGAACATATCGATCGCCCGCACGATGTCGTCGTCCAACTGGTAATCCCGCACCGGCGAGGCGAACATCATATTGAGAAAGTTGCGGACGTACTTGAGCTTGTAAGAGGGGTAAACCAAAGGTTCGCCGATGGATTTCTTATAGGAAAACGCTGCGATGGTGCGGACTTGCGAGATAAGATTCGCCACAATTTGTACTTCCGTCGCGTCGTCCAGTTGATCGGGTACGGGATAAAACGTCGACAAAGACGCTACCATGGTGGCGAGAATCCCCATCGGATGGGAGCCTCTGGGAAAGCCGTTGAAAAAGTGATGCATGTCTTCATGGATGATCGACGACTCATTCAATTGCGTTGAAAATTGCAGCAGTTGTTGTTCGTTGGGCAGTTCGCCATGCAGCAATAAATAAGCTACTTCGGTAAACCGGGAGTTCTCGGCTAATTCTTCAATCGGATAGCCGCGATAACGCAAAATACCTTTTTCCCCATCGATATACGTAATGGCGCTTTCGCAAGCGCCGGTATTGCCGTAGCCGTCGTCCAAGGTGATGTAACCCGTTTGACTGCGCAATTTAGTAATATCGATGGCTTTTTCACCTTCCACCCCCATGTAAGACGGCAACGAATACGTTTTACCGTCCAATGTCAAGCTGGCCGGCGTCAGCGGTTTTAATCTATCGGTCATTTACGTTCATCTCCAAGTTTTAATGTCTTTCGAGTGGTTGTTTAGTAAAGCGACCACAAATTAATAAAAAATAAAGCAAAATACATACCCGAAATTAAACCCATTTGTTTATTTATTGACCCGGAGCCGATAGCCATAACCATTTTTACCCCGGGATACTTTTCACTGGATCGCAGTCTGTTAAAATCTTCAAACCTAAGCGTAATCAAAATTTAATAAAGTAACACAATTAATAGCACTGTCTATTGCTAGTTATTGCTGACAATCTATTGAATGAATTAAACCATTAGCGCTTCGACTGCCTTAATATTCAAGATAAGTCAGTTATATCAATACGTTCGATTATTGATTTAGAGCAATTAAGTACGATTGAATTGAAAAACCGGGCCGTTATTTCCGTTTAATCACGCGAAAGAAATCGCTTGGCTGCTAAACTATCTTCCGGAATATCCGGTATTGACTCGACAAAGGAAGACGCATCATGATCTTGGCAGGCGATATAGGCGGCACCAAAACAGTGCTTGCGTTTTTTGATAAAAACAACGGCGGCGCTCCGGTCTGCATTAAAGAACAGCTTTTTTACAGCCAAGAATACCGTACCTTTGACGAAGTATTGGCTACCTTCATAGCGCCTGGCGACAGTATCGATTCCGCTTGTTTTGGCATTGCCGGACCGGTGATCGGGCAACGTTGCCAAATGACCAATCTGTCGTGGCTTATCGATGGAGCTATGCTGGGCGTTAAATTGGGCACGGCTAAGGTAAAACTCTTGAACGACCTGGAAGCTATGGCGATCGGCATGCTGTATTTGCCGGAAAACGATTGGGTGGAACTGAACCCGAATGCCGCTAAGCAAGCAGGGAATATCGCCGTCATCGCCGCCGGCACCGGTTTGGGCGAAGCGATTCTGTATTGGGACGGCAACCGGCATCATCCGATAGCAACCGAAGGAGGCCACTGCGATTTCGCCCCGCAAAACGAACAACAAGACCGGCTATTGGTTTACTTACGCTCGCTCTATCCCGATCATGTCAGTACCGAACGCATTGTTTCAGGCATGGGCTTCGGGCATCTTTACGATTTTCTGCTTAAAGATGGCTTCGCGCCGCCTTGCCCGGACGTTCCTGAAATTAAGAGCGGCATCGACAGGAATCCCGTTATTTCCAAATTAGGGGTCAACGGGGACGACGCCCTGTGCGCCGAAGCGGTCAGATTATATGTCGAACTTTACGGCGCGGAAGCCGGTAATTTAGCGTTGAAATCGCTAGCGTTAGGCGGCGTTTTTATCGGCGGCGGAATAGCGCCGAAAATACTGCCCGCCCTTAAGACCGGCGGTTTTTTACACGCTTTTTTAAACAAAGGCCGGTATTCGGCATTACTCGAAAAGATTCCGGTAAAACTGTCCTTAAATCAGAGAACGCCTTTACTCGGCGCGCTCCATTATTTCTCGCAACATTAGCCTGCATAAAAATCGCGATTAGTTTACTGCGCTAGCAACTTGATCGCGATCAAAAAAATCAGCACCGAAAAGTAACGTTTCAACTGCCGGGCGGGCAGCTTTTGGGCGAGCTTAGCGCCGAGCGGTGCGGTAAAAAGACTGCCGAAACCGACGCCAAGAACGGAGGGCAGATACACGTAACCTAAACTCCAATCCGGCAAGCCTTGGGCTTTCATGCCCAAGGCCATATAGCTTGCGGTGCCTGCCAACGCGATAGGCAAGCCGCAGGCGCTGCTGACGGCGACGGCGTTGCGCATCGGATAACCGCAATACGCCAAATAGGGCACGGTTAACGTGCCGCCGCCGATGCCTACTAAAGCCGACAACAGGCCGATACCGGTGGACGCCAAAAAATCGGTCAATTTGGAGTAAGAAGCCGCGCCTGTTTTCGGGGTTGCGCCGGCCGCCATTTGCATCCCGGCATAAAGCAGGAAGCCAACGAAAATAAGCCGTAATACATCGCTTCTAATCGCATCGGCGATAGTTGCGCCCGACATAGCGCCTAATAAAATGCCGGGCGTCAGCCGCAGCACTTTATCCCACAAAACCGAACCTAAACGGTGGTGAGCGGCGACGGACGATAGCGCGGTCAGGATGATGGTTGCCAGCGATGTGGCGATCGCCATAATCATGATTATTTCTTTTGGCATCCCTTGCGCGGAAAACAGAAAACTCAGCACCGGCACAATCACCATGCCGCCGCCGATACCGAAGAGTCCGGCCAGAAAACCGGCGCACATGCCCAGTAAGACATTGGCTATCACAATGCTTACCAACAGGTTCTCTTGAGACAGTTGTGTTACTAAGTCAATCATCATGCCATTATGCGGGCCGGGTTCGCTTTATGCTATCCTATTGATACGGCCTTATGAAGGTTTAATATCCGCTCGCTCTTGCCCTTTGGGTATTGAGTCCGCCGAAAGGCGGTTTGTGCTTTGACAAGCTCAGCATTTATAACCTAAAGACCACAAGTACCCTTTCGGGTGTGAACGGTTCCGGCATTAAAGGGCCTAATCAATAAACGCTTTGAAATTTGTTGTTTAACGTCATGAAAAAATACCTCGTCGGCGGAGCAGTGCGCGATCGATTACTGGGCTATCCGGTCAAAGAGCGCGATTGGGTCGTCGTTGGAGAAACGCCGGAATCCATGATAAAGCAAGGGTTTCGTCCGGTTGGTAAGGATTTTCCGGTTTTTCTCCATCCTCTCAATCAGGAAGAATATGCGCTTGCCAGAACCGAGCGGAAAACCGCGCCCGGTTATAAAGGTTTTGTCGTTCATGCCGACGCCGATGTTACCCTGGAACAGGATTTACTGCGCCGGGATTTAACGATTAACGCTTTGGCGATGACGCCGGAAGGCAAAATTATTGATCCTTACGGCGGGCGCGATGACCTGGAAAAACGATTATTCCGGCATATTTCCCCCGCCTTTTCGGAAGATCCCGTTCGCATTCTCCGGGTAGCGCGTTTTGCCGCACGCTATCAACACCTGGGATTTAAACTCGCGCCGGCAACGCGCGACATGATGCAAGCAATGGCCGATGCCGGCGAAGCCGGTCACTTGGTGCCCGAACGGGTGTGGGCCGAGTTGTATAAAGCGCTTAATGAAAGATCGCCGTCTGCGTTTTTTTACACATTAAAAGAATGCTGCGCGTTAAGTTTAATATTTCCGGAAATCGGCAATCTATTCGGCGTACCGCAGCCGCCTAAATACCATCCTGAGATCGATACGGGGAAACATAGTCTGATGGCGTTGGAACAGGCCGTGCTCCTGTCGGATAAAGCCGAAGTGCGATTTGCGGCGTTAGTGCACGATTTAGGTAAAGCCTTATCGCCCAAAGAAAATCTCCCGCACCATTACGGTCATGAGATTAACGGTTTGCCCATGCTGGAGGCGATGTGCCAACGGCTGCGCGTTCCCAACGTCTTTAAAACCCTTGCTTGGCAGGTGATGAAACACCATACCCATTGTCATAAGGCAACAGAATTAAAACCGGGCACATTGGTCGACGTGTTGACCGAACTAGGCGCGTTTAAACCTCAATCCACTTTCTACGATTTTCTTTTGGCTTGCGAAGCGGACGCCAAAGGACGCACTGGACTGGAGCAACAACCTTATCCGCAAGCGGATTATCTGCGCGAGGCGATGGAAGCTGCTGCTTCGATTGATATTGCACCCGTATTAAGCCGAAATCTACAAGGCGCCGAAGTCGGCGAGGCAATACGCCAGTTACGTATTCAGGCCGTTGTCGAAATGAAGAAAACGCAACACTCATTCCCTTAACTAACCTTATCCTTTTAGCCATGCCATCATTCGATATTATTTCAGAATTCGATCCTCATGAATTAAAAAATGCGGTCGATCAAGCCAGTAAAGAAGTCGGCACTCGTTTCGACTTTAAGGGTACCAGCTCCAGTTTCGAGTTGACCGATAATAAAATCATCATGACTTCGGAATCTGTCTTTCAGCTACAACAGATGTTCAGCGTCATCTGCGCCAAACTGAGCCGGCGCGGGATCGACATCGCGTGCATGGAAGTCGGCGACGCCAAAGGCAGCGGCAAACTGATGCGGCAGGAAATCACCCTAAAACAAGGTTTGGATAGCGCCTTCGCCAAGAAAATCGTCAAGCTGATCAAAGACAAAAAACTGAAAGTGCAAGCAGCCATCCAGGGTGACCAAGTCAGGGTGACCGGCAAAAAGCGCGACGACTTGCAAGAAGTTATTCAGATGTTGCGAGAAGAAAAACTGGAAATGCCGCTGCAGTTTGAGAATTTTAGGGATTAAGTGGTGTAAAATGATCCATTAGAAACCGCTTAATAATAATTAAAATGCTTTATATTTCAGATTAATACGGTGACAGCATCAATGATATGCTCTGTATTTTAACTTTGATATATATCTGATAAGCCCAACAAAGTCTGTAAAGCGCATTCCGTAGTAGATACTGTGCTTCACGTCGCTTGATTTGGATAATAGTATCTACGCCCCTCTCCACCATTCAAGAAGGTCAATATTCACTGTGATGAAAGCCGGTAAGCTGGAAGAATGAAGGTTACTGCGCACTGATAGCACATAGTAAGATCGAATCCGACACAAACGAATTTCCATTTTTTAATCTTATTCGTATCAGCCCAACGAACTTTGTTTAAGGATCGACTCTGAATAGGAAGCTATCGATAGTTTGAACGCCACAGTCATATAGCATAAAATCACACTATCTTAAATTTTTGGCATAGCCTAAAATGCAAACTTTAGAATTTAAAGATAAGCTCACCAGCTATTCCGCATGGCGAAATCACTTAGTCGCCACCGTTAAGATGTATCACGATTGGCGGAAACGTTACAATTTAGATAACCCCCATACGTCGAATACCATATCCCAAATCTTAGAGAGCTTATCGAACGACCGCGTAACGTTGGCTTTTGTCGCCGAGTTCTCGCGCGGTAAAACCGAGCTTATCAATTCCCTGTTTTTTTCCGAAACCGGCGTTAAATTATTACCCTCCTCGCCGGGCCGGACGACGATGTGTCCGACGGAAATATTTTTCGATCCGGACGGTTCCAGTTATATCCGGTTATTGGATATTGAAACCCGTTACGAAGAAACGTCATTTGCCGATTTAAAACAAGATTTAACGCGCTGGAAAAAAATCAGGCTCGATACCAGCGATCCGGCGCAAATGCAAGAAGCCTTCAAAGAGCTGATCGCCATCAAAACCGTACCCAGAGAAAAAGCGCAAGAGATGGGGCTGTTCAATGAACGCGAAGCCGCAGAATTAGGCATTATCGACCCTGAAACCGTCGATATTCCGGTTTGGCGCCACGCCATGATCAGCTTTCCGCACCCTTTGCTAAAGGCCGGTTTGTGTATTTTGGATACGCCCGGACTCAATGCGTTAGGTAGCGAGCCTGAATTAACGTTAAGCATGCTGCCAAGTACGCAGGCAATCATTTTCGTCTTAGCCGCCGATACCGGCGTGACGAAAAGCGATATGAATATCTGGATGCATCATGTGTTGAGCACCTCAAATGCTAATAAACAAGGCTTGGCCGTGGTATTGAATAAGATCGACGCGATGTGGGACGATTTTAACGGCGAAGTCGGCTACGATCAGTCGATCCGGTCGCAGGTTAGCAAAACCGCCGCTGTTCTGGGTATACCCGACACATTAATTTTTCCGGTTTCGGCAAAGCAGGCTTTAATCGCTAAGTTAAAGCAAGACGATCTGCTGCTCAACCATAGCCGTATCGGTCCGTTAGAACACTATCTTTCCGAGAATATCTTAAATCAACGGCAAAAAATATTATTGGAAGCGGTATTGCGCGATATCGGTTTTTTATTGAAAGAGTCTTTTACGCTGACCGAAATCAACTATAACAAACATAACAAGCAGCTTGAAGAATTTAGAAAACTGGATTTTGAAAACAAAGAAGCCATGCAAAAATTAACCCGCGCAGCGGTGTTGCAGGAAAAAGCTTACATTAAAAACCTGGATCAATTTAAAGAAAGCCGGGAGTTGTTCCGCGGCAAACTCAGTGACTTAATGACGGCGCTTGACCCGGTCAGATTCGATAACGCGATAATAACCCACAAGATCCAAATAGATCGCAGTTTGACAACCCACGGTATGCGGCAAGGCATCAAAAAATTATTTGAGGATTTCCACGGCTTACTCGGTCATTGCATCGAGAAAGCCGACGATGCTAAAACTTTCATTTTAGGGATGCAAGCCCAGTTCAATACCGAATACGGTTTAACGGAACTCAAGCCGAGCGTTTTTGAGATAAGGAACTATCTCGCCGAATTGGAAGAGTTACTGATTATGGGCGAGGAATTCAGAACCAGCGCCAAAACGATCATGACCGAAAAAAACCTGGTCACCCGCAAGTTATTTTCGACAATGATCTCGCAGGCCCGCAAAGTCATTTCTAAAACTTATGTGGACGCGGCAAAATGGGGTGAAAACGTGCTATCTTCAATAGCGCATCAACTCATCGATCAAAAAAAACAGATCGAAAACCGCTTGGTTATTTTACGCTCCACCGGCGAATCCAAAATGAAACTAAACGAGAATATGGCCAAATTGGAAGCGGAATTGGCCGAACTCAAAATACAACGCAGAGAACTCAACATTATTATTCAAAATATGCAAAAAGCAGCTGTTGTTTAACCTTTTTAGATTAAGAACGCCGTCGGCATTTTGCTAAACTATGCGTTTTGTATAAACGAGTTAAGCATTTTTGAATGGCAGATAACATTCCGATTATCTTTGCGTTGTACGGATTTGCCAAAGACCAAGAACCCATCATGCAAGCTGCCTTCGCCCACGCCGATCAATGGGCAACCCCCTGGGTGTTTACCGAAACGCTGCAAGATGCTCGCGTGATTATCGTTGATCTGGACGGTGAAACCGATTTCGACGCTCTCGAGAACCTAAAACAAAGATTACCGAAAGCGGAAATCGTCGCCTTAGCGGCTAAAAAGCCGCCGCAAGCTAAATGGCATTTACAACGGCAGCCGAATGGAAAAGTGTCCATCGTCGGTTTCAGCCAATTAGTTTTAAAAATTTCCCATACGCTCAAAAAAAATATAACGGATGGCTCCGAAGCGGATGTGGAAACAATGCCATCAGTAGGGGAGCCGGAACCCGCCCCTGCTATGGCGGCAACGTTACCAGACATTTGCGGCGATGAAGCGTCCGAACAAGAACCGGACGGTATGCTGGCTTTTTTCAATCAGCTTGATTCCGTATTGGAAACTAAACCGCACGAAAAACGTAAGCGTTTTAACGAATCGTGATCATCCTGAAACTTACATCGTCATCCGGCTTGAGAGCTTAATGCCTGGAACAGCCTTCATACCTGCCGAATTTACAAGCTTAGGGAATGACTGTAACAGTTTTCGGATGAAAATCGCTTCTACAAGCCCTTATTAAATCGTGGCGGTTAGCCTAAAAACGCCTAGGGCTTGCCGGAGATAACCGCCCTATCGCCAAAACCGCCTGCCTGAATGGGTTAAAGTCCATGGGTGCGTAAGCAGGCACCCTTGGGCGCTTTTGAAAAAACCGGGTACACCGCTAGTTACACGAGCGCGCCAACTGGTTTTGCTTCACCTGCAAGTTGTTAATAGCCGGGGATGTCTTATGGGTAATTTTACATTCTGCGTTAAAGATCTCTACGGCTGATGGTTACTGAAAGTCAAAATTACAAACGTATAATCATGGCGCAGTCACACTGATGCATCCGGTAAATAACGAATAACCGAAACTCTGCGGCATAATGCCGGAAACGGAATAGGCGCGAACTTTATAGGCATATTCTGTGCTTTCGACAGCGCCTCTGTCGTTAAAAAACTGGGTGTTGGCGGCAACTCTATGCACCATCACCCACGGATTTTCTGTTGTGCAGGCCCCATTTTTACGCCAAATCTCAAAGCCGCTTTCGTCGCTGCTATTGTCCTCCCAGTTTAGCTGGACAGTTGCCGCCGCCGTAGCCACTAAATCTTCCGGACTGAAAGGGACGATGGCGGCTGTATTCGGCAGGGAACAGTCTGAGCCATTGCAGACCCGGACATCGTAGCGATAACTGGTCGTAGTGCTATTCCCCGCAGCCGACCTATCGCTGTAGCGTTGAATGCCTGCCGCCACCGTATCCAGTAACGTTAAACTGCCGGAACCGGCTTTACGGTAGATTTTAAAATCAGTTTCAATTTCCGAAACATCATTCCAGGTTAAATCCACCCGGCTATCCGATTTTGAGTCCGCTCGAAGACTTGTGGGGATATGCGGCGATCCTGCCGCAGCGGTCATGGCGGAAGCGCACTCGGAGTAAGCCGAGAAACTGCCGCCGCCGTAATAAGTGCTGACCTGGTACGAATAAGGGGTGGCGGCCATTAATGGACTGTCAAGAAAAGTGGCAAGACGGGTGTTACTAGCACCTTTATCAGCCAGCGTCACCCACGGATTGCCGGAACTGCACGCGCCATCCTTGCGTTGAATTCTAAAACCCTTTTCGGCACTTGAGTTATCTTCCAAGGTAAGGCGGATGGTGTTCGATGAGGTCGCTAGGGCGTGAACTAAGGGCGGAAGGAGATTATCCCATTCGCAGATATATAAGATTTTTAAATCTGCATATGGCAATCCCGCATCAACCCATTTTCCTTGGGGGGCGGGACTATCAAACATAACAGTATAATCTTCTCCGATACCTCCACCATTTTCAGGTTCTCCAGGATACCAATTAGTATAATTCCATGTTTCACCACTTACCCATTGCCAATGACCTTCCTCAACCATATCAGTGCCACCTAACCAAACAGCACGGTGATTACCAAAATAAGTATTAACAACGGGGGCTGATTTGCCAAGGTTGTTCCATACCCAATCATTTTCAGCTTGAGAGGTAATAGTTGCTAAATGACTACTGTGACTTTCACACGCGTTTTTGGCTCCAGTCCATGTTTTTACAGAATCAAACCGTTGATAAGCGTGGTTGTTAATGGAATTCATCAACTTTTCGGAATCAGCTTTTGCTCGCTTACAAAATCCACACACCAATGTTGTCGCTAAAACCGTTACTATTAAAGTGTTTATAAGTTGAATTCTCATGACTTTCTCCTAAAGATATAAAGAAGGACACTTTTTCCTAAAAAGAGCAGTTTGCCCCCTATGCAGTTTCGAGAAAGGCGATAAGATGCGCTTATAGGATGTGCCGAGGTACGAGGCGTATCCTGCTTACGCAGCTAACATATTGATATATTAACACAAATACAACCCCTTAGTAATCAATCAGAGCCTGCATTATTCGCCACAACAGCGCATAAACATCAACTGATGACGAACACTAATATACTCAGATTTACCGGCTTGCACTTGACATAAATCAAAATTTTCTGGATTTATCTTTAACTTTCCGGTTCGATTAACCCGGACACGCCATTCGAACGCTTGATGACGTGATTGGCGAAAATTTTTTAGAAACCTCTGATTAAGTCCTTCGACAAACTCAGGACGAACAGAAGACTTGATTCCATTTATGATTCGACAAGCCGGCCGCGAACGCCATCAATTTGTTGTGAGCATCTTTAAAGCAAGGGGGAAATTACTACGGAGAGCGGTTACGACCGGCATTACTGTTTGCACAGCATCCGTTATAGATGCAAACCGCACTCGGTTTTAGGTTTTCCGAGCCAGCGGCCGCTGCGGCCTTCACCTTTTACGGTGCAGTGCGTGCAGCCGATCGATGAATAACCTTCGGCCACTAAAGGATGGAACGGCAGTTTATGCTCTGCAATATAAGCGTCACGCTCTTCTCGAGTCACGTCGATCATCGGGTTGAATTTGATGATGCCGCGGCGTTCTTCAAAAACCGGCAATGCGGCGCGGTGATCGGTTTGCCAGTTCATCAGGCTGGACACCCAGACATCGTAGTTGGATTTGATGTCTTCCAGCGGATTGATCTTGTTGATCGTGCAGCAAAAGTCCGGGTCTTTTTCATACAGCTTTTCTTGCTCACTGTACCGGTGTTGGTAGTCGTCCGCCTTGATATCTTGAACTTTTAAATGATAAAGTCCGATCAAATAATCCCGGTATAACAACGTCTCTGGAAAATGATAACCGGTATCGATGAAAAAGATGACTTGTTCCGGCCGGATGCGGGAAATAATGTGTAAAAAATAGGCTGACGTGGCGGCGAACGAAGACGTGACCATAATTTTTTCCGGCTTAAAATCATGGTACAACCGCCGTAAGCGCTCCTCAAAACCGAGCGGTTGATATTGGTCATTCAATTGGGCAAGCTGTTGAGGATTTAAACCGGCGCTGTTGTTTGAACTTGGTTTAGCTATAGCGGCTTCGGACATAGGTTTTACTCGTTGTTGAGAATTCTATTATTGTAATATGGCTGCACAAAAAGAATATTCAATAAGATTTAAGATAATAGACCGATACAATATGTTAATGGAGAGTTTATGATTAGTTCTATCTATGCCGGGTTCTCGGCGTTATTGATCGTTTGGTTGTCGCTAAATGTCATTAAATTACGGCGTACTAATAAGGTGAGTTTGGGAGACGGGGGCGTAGTGCAACTGCAAAGCGCCATCCGCGCCCACGGCAATGCCGCCGAATATATTCCAATATCGCTCATTTTGCTGTATTTATTAGAAGCCGGCGGCGTACATGCGTTACTCGTCCACCTAAGCGGCGTTTGCATCCTGTTGGGCCGCAGTCTGCACGCCAAAGGGTTATTAAGCGATACAATGCGTTACCGTGTCGCAGGGATGCAAATCACGATTTTCACGCTTGCCGGCCTGGCGTCGGCCAATATCGTCATCGGTTTTTTGAAGTGGTTTAATTGATGAATGCATAACCTAAATAAAGCCATGCTTTTATTTATTCCGCCGTAACTTGCGATTTTTTAATGATGGCGGTGGTCGATTGTCCTTCGACGAACGGCAATATCCTCACTTCTCCGCCGGCTTTGATGACGCAATCGCCGCCCGCTACCTGTTCGGGCCGGTAATCGCCGCCTTTTACGATCACATCCGGCAATACCGCGCAATATAAACGTTCTGGCGTTTCTTCCGGAAACGGCACGACCCAATCGACGCAAGCTAACGCCGCTAATAGCGTCATCCGCTCCTGCAAACCGTTAATAGGGCGGGATTCGCCTTTCAGTTTTTTAACCGATGCATCGGAATTAACGGCGACGCATAATCGGTCTCCTAATGCTCTTGCTTGTTCCAGATAAGTCACATGGCCCACATGCAAGATATCGAAACAGCCGTTGGTCATGATGATTTTTTCGCCGTTGGCTTTTGCCGCGGCTATGATGGGCAGTAATTCCGGTTCCGACACGACACCGAAACGCGAGTCTTTATCGCCGTGCATGGCGCGGGCGAGTTCCTCGACCGTCACGGTCGACGTGCCGAGTTTGCCGACAACAATGCCGCCGGCTAAATTACCGAGATACATGGCGTCGTCCCACGTTGCGCCTACGCTGGCGCAAGCCGCAACGACGGCGATTACGGTGTCGCCGGCCCCCGTGACATCGAAAACATCTTTTGCCTGGGCCGAGATGGTATGAGACCGGTCTTTCTGGATGAGCGTCATACCGGCTTCGCCCCGGGTCACCAATACGTTAGCTAGTTGAAACCGTTCAATGAGTTCTCTGCCTTTGGCAAGCAGGTCTTGTTCGTCATCGCTTGCGCCCATGACGGCCTGAAATTCGGATAGATTAGGCGTAATAAGGTCGGCTTGACGATAACGTCCGTAATTTTGGCCTTTCGGATCGACCAAAACCGTCAAACCCAGGTCTTTGGCATGACTAATGTAGTGTTGAACATGAGTCAAAGTACCTTTGCCGTAGTCGGAAAACACCACGGCGTTATGCCGTGTGGCCTGCGTTTTAAAAACCGCCAATAACTTGTCCGCATTGCATAACAACGGAGTTTCTTCGAAATCGAGCCGGATTAATTGCTGATGTTGAGCCACTATCCGCAATTTACAAATACTGCGTGTCTTTTTTTCGACGATCAAAACGCAATCGACGTCCGCCGCTTCGAGTAAGCGTTGCAGGATGCGGCCTTCCTCGTCGTCGCCGACCACGCCTAATAACGTCGCTTTGCCGCCGAGCTTGGCAATATTGAGCGCCACGTTACCCGCACCACCGACCCGGTCTTCGATGGTTTTTACCTTAACTACAGGCACCGGCGCTTCGGGCGAAATCCGCGCCGCATTGCCCGACCAATAACGGTCGAGCATGACATCGCCCACCACAAGAACGCGGGTGCGGGAAAAATCAGGAAGCGTCGCCAGCATATTACGCTTTCTCGCAGAAACTTTCTTTGGCCAATCCGCACCACCAATGGCCGATGACGATACGAGCCTCTGATATCCTAGCCGTAACCGGGGAGGGCGCTTGGGCCGGAATATTCGCTAAACCGTTCAACTTACTGTCCGCCGAGCCGGTCATCCCGATCAAAGTTATGCCTTTTTTCTTGGCTATTTCCACCGCGAGTCTCCCGTTAGCGCTATTGCCCGAGGTGGATAAAGCAATTAAACAATCGCCGGGGTCGCTCGGGGCTTCGACTTGAGGGGAAAATACCCGGTTATATTCCTGATCGTTGACGGATGCCGTTAGAATTGAAGTATCGGTCGTGAGAGCGATAGCCGCCAAGTCTTTACGCCGCGGGTTTTTATTTTCATAACGGACCGCGAACTCCGCCGCAATATGCTGACGCTCTACCGCGTTGCCACCGTTGCCGCAGAGCAGAACTTTGCCGCCCTGCCGGATGGTATCGGCCAGTATCGCGCCTGCTTTTTCTATGTCGTGTTTAATAATGCCTAACTGCTCCATAACGGACTGATGTTCACTAGGCGCTTTTATAAACCTTTTCAAGTTAAATTCCCGTCGCTTAGTGATAATGGTCATGAAAAAGTTTAAACCGGATCGGTAAGCTTGCCGTCTTGCGCAACATTTTTCTCCAACTGCATTTGATGCAATCTCGCGTAAGCGCCGTTTTTAGCGATCAAGTCTTGGTGCGAACCGCGTTCCACGATCCGGCCCCGCTCCATCACCAAAATCAAATCGGCTTTTTCAATGGTCGATAAACGGTGCGCAATCACCAAAGTCGTTCGATTCCGCATCACTTTCTGCAAAGCTTGCTGGATATAACGTTCCGAAGCCGTATCCAGAGCCGAGGTCGCTTCATCTAAAATCAACACCGGCGCGTCTTTCAGTAAGGCCCGCGCCAATGCCAACCGCTGCCGTTGCCCGCCCGACAATTTCACTCCGTTCTCGCCGATTTCCGTGTCCAGTCCGAACTCCAATTTATCAATAAACTCCATCGCGTAAGCATCCTCCGCCGCCGCAATAATTTGCTTACGGTCCGCCGTAACCAACGCACCGTAAGCGATATTATTGGCTATGGTATCATTGAATAAGGTGACATGCTGGGTGACCAGAGCGATTTGCTTCCGCAAATTTTTCAACTGGTAACGATTGATTTCAATCCCATCCAGCAGAATTTCACCTAAATGATGGCCGTAAAATCGAGGTACTAAATTTACCAGTGTGCTTTTCCCGCCACCCGAAGCGCCGACAAGCGCAACGGTTTGCCCCGGCTCTACTTTGAAGGTGATATTCGTTAATGCCGGTTCCTTGGCGTTCTCGTAGTAAAAGGCCAGATTTTTAAATTCCAGCTCGCCCTTGGCTTTTCCGGTTTCATAAGTCCCCTCATCGGGTTCGCAGGGGCGATCCAAGATTTCGAAGATAGATTGCGCCGCCGCAATCCCTTTCTGAATATCGCTGTTGGCGTCGCTCAGTTGACGGATCGGCCTTTGAATTAAAATCGCCGTCATCAGATAGGCGCTGAATTCGCCGACGCTGGCTTCATTCATAAACATCAAAGCCATGTACATCAGAAACGACAATGCAATAGCGATAATAAACTGCATGATCGGGTTGTGAACAGCCGTCGTTGTAGACAATTTAAGGGCTTGACCGCGGTTGAAATAGCTGCTTTGCTCAAAGCGGCGGCGCTCGTAATCTTCGCCGCCGTAGCCGCGCACGATCCGGTGGCCGCTGACTAATTCGGAGGTGATATGGGTAATGTCGCCGATTGACTCTTGCATTTTTTTGCTGATTTTCCGGAGCCGCCTGCTAACGTACTTCACTAACCAGACAATAATGGGAGCTATTGCAATAAACGTCAGCGACAGCATCCAATTCGATTTAAATAAATAAATCAGCAGCACCACGACGGTCAAGCCTTCCCTGACATAAGTCCGAAGAGCGTCAGTGCTGGCTTTAGTCATTTCGCCGACGTTATTCGTTACCCTCGAAATCAAAAAACCGCTGTTATTGGAATCGAAGAAAGCGGCCGGTAATTGTGTGTATTTGTTGAAGATTTCGCAACGTAACGCATGCACGACGTTGGTAGAAACTTTAGCCAAAAAATAATTGCCCAAATAATTGCCGACGCCTTGAACAAAAAATAACCCGCAAAAAAAGAGCGGGAGGTAAGTCATCCCCTCCCGGGCTTCCGTTTTTAACGTATCGAGAATATGCTGAATTAAAACCGGCAATAAATATTGCGTCGAAGAATAGATTAAAAACCCCAGAATACTGACGGCAAATAACCCCATGTACGGTTTGATATAAACCAGTAGGCGTTTATAAATTTCAACGCCGCCGGAACTTGTCGGCTTTTTTTTTGTTTTAAATAATTGCACGATTAGGGAGGCAGAGTTAAGTCTATCAATTAGATGTGATAACCGGTAACGGCCATATCTTTCGAACCTGGATTGACTTTCACACGGCTCGCCGCATGGCACAATGCGAGCAAAACGGCAAACCAATGACCTTCGGCGTGATCCAACAGCGGGCTATTGAACAAACTGGTCACTATTAACGTCAACAAAAGCCCCTGCGCCAGCCACTTGTCAAGCTGGCGAAGACTTCGGGCAGAATAAAACTGGCTGAACATAAATCCGCAATAACTTATAAAACCTAAGAGACCCAATTGAATGGTTATCAGCAAGAATTCATTATGGGGATTTTGTAAACCGCGTTTATCGCCCGATAGTCTCTTATACTGATCTTCGAAGCTACCGGTGCCGTAGCCCAATAAGGGTTTTTCAGCTATGAGCGTCATTGAATGTTGCCAATACTTAAACCTGACGCCCACATCGACCGGTTTTTTTATATCGTCTTGATGCCAATAATTAAAGGTATTTGTTAAACCATAACGAATTCTGGAAGACTTATCCGAATAATTGATAAACAACCCCATAAAACAGATAACACCGATGATGACGGTTAATAAACCTTTTTTTCCGAAACGTTGAACGGCGAATAATGGCGCCAAAATAATAAAAATGAGCTGTCCGGTACGGCCCTCAACCACAAAAAATAGATTAAAAATCCCGATCAGCGCCGCAATATAAAACCAGATTTTATGCCGGCGCTCGATTTCTGTTACTTTATGGGCGCAGTAATAAATAAAAAATGCGATAAAAATACTATGGGTAATCCGGCTTTTTAAACTGAAGCTTTTGTTTCTTTGCATCTCCATTACGCCTAAATCCATTAAAAAAGAACCGGCTAGCGAAATAACGGATGCTACAAGAAACGCCTTCCAAGCGATAGTCCGGTAACGTTCATGGATAAAAAAACAACTCAATACTGGGATATAGCTTAATTCCCGGTATTTTCTAATCGTTGAGTAGGCCGCATCGTCCGGAACTTGACCGTAACCGAGTCCTATAAAAAAACACAGATACAACACCATAGCCCCGGCCGCTACCGGCGATGTTTTAAAGATAACCGGCAACTGCTTGAATTCTCCGGTTATCAGCCACCAAACGCCGACCAAACAAGACACCACAATTGCGGAAGCGGTGGAGACATAGATTGCAACGATAAGCAGCCCTATGAGATAAGCGCCGGACTGATTAAAATCGTGCCGAGAAAGCCCGGATAATCGTTGCCAAATCCCCCGTTTTTGCATGACTTAAAGACGGATCGATCGAAAAAACAGTCTGTTAACAAAATGACGCCGGTTTTTACCGGGTATCCAAGCGTATAAGGCAACGGCCATGTGATTTTTAAACAATGGACTATTTCGGGTTAGTTAGCATCAATTGTTACGGTATGGTCGCGCATGGCGATGACATGCGCATATTTTAAGTAAGACCTAAGCGCGCCGAGTAAAGATGCGTTAAGTCCGTCAAGCCCGTAAGCAAAACCCTTTTTGAAAAAATAATATTTTATAAACGATGCCGAGCCGTGCAGGAACGGATCGAACGAACTGACCTTCCGGTTACTTTCAAATAAAACTTTAGCGTCTCGCTTACTGTACTTAGCAGCTCTCACCAAATAATCGCTCAAATCTTTAAACGAATAGTGAATAATGTTGCCGTTCATGCGCCGGTAATTTTGGGTAGTCAACGAAGTATGACCGACCATGGGCGCAAACCGGCACCGGTTTTTATGGTACAACCTGACCATATAATCGGGATACCATACTTTTTGCCAGCGTGAACCGATGTAATTTTTTCGCCGGAAAGCAAAGGCGTCGTAAGCCGTTCCAGCGTAGTCGATCGATTTGATTTCGGAAACCATTTCGTCGTCCAAGCGTTCATCGGCGTCGAGGTGCAAAATCCAATCGTTTCGAGCAAATTGCACACCAAAATCTTTTTGCGGACCATCGCCCAAGTAAGTTTGTTCGATCACCCGGGCACCGCATTTTTTGGCCATATCGCGCGTTTTATCGCTGCTGTGGCTATCGACAACAATAATCTCATCGGCGACTTGCCAGGCCGACGCGATACACGCCTCGATGTGATCTTCTTCGTTCAAAGTGATGATAGTGACTGTTATTTTTTGCTTCATTACTCGTATTCAACCGGTCCGCAATTTATTAACGTTGCAATAAAACTCGTAATTATTCATGATCTTTGAATGATGCTTTTAATACACCAGGCTTAATCATAACCCCGCTTGCTTAAGCCCTTACATTTAATATTTTGCACAAGCATTGTATAAATTGATAACGATATCGCCTATGGCGTAAAGCCATTTATGAAAAAACCTGCGGGTTCCTAAGAATAGCCCCTTTTCTTTCCGTGTTCTGATTTCAAAACCGATGATGGAATCGGCATGAGTCGGATAAACGATATGCGGCACCAAGGCGTAAATCATTTGTTTGTGTTTCAAGGTGTGCCTTATATAAAGATCGATTGGCGCGCAAATTTCCCGGCCATGGTTTATAAGCATTTTTGCGCCTTGCGGCGAGACCGCGTAAGCTGTTGTGCACATACCGACTTTTAATTGCTTCACCAAGCGAAATTTTTCACTTTTAAAGGATGATTCGACAAAATAATTCTTTTTTAACTTTTCGAGACGGACAAACACGGCCCGGTCGAGACACTGTTCGACAAACTTAAGTCCTTCGTTAAAATCGCCGGTGAGTTCGAAATCGTCTTCTAAAACGACGATCGCCTCGTTTAAAGCAACACATTTTTCCCAGGCTAATAAATGACTAACATAACAACCTAATTCGCCCGGCGCCGCTTTTCGGCGGCGATGTAACAAAAATGCTTTTTCATTGTAATTTTTTAAATAAGGGTGTTCGTCCGAACGGCCATCTATTCCGTCTAAAAACTCGAACTCTATGTTTTTACTTCTTAATTTCTGAGCGGCTTGTTCGCGCCGGTCGAGACTGCGAGGCAAACTAATTACAAAAATTCTCACATTCGGCAATAGTCTTGTCTAATATTATCTGATTAACGGGTAAAAATACGCTTTAAATAACCTTACTTCCGCCTTTGTTTAATGCCGCTTAAATAGCCGCGGAGTTCAACCAAAGATCGTGCTTATTACACAGACTTAGAGCATAGATGGGACCGCTGTAGGTATCCAAAGTAAATGTCGAAATGGCGGCTTTATCTTTTTCAGGGTTAAACATGTGCTCATCGATAAATTTATAGTTTTTATCCAGCAATATATGCTTAATAATGTAGTGTTCATAACCCTTCATCTCGTGCGATGTGGTAATTTTTACGGTTATTTTTCCGCCGGTTTTTTCTATCGCTATGTTGGGTAAATGCCCAGCTACCTTGTCTTTCCAGCGTCCCGGCGACTCTTTGGTAAAATAAATATCGCTTACGGGCGGCGGATTGCCGTTTTTAGCGCTGACCGAGACCGGAGCAACCAGTGTTGCGCCCAATCCGGCTGAAGTCAATTTGATAAAACCACGGCGTTTCATAGTTTTTCCTCGCGTATGCGTGTTGTGATTAGGTAAGTTTACCGGTTCTTCGGCGAAATCTCCGGTCGCTTTATATTTTCTCTATTTACGCACCGTATTGCTAACTAAAAAGCGCAATGCTAAAAGAGCGGCATTTTAGCCGACTCATTCGCTTTCAGCCGTTTGTAAACTATTTTTTCTACGGTTGGACGATTTTACCGGTATCTGTAAATTATTGAAAATTTGTAGCACCGGTTTAGCGCCGCCGAGGGCCACGGCATCGACCAGACAATACCAAGCGGCAACTCCGCTTGGAGGATTGCCTTGCGGCAATTTGAGCACGGGATCGATTTCGGCCCATTTCCAAGTTCCAACGGCGGTTCCGATCAATTCCAGCCAAGTCGTGATAAAAAATGCCGCAAGGTAAACCAGCGGCGAACGGCCCTTGAAAAGATAAATCAGGAAAACGCAAAATAACAATGGTCCGACTGCATCGCCTTTTTCCGGAATCCCGCTGATACCCCACAACGACCATAGTCCGCAAATAGCCACGACAAATAACGTGATTTCACGGGCGTAGGTTTGAAATAATCCGGATCTCGCCAATGCAACCGCCGTTAAATAAACCATCCCGTGACCCGGCGGGACGTACGCCGGTACATTATGGAAGCGGTAAATATAACCTTCCATATAAGGCGACGCAAAATGTTCTCCTAAGGTGGCAAAAATTATAGCAATACTAACCTGCACTCTGACTTCAAGCGTTTCGCCCAAAAGTAAGCCGATTAAAAATACCCAGCCGCAAACGCCCAAGGCATTTTGCTTTTCAATAGCGGCATTCGCATCGCTTAATAAACAAAACGCCACGCAAAAAAAAGTAAAGCTTGCGATAAAATAGTCGCGCTTATGGTGGGGATACAAACCGTCAGGATTTGGGAAATGTCGTAACACACAGACCTCAAGTTAAAAGATCGAAAGTCTTCGGCGAATTTATAAACAGGTTAGTTTAAACAAACAAACCGGCAACTACCAGATAACGAGAGAATTTTCCGGACAATATGATTAAAAAAGCCGCCGTTAAAGGTAATCTTAACCAGCCCCCGGCAAAACAAAAAGCGTCTCCGATAACCGGCAGCCATGAAAAAAATAAAATCCAAAGCCCTTTCGATTCGATGAGTGCGAGCGCTTTTTGCTTTTCTTTGGATAATGACGCGGCTAAAGGAAACTTTTTAGCCGCCAGCATCCCAAACCCCCAAGTCGTCATCGCGCCTAACGTATTACCAAGCGTGGCGGTTAACAGCAGGATTTCAATCCGGTAACGTCCCGTCGAAACTAAATAAGCCAGAACGGCTTCGGAGCCTCCCGGCAGAACAGTGGATGAAATAAAAGCGCTAACGAACAACTCCCAATAGGCTAGCATGGTTTGTTGCTTGAACTTGAAGATTTTACCAATGTTATAAACAAAAAACCCTGCAAGTTTGCAGGGTTCGATTAGAGCGTGATAAACGGCTATTTACTGGGCAGCGACTTGTTCTTAGAAGAAAACACAGTATTGATCAACTTCCCGATTAATTTAACGAGATAATCTATAACCGTCCTTAGCACATCAAAACTGTACGCTGTTGCTTCGGCGGCGCTCATGCCTTGAAACTTTCTGCCTAACACTGCTGACAAGATTAAACCGATAGCTAAGCCGATAACGGTCGTGCCGGAAACAAAGGAACCCGGGCTTTGTCCCGCCGCCGCAGCGGCTTGTTTATTGGCTTTCCTGGCAGCCTCGGCTTTAGCTAAAGCTTCGTCTGCTGCGGCAATGTCTAATTCGGTTTGCTTTGCCGCCGCAAAAACTTCGGCAGGACCGGCATTATAATCGTCAGGGACATTCGGAGCCGTCACGCCTGGGATACTGGGCAAATCGCCGTCGCCATCGCCGACTTTCAATTGCGCTTTCATTCCTTTTTCCATGTGCTGCGCAATATCGCAATGGACCAGATAGGTTTTATCGCCGGGCGGCAAAATTAACGTTCCCGAAACCTTAGCCGGACCGCTGACTTCTAAATGAAACATCCCTTTCGGATACAAATATTTAGGTAATCCGTGCATCATCCATTGATGGCGGACATGATCTTCGTTCACAAAGTGGACAGTTAATTTTGTGCACGGTTTAAAATTAAACTCTTGTGTATCGAAAGCGTACATCCGTCCGGGAAATTTCTCCGCGTACTTATGACCGGCATGCACAGTAACTTCCTTAGTTTCGGCAATCTTGTCGCATCCGCCCGGCAATTTATCCGTATTCTGTCCCATGACCATACCCCCAGTCATCTCCATGAGGTGACCGTCGCCATGATCCATCAGCATTTTGGTATGATCTTCCACTTCCTCTCCCATAGCCGAAGCCGAAAAGAGAAGTACGAGCAGACTTACCGGTAAAAACTTAACCATCGTGTTACACCTATTGCTAACTCTTTGGGTCGAGACGCACCGGGAATCGGCGAACTCCCGGACACGTCAGACAATTCATTTACTGTTTAACTTTGCCCAATAACTTGTCAACTTGTTGTCTAAACGGGGCGACCGACAAATACAACATGAACAATACGCCAGCGACGCCAACTAAGTAGATAAATTTAGAGGTTCCCGACATAGCCGGTCCGCCGCCTGCTTTAAAAGCCATGTGCACGTCTTTGCGTTCGCCTTGATCCGGCACTAGAGTAATGTGGATTAGATATTGACCTGCGTCCGGCACACCGTTAGGCAATTTCAACTCGACGGTGCCTTTTTTGTGTTTGGCGCCTTCCATGAAAAACACCCGGGTGCCCTCAGGTTCTTTGGTCACTTCAAATTCAACGGTATTATCTTTATATTTCTGGTCTTGATAGTCGAATACCAAGATCAGCATTTCTTTTTCACGCGGAATATCGGCGCAAAACTCTTCGGCCGGAAATGCATTCGGCTGATAAGCGGTATAATGGATCCAATGGTCTTTTTCCAACTCGAATTTACATTGGTCGGTGTCTGTGCCTTTCGCACCGCCGTGCGCCCATAGGGATGCCGAAAACAGCATCGCCAGCGCACCGAGAACTAGTTTAATTTTTAGCAATTGTGACGTTTTCATAATATCTTGCACCTTCCAGTTTTATTATAAATTGTGTGTTTTAAAAACATCGGTCTTCTTACTGTAAACCTAGGTTTACTCATACAAAATAACTGACTTTTTTTGTACGTCAATAACGAGGCTGCACTCTAGCACATCAAACCGGACAAATAAAGATTCGTCCCTAAAGTATTAAAGTCTATTTGACTTGAATCAATATATCCGCCTCGACTTGCCATAGTCCCGCCCTTTTCGTAGACTTACCACTAATTTACTCAAGCGGAGCCTCCAAAATATGTCAGTATTGACAACGTCTAGCGCCTGGATCGCCTTACAACAGCATTACCGGGAAATGAAAGATTTTTCCATGCGGAATGCATTCGACCGGGATGCAGGCCGCTTTAAGCAATTTTCCGTGGAGTTAAACGGTATTCTGTTCGATTATTCGAAAAATCGCATAAACGAAGAAACCCTGCCCTTGCTGATCGATCTGGCTAAACACGCGCAACTCGAAGCCAAAATCGAGGCAATGTTCTCAGGAGCGGAAATCAATACCACCGAAAAACGGGCGGTGCTGCACGTTGCCTTAAGAAACCGGAGCAATCGTCCGATTTATGTGCATGGTCATAACGTAATGCCTGATGTCAACCGGGTCTTGGTCCAGATGCGTTCTTTTTGCGAACGCGTCCGTTCCGGCGCATGGAAAGGTTTCAGCGGCAAACCGGTCACGGACATCGTCAATATCGGCATCGGCGGTTCGAGCCTTGGTCCGAAGATGGTTTCGGCCGCGCTTAAACCTTACGGTTCGCCAGATTTAAGCGTCCATTATGTATCCAATATCGACGCGGGTGATTTGTTGAGCACGTTAAGTCAATTATCCGCCGAAACCACCTTATTTGTCATTGCCTCCAAATCCTTCGGCACACAAGAAGCCATGGTCAATGCTAAATCGGCGCGGACTTGGTTTCTTAATCTAACCGGCAACGACTACGGCGCAATTTCCAAACATTTTGTTGCTATTTCCACCAATACCGAATTGGTGAACGAATTCGGAATCGATACCCAAAACATGTTTGACTTATGGGATTGGGTCGGCGGACGATATTCGCTGTGGTCGGCGGTCGGGTTATCGATTGCTTTATACATCGGCATGGATAACTTCGAAGCCTTATTGCAAGGCGCTTTCGAAGCCGACGAACACTTCCGGCTTACATCCTTTGACAAAAACATACCGGTTATCATGGCCTTATTAGGCATTTGGTATAACAATTTTTTCGGCGCCGAATCGCATGTATTACTGCCTTACGATTATTCCCTGCGTTATTTTTCCGATTACATGCAGCAAGGCGACATGGAAAGCAACGGCAAAAGCGTCGACTTGAACGGTCAAAAAGTGGATTACGATACCGGGCAAATTATTTGGGGGCAGCAAGGCACGAACGGGCAACACGCATTTTACCAGCTGATCCATCAAGGCACTAAATTAGTGCCTTGCGATTTCCTGGCCGCCGCCAACAGCTTTTCGGATTTACCCGATCATCACGAAATCCTAGTATCGAACTTCCTTGCCCAGCCCGAAGCGCTGATGCGAGGTAAAACCCATGACGAAGCCCTCCAAGAACTCAAGCCGGGGCAAAGGAACGATTCTGTTTTAGTAGCTTCGAAAGTGTTCGAAGGCAACAAACCTTCCAGCTCATTCTTATACAAGCAATTGACGCCGGAAACCCTGGGTTCGCTCCTTGCGTTTTACGAACATAAAATTTTCGTGCAAGGCGTGATATGGAATATTAATTCGTTCGACCAATGGGGCGTGGAACTCGGAAAATTGCTTGCCAAAGCCATATTACCCGAACTTAAAAACAATGAAATTACCCAAAGCCACGACTGTTCAACCAACGGACTTATCAATACCTATAAGAAACTCCGGCAGACTTGACGCGACAAAAACAACTGATTATAGGGTGTATCGCATTACTCATTGTTGCCAGCATTTTATATTCTCTTCCCAAGAATAAGCTGGAAAGGATTAGACATGCTGGTATTTTGCATGTTTTAACTCGTATCGACCCCACAACCTATTATCGAAACCCGCAAGGGTATTCCGGTCTCGAATACGATCTGGTGAGGTTATTTGCCGGACAGTTAGGCGTAGAAGCCCGGTTTGACGTTCCCGATACCTTTGGTAAATTAATCAATGATGTCGCCACAGGTAAAGCCGATATAGCGGCAGCGGGACTTACCGTAACCGGAGAACGCAAGCAGAAAATGCAATTTGCCTCCGCCTATCATCAGGTACGCGAACAGATTATTTACCGATCAGGCTATCGCCGACCCAAAAATATCAATGACTTAAATAAAGGCATTTTAGAGGTTGCACAAGGCACCAGCCATATCGAAAGCCTTACTTTATTAAAGAAAAGCAATCCAGCCCTCGACTGGACCGTCAACGAAACCATCGACACCAACGGTTTGCTTTATTTCCTCCACGAGGGCTTAATCGACTATACCGTTGCCGACTCCAACCAAATACTGCTCATCCGCCGCTTTTATCCCGACTTAAATATCGCATTCGACATCAGCGAACTACGAGACCTGGCTTGGGCGCTGCCCATCTCGGAAGATCAAAGCCTTTATGAAGAAGTCGAACGCTTTTTTAAACGCATCATTCGCGATAAAACGCTGGCGCAACTGATCGAAAAACATTACGGCCACGCCAGCAGCCTAAACTATGTCGATAATTGCACGTTTAGAGAACATAAAAAAAGCCGCTTGCCGCAATATCAACAATATTTCGATCAAGCCGCCAAAGAACATGATATCGATTGGCGGTTAATTGCGGCGATTGGCTATCAAGAATCGCATTGGCTGGACAATGCGGTATCGCCGACCGGCGTAGAAGGCATTATGATGTTGACCAACGATACCGCCAAATTGCTTAACATCCTTAACCGGCGCGATCCGAAAGCGAGTATCGAAGGCGGCGCGCGCTATTTCAAACAACGCATCGAAGTCATGGCGGACGACATTTCCGAACCTGACCGCACCTGGTTTGCCTTAGCCTCCTACAATGTCGGTTTCGGACACCTCGAAGACGCTCGCAAAATAACGCAAAAGCTAGGCGGCGACCCCAATAAATGGATGGACGTCAAAAAACACCTGCCCTTACTCAGCGACCCCAGATGGTATGTCCAAACCCAATACGGTCAAGCGCGCGGAGAGGAACCGGTACGCTATGTCGAAAACATACGAGGCTATTACGATCTACTGGTTTTTCTAACGGAGGAAAACCAGATTAAAAAAAATGCAATGGCAACGGAAACGTTGGCGGAACAAAGCCAAGCGTTAGAAGCTGAGGTTGTGCCGATGCCGTTGTATTGATTTAGATGAAGTATCGCTTCGCGATAGTGTTTTAATGCCGGTTTCCGCACCGGCAGGCGTGATACTTTTCTTTGGACAAGTAAAGAAAAGTATCCAAAAGAAACGGCGCCCGGATGCCGCTTGCTTCCTGTGCTTCTCGCATTTATCAGGGGTTGTCAAAGGGACATCCTGTCCCTTTGACAACCCCTGATAAAAACTCCGATGCTCGGCTCGGCATAACGGGCAAAGGCGATTATGGAAGGACAGCAGGAGAATTTGGCGAGCATAAGTATCTACAATCTTTGAATAAGCAATTTTTAGCGGTTAACCCAGCACAACAACTAAGCAAATGTACCAAAACAAGCAATATGCAGAGCGAATTAAAATTTTGCTCGAATCTGAACTCAAAAAACTTCAATTTGCTCTAAAATGACAATGGAGGTTATCTAAATGGCGACAAAATCACAGATTGAATGGACTGAACAAACCTGGAATCCAACGACTGGCTGCACCAAGATTTCACAAGGTTGCAAAAACTGTTATGCCGAAAATATGGCCAACAGATTACAAGCCATGAACATTAAAGGTTATGAAAATGGTTTCAAACTATCTTTAATGCCCGAAAGGCTTGAGCAGCCAATACGTCGCAAGAAATCTACAATATATTTTGTAAACTCCATGAGCGACTTATTTCATGAAGAAATTTCCGATCAATATCTTGATAGGGTTTTTTCAGTGATACGACAAACGCCACATCATACCTATCAAATTCTTACTAAGCGTGCAGAACGTTTACCTGATTACTTTCGAGATAGAGACTGCCCAACCAATGTTTGGTTAGGCGTTTCCGTGGAAGATCGACGTTATGGTATTCCTCGCATAGATTATCTGCGACAAGTTAATGCGAAAATTCGCTTTCTTTCGGTTGAGCCATTAATTGAAGATTTGGGTGTTATTGATTTAACAAATATTCACTGGGTTATCGTGGGTGGTGAATCAGGGCCAAAAGCCCGTCCCATGAAACCCGAATGGGTTGAAAATATAAAACAGCAGGCAGATGATTTTGGCGCAGCTTTCTTTTTTAAACAATGGGGTGGTTGGGGCATAGACGGCGTAAAACGTCAGAAAAAAGCCAATGGTAGAATCTTTCGTGGCCGTACTTGGGATGCTTACCCTCAGGTTATCGGAGCTATATCGAATTGAGTATATGATTCGCTATATTTTTTGCTGCGACAATTGCTTTTTGTCCTGGATTAGATATGCCGAAATATAATGCAAAGAGTGGTGCGCCTCGATCTTTGTTTTTATATAGAATTTTTGGTTCTAATACTGCTGGAAACAAAGTATTGAGCCTATGGGATACGAATTGCAATATTTCTTTATGACTAGCATCACGCACATTACCGCTGTTGTAACCAAAAAGATCATCTTGTGGTGAAGGCTTATAAAATACTTGCTTCCATTCATCTGTACCCAAGATGCGAGTAATGGCATTTTCTTTATCTACATCAAGGGCATTGGCATTCTTTGCCATTTGGCGATACAAACCAGCAAGCGGAAATAGATACCAAACATCAATAGCTTTGGTTTCGGCTATTTGTTCAAGAGTTGACCACTGCAGCTGAAGCCCATAAGGATCTAGAAATAGCACTGCTCGTGTATTTTTCCAGTTATATGCCTTGCAAACTTGCTTCAATGCTAAATTAGCATCACTTTGAATAATTTCAATTGCTTTGTCAGGGTATTCTTCCTGGAGCAACTTCAAAGCTGCCATTTTTTTAGTTTCTAATTCTATAAAGCAAAACTTATCAAAACCAGGATTAACCAATAGTGCCCTTCTGGCAGAGCCATCCACGGTAGTTTTTTCGCCGCTTATGGTAATATCACAACGGCCTGTACCGGCAAATCCATCAATATAAATTCTGGTAAAAGGCTTGTTTTTAAGAGGCTTATCTTTAAGGGCAACATTAAAAGCCTTTAGATATTTTTCTAACGTTGCCAGTTTTATGAGCGTCCACGAACCGCCGAACGAATGCTGGTCATTTGGTACATTTTCTTCTTCAAACATTTGCTATTCCTGGATAATTTAATCATGCCAATCAACTCATCCTGGAAGTATAGAATATTGAATTAAAATAGAAAATTATAAGGATAAATATACTGGGCAAACTGCCCCTATGTGGCTGATATAAATACTGTAAATTCCCCGTTATGCCGCGCCGAGCATCGCAGTTTTTGACGGGAATAACCCGAAGGGGCGATTCAGGGATGAATCGCGGTGATCGAGGGGCAGGAAGCCCCTTCGATCACTTCCCGTCGAAAACAAGAAGCGCAGGGAGAAGCGGCATCCGGGCCGCATTTTCTTTGGATACTTTCTTTTGNNGCGAAGCAAAAGAAAGTATCTCGTCCGTGGACACGAGAACCCACATTAAAAAAACCGTCGCGCAATTAACGCAATAACTCCTAACACTATAATTCTTTATCCATTAATTGCTTAAAAGGCAAGAACTAGTTCTTCATAAGATCGGATTAACGGTGTCTAGCGCCTTAACTTAAAAAACGCCTTCAACATGTCCGAGCATTCCGTTTCCAAAACTCCACCCTGCCATTCGATTTTATGATTTAAAAAATCGGCATCGGCTAGATTCAGCGCATGACAAACCGCCCCACGCTTGGTATCGTAAGCGCCGAAAACCAAACGTTTAACGCGCGCATGGGCGATTGCCCCCATGCACATGACGCAGGGTTCTAGGGTGACGTAGAGCGTGGTATCGACTAGGCGGTAATTGCCGATCCGTTTACCGGCGTCGCGCAAGGCATTCATTTCGGCGTGGGCGGAGGGGTCGTAGTTGGCGATGGGCGAGTTCCAGCCTTCGGCAAGGCATTGATTCTCTTTAACCAGAACCGCGCCGACAGGAACTTCCCCTAACCATTCGGCTCGTTGCGCCAGCCTTATCGCGTGGCGCATCCAGGCTTCGTCCTGTTCGGTTATTTCAATTCCGGCAGAACTATTATTCATATCGGAAATAACTCGAAAAGGTTAATTACCCGTTTATGTTTCGACAAGCTCATAATGAACGGGTAATAAGTTGTTTATTCCCATTCAATCGTGGCGGGCGGTTTTCCTGAAATGTCGTAGGTGACCCTTGAAATCCCCGAAACCTCATTGATGATGCGGCGGGATACCAGGTCGAGGAAATCGTAAGGTAGGTGCGCCCAACGCGCAGTCATAAAATCGATGGTTTCTACGGCTCTTAAAGCGACGACGTAATCGTAGCGGCGGCCGTCGCCCATAACACCGACCGATTTCACCGGTAAAAACACGGCAAAAGCCTGGCTAACTTTATCGTAAAGATCATGCCTATAGAGTTCTTCGATGAAAATCGCATCAGCAAAACGGAGCAAATCAGCATAGTCTTTTTTGACTTCGCCTAAAATCCTGACGCCCAAACCAGGGCCGGGGAAGGGATGACGATATACCATTTCGTAAGGCAGCCCTAGTTCTACGCCTATTTTTCTAACTTCGTCCTTGAACAATTCGCGCAACGGTTCGACCAGCTTTAGGACCATATTTTCCGGCAATCCGCCGACATTATGATGCGATTTAATCAAATGCGCCTTGCCGCTTTTTGCACCCGCCGACTCAATCACATCAGGATAAATAGTGCCTTGCGCCAACCAACGCGCATCGGCTAATTTCCCGGCTTCTTCGTCGAAAATATCGATAAACAAGCCGCCGATGATTTTGCGTTTTTGCTCGGGGTCGTCAACGCCTTTCAGCGCCTCTAAATAACGTTGCTCGGCATCAACCCGAATAACCTTAACGCCCATATGTTCAGCAAACGTCGCCATGACTTGATCGCCTTCATGCAAGCGCAGTAAACCGGTATCGACGAAAACACAGGTGAGTTGATCGCCGATCGCATTATGTAATAAAGCGGCAACGACCGAGGAATCGACTCCGCCCGACAAGCCAAGAATCACGTTATCGCTACCGACTTTGGCGCGAACGGCTTGAATGCTGTCTTCGATAATGCTGCTTGCCGTCCATAACGCTTCACAGCCGCAAATATCCAAAACAAAGCGCGATAGGATGCGTTGGCCTTGTTTCGTGTGCGTCACTTCGGGATGAAATTGCAGCGCATAAAATGCACGGGCTTCATCGGCAATTCCGGCAATTGGCGCGCCGTCGGAACTCGCTATTAACCGAAAACCGGCAGGCAACACGACAACCCGGTCACCGTGACTCATCCAGACATCCAGCAAACCGTAGCCTTCAGGCGACAGATGGTCTTCGATACCTTTCAACAACTTGGAATGCCCATGTGCGCGAACTTGCGCGTAGCCGAATTCCCGATGGCTGGACGATTCGACCCTGCCGCCCAGTTGTTCCGCCATGGTTTGCATACCGTAACAAATGCCCAACACCGGGATGCCCAGCTCGAATACCACCTGAGGCGCTCTTGGCGTTTCGCTGCTAGTAACGGTCTCCGGTCCGCCTGATAATACGATGCCGTTCGCTGCGAATTGTTTGATTTCGTCATCGGAACATTCGCAAGAGTAAATTTCGCAGTAAACGCCGATTTCGCGGATGCGACGGGCGATCAATTGTGTGTATTGTGAGCCGAAATCGAGGATTAGGACTTTGTGGTTATGGATGTTGGTGGATGATTTTTGCACTTTTAATACAAGTTATAATTCAGGAAAAATTAAATAATACATGAGGGGATAAAACAAAGTGAAGTGTGTTTTGTCCCAGTAAAATATTGTTTTGATAAATGCGCCAAGTTTCTCAGCAACATCCTATATAGGGTCATCATATTAGGGAAGCTCTGAACAAGTTGATTTCATTCATGGTTCGACAAACTCACCACGAACGAAATCAACTGTTTACCGTTCGTCCTGAGCTCGTCGAAGGACTTATTCAGAGTTTCCTTAGTTCTAGTTTGTACATTGTTTTCTAGTCCATGGCAGAAGCAAAATAAAAAGAAAACCTAACCATAAAAGAGTTGGAATTACTGGAAAATAATGCGACCTTCTGTAAGACAGAATTAAAAAAATCCAATTCAGTAATTCGTAAAAACTCCAAAATAAGCTTAACCACCAAACCCATTCAAATCTTTTCCATATGCCCCAAGTTATGAATAATGAAATAGTCCAGTCGGTCCATATTCTAGAGGGTAAAGAAAACAAACCCTTTAGCTTTATTAAATTATCTGGATCAAAGTATGAAACGAAAAAGCCACTAAAATAATAAATTACATACGTAAGCGAAAGTATCGATAATACTTTAGAGCTATTTAAGCTAGGAAGTATAACAATCTGATTGAGTCCTTTTAATACAGAAAATAAGAACACCAATATTTAATTCTCTTCAGTGAATTGTAAAGCCATAATACTACGATTTTTTAGAACGATAGCATGCGCTAAACAAAGTGAAACGTATCGTTAACCATTGGTGCAATTTCTGGTATCGCCGCATAAGGGGCATATCAATACTTGCATTCCCATAATCTGGATCGTCATTCTCTGCTAGTATGATGCTGGCAACCAATTTCTTAATTCCTTTATGGTTGGCAAGACACTGGCAACACAAACGGTTAACTATTCAGTTCTATAATTCGGCGCTTCTTTCGTGATCGTCACATCATGCACATGGCTTTCCCGTATGCCCGCACTGGTCACNNCGGACAAATTGTGCTTTTTCATGCAAGGCTTTGATGGAATTAGAACCCGTATAACCCATGCTAGAGCGCACGCCCCCCAGCAACTGATGAATTACCGCCAGCAAACTGCCTTTGTAAGGCACCCGCCCTTCAATCCCTTCCGGCACTAGTTTTTCTACCGAGTCGGTTTCATCCTGAAAGTAACGATCGCTGGAGCCTTGCAATTGCGACATGGCGCCGAGCGA
>DLHW01000030.1:75936-207839 GCA_002483425.1 Methylococcaceae bacterium UBA7658
GGCGCTTCTTCCGTACCGGCGAATAACCCGCCTAGCATGACGGCATGGGCGCCGGCAGCTAACGCTTTGGCGACATCGCCGGAATAACGGATACCTCCATCGGCAATTAGCGGTACGCCGGTACCTTTTAATGCCAAGGCAACATTGCTCACCGCAGTAATTTGCGGCACGCCTACGCCGGCAACTATCCGTGTGGTACAAATCGAACCGGGACCGATACCGACTTTTACGCCGTCCGCGCCCGCAGCAACCAGAGCCAGTGCAGCTTCGGCAGTGGCAATATTGCCGCCGATGACTTGCACGTTGGGATAATGCTTTTTAACCCAACCCACCCTGTCTAATACGCCTTGGGAATGCCCGTGCGCGGTATCGACGATAATCACATCCACACCCGCGCCAACCAGTGCTGCAACACGCTCTTCGGTCCCAAATCCGGTACCGACCGCTGCACCAACACGCAAACGTTCCTGTTCGTCCTTACAGGCTTGAGGGTAATCCTTGGCTTTTTGGATATCCTTAACGGTAATCATGCCACGAAGGTGAAAGTTTTCATTCACAACCAGCACTTTTTCGATTCGGTGTTTATGCAATAAGGCGATAGCTTCCTTTTGGTCGGCATTTTCCTTGACTGTGACCAGTCTTTCCTTGGGCGTCATGACTTTGGTAACCGGCTCGTCGAAGCGGGTTTCAAAGCGTAAGTCGCGGCTCGTCACAATACCAACCAGTTCGTCACCGTCGACCACCGGCACACCGGAAATGTTTTTGGAACGGGTCAGCCGGATCACATCGCGGATGCTGATGCCGGGGGAAACCGTAATCGGATCTTTAATAACACCGCTTTCGAATTTCTTGACGCTTTGTACCTCTCGCGCCTGCTGCTCTGCTGTCATATTCTTGTGGATGATGCCGATACCGCCTTCCTGCGCCATAGCGATTGCAAGCCTAGCTTCGGTAACCGTATCCATAGCAGCGGAAACCAATGGGATATTGAGCGTAATCGTTCGGGTCAATTGCGTTTTGATTTCGACCTCGCGCGGCAACACCGTTGAATGGGCTGGCACTAGCAAAACGTCATCAAACGTGAGCGCTTCCTGGATGATTTGCATAATTTACACCTGACTATCTGTGAATTAGCGGCTTATTATACGTTTAAGCTATTGCTTTGCCGTAGCATTAATATAGCGAATCGAATTACAACGCCTGTTCAAATCATACAAAATGTCTTTTTAATTTTTTGTATTTATCTTTCATTTGATCAGTTTGCAGCCTAATATCGAAAAGTTTGCAAACAATTACCCAACCGTTTTAATTAGGCCGTTGTTTTGTAGAGAATATCTATGTTAATGCATTGCGTTTAACTTGGCACCGCCGCCTTGAAATCTTCATCATTGCCCGCATTATGTATTAGACACATCACGATATGCACCAATTAGAAGCATAATCGTTGTTGTTTTTAAACATTATATAGCATAATAGCAACAAACTAAACTTTAGACTTTATTTTATAAAACACATCATATTGTTTTGTAAGATATTTATAATTATACGTCGATGTGTATTAGCTTGGCACACTTAGTGCTTAATGTTAAGTTAAGGACGTCGGCGTTAAATGACTCCCAGCTTGACTGAAATACCATGCGCAAATCGAAATAATTTCGACGAATACGTCCGATTTGCAAAATGGCGAGGATTGAGAATGGAATTGCGGCAAAATTGTAATAGTTCCGTCATCAATCTTAAGTAAGCTAACTTCGCAATCGTCGGCTACCTAGCCGGATTACAGAGGATAAGCCTATGTTTATTGAGACTATTGAAAAAACTAAATTACTGTTAACGAACGCTTCTTGGCCTTTCGAGTTATCGGGCGAATTCATCACGTTCGCCCTGTTGCTTTGTTTTGCAGGATTATCGAATCTGGAAGCCCGGTTTCCAAAAATAACGCGGCCTACCGCCCAAACGCATGAGTCCTATCGCACCAATATCGGCCTGTTTGTTTTTAACAGCCTAGTGCTATCGGCTTGCTCGGTATCGTCCTTGTATCTGATTGCCGGCCGTCACTCAGGGTTTGGCTTACTGAACACTGTGCCCGATATTACGGTAAAAGCGGTCTTATCCTTTTTAGCGTTCGACCTTTTATTGTACGGCTGGCACCGGCTTTGTCATACTTCGAACCTGTTATGGCTATTCCACCGGGTGCATCATAACGACCCTAACCTGAACGTATCGACAGCGTTTCGCTTACATTTCGTCGAAGTTTTGCTCACTAATTGCTTAAAAGCATTGTTGATCGTATTGTTGGGCATCGATAAAACCTTGGTTTTGGCGATTGAAGCCATCACAACGGTTTGCATCATGTTTCATCACACGAACACGAGCTTTAAGCACGAAAGCATTATCGGTTACGGCCTGATCGTGCCCCGGTTGCACAGAGTGCACCATTCGGTCGAACGGCGTGAACACGACAACAATTACGGCGCGGTGCTTTCGCTGTGGGACCGCTTATTCGGCACCCTGCTTGATGCTGAACCAAAAAAAATCGGAATCAACGGGGAATCGCCCCTCGGAGTGCTGGGCTTAATTCGATTCGGCTTAGGTTTTGAGATGCCGGCACCCACGCATCCGTGCAATCTGGATGTCATGATTGCCGAAGCGGCCTATTACAAAGCCGAGAGACGGAACTTCCGGCCCGGTAACGAACTACGCGACTGGCTGGATGCTAAAACCGAAATCATGCACCAATTGTCCGCCAAACGCCGGAATAAAAAACTAGAGCAGACTAATTGGTGGTATAACTTCCTGCCCCAATTTTAACTTGAAACTGGAGCCGCCGTAAAACCGCTTAAAAAGATGAACAACTCCACATCCTTGCCCGGCGGGTATCGTGCGGAAGATCGTATAGAAAAATCGCTCGATTAACCGTTCGCACACTATGCCCGCCGGGTATGCCGAAGCATGAAAGGATAATTTTTCTCCCCCCTCTATATCAAAGCTGTCCGATAGCGATTTAATCCGAGCGTTAACGGTTCATACTTTAAATCGCTAACTCCTTCGCTTTTCTAAAACCGCCCCAACTTCCAATCCGCGCTGCTCCTGCGGTTACAATAATTCTCTAGTCTGGGTCTCGCTGGAATAGCTAAACAGGCCGTTATCATGGATAATGTGCTGGTATTAATTAGTGACAATCCGCGTTAAATTGAATGAAAAAAAAGCTAGAAGCATTACTCCAGCAGGCTATTGCAACTCTTAAGATTCAAGGCGATGTTCCAGACGATATAGCCGTCAACATCCTCATCGAACGCGTCCGAGATCCGCAATTCGGCGATTTCGCAACCAATCTGGCGATGCTGCTAGCTAAGCCAGCAAAAACAAGCCCGCGTCAATTGGCCGAAAAACTGATTGCCGTTCTGCCGCTGGACAATACAATCGCCAAAGTGGAAATTGCAGGGCCGGGCTTCATTAATTTTTATATGGACTCCAGTTCTCAGTTTGACATCGTCAAACAAATCCACGGCTCTGGTTCCGCTTTCGGCCTAAGCCAAGCGGGCGCCGGGAAAAAAGTGCAAGTCGAATTTGTTTCCGCCAATCCCACCGGCCCGTTGCATGTCGGTCACGGCCGCGGCGCGGCCTACGGTTCGGCAGTGGCCGATCTGTTGGAAGCCGTAGGATTTGACGTACACCGGGAATATTATGTCAACGATGCCGGGCGGCAGATGGATATCTTGGCAACCAGTATCTGGCTGAGGTATTTGGAAGAATGCGGCGAACCGGTACGTTTTCCGGATAACGGCTATCGGGGCGCATATATCAGCGGGATTGCCCAGAGTATCCATAAAAATTCCGGCGAAGCCTACCGCCGCCCTTTTGCCGTGGCCGTTCAAGATCTTCCGCCGGACGAAGCGCAAGGCGGCGATAAAGAAACGCATATCGATGCTCTGATCGCCAAAGCCAAAGAACTGCTGGGTACAGTTGCTTACCGTGCGGTTTTTCTGGCGGGCTTGAATGATATTCTGACCGATATTAAAAACGATTTAAACGAATTCGGCGTCTCTTACGAAGAGTGGTTTTCCGAACAACGCTTAGTCGATGACGGTTCGGTTGATAAGGCGCTGGAACGGTTGAAAAACTCCGGCCACTTATACGAAAAAGACGGCGCCATCTGGTTTGCCTCCAGCGCATTGGGAGATGAAAAAGACCGGGTCGTGAAACGCGAAAATGGGCAATACACTTATTTTGCTTCCGACATCGCTTACCACATGAATAAATTGGATCGCGGCTTCGATCTAATCATCGACATCTGGGGCGCCGACCACCACGGCTACATCCCGCGCGTGAAAGCAGCCATCCAAGCCCTGGGTGCGGACGCCGCCAAATTAAAAGTTCTGCTCGTGCAATTCGCCACGCTGTACCGGGGCGAAGAAAAAGTGCAAATGTCAACCCGGTCCGGAGAGTTCGTCACGTTACGGCAGTTGCGTAACGAGGTCGGCAAAGATGCCGCCCGTTTTTTCTACGTTATGCGCAGATCGGAACAACACATGGACTTCGACCTGCAACTCGCCACCTCCAAAACCAGCGAAAATCCAGTTTATTACGTGCAATACGCATACGCACGCGTGTGCAGTGTGTTGCGCCAACTCGCCGAAAAAGGATTTACCCGTAATATCGCATTGGGGATGGACAATTTAACGAAACTGACCGAAGAGCACGAAACCGGCTTGTTAAACACCTTAGTGCGTTATCCAGAGGCTCTGGAACGCGCCGCGCTGACACACGAACCTCATCAGTTAATTTTATACTTGCGTGAATTGGCGAATGATTTCCACACCTATTATAATGCCCATCAATTTTTAGTAGAGGATGACGGCTTAAGAGATGCCCGGCTTAATCTCATTAGCGCGGCCAAGCAAGTTTTGGCAAACGGCCTTAAGCTTTTAAATATCAACACGCCTGAATCGATGTAATGGCTAAAGATTACAAACACCGCGCTCACAGCAGAGATGTCAACAAACGCGACCGCCGTAATCAGAATTACAGCGGCGGCGCAGGCATATTCAAATGGATGTTTATTACCGCTTTAATTATCGGCTTTGCCGTTTTTTTGGCATACTTAAAAAGCCCCGGCTTTCAAAAACAGGGCATGATCTCACAAAGCCGGGAAACGGCCCCGAAACCTAATGCGGGCAGCACCGGTCAGGACAAAAAACCCGAAGCTCAAAAAAAACCGGACACACCAAAACCGGCGGCGCCCCAATTCGATTTTTATACGATTCTCCCGAAAAAAGAAATCGTTCTGCCTGAGCACGAAATTAAAACCCGGACGCGCGAAGAGCAAGTCGGTAAAAATAAAAAGGCCAATTACGTTATAAAAGCCGGTTCTTACCGCAATTTAAAAGAAGCCGATGAGCTTAAGGCAAAACTGGCATTGATGGGGATAGAATCCAAAATTCAGAAAGCAAAAGTCGAGAGTGCATCTTGGTATACGGTTATGTTAGGGCCTTATGCTCAAATGAGCTCAGTCACCGGCATTATTTCAAGACTGCAAAAAAATGGCTTAAAGCCGGTTACAGCCGAACAAAAATAAATTTATCCAACTGTTTAATAAACCTGTTTTCCCGAAAAATCTAATGATTTACTTGAGCTCGCTAACTATTCTTAATCCATGCATAAACGGCGATATTATTCAAATTACTCTGAAACTTAGAAAGTTACTCGACTAATCGCGCGGAAACAATTCCTCCAAAGGCTTCAAATCCACATGCTTCTAATGGTATATTGACCGAAAGAAATAATGTGTCTTAAACACAGTCATCATAACGGGGAGTTGCACAATGAATACAGAAGGCGTCGACGAATCAAAGCGCCAGTTTTTAACTTCGGCCTTGACTGTTGTAGGATCGATCGGTACAGGCTATTTAGCTGTGCCTTTTTTATCCCAAATGCAGCCCAGCGTAAAAGCGATGGCGGGCGGTGCGCCGGTTGAAGTTGACCTTAGCAAGCTGGAATCCGGTCAATTGTTAAGAGTCGCTTGGCGCGGCAAACCGGTTTGGATCGTAAACCGGACGCCTACCGTTCTGGAAACATTAAAAACCATGGATAGCGTATTAAGCGATCCTAATTCCAACGATTCTATTCAACCCGAATACAGCAAGAATCCGTACCGGTCCATTAAACCGGAAATATTTGTAGCGATTGGTCTATGCACCCATCTTGGCTGCTCCCCTACCTTCCGTCCTGAAATAGCCCCGCACGATCTCGGTCCCGATTGGAAGGGCGGCTTCTTTTGCCCGTGCCACGGTTCCCGGTTCGATTACGCCGGACGCGTATACAGCGGCGTACCGGCGCCGACCAATCTTGAAATTCCGCCCCATTATTATATTAACGATAACTTGTTGCTTATTGGCGAAACAGGCAATGGAGGTGCTGCATGAAAGTCAACCGCTTAACCTTATGCGGAAATTGGATATTAGATCGCTTTCCGCTGACTAAACTTTGGAACGACCACATGGCGCATTATTACGCGCCGAAAAACTTTAACTTCTGGTACTTCTTCGGTTCCTTAGCGCTACTGGTATTGGTTAACCAATTTTTGACCGGCATCTTGTTAACGATGAATTACAAGCCGGACGCTAAACTGGCGTTCGATTCGGTCGAGTACATCATGCGCGACGTGAACTGGGGCTGGCTGATCCGCTACATGCATTCAACCGGCGCATCGGCATTCTTCATCGTTATTTATCTCCACATGTTCAGAGGGTTGATTTACGGCTCGTACAAGCAACCCCGCGAATTAATTTGGATCTTCGGCATGTTGATTTTCCTCTGCCTGATGGCCGAGGCGTTTATGGGTTATTTATTACCTTGGGGCCAAATGTCCTATTGGGGCGCGCAAGTTATTATTTCGTTGTTCAGCGCCATACCCTTTATCGGCGACGACTTATCTCTTTGGATCCGGGGCGATTACGTCGTTGCCGACGCGACTTTGAACCGGTTCTTCGCCTTTCATGTGATTTCAGTTCCGCTCGTTTTGGTGCTGTTGATTTTTCTTCATATCGTCGCATTGCACGAAGTCGGTTCGAACAATCCTGACGGCGTCGAGATTAAAAAATACAAAGATAAGAACGGCATTCCTTTGGACGGCATTCCTTTCCATCCTTATTACACCGTCAAAGATATTGTCGGGGTAGCGGTTTTTTTAATATTTTTCGCAACCGTTATTTTTTATATCCCTGAGATGGGCGGTTTTTTTCTTGAGGCGGACAACTTCATTCCGGCCGACCCGCTCAAAACACCGGAACACATTGCTCCGCTTTGGTATTTCACACCGTTCTACGCCATTTTAAGAGCAGTGCCCGATAAGTTTGCCGGCGTCATTGCCATGTTCGGCTCTATCGCCGTATTATTCGTACTGCCTTGGCTCGATCGCAGCCCGGTAAAATCGATTCGTTACCGCGGCGCAATCTTCAAAAAAGCATTGTTCTTTTTTGTGATCAGCTTTTTCGCTTTAGGTTATTTGGGTACGCAACCGGCAACGCCAACACTTACCATATTCGCAAGGATTTTTACCTTAATTTATTTCGGCTTTTTTCTGCTTATGCCGATCTATACGCGCTGGGAAAAACCTAAACCCGTCCCTAGTAGATTGAAGGACCCGCTCACCTTGGAGAGCATTGTGCCTTCGATTAAAGCTGCCTATGAGGAAATGACGATTAAAGACAATAACGGCATTGTTCTGTTCGGCTCGACGGAATTTCAACGGAAACCCAATCCCGAGGGAATCCGTAATGTTCTACTCCGTTTGGCAAAAAAAATAATAACGAGCTTTGAATAATATGAAAACTCTTTCCATTACCCTATTGCTGCTGGTTTTTTCATTTGGCCTTGCCGCGGAAGAAAGCGTCGAATTACAACAGGCAAATTTTGATCCGGAAGATAGAGCGTCGATTCTTAAAGGCGCTAAAACGTTTGTTAAATATTGTTTAGGCTGCCATTCGATAAAACACATTCGTTATCAACGGATAGCCAAAGACTTCGGTATAGACGATAAAAAAGTATTGACCGAAGTTGCGCCCGAAGGCGCCAGCATCTACGATCAAATGCACACCGCGATGAATCCGCATGATTCGGCGAAATGGTTCGGTATCGAACCGCCCGACCTATCGTTAATTGCCCGTTCCCGGAACGGCGATTGGCTCTACAGTTATTTAAAGAGCTTTTATACTGATCCCTCAAAACCCTTGGGCGCCAATAATTTAATCTTTAAAGATGTCGGTATGCCCAATGTTTTTTGGCAGGTACAAGGCGAACAAATAGCGGAATTCATTACGGAAGACGGAAAACAAGTTTTCGATAAATTGGTCCTTGTATCGCCAGGCTCTTTATCGGAACAAGAGTTCGATACCATGATCAACGATCTGGTCAATTTTCTGGTTTATGTCGGCGAACCGGTAAAATTAGAACGGGAACGGATCGGTAAATATGTCCTGTTTTATTTATTCATGTTCTTAATTATTGCTTACTTGCTGAAAAAAGAATATTGGACCGACGTCCATTAATTGCACAATCACAATGCCTGATTTATCTTTTTGCCGTTTCAACAATTTTAACTGTTCCAAATTGTAACGAAACGGCAATAAAGGTTTCTTCCATGCTATAATGCCGCCATTTTAACTGCCCTGCTTACATCTTAAGAGGTTGATATTTGTGGCAAATGTTTTTTCCCGCCGTTCAGTCATGACCCTATTTTCTCCGCCTTTGTGCCCAATGAGCCATGCCGTCCGTTTCGTTTTGTTCGAAAAAGCCATCGTCTCGGAAATAGAATATTACGATCCGGACAACCCGCCGGAAGAACTGCTCGAACTGAATCCAACCGGAACCTCGCCGACTTTGGTCGAGCGCGACTTAGTGCTTTACGATTCGCGTATCATTATGGAGTACCTGGACGAACGCTTTCCGCACCCTCCGTTACATCAGATGGATCCGGTGTCGCGCGCCAACGCAAGGATGTTGATTAAGCGCATCGACCAAGATTGGTATCCGTTATCGGCGGAAATCACCGAATCCGGCGACAAAAAATCCAGCAAGGCAAAAAAACAACTCCGGGATAGTCTGGTTGCGGCGAATCCGATTTTCGGCGACCGGCCGTTTTTTATGAGCGAAGAATTTTCTTTAATCGATTGCGCCATAGCCCCTTTGCTCTGGCGGCTGCCGTCGTTGGGCGTCGATATCAGTACGCCCAATAATGCAATTACCCACTATGCGCAACGCATTTTCAATAGACCTGGGTTTAAAAGCAGTTTGAGCGACGCTGAAAAAGAATTAGCCGAACCGACGAAATGACCTCGCTCAAACCTTATTTAATTCGCGCCGTTTATGAATGGATTACCGATAACCACTTAACGCCCTATCTTCTGGTAAATGCTGGCAATAATACCGGGCATTTGCCGGAAGATTATATTGAAGACGGCAAAATTGTCCTCAACCTCAGGCCGCAAGCGGTCGAAGCGCTTTCTTTAGGCAACGATTTAATCGAATTCAACGCCCGCTTCAGCGGCAAGCCGATGATGGTCGTGGTCTCGATCAACGCAGTCATGGCGATTTATGCCAAAGAAAACGGCAAAGGCTTGGTTTTCGATCAAGAGGATAATGACGGCGGCAGTGATGAAACCACAACCCAACCGCCTGCCAAAAAACCGTCTTTAAAGATAGTTAAGTAGTTTTAGGCGCCTTTGATAAAAAGCATCTATAGTGAGAACCTAAAACTACTTAGCGTTTTCCAATTCCAGCGCCGCCTTGTAAAGTAATTTCTTCCGCCCGCCGGTTATCTCTACCGCTAAATCAACTGCCGTTTTCGTGGAACACCGCCGCATAAGCGCCGACAGAACTCTTATGTGCTCTGGACTGAGCGCTTGACCGGACTTATCGGCTTGAGCCGCCCCCGCGACAATCACAACAAACTCGCCTTTGCGCATATTGCTATCTTGCGCGACGAGCGCAACTGCATCCGATAAGACCGTTTTGATGATGGTTTCGTGCAGCTTAGTCAACTCTCTGGCAATAACGATTAAGCGGTCCGGCTCAAGAACAGACGCCATATCCTCCAATGCATCCAGAATGCGGTGACTGGATTCGTAGAACACCCACGTCGTCGGCGACGTTAGTTTTTCATTGAAAAAAGCCTTGCGCGCCGATGCGGTGCGCGGTAAAAAACCTTCATAAGAAAAAGCATTGACCGGCAATCCGGCAGCCGACAACGCTGCAATTAAAGCACATGCGCCCGGAACAGGCGTAACCGTTATCCCCGCGTCTTTTGCTTTCCGCACCAATGGGAGACCGGGATCGCTGAGTAACGGCGTACCGGCATCGGACACTAAGGCAATCGATACGCCTGTTTTTAATTTTTCCAGAAGATTTTCCGCTTGCCGGTCTTCGTTATGGTCATGAAAAGAAACAACCTTATTGCCGATACCGTAATGTTGCAACAACACCCGGACATGCCGGGTATCTTCGGCGGCTATAAGGTCGACCTGTTTCAACGTTTCTAACCCTCTGATGCTGATATCAGCTAAATTACCTATCGGTGTTGCAACAACGTATAATTTACCGTTTTGATGTACCATTCTATTTTTGATAAAAATAATATTCAATCTGACCAAAGGTAAGATGCCATGAGCCGATTTTACGCACTTGTTTTATTTACCGGTTTACTGTTCTTGACAAGCTGTGCCGAATTGCCCGATAGCTATGGATTGTACCAAGAACCGCCTTCTGCTTGGACGATTGAACAAAATAATAACCGTTTGTTAACCATCGAAGCCTTGGTGCAAACCGGCAAAAGCAGTGCGGCCAAACAACAAGCGGATTTGATTAACTTAGCCGAACTGACCGCACCGCAAGCTGCAAAATACAACTTGCTCAACGCCCAAATCATGCTCAGTTTCGGCGAGGCGGAATACGCCATAAAGAAGCTGGCAAAAATCGATGCAGGCCAATTGGAGACCGGCGATAAGATTAAAAATTACCAATCTCAAGCCTTCGCCTATTCGTTAACAGGCAATCTCCTCGAAAGCGCTAAAGCAAGGATTATACTGGATCCATTGCTCACTAAAGCGGTCGAGCGTAACAAAAATCAGGCCGTAATTTTAGAAAATTTAGCGTTATTGCCCAGCGATTTCGCTCCAAAAATCCAAAACCAAACCGCCGATTTCCCAAGCTGGTTCACTCTCGCCAAAATTTTGGCTTCCAGGACGCGCAATCCGGCTAACTACAGCTCAGCGCTAGCAAACTGGCGAACCGCCAATCCTCAGCATCCTGCCAATATTTACGTCGCTAACATGACTAATAGACCGGAAGATGCGGGCAATATGCCGAAATCGATCGCCATCTTATTACCTGAATCGGGGCCTTTTGCAGATGCCGGCAAAGCAATCAAAGCCGGATTTTTGGCAGCCCTAAACCGCTATAATAGTGGTACAAAACCGGAAATTCACTTTTACGATACGGAAAAAACTAAATCCGCCGACGCTTATCGCAAAGCAGTGGAGCAGGGCGCTAAACTCGTGCTCGGGCCGTTAAACAAAGAAAGTATTCAAAGTCTTGCTAACGCGGTAACTTTTGACGTTCCTGTTTTGGCATTAAACCACATTCCCAGCTTGAACAAACCGAATCTCTATCAGTTCGCGCTCAGCCCGATGGACGATGTAGCTGAACTCACGCAAAAAGCCGCCTCGGACGGTCATAAAAAAGCTTTATTATTAGTGCCTGAAAGCGAACAAAGTAAACGCATTTCGTCGTTTTTTATCAATAACTGGCAAACACTTAACGGGTCGATAACAAAATCAGCAACCTACAATCCTAAAAGCGTCGATTTTTCTTCAACGGCAAAGAATCTGCTTAATCCGGACGAAAGCGGCGCTAGCCCGCAAAACGGGCAGAACGCTTTATCTCCCGCTCAAGCCGCTCCTCAACAGCAAGACACCGGCGCTTTATTTTTGAGCGCTTATAGCAAAGAAGGCCGTATTATCAACGCTCAATTGCAAATAATGCAAAACGGTAAGTTACCGGTTTATGCCCTACCGACAATTTATTCGGGCGTTGCCGATCCCATTAACGATAATGCGCTTAACGGCGTTATTTTTTGCGATATGCCTTGGCTTTTTAACGCAGCTTACGGCGGCGAACTTAGCATGCTAGCGCTAAACAACGAATGGCGCCAATTCCCCAATTCTTATCTCCGCTTGTTTGCTATGGGTATCGACGCCTACCAGCTCGCATCGCGTTTAACCACCCTGAATGCCGAACCTTATGCAGGAGCAACCGGCAAGCTAACCTTAGCCAGCGGAAACCGGATCAAACGTGCCCTGGTTTGCGCCAAATTTGTCATGGGGCGGCCCGAGTTGATCGGCTTTACTCATAGTCCATCGGAAGGCCAATAACCGCTAAAAGTTTATCTCTCTTTTTCGACTCCACCAGAATGATTAGTTCGATAACGGGTAAAAACGCGCATCTTCTGCGCGGCAAAACCGCCGAAGACCGGGCTTTCGATTTTCTAATCAATCAGGGATTAAAACCCGTTTGCCGGAATTTCCGCTGCAAGCAGGGCGAATTGGATTTAGTGATGCAAGACAAGCAATCGCTCGTCATTATCGAAGTCCGTTATCGTAAAACGGATACCTACGGCAGCGCGCTCGAAAGCATTACTTCCGCAAAACAAGCACGTATCGTAGCGGCTACCCATCATTACCTTGCGACCGTAACGCTAAACCGCCCGATTCGTTTCGATGTTGTCGCCATATCGGGAAACGGAGACGTTAACTGGATTAAAAACGCTTTTTATACCTCATAGGAAATTCATGAGCCTGGAAAACCGGATTATCAATCAATTTACCGATAGCATCCAAACTAAACAAAACGTGCTTGCGGAACTTTGCGAATTAATTGAGCTTGCTTCGCAACGCATGGTTGCCTCGTTATTGAACGATGGAAAAATTTTCACCTGCGGTAATGGCCGCTCGGCGAGTTGCGCTCAGTTATTATCGTCGTCACTGTTAAATCAATTCGAGCGCGACCGGCCTTCCCTGCCCGCGATCGCCCTAACTGCCGACGCGACTACATTGACGGCTATCGCTACGGATTTCAGTTGGGAAGAAATTTACTCGAAACCCATCCGTTCGCTCGGCCAGCACGGCGATGTTTTAGTAACCTATAGCGATAGCAACCATACTTCCAACATCGCAAAAGCCATTACTGTTGCTCAAGCAAAAGATATTTCCATCATCGCAATTACCGGCGAAAAAAGCGAAGCCGTTTCCAGCTTGTTGAGCGAAAAAGATTTGGAAATCCGGGTACAGTCAAGTTCCGCCATACGCACCCATGAGGTACATGTACTCATAACGCATTGTTTGTGCGACTTGATTGATTTTCAACTTTTTGACGGTATGGGCTAAACCTTATTAAGTAACAAAACGGCCGCTCATTAACGGCGCAAAGCCCGTTTTGAAGTTTAAATAGATACGCAAAAAAATAGCTGTTTAAGGTCCAGTTCTAAATAACAAGAGCTGACTTGGCGGTCACTCCAGTGCTGAAAACCGTAACGTAATGTTTAGCGTTGCAAAAAATTCCTCAACAAATCATGCCCGTGTTCGGTCAAGATCGACTCGGGATGAAATTGTACGCCTTCAATATCCAACGTCTTGTGGCGTACGCCCATGATTTCGTCGATGTTGCCGTTTTCATCTTGCGTCCAGGCGGTGATTTCAAGGCAGTCCGGTAAGGTGGCTTGTTCGATAACCAGGGAATGGTAGCGAGTTGCGGTAAACGGATTGTTCAACCCTTTAAATACACCTTGATCCTGATGGTATATTTGGGAGGTCTTGCCATGCATAATGCTTTTGGCATGGATGATATTGCCCCCAAAGGCGTAACCGATGCTTTGATGACCTAAGCAAACACCTAAGATAGGGTAACTTCCGGCAAACTTCAAAATGGCTTCAACCGAGATCCCCGCTTCCTTCGGGGTACAGGGTCCGGGTGAAATGACGATTTTTTCCGGGTTCAATTCAGCAATATCTTCCACTGTCGCCTGGTCGTTTCGGACTACGGTGACATCCGCACCAAGTTCCCCAAAATATTGCACCAAGTTGTAGGTAAACGAATCGTAATTGTCGATCATTACAACGTTCATTCTGTAACCTCAATCGATTCGCTATCTAAACCGGCTTCCGCCATACTCACAGCACGGAACACGGCACGGCCTTTATTCATCGTTTCATCCCATTCATTTTGGGGGATTGAATCGTACACAATCCCGGCCCCTGCTTGAATATGCAACATGTTGTCCTTGATAACAGCGGTTCGGATCGCAATCGCGGTATCGAGATTACCAGACCACGCAATGTAACCCACAGCGCCGGAGTAGATGCCGCGTTTTACGGGTTCCAGTTCGTCGATGATTTCCATAGCGCGAATTTTCGGCGCGCCGCTCACAGTCCCAGCCGGAAACGTTGCTGCCAGTACATCGAAGGCATTCTTGCCTTTTTGTAACTGCCCACACACATTGGAAACAATATGCATTACATGCGAATAACGTTCCACGATCATTTTATCGGTCACTTCCACGGTACCGATTTCGGCAACACGCCCAGTATCGTTGCGCCCCAAATCGATCAACATCAAATGTTCGGAGATTTCTTTCGGATCGGCTAATAGGTCTTGTTCAAGCTCAACATCGTGCTCGGGTGTTGTACCCCGGCGGCGCGTTCCGGCGATTGGACGCACGGTAATGAGATCGTCTTCCAGCCGGACGAGAATTTCCGGCGATGAACCGACCACATGGAAATCATCCAAATTCAAATAAAACATGTAAGGCGATGGATTTAAACAACGTAATGCACGATATAAATTCAATGCGGCGCCGGTATAAGGGATCGACATACGTTGCGATAACACGACCTGCATGATGTCGCCGTCGGTAATGTAATCTTTCGCTTTGAGTACCGCATTTTTAAAGCCGTCCTCCGTAAAGCCGGAGACAAAATCGGATTCCTTTACGTGAACCGGATTCTTTTGTCGAGCCGGTTCCGCTTTCAATTCGCGCAGCTTTTTCGCCAAATCATTCAATCGGATAACTGCATTTTCATAGGCATGATCGTCTTCCGGATTCGCATGGGTCAGTAACAACATTTTTCCGGACAGGTTATCGAACACCAGAATTTCTTCCGAAACCATGAGCAGAATATCGGGGCATCCCAAAGGATCGGGCTTATTTTCCGCTTTTAGGCGCGGCTCGATATACGCAATCGTCTCATAGCCGAAGTAACCCACCAAGCCGCCGTTAAAGCGAGGCAACTCCTCAATATCTGGCACGTTATAACGTGCTTTGAAATCTTCAATCCAAACCAGCGGATTTTCTTGTTGGACGCTTTCAACAATATGACCGTCTTTTTCCAACGTGATCGTATTGCCGTTAACCTTGACAATGGTTTTGCAAGGCAAACCTATAATCGAATAACGCCCCCATTGTTCGCCGCCATGTACCGATTCGAATAAATAAGAATAAGGGCCGTCGGCGAGTTTCAAATACGCGCTGAGGGGTGTATCCAGATCGGCCAGCACCTCACGACAAACCGGAATCCGGTTATAGCCTTGTCTGGCGTAGTTGTTGAATTGTTCGGGGGTCATGAGGGTATAGTTATAAAGATCAAATTATGTAGGTTAGGTTTGATGAACAACCACTTTAGGCAACGGGGCGATTTGAATGTTCTGTTAAGCTTGCTGTTTGCTTGGCGAATTCTAGCATTGCTCGAAGCGCCTGATTAACATCTGCTGAGTTATGGAAAACAGCGGCGACATCGGGTTCAAGTACAACAACATTCGAACTTTCTACATATTGGAGGTAATATTTGCCCCTCACGGCTTTAGAAAAGTCGAAATCGTATTCGGGTCTTAATTCATCTTGGGATTCTTCAGCATTCATACGTTTTTCTCTCATGAGCGGTGGCTAATCTTGCACTAATAATTCGGATTTCCTCAACACTTTCGGTATGGGCGACCACCAGCAATCGTCCTGCGCATGACAAGCCCACGGTAATCAAACGAGTTTCTCCGGTAGAGTGATCGGCATCAAGGAAGGTTCCGGCCAAAGGATCGCCAAAAACGGTGGTTGCTTCATTGATGTCCACGCCGTGTTTTTGGCGGTTGCTTTCGGCTTTGACAGGATTCCATGTGAATTTCAAAAATTTTTCTCTGTAAGGGATGTAGGTTGTGTTTACCTACAGGGCATAAAAGACGCGCAAAACAATCAAATTTTGAATTCGCCCAAGAGTTAAGGCGCGTCGTAACCCAACATTCGGCGTTAAATATGTCATTTAGTGTTGGGTTACGGCGAACGGATAAATCGGTTGTCATTTTGAATTGATTTGTGCGCCTAACCCAACCTACCGAGCTGATAACTTAATCAAAAACTTTTTACAAAATCACTCCATACTCAAAGGAAAAATTTTATGTAAATGTTTAATATCTTTAGTTTGATACTCCATCTCTGGGAAAATAGTTGACTCAGTAATTCCAGTTAAAGCAAGCTCTTTTAATAGCTTACTTTTATCCACACTTCTAACTTTTATCTTGACTAAGCTATTTTCTGAATTTTCAATATTGTAGGGTTTTATAAATTCCATGAATTTATAAGATACGCTCTCTTTACCTATCAAAGTTTCCTTAAAATATTTACCGCCATGAAGTGTAAAACAACCATGTTGCTGCCTTATGCGGGGATTTAGTTGTGGAGGCTTAAAACGATAGGCTTTGGAAAATGCACCTTTCATCTCGGAATAACCTTGTTTATATATACTAGGCATCTCGTACCATTGTTCAAATGATTTAAACTCACTTGCCCCATTTCTAGTTACATCATTACAAACATCGTTCAAATGAATAAAGTCGGCCTTCCACTCTTTTATCGCTATTCCATTAATCTTCGAGCTTTCACCATATTCTTCATATGTCACTTTGATCAATTGTTCATAAAATGATTCTCGGTTCTTTGAAGTAACCAGGATTTCCAAAAATCCCCTGAAATAATAATCCGATAACTTTGAACCAGGATTAAATGCAAAAACTGCTCCGTCCTCTTCTTGATCTTCGTTAGCAGCAAAAAATATCGCAACTAGCAAATTTGTTGACCAATCAAGCAACCTTGTTGGAAGGCCATAATGTTGCATTAATGTCAGCCATTCAAAAACATTTTTATGACTGTAGGAGTAATCCGGGTATCTTCTAATAAATTCATCATACATCTCTGCTTCGGCATATTGTTCCCTAAAAATACTCGGCTTTAATTCAAATGTATAATTTGGTTGTCCACGAAACCATGTCTCTGAATTAATATCACAAAAACGAGAATTAACTTCTTCTTTTAAGGAGTTAACGATACTAGATATATTCGCTTCTGCCTCGATTTCTATCATTCAACTAGTTTTAAAAAAACGATCCGTAATAATTCTTTTTTCTAAGTTTCCGTCCAATGTTGGGTTACGGCGCACAGGTAATCTTTTTGTATTTTTAGAGTAATTTGTTTTGTGCGCCCAACCCAAACTCATTAAGCTCGTAGGGTGGGTTAGCCGCGCTTGGCACAGTCTGAAGCTGCCACCAAGTCTTGGGCGCGGCGTAACCCACCTTTGGGCGTTACCCGCACCGCAGTCCGGTGGGTTACGGCGCACCCAAACAAAATAGATAGCTTAGGCATGGCGGCGATGTGCGCCTTTTATGCCCTGTGTGGGTAAACCCACCCTACAAATTTAACTAACCTTCGCCATCTCCGCCCGCATTTCGTCAATAATCGCTTTGTAATCCGGCTTGCCGAAAATCGCGGAACCGGCAACAAAGGTATCCGCACCAGCGGCTTTAATCGCGCCGATGTTGCTGCCGTTGACGCCGCCGTCAATTTCCAGGCGAATGTTGAAACCGCTGTCGTCAATGCGTTTGCGGCATTCGCGGAGTTTCCCTAATGCCGATGGAATAAACGATTGCCCGCCGAAACCGGGGTTAACCGACATCAACAAGATCATATCGATTTTATCCATCACGTAATCGAGGTAATGCAGGGGCGTTCCGGGATTGAACACCAAGCCCGCTTTGCAACCGTTGTCTTTAATCAACTGCAAGGTACGGTCGATATGGATGGAAGCCTCGGGATGAAAGGTAATAATTGAGGCTCCGGCTTTGGCGAAATCTGGTACGATGCGGTCGACCGGCTCGATCATCAAATGCACGTCAATCGGTGCGGTAACGCCGTGTTTACGTAAAGCTTCGCACACCAAGGGCCCGATGGTCAGGTTGGGTACAAAGTGATTGTCCATGACATCGAAATGGACAATATCCGCACCGGCGGCCAAGACGTTATCGACTTCTTCGCCCAGTTTCGCAAAATTAGCGGACAAAATAGAAGGGGCAATCCAGTTAGGGTTATTCATGTTTTTTTCCTCGTTTAGATTAAATACCTAAGTAAGCTTTGAACAAGTTGATTTCGATCATGGTTCGACAGGCTCACCACGAACGGAATCAACACCTCGCCGTTCGTCCTGAGCTTGTCGAAGGACTTATTCAGCACCTCCTCAATAAACGTCGCAATTATATCTTGTTTTTGCGCATTCGGCTTCGTTATACAATAGCCCAACCTCTACTTGCCGGAATTTTTGCCGATGAAATTAGTCACCTTTAGCCATAACAATTTCTCGCGTTTCGGTGCAGTCGTGGATGATGAGGTTGTCGATGGTGTCGGCGAAATCGACCTTCCGTCGGCCTTAGTTAATTTTATTTCGGCGGGCGAGGCTGCGATTTCGTCCATGCAAAAAAGGATAGCGGGCGGAAAACACCGGATCCCGTTATCGGAAGTCAAATTGCAGGCGCCCATTCCGCGTCCGGGAAAATATCTGGCGATCAGCCTGAATTATGCCGACCACATCCAAGAAACCGGGCGCGACAGACCGGAATTTCCCAGTTTTTTTACCAAACAAAGCACCTGTGTGATTGGAAACGGCGACGCAATCCAACGCCCGAAGGTGTCCGACAAACTGGATTACGAAGGCGAGCTGGCATTTGTGATCGGCAAACGCTGCCGTCATGTGCCGGTTGAAGAAGCTCATAAGGTTATTGCGGGATATACCATTGCCAATGATGTTTCAGTGCGCGACTGGCAGTTCCGCTCGCCAACATTTACCGTCGGTAAATCGTTCGACACTTGCGGCCCGCTGGGGCCTTGGCTGGTGACGCGCGACGAAATCGACGACCCGCATAACCTGGACATCAAGACCTGGGTTGACGGCGAATTGCGGCAGAATTCCAATACCCGCCACATGCTGTTTAACTGCTATGAGATGATTGCTTACTTATCGCAAGCCATGACGTTGGAGCCGGGCGATGTCATCAGCACCGGAACGCCCAGCGGCGTGGGCGTTAAGATGGAACCGCGCGGTTATTTAAAACCCGGACAGACGGTAACGGTTGAAATCGAGGGTATCGGCAGACTCAGCAATCCCGTAATTGAAGAGCCGCAGATTTCGTCATTTCTGTAACACCACTCTTAATTTTAACTGTTTTTTTTGAGCAGAGTTAGAATCGCTCTCAGGCGTTTTGTTTCCGCCCTGAGCTTCCGGTAGATTAAAACTGACTATTACTTTCAACCCGCCAAACTGCGAAACGCCCAAACTGAGTTCCGCTCCGTACATCGCGGTAATCCTTTCGACAATCGAAAAGCCTAAGCCGCTGCCTTGCGCAGTTTGCGAGGTTTCGACGCAACGATGAAACCGCTTCAAGGAATTTTCGTATTGATCGGGCGGTATACCCGGCCCCGAATCCTCTACTTTAAATTGCAATTGATTGGCTTTATTTTCTAAAGAAATAAGTATTTGCCCGCCGGCAGGCGTGTATTTTATGGCGTTATCGATGATATTCCGGAGTAAAACCGTTATAAGTTGCGTATTGGCTAAAATCGGCGCCGCATTGTGCTCGACGAATTCCAATTGGATTCGCTTCTTATGCGCGGCCGGTTCGAGTTCGGCGATCACCTGAATAATTTCCCGGTTGACCAAGGTGACTTCTTTCGCAAGGTATTCTTTACCGGATTCGATCCGGGAAAAGGTCAGCAATTGCTGAACCATGTAAGTCATGCGATTAACAGCTTGGGTAATTCTTAACAACGCCTGTTTACGAACCGCCTCGTCGGTCGTCCGCAACGCTACCTGGGCTTGCGTGAGCAAACCTGCCAACGGCGTCCGCAATTCGTGCGAGGCATCGGCGGTAAACCGGCGCTCATGTTCGAATGCTTCCTCTAACTGAGAAAACAAATTATTGATTTCATTGACAACCGGCACCACTTCCTTAGGTAATAGTTTCGACGACAAAGGCTTAAGATAACTTGCCTCCCGTTTCGACAATTGCCGTTCCAAACGGCTGAACGGTTTGAGGGAATAGCCGACGATAAACCAAATCACAATACCTAATAATGGCAAACCGACCAAAAACTGCGTAACCAAATGGCTTGAAATGTCGTCGGTCAACTGGCTGCGAATCTCTTCTTTTTGCGCCACATGAATAACGTAATCGCCGCTCGCATTGGTTACGCTGAACACGCGCCACAAGTGATCTTCAATAGATTTATCGCTGAACCCGCGAAGCGAAGTCGAAAAAGCAAACTTTGGCGCGCTTTCCGAACGCAACAATAAGCCGTTCTCTCTCGACCATAATTGAAAAGCGATTTTCCGCTCGTACTTATGACCGAAGGCGTCGGTTTCCAATAATTCGTTGAAAATATCCCATAACGGATCTTCATCGTGCGACTGTTTCGATCCTATTGCCGGAAATTTCTGAGTACCTTTGGAACGTAATAACAAGCCGTCGTTTTCGGATTTAAGCTGAAAGGCAATTTTCCGGTCCAATTCCAATCCTAACGCGTCGGTTTGAACCAGTTTTAATCGTTCTTCTAAAGCATTGTCCTGCGGCAAGCCTTCAAAGAAAGCCAGCAGCACTTTACCGGATTGCGCCAGTTCGGCATCGAACAGAGCAGCGACTTCATCGCGGGTTACCCGGTAATTAATAAACGCTGCAACCCCCCAAATTAACATGGAAGCAGTCAACAATGTTACCAGCAATCGTTGACGTAATGAGTAGTTCATTCTTCAGCATTGGCATCAGAACCCGTATCGCCTTCTGAATCTATAATATATCCTACACCCCTAACCGTACGGATAATGTTAGGGTCGAGTTTTTTCCGCAGATAATGAATATGGACTTCCACGGTATTGCTCTCGATGTCGGAACTCCATGAGTAAAGACTTTCTTCCAGGCGCGTACGCGACACCACCCTGCCAATGTTAGCCATCAAAAAACTGAGGATTTCGAATTCTTTCTGCGAGAGTTCGACTTTCTGAGTGTTATACGTGACCTGATGCGATGCCGGATCGAGCACAATGCCTTTGTGTTCAATCGTAGGTGAACTGCGGCCTTCATTGCGGCGGGCCAATGCGCGCAAACGGGCGCAAACCTCATCCAATTCGAACGGTTTTATCACAAAATCGTCCGCCCCGCTGTCCAGCCCTTCAACTCGGTCGGCAACGGTATCTTTCGCGGTTAATACCAATACCGGCGTTTCGTCTTTACGCGCTCGCAACGCCCGCAGAATAGTTAATCCGTCCATATCGGGCAAATTCAGATCGAGCACCACCAACTCGTAGCAATTCATTTTCAGCGCTTCGTCGGCTAATTTGCCGTTCGTTAACCAATCGACCGCGTAGCCCTCCATTTTTAACCCGGCGGCTAAACCGTCGCCTAAAATTTCATCGTCTTCTACTAATAAAAGTCTCATAAGATTTTTAATTTGTTTATTGCAACCGGAACAAGCTATACAACAAAAGTTAACCTTATCTTAAGACGTATATTTCGGCTTAAGAATCTTTATGATCGGATCAATAATGCGAATCGCCTCTGCCTAATGGTAAACTCAACCGCCATAATATAAAACCTTTGATTATGCAATTACCTCCCCTCAGCTTGTATGTTCACATCCCCTGGTGTATCAAAAAATGCCCGTATTGCGATTTTAATTCTCATGCCGTAAAAGCCGGTTTACCCGAAACAACGTATATCGGCGCGCTTTTAAACGATTTAGCTGAAGACATGGATCGTTTCAATATAAACCGGCCCTTACAGAGCATTTTTATCGGCGGCGGCACTCCGAGCTTGTTCTCGCCCGAGGCGATTAACAAGTTGTTGGAGGGAATTAAACAACGCGCTGTAGTGGCCGAAGGGGTTGAAGTCACTTTAGAAGCCAACCCCGGCACGTTTGAAAGCACAAAATTTGCAGAGTTCAACGCACTGGGCATCAACCGCTTATCGATTGGCATTCAAAGCTTTCATGACAACTTGTTAACCAAACTCGGCCGCGTCCACAACCAAAACGAAGCCATTAGAGCGGCGGAAATCGCGCATCTATCAGGATTTAACAACTTCAATCTCGACTTGATGTTCGGCTTGCCGGGCGCCAAACCAGGCGATAGCGAAAACGATGCCGCTACAGCGATTGCCCTTGCACCCGCCCATATTTCTTTCTATCAATTAACCCTGGAACCGAACACCTGGTTCCATAAATTTCCACCCAAACTACCCGACGACGAATTCATTTTCGCCACGCAGCAAAATTGCCAACGCCTGTTGGCGGAAAACGGTTACGCACAATACGAAATCTCCGCTTACGGAAAACCGGATAAACAGTGCCGCCATAACCTTAATTATTGGCAATTCGGCGACTATTTGGGCGTCGGCGCCGGGGCCCACGGCAAAATCGCAACGCGTTTACCCGGCCGGATTATCAGGACCGCCAAAGCCAAAAATCCGGAAAGCTATTTGAATAACCCGGCAGATAACCGCAATGATCAAATGATCGCGGTCGACGAATTACCGTTGGAATTCGTCATGAACCAGTTACGGCTGCGAAAAGGATTTACCTTAGACCATTATCAAAACATGACCGGCTTGGCTGCGGCTAGCTTGGAACCTGCATTGTCCGATTGCCGGCAACAAGGTTTGATCAGCTTGGAAAACAGCTATTATTCCTGTTCCGATAAGGGTTGGAATTTTTTAGATAGTGTTTTAGAGAAATTTTTTCCATAAACCCATCGTTATTAAACCGTCGATACTTGATGCGCCGACACTTTGCCGGGCAAAAGTTTAAGCAGCTTTTCGCAGCAATTCGTAGTCTAGGGACGACTAATACCCATTGAGAGAATGAAGGCGCTTGCGTTTACACCCACAGGACAGCAGGAAAATATCTAGTTTGAGCGCAGCTTTCTCCATCACAACTCTACACGAATGCCGATCTCAATAACCCGGTCGACCGGAATTTTAAAAAATTCGATTGCGCTAGAGGAGTTATGGAAAAGGAATGATGAAATCGGCCTGCGCCAAGCGGGCATTGGGCTGTTACGGCGAAACGAGATAAATTCCCGGCCGACGAAAAACGAAACTTTTCTGGGATTAGTATCTAAGCCTTGCTGCATACAAAGCTCGAGCGCCCGCCTAACGTCCTGCGGCTGTTTAAAACCGAAATAGAGTTTTACCCGGTAAAATTGATGATTGGCGCCGTACGACCGTATCTTAACCCGTTGCGCTTCGTCCACATAAGGCTCGTCTTTGGTGACAATACTCAATACAATTATTTGTTTATGCAGAACATGATTGTGTTCGAGATTATGTAAGAACACATGCGGCAAGCCGTGTAAGCTGCGAGTCATATAAATCGCGGTGCCAGGCGCAATAACCGGTACGCTGCCTTGCATTGCCGCTTCCAAGTCCTCGAATAACACCCGCTTTCTATCGTGATGTTCCATGAGCAACTGCCGGCCTTTTATCCAAGTTGTTATTATCAAAAACAATACCGTGGCGACCACCAGCGGCAGCCAGCCTCCGGTTGGAATTTTGATGCTATTGGAGGAAAAAAACAGCAGGTCGATAGCCAAAAAGCCGGACAGGAAAGTGACGCTGACTGGCGTATTCCACTTCCACAGCGCCTTAATGACGATAAAGGCTAAAATGGTATCGACTATCATGGTGCCGGTGACGGCGATGCCATAAGCCGAAGCAAGGGCGGACGAAGATTGGAAGCTCAGTACCAATACAAACACCATGAACATCAGCATCCAGTTAACGGCGGGGACGTAGACTTGCCCCATTTCGCCCCCGGAAGTGTGGAAAATATCCATGCGCGGGCAATAACCGAGCTGTATGGCTTGCCGGGTAACGGAGAACGCCCCGGATATGACGGCTTGCGAAGCGATAACGGTCGCCAATGTCGATAAAATCAACAGCGGGTACATCGCCCACGTTGGAGCTAGCAAATAGAACGGGTTTTCGATGGCTTTCGGGTCGCCGATCAACAAAGCGCCCTGCCCGAAATAGTTGAGCAGCAAGGCGGGAAATACGAAGCCGAACCAGGCGTAGCGGATGGGTACCAAGCCGAAATGCCCCATGTCGGCATAGAGGGCTTCCGCTCCGGTGATGGCGAGCACCACCGCGCCCATAATCAAAAAGCCTTTCCAGCCTAATTCCCAAAGGATATGCACGGCATGGTAGGGGTTAATGGCCGCCAGTACGCCTGGTTCGTGGATCATGTTGATGATGCCCAAGACCGCCAACACAACGAACCAAAAACACATGACCGGCGCGAAGATTTTGCCGACCTGTCCCGTCCCTTTTGACTGCATGACAAACAAGCCGAACAGCACGACCAGTGTAATCGGAATCACATAGTTATCCAGTTTGGGCGCGATGATTTGCAAGCCTTCCACCGCGCTGAGCACCGAAATGGCGGGCGTGATGATGCTGTCGCCGTAAAAGAGACATGCCCCCAGTAAACCTAAGGTGGTAATAAAAACCATGCGTTTTGGGTTGTCGCGCGATCCGTGCAACGCCAGCGACATCAGCGCCATGATGCCGCCTTCGCCTTTATTATCGGCGCGCATGATAAAAATGGCGTATTTAATGGTCACGACCAAGGTTAACGACCAGAATATTAAAGATAAAACACCGGTGACATGCTCACGGTCGATGGGAATACCGGAATGAAAAACTTCCTTTAGGGCGTATAAAGGACTGGTGCCGATATCGCCGAAAACCACACCGATTGCTCCTAAAGCAAGACTTACCAGTTTTTCTTTAGATTGGCGCTGAGAATGTGTGGACATAGGGGAATTCCATTTGGACAAGATAAAGAGTGCGGAAATTTTATTAGCTGCAGGCTTATAGGGGTTTTAAAAAATGTCGGCGGCTAAATTGATACAACAAGGGGAGCAATGAAATAACGACAATACCTAGAATTACAAGATCGAAATTCCGTTTCACAATCTCTAAATTACCGAATAGATAACCCAGCGTAATTAAACCGCCAACCCATAAACAAGCACCGAGGATACAAAAAATCAAATACCGGGGGTAATGCATGTTGCCAGCACCCGCCACAAAGGGCGCAATCGTCCGGACAATCGGAATAAACCGGGCCATGATGACCGTTCTGCCGCCGTATTTGTCGTAATAAGCTTCAGTATGACCAATATATTCCCGTTTGAAAAAGCCTATCTTTTCGCGGGCTTTTATTTTCTCGCCGAAAAACTTGCCCACTGCATAATTCACGTTGTCGCCCGCCAATGCCGCGATAATTAACAGTAGAATCGAAACATAAACGTTGAGTTGACCGGTGCTGGCTTCCAGTGCGCCGACCGCGAACAGCAAAGAATCGCCGGGCAGCAAGGGCAAAACCACCAATCCGGTTTCGCAAAAAATTATCAGAAATAAGATGGCGTAAGTGAACGTGCCGTATTGCGACAAAATACCGGCAAGGTGGACGTTGAGATGGATAAAAAAATCGAAAATTTGAGCAAAAATATCCATTAAGCTTTAAGACAAGTCATTATACCAGCGCGCTATTGTATATAACTTTACCGGCTCATGTAAAAAATTCATAACTATCATTCAATTAGCTTTTATTGTTCCGGGCTTTAAGACCAAAGCGACGGCGCTAAACGAGCCGAAGTGCATAAGCTTCTACCAGTTTAAGCTAAATAACGATGCTTGATAAGGCCGGACAATGCGTTATGTAGGTACTTAAATTGTTTAAGGAATTAGCCGCTTACTCTTCGACGGTCACAAATGCAATTTTGCTAATGCCTGCATGTTGTACGGTGGCCATGATTTCGGCGATTTTTTTATAGACCGACGCTTGATCGGCATAAAGATGGACGGCAACCTCTTTATTTTTCGCCAATTCGTTTTTCAAAACCGGCTCCAAAGCAGCCAAACTGTCGATCTTTTGTTTATTTAAGGTAATATTTCCGGCGGCGTCGATTCCGAGCTGTAACGGCTGGTCCTCTACATTGGCCGCGGTTTCCGCCGTCTTAGGCAGTTTCACATGCACCGATTGCGTAAGCAACGGCGCCGTCACCAGCAAAATAATCACCAAAACCAGCATCACATCGACCAGCGGCGTGACATTGATTTCGCTCATTGCACTTTCATTTTCCGATTGCGGTTTAAAAGCCATGACGAGTCCTTTATTAATGCGGATCGGAACTCAATGCGGCATGCATAAAGCTGACGACGAAATTTTCCAACGCCGACCGTTGCACTTTGACCCGGCGTAGAAAAAAGTTATAAGCCAGTACGGCCGGCACGGCGACGGCAATACCGATGGCGGTGGCGACTAGCGCGTCGCCGATCGGTCCGGCCACGACATCCAAACTGGTCGAACCGCTCGCCGTGATTTCGTGCATGGCGTGCATGATGCCCAATACGGTGCCGAATAAGCCGACAAAAGGCGCCGTGCTGCCGATACTGGCCAATATGGTCAAGCCGCTTTCCATGCTGCGCTCCTCTTGTTGCATTTGCGTTAGCAAAGCGTGTTCCAATAAATCGCTGGTTGTGCCCCGGTACTTAAGACTTTTAGATGACGGCAACCGGCTTTCGGTAAGCCACGCTAACCCTTTTTTTGCAATACGCGCCTGCGGCCCTTTAAACGAACTGTCCGGAAAAGCTTCGGCTTCCGAAAGCGAATTGGCGTTCCAAAATGCGCTATCGAAGCGTTTGTTCCAGGAGCTGTTTTTCCAAAACTGCCAAGTTTTGTAAATAATGAGCGTCCAGGTTACTACCGAAAAACCGAGCAGAGTATAGAGTGTGCCGTCAACAACGGCGGCGGGTGAACTGTGGTAAAGCATGACGATTTCCTATATTAAACTGAGCAATAAAAACCTAAGGCGTCAGACAATCTGTCAACCTTATCGCATTAATTTAAATGACAACACTTGAACGGCCCGTTGCGCCACCGGACTGCCGTTGACAATCTTTTGTTTAAACTTCCATTTCCTAATCGCATCCAGGGCGGCATCTTCAAACATTCCGGCAGGCGAAGCCCCCACCACGGCCGGATTTGAAACGCTACCCGATGCAGTCACCGTAAATTCGATTTTAACCCAGCCTTCTATTCGGCGGCTCATAGCGCGCGCAGGATAGGACGGTTTCACCCTCACCAAAGGAACAACGCCGGAACTACCGCCCTTCGGATTACCCCCGTCGCCCGATTTAGCGGCAGCCGGTTTTTTAGCCGGCGCAGTTTGGCTTTTTGCCGAAGTCAAAGGCGCATTTTGAAACGGATTTACCAATTTAGGCGGGATATAAGGCTCCGGTTTAACAGGTGATTTCGTCACCGTTTTCGGTACGGCAATATCCCCCGTTTTAGGTAAAACCGTTTCCTTTTTCTTTACCGGCGGTTTAGGCTCTTGCTTTTTTAGCAAAGGTTTCGGCGGTTGCGCTTTCTTGGGCGGCGGTGCGGGTTTAGGCGGCGCCGGTTTCTGCGGTACGGGTTTTACGATGTCTTCTTTAGGTTTAACTTGAGCGACTAAAGCGACTTCCATCACTTTAATGGGAGCAATTTTTTTGTCTGTATCCACGGGTTGGTTTAATAAGCCGACCAGCCACATATGCAACAAAACGACACAAACCGATATTAAACCGGCAAAAAAGCGTTGGTCCGCTTCGCCGGTTGCTATCTCTATAATAGACGGTTTTGTTTGCACTCGGTAAGACTAATGAAATTGTCATGCCTCAAATGAGGCGTCAAAACTGGCAATTTTAACTGACTACTCGTGGAGTTCCAATATTAAGATCATCGAAATAAAAAACGAAATGAAATCAAGCTCCAAAAAAGGAATTTTTCCTGGAGATTTTTGACATTCATTGAAGTAATCTTCCGGGTGCGAAACTACTCTGTTTTACACTTGATAAAAAAGTATTCGGCGCCAATTGTTATCCCTGCTGTTAAACCGCCATATAACCGCGTCCAGCAGATAATGCGTCGTTTGCGGCAAAGCCAATAGCGGCACCAGCCAGGCCAGAGTTTGTTCCGTGGTTGCCCTGGGTAGTAAATTAAAGACAAGGAAAAGATTCTCATGCTCCCGCCAAACCCAGCCATCCCAAAGGCCTTCTTCGATAAACGCCAAGGCAAACAATAATGCGATATAAAAAAGTACAGCTTTCTTGTTAAATAATGTGTTCAGTACTGGGAAGATATAGCTTGAACTTAGCTTGGGTAATAAAGCTTGTTTATAACCGTACACCCAAATAAGGGCGTAATAAGGTATGCCGTGCGCAATGACGTTGGTGGCTGTAAAGATAAGGTCGTTGTTAAACGCGACGATGCCGACATACCAGGATAAGGCCGTACCCAACAGCAAAAGGTTACGCGGCAGGTTAAAGAGGTTCAGCTTTTGCCACATAACGAATTCTTTCATTATATCAAGCGACAATATAACAAAGTAAAGCCCAGTTGCTATGCTGCTAAGAAGCGTTGAATTAATTTGAATAAAATCGCCTTCCACAAACCAGTCAAAAGTTCGAGCATGACAATGCCAATAAATCACCGGATACAACGTGGCGATATAAATCGATGCCTTATCGATCATTCGGTAATAGTTAGGTAAATCGCGCTCATTTCTTCCATAAATCATCATAAAACCGTATTGCTGCCTGATGAAATGAAACAGCGCTAAATAAGCCAGTGTGTGCCAAAACAACAGGTCGTCGATGCTGTACAACAAGCAACCAATTGTCCAGGCAACGATTGGGGTTAACTTCAATAACGCTTGCCGATGGTGTAGCTCATTGCGGACTAGATAGGTACGGAATAAGGTGCTATAAACATGCCCGGCGTCGATGCCTACAATCAAGACGAGCCATAACCAGGGCGGTAACTCGTGCAGTTGGCTAATTTGATCTGAAAATGCGACGGCGATAATCGAAACCAAAATAGCCGGCGCAAGGATAAAGCAGCAGTCGAAGCGGGCGGATAATATCCAAGAAGAAGTGTCTGGTTTCATAGCTCGCTACTGTAAGGGATATTCAAGTGGGTCATTAATTGCTCGGCAGCCCTGACGCCATGGGTATAAGCTTCTTCAAAAATCGAAATCCCGCTCATGTCCGAATGCGCCGTAAAAATCGGCGGATGTTGGGTTAAAGCTTCGCGTCGCTTGCTTCCCCAAATAAACCCCGGTGCCGGTCTGATCATGCCATGTCCCCACAGCCAAATATCCACGCGTTCGGTATGACCTTCAAGCTCGGGATGAATGCGAAGCAATTCTTTCAGGAAGATAGTTTGCCATTCGGCATATTCGCGTTTTAACGCTTCTTCCCGCGCCATGTGCGGATCAAGATGGCTTAACGGCCAGTAATACGTCAGCACGGTTGCAGTCGGTCGCATTTGGGTGATTTGGTGGCTAGCGTTGACGTAGCCCAACAATTCACTATTGAACACCACATTATCCCAGCTTAAAGCAGCGCCTTTCCCTGCCGGAAGTTTACTCAATGTAATGTTTGCAACCGCCCACGGAGAATAAGAAAAACCGTCGGCTGAAAGCGAAAAGCGTTGGGATTTCAGCAAGCGTGACGCCACAAAGCGCGGCGTTGCGATAATGACGGCTTTCGTATCGATACGAATGGATTCTTGCGTTGTAGTATCGACATAATCCACCGTCACTCCAGTTTCATTATCGGTAATTGAATAACATAAGGCATTGGCGATCAATTGGGTTTGAATCGGTTTAGATAGCTTATCCACCAGCCAGCCGTTGCCCTCCGGCCACGTAATCACGCTGTCGGAAGCGGTATTCGCCGCTAAGCCGTTGCGGGCGGCAAAATAATGGATGCCCGCCCAGGCCGACGTAGCGTGCATGGTCGTACCAAAGTCGTCCCGGCAACAATAATTGATATACCAGCGCAACGGCTTGCTGGTAAAGTGCTGCTCGTCCAGCCATTGCGCCATCGTCATTTTATCCAAGGCCAGCCAGTCCGGATCTTGTGAGCTAAAGTCAACCGGGATAGTAAAAAGCCTACGTCCGTCTTTACCTTTACGGGCTTTCAACTCGGACATTAGACTGAAAAAACGTTGATATTGGTCTTTATCCTCACTACCGATGCCGATGGTGGGGATTAATCCGTCCTGCCAACGTCCATAACGGAATAGCCGCTCGTTGGGGTCGTTGCAGATAAAATATTCGTTGTAGATCGGTAATGCGCTTTCATCGTAGCCGGTGATAACGCCCATTTCTTCGAATAATGTGCGGACGCAATGGGATTCTTCAGTTAACAACGGCACATAATGCGCCCCCCAGGGATAGGAAGAGACGGCATTTTTACCGCTAGTCGCATTGCCGCCTGCGTGTTTTTCCAGGTCGAGCACGACAAAATCGTTAAATCGGGCTTTGGCAAGGCGGTATCCAGCCGCCAAACCTGAAATACCGCCGCCAACGATGACCACATTCTTTTTTAAATGTTTAGAAGGTTGCGGAAAACCGCCCGATCGGAGCTTGTGACCTATGTTTGATGATGCGCCAAGTAATTCACCGGGGATGACCTTATTGCTAATATTGGAATTTTGGGCAAATCGATACAGCAATAAGGAACATAACGAAGCCAAGCCTCCTGCAATTAACTGTCTTCTAGATAGTTTCATTAGTTATTGATTTATTATTGATAATAAACTAAATCTAAAGCATAGGAGCTGCATTATCGAATTTGTTTACATTCCATTTTTCTCAAGCTGTGTGTTTTACCAGCATAATGACCTAAACTCGAATATTGCAAATGTTCCGGCAGTTTGACGCAACTGCGATTTACAGTATCAACTTAGTTAATCGAGCTTTTCTAACATCTTGGCCTAGCTAAATATCCATTTGGCAAGAAAACCCCATTATTAAAACAGAGATTTTGATCTTGCTTGCGTACAAGTTTGCCATTGGGTGGGAGCAATTGAGTAAAACTTCATTAAATGTCAGTTGTTTAGATATAAACTTTTATTTATTTCGTCCCGCTTTTTATACGCCTGCATAGCAAATTCGGTTTTAGCTTGTTTTTCGTAAATTCGTCCTAGATCTTCGTAAATATTAACCATTGCTGCCTTATCTTGTAATTTCTCCTTTAAGGCTAAAGCCTTCTTATAATACTCGAGCGATGTATTCAACACTTCGCCACTTGAATACAACCGGCCTAATTTGACGAAATCGTTCGCCATCGCTTCGCGGTCGCCTAAATTTTGGTGGATCGCTAAGGCCTTTTGACCGTAGTCGATGGCTTTCGAGGTGTCACGGCTTGCTTCGTATTGCCGTGAAAGTCTCAAATAGATTACGGCTTTGTTGTTTTCGTCTTTTAAATTTTCATAGATCGATAACACTTTTTCGTAGTATTCAATGGCTTTATTTTGTTGCCCCCAATTACCATATTGATCGGCAACGGCAGAAAATGTGCTGGCAATTCCTAGTTGGGAGTTAACTTTCTCAAAGATAATCAAAGCTCTATTAAAATGTTCGAATGCTTTTGTGCGGTCTCCGTTACTGGCGTACAAAATACCTAAAGACTGATTAAACACGGCAGCAAGTTTTTCATTCCCTATCTGTTCGGCATTCGTTAAGTTCTTTTTAAAGGACTCGATGCTTTTTACGATTTGAGGGTCGTTATTCAATTTAGCTGTTTCGGGATTGCCGGTAACGTCGGGACTTTTGAAATCGTCTTTAAGCAATAGACTACTGTTAACTGTTTGTGAATTTGATTTGTCAGCCTGCGTAATTCGTCCATTGATCCCCACCAGCAAAACGATCAGAGCCAAGGCCAACAGCGGTATAAAGAGTTTACTTAAGATATTCGGCTGCGCAGGCTGGTCTATGTCATCCGACGTTAGTTTTTCCGAGGCATGTTGATCTAAAATAAATCGATAAGTCATCGTTAATGCCGAAATCAGATAAACTGCGTACCCGTTCACTATAAGCGCTAACAACACTTTTTGTATCAAGTTGTCGTTTACATACATTATTATGGGAATGTATAAGGCTATTGACAGCAGGACGAAGGTGATCGGCAATACGACAGCGACCAATGCCATCAACAGTTTACAATTCTCGGTCAGTGCCCAAGATTGCGCCAATGAAAGCGGCTGGTCTACCGCGATACCCGGAAATATTAGCAACCACCGGCTCCACAAAATAAAGCCGAATAGTATTGCTGTTATTAAACCGATATTGATTGTGCCGATCTTGATGGCATACAAGAAAAACAGCATTGATCCTAAGATCAAAGAGATGCCAATATAGCGTGACACAAACCGGGCTTCACGTTTTGTCCAAGCCACGATACCCCAATTCGATACTGAATTCTCACCAAGCAGCAGGATTCTATGAACAACGATGGCAATCAAGCCGGTTAAGACGAAGTCGAACGGCAGCAAAATCAGTTGATACCACACCTTGTCTTGAACATAGGCGAGTTCGAGTTGATATTCCGCGACGGCCAGTAAACTGACGAAAAAAAAGGGGATTAATAGTGCCTTCGTTAATTTTTTTCTGACCCGGAAAATCGATTTATTGGTGAGCGATAATATTCCATTGAAAGCAATTAACGATTCTTTAGTGTTCATACAATTCATCCACAAGTTAAGACGATTTGAGAATACGAAACAAGGACGAACTCCGCTATGAACTATTTCATATAAAAACAGCAATAGGCTCTGAACAAGTTGATTTCGTTCATGGTTCGACATGCTCACCACGAACGGAATCAACTGCTTATTATTCGTCTTTATGCCCTTTGGGTAATAAGCTTATCGAAGGAAGCGAGGTAGCCTGAATACAGCGTAGCGGAATCCTGCGATTCATGACTTCATTATACCCGCATTCCGTTATACTTCATGCGGGTTCTCTAATATATCAAATACCTAGACTACTCCTCATCAAAATACCTCACCAACACTTGGTCATCTATCCGTTGAACTTCAGTATCGACTTTCGCCATATCGGTGGGAAAAAGGGACATTTCGTTGGCGCTTTCTACGTTGACGTAACGCAAGCTAGGCGGATAGTTTTTAATCGTTCCCACGCTCTGCGTGGGAATGCAGTCAAGACGTTCCAACGTCCCTTATCACCAAACATCTATCTCCAGCAATCCCTTCTGCCCCGCAGGATAACCCGCACTCGAATAACGCCAATGTTCAGGCAGGTTGACATAACCGCGCTTTACCGGATTGGTATGGATATAATCGAGCTTCTCCCGCATCATGGCTTAGCTAAATATTGTTAGGCATGAACGCTTTCTTGCCAAAACGCGCAAGCGCATTAACAACATTTCCGTGTATACGATTCCGTTCCAGAGCCAAATCTATAATCTTAATTTTAAAAATTAAGAAACCCATATAAATTTATGATTGTTCTGCTAATCTTGGTTTTTTAAAAATGACTAAGCTTAGGTTAATTTGAATCAACTATTATTACCCGGCAAACCAGATGAAGTTAATGAAAATTGATCAAAATTTTCCTAGGGAAAATAAAATGGAAAATGATTTAAATACGGACTTAGTTGTCTTGCAAAGCCACCTGGAAAGTATGCTTGATCACGCCAAATTAAATAGCACCGCCTTACGTAAGTTTCAGGTGTTTGAAATGCGCTTGCTCAAGCTCAACTCATTAGCCGAAATGATTGACCTTCTCCTTGAAGACGCCAGGGATTATTTTGACCTTGATTTCATTAGTTTGTGCGTGGTGGATGAGAAAGGGGAAATTGCCAAATTCTTGAACGAGGATGGTTACGAGATTAATTCTAAAAAAGGTTTGATTCTGCTTGATAGCAAAAACAAGCTTCTATCTAGTTTTGGATTAGCTGTCCATCCTTATATTGGTCTCTATAAAAATACAAAATATGACTGTTTTTTTTCGGACTTTGAAAATAAACCCGCCAGCGTGGCAATCACGCCTTTAAATCGGCGAGGTAACTATTTAGGGACTTTAAATTTGGGAAGTTACGAAATTGACCGCTTTGCAAATACCATGGCAACCGACTTTGTTGAACACCTTGTTTCGATCGTCGGTATCTGCCTGGAAAATAACCTGAATTTTGAAACCATAAAGCGAACCAGTTTTATCGATGGCGTAACCGGTATTAATAACAGGCGTTTTTTTGAGCAGCGGATCATTGAAGAACTTGATCGATGCAAAAGAAATTCAGACCCCATCTCCTGCTTGTTTTTAGATATTGATTTTTTCAAAGTAGTGAACGACAAACAAGGGCATCAGGCCGGCGACAAAGTTTTATACGAAGTTGCCAATGCCATCAAAACGCAATTACGCAGCAATGACGTCCTGGCCCGATACGGCGGCGAGGAGTTTGTTATTTTGTTATCCAGTATCAATGAAACGATGGCTTTGGAAATCGCCGAACGTGTGCGTAAGGCGATCCAAGCCCTCGAAATTTCAATGGATGACGGTACGATTTCGGTGACTGTCTCGATTGGTTCCTCGACTTACTTACCTGTCCCTGACTCTTCCCGAAGCGAAAAGGATATTTCTAACAAGCTTATCAAAATGGCGGATGCCGCTTTGTATGTAGCGAAACGTAATGGTCGAAATCGTGTTGAAAATGGTGGGGTGATTATTGAACAACCCAGGGTTAATAGCGCTAACGTTCGTCTTGCTTAGGCTTCCTGAAGGCATGAAACCCAGCCTATGCCGATAGCACTAATTCGGCGAGTCTTTTCATGTCGGCAATAGCATTTTCATTCGAGTCGTAAAAGCGTAAAACAGAAACCTTGTTAACCGGGTCGCTAGCTTTATAGATTAGCATTGCTGCAAACAGTGTCGATATTTTAGACTCAAGTTTAGCCCCTGCGCTGCCCGCTAGGGTGACTACCCAGCCAGCCCTGCAATGACAAGTGTCACAACTATGCCAATCAGCCATATTCAACGCCAATTTGTTTGACGCAGCTGCATAAACACTTCTGTGTATATTTTCGATAATTGGGATGGGGTAAGTTGCAGGATAATTATTCTTCCGGCCGAAGTAATCGTCATTATAGTAGCAATAGCTACAATCAACATTGCTCACACATAAGCAGCACCATACACATGATAAGCAAGAGGCGCAGTGTACGCATTCTGTACAACCTGTGCTATCGAGGCATTTACAGCACTCCATACAACGGATGCAATCATTACAATCAACGCATTCTTTACAGTCCGTACAACGGATGCAATTGATGCAGTCTGTGCAATTTTTACACTCTTTCAATGTTTTCAGTGAGCGTTCTGCCTCATAAGTATTCCCCCATCTTTCAATGCTAGCCCTGTTGCCGCTTTTGTCATATAACCATGTGTTCATTGTTATGATTTCCTCTACAGCTTAATTTTAAGGAAACTACGTTTTAATCATATTTTCAGCTTTATGTAAAGTGATAAATTGAAGTATTTATTTGGCCTATTTGGGACCGTGCGCCACCGGTTTTTTTAATTAATGACGCAATCTAACTGTGAGGTAATAAAGCTTTAGATTTCATTATCTTATATATTCATGAAGTCCGTTATACTTTATCCGGGTTACGCTTCATATCTGAAATACTTCGACCATTCCTCATCAAAATACCTGACCAGCCCTTGGTCATCCAACCGTTGGATTCGTTATCGACTTTCGCCATGTCGGCGGGGAAATGGAACATCTCGTTGGCAGTTTCTGTGGCGATATAACGTATTCTTACCGGATAGTTTTGCGGCCGACTACCAGCGATGTACTTTGTATGACCAGTACGCTATCGCGGTGCATAATCCCCGGTAATAATTTAAAAAAGGACAGGGAATACAATTTGCCGATGGAATAATTGGACGGGTCTGGAACGTCGATGATTAAGGCGCCAAACACAGGTCGCACTGGCCGCTGCTTCAGGTCTTTTGGTCATAAAAACGCATCTTGGTTAATGATGGTTAATCTCGGGGATAAAAGGCATTTTGGTTGAGTTCCGTCAACAGGCTGTGGAAGCAAACAATCCGTCATAGCCGGGTCGAGATCGACCAAGGGTATAGACTCGGCTGAGATATTTCAGTACTTCCCGTAAGGCCAGCCTGCCGCCGATGATTAATATTTTTTTGGCTGTGCGCGCGGCTAGCTAAGGCCGGATGCACCAAAGTTTCGGGATAGCGTTATTCATCGAATACTCGAATGCAAATTAGCGTTTAAGAACAACCTGAGGTCTGCTGTTCCTTTTATCATGCTCAAGCTCTGCATCGGATGCAAACCCAGGCGCTTCAGCGTCTCTTATCATCATGGATCTGTCTTCAAAAATCCCTTTTGCCCCTTAGATGGCCCGCGCTCGAATAGCTTAAATTAGTCTAGATCCATTAGATAATTTAGAGCTTACAATAGCCGCTTCTGAAAAACATTGGCGATCAATCGTCCTCATCCTCATAAAAATCTCCCGAGCTGTCCGATTTACCGTCTTCCGAGCCGGCATCGGCGGTATCGAAAACCATGTTGAGAACTAATTCGGAAACGCCGGGATAGTTGATTTTTCCCGTCCCTAAAATCGGGATGCTATCGACAACAATGATCTTTTTCGGCAAACTGATGGCGGCGACACCGGGCGATGCGGCGGCAAGGGCTTGCGCGGTGGCGTCTTTTTGGGTGGTCAGCAGGATAACCATTTCGCCTTTGCGGGCATCCGGTATGCTGGTAGCGGCGTGCAGCGCGCCCGGCCAGGCATTGGCGGCAAGCTGTTCGACAGCAGTTAAGGACACCATTTCTCCGCTGACCTTAGCGAAGCGTTTGCTACGGCCTTTGATGGTGATGTAGCCTTCTTCATCGACATGGACAATGTCGCCGGTGTTATACCAGCCTTTGCCGTAAATGGATTCGGGGGCCGCCAGTTTGCCTGGATTATCGTTCAGCAAATAACCTTGCATGATGTTAGGGCCTTTCACATGCAATTGTCCCGCGTCCTGGATACCGGGAATCGGCTCCAGTTGATATTCCATGCTGGGCATGAAGCGGCCGACCGTTCCGGCCTTGTAGTACATGGGCGTGTTGACCGAGGTAATCGGCGTGGTTTCGGTTGCGCCGTAGCCTTCCAGAATACGGATGCCGAATTTTTCCAGCCAAGTTTGGCGGGTCGTTTCTTGCAATTTTTCCGCACCGGCCACCACATAACGCATATTGTAGAAATCGTATGGATGGGCTTTTTTAGCATAAGCCCCCAGAAAGGTATTGGTGCCAAACATAATGGTCGCCTTGAGTTCGTAGGCCATTTCGGGAATCACGGCGTAATGCAATGGCGTGGGATAAAAAAACACACGCATCCCGCTGGTAATGGGCAGCATGGAGCCGACGGTAAAACCGAAGGAATGGAACATGGGCAGAAAATTCAGCACCACGTCTTGCGGTGTGAAACTGATACGCGATTCCAATTGTTTTAGGTTGCCGAGCACATTGGCGTGGGATAGCACGACGCCTTTCGGGACGCCTTCGGAACCGGAGGTAAACAGCACCACCGCAGGGCTGTCCGGACCGGGCGCGGATTTACCGTACCAGCAGTTCGCGGTCAGGCTTTGCCATAAGGCTTTGAGCTTATCCTGTTTCGTAATGGTTTGAGCGATGTCTTCCAGGTAAACCAGCTTGACTTGTTTGCTTAAAACTTCGGCTTCATCGGTTAGTTTGCCTTTTTCGAGAAACAGCCTTGAAGTCAAGACTGTCTTCACTTCGGCAATCCGGCAGGCGGAAAGCATGGCGGCGGAACCGGTCGAGAAATTCAACATGGCCGGAATTCTGCCTCGCGCTTGCAACGCCAAGATAGTCACTAATGTTTTTGCCGAGTTCGGCAAAAATACCCCGACTTTTTCACCTTGGGTGGTCGACTTTGCCAAGACATTGCTCAAGACCAGCGTTCGAGTGATTAAGTCGTTATAACTTAGCGGCTTGCGCTCCAAATCCTCGGCGATTTCATGGTTGCCGCCGTGGACGATACGCGCGTCCAGCAAACTCTGGAAAATAGTTTGCCGGTAAACACTGGTGGAGAACATCATTTCCGACATCACATCGGCCAGCAAATGACCGCTGAATTTACGCCGGGCCTTACCGCGCAGATGATCGGGCACAATAAGTCTGGCAGGCGGCAGAATGTGCATAGTGATTTTCGGAAACCAGCGCAAACGGACAATCTTATGCAATCTGGAAAACGGCGTATATTGCCCGCCGCTGATGCGAACCGGCAACACGGTAGCTTGCGACTTTTCCGCCACCATGCCGGTACCATCGTAGACCTTCATCAAACCGCCCGTTACCGTGATGCGTCCTTCGGGGAAAATCACCGTGTGGGTATCGGTTCGCAGGTAGTGGATCAGATCCTTAAGCGAAATCGGGTGCGTCGGGTTCATGGGGAAGACTTTGGATAAGCCCAAAAACGGCTTCAACCACCAGCGTTGCGAAATATGGGTGTTGATCGCAAAGGTAATGTCCGCCGGAAGAAACAACCACAGCAATAACGGATCGAGAAACGACGAATGATTGGCGATAATCAGCACTCGCTTGCCCGCTTTGCCGTAATTGTCCAGCCCGGAAATTTCAACCCGGTACAAAATTTTTACGATAATCCCAACCACCAACCGCAATAGTTTTTTCAGCATAGCGTTCCTCCTGACATTATCTTAGCAGACGTTAATTCATTTCCGCAGGCTTCCGAGGCGGTCCGGCCTTATTCGGCTATCGAGAGCAAAAAATTATTTTGCTCAACAGTCTTAATACAAGTTCCTTAGATAAGGATACAAATAATAAGCAATTTCAGCCAAGGCTGGATTTGAAACGCACCCAACATGTTTAACATTCTTTAGATTACTTGAGTCGAAACTAAATTATTCCCTTAACCAAGGGTAATTTTCTAAAATAATTAACGAGGAGAACGGAAATGACTAACATCATTAACCAATGAATTCGGTACATCTAATGGCGCAATCGTACTGAGAGTTGTACCGTTCAAGTTGGTTTTGATTAAAAATAAATTTTTTGCGCCATTGCTATGATAATTGGTTAATAGTATTAGCTTTTTATAGAATAGTCACCGGAAAGACAGCAACGTTAAGATCGTCTTATGTGTAGCGCTCGAATACTCTAATTTTCTCAGCCAGTCCCGGCGTGTATCATATAGCGAATTGGCTTTATTTGTGCGCCGAGGCGCGCGCCATAACTCGAAAGGCTATTAGTTAAAGCCATGTTTATTATAAAGTTATGAAGATACTTAATCTCTATTTTAAAAACATCAACTCTTTAGAAGGTGAAAATAGCATCGATTTCGAGCAACCGCCGTTTAACGACTGCGGCGTATTTGCTATTACGGGTCCGAACGGGTCGGGTAAATCCAGCGTCTTAGACGCTATTACACTGGCGCTGTACGGAGAAACGTTCCGTTTCGATAAGCCCGCTCTGCACGTGATCACTAAACACACTAGCGAAAGTTTTGCTCAAATCGAATTTACCCTGGGCGAGGACAAATACCGTTCAAGATGGCAGGTGAATCGGGAGAACGGCAATCCCAAAGGTAACGTATTACCGGCCGAAATGAACTTGATTCGTTTAAATAATAATGAAGAAATTCTGGCGGCAACGCCGCAACAAGTTTGCACCCGGATGGCGGAAATCACTGGGATGAATTTTCGCAGCTTTACTCGTTCCATTCTGCTTGCGCAAGGCGATTTTGCGGCTTTTTTGAATGCCTTGGACACCGAGCGGATGGCTATCCTGGAAAAAATCATCAGCACCGATATTTATGAGGATTACAAAAAAGAAGCAACCGGTAAGCTGGCCGAGGCCCAACAAAAATTACTGTTTTTACAGCAAGATTTAGCGGCCGTTCCGTTAATCGAACCGGAGGCCTTGAATGCCTGCGAATTAGACTTGGCCGATTTTAGCGAACAAACGGCGGATTACCGGGAGGCAATCAATGCGCTTAATCATCAAAAAAAGCAATTAGAAAAAATAACCCATTTAAAAAAACAAATTGGTTCCCAAGAAACTGTTTTACAAACCGCACTTACCAAGCAATTGGCCGTAAAAAAGAAATTGGATACCTTAGCAGCCGTTGAAATTGCTGGGCAATTTAAAACGGATCTGCAAACGAACCGGCAGCAAAAAGCCTTGCTAGAGCGGGAAAATTCAGCGTTAATCACATTGCAAAATGAACTGGAGCAAATTCAAGCAACCCTGGCCTTACCGGGTTTCAATATACTGACTTTGTCGCAACAGGCCGATCTTGCCAATAAGCCCGACGCTTTTAGTGAGCAAAAACAAACCATAGACAATATTCGAAGCCAAGTCGGCTTGTTCAATGCCAATTGGCAATCCGAAATCATCATGCAGAAGTCGTTGGCTAACCAGATTGCCGAAAAGCAGCAAGCTATAGCGGAAGTTGATGATTGGCTGCAGGCGCACACGAGCGATGCGCTTTTAGTCCAACAATTTCCAGAACTCGAACGGTTAAAAAATGTTCGCATCGCGCTGGACGAATTAAACGAAAAAAGCAAAGCACTCGACCATTGGCATAAATATACCGCAACAGCCTTACAAAAAAACAAAGACAACATCGAAAAGAAAAAGCTTCAGGCTGTGGAACTGGCTAAAAAATTAGCCGATGAAGAACGCTATCTGGATGAAATCGCGCAAGGCAACAGCCAGGAACGTCTGGAAGAACTGCAGGAGGAACAAAAAGAGCGTGTAAAAACTTACCAAGAGCTTGTTAATTTGGCGATAGCAAACGACCGTTTAGCGCCAAAGCCGTCATTTTTTTTCGGATTGTTCAACAAACAAACCGGACTAGACCGTGAAGAGCAAGACATTGAAGCTGAACTTAACACGTTAAAAGATCAAATTAAACGCGATGAAAATATCAAATTGTCGCTAGAAAAAGCTATTTATAACGATGCCTTATTAACAAGAATGGCGCAAGAACGCCATATACTTACCAATGGAAAGCCCTGCCCGCTGTGCGGTGCGACCGAACACCCTTACGCCAAACGTCCGCCCGCTCCAGCCAATTCGCAACAAGCTTTATTGGATCAACGGATTAAAATTAAACGGTTAAACCTTGAAATCGAACAACTGGAACAGCAACTAAAAAAAACGCAGAAGCGGGCGGAACGAAATCATGCCGTTAACAAGCAAGCGCAACAAATTAAGGCGCGCTGGCACACATTAAGCAATCAATTAAATATCGCCAGCGCCGGATTGGACATCAAGAAAACCGGCATGATGAAAGAAATGCTAAAAACCGAATCGGTCGAGCTGAGCAATATTTCGGCGTTGCTCGGTAAATATAAAGATACCCAAAAACGAATCGAGCGCATTAATTCCACCCTTAAGCAGAATTCGGACGCGATCGGACAACTGGAAGTCAGTCTGCAAACGATCGATATGGAATTGCAAACCGCGCCGCAAAAACTTTCGGGTGCGGAAGCGGATAGAAACCGGACCCAACAGGAAGAGTTGGACTTAACCGCTAAACTCACCGATCAATTGACCCAGCTCGGCGAAACTTTGCCGGCGGCAGGCAAAGAGCATATATTGCTTGAGCGCTTGAACCGGCGCCGGCAAGATTATGAAAGCTACGATCTGCGTAAAAACGTGTTGACCGGCGAAATGAACGCCTTGCTGGCAAATCAAGCAGCCGGACAAACACAGATCGATAACTACAAAGAACGGCTGGATTTTTTCAATAATCAGTTACAAACCCAGGAGGTTATGGGTTTGCACCTAGCTTTGGTTGAAAAGCAAAAGCTCGTCGCCGATAAAACCCGCCGAATAAGCGAACTCCAAGCCGAAGCCGAAGCGGCCCGGCAAGAAACTGAAAGAAAGATGGCGGACACTCAATTTACCAGTCTGGAAGAGATAGGCTTTGCCTTAGAGTCGCTATCGGAACAAGCGATATTGAATGACGACAAAGCGCGCTTAGACGGCGAAGTTGTCAACTTAGGTACGCAAGTTGAAGCCCTGTATAGGAAGTTGGAAACGCTAGAGAGCACTGCTACGCCAGACCTCATAACGGAAGAGACGGAACTAAAGCTCAAAGAGCTCCAAGAAAAAATGGCCATAGCGGAACTTGAAGCCCGGCGGCTGGAACGGATTGTCCGGGAGCAAAAGCAATATAAAGAAAAACAGGTTGCTATCATCCGACAAATCGAACAGCAAACTATTGCTGTTAAGCAAGCAAACGCCGAAGTTACCGCGATTACAGCACAAAACGGCATGGCCTTCCGCCGGCGTGTGCAAGAACAGATGATTGCAAGACTGCTGTCGCAAGCTAACGCCACGCTGGAAAAAATCAGCGGACGTTATTACCTGCGCCAGCGCCCCAGCGAACGGGGATTATCGTTAGTGATAGAAGACACCTATCAAGGCAATGTCCGGCGTTTGCCTAAAACGCTATCCGGCGGAGAAAGCTTTATTGTAAGCTTGGCGTTGGCGTTAGCCTTATCGGAATTAGCCAATAACGGGCGCTCAATCGATTCATTATTTCTAGATGAAGGCTTCGGCAATCTGGATGCCGAAACGCTCTACACCGTTATCAATACCTTGGAAAGTTTGCATGCGCACGGCAAAACCGTCGGCGTTATCTCCCATGTCGAGGCCGTGCAAAAACGGTTTAAGGCTCAGTTACAACTGGTGAAAAAGCCGAATGGGTTGGGGGAATTGAGAAAGGTGTCTTGAGTTGATGAACAAACCTATAACTAGACTAGGCGAGCCTTACCAAAGAAAGTAAAGTTGTGCCCCAATCGTAAATCGTATCTGGAGGGAGAAATGGCGATTTCATCAATAGAAATATGTGCTGGAGCTGGTGGTCAGGCTCTAGGCTTAGAGCAGGCAGGCTTTGAACATGTCAGTTTAGTAGAGCTGGAGGCTGCAGCTTGCCAAACGCTCCGTATCAACCGGAAGCAATGGCATGTCACTGAAGGTGATATCCGGCATTATTCCGCCGAAAAATGGAAAGGAGTTGGATTACTTGCAGGCGGAGTGCCTTGCCCGCCTTTTTCAAAAGCGGGCAAGCAACTGGGCAATGAAGATGAACGTGACTTATTTCCGGAAGCAATCAGGCTAGTATCCGAGTGTAAGCCCGAAGCCGTAATGCTAGAAAACGTTCGCGGTTTGCTCGATTCCGTTTTCGATGAATATCGCGCAAAAATAATTTCCGACCTGAAAAAGCTAGGATATGCCGCTGAATGGCGGCTATTGAATGCAAGTGATTTTTGTGTGCCTCAGTTACGCCCGCGCGTTGTTTTTGTTGCACTAAAGAAAAACGCAGTTGAATATTTTAATTGGCCAACGGCACTCATCTCTAAACCGCCGACAGTAGGCGAGGCGCTTTTTGACCTCATGGCTGCGAATGGCTGGAGAGGCGTAAATCAGTGGCGAGATTGTGCCTGTGATATTGCTCCAACGTTGGTTGGCGGTAGCAAGAAACACGGAGGTCCCGACCTTGGACCTTCAAGGGCAAAAAAGGCGTGGGCTTCGATTGGTGTAGATGGAATGGGAATAGCTGATACGGCGCCTGAAAAAGACTTTATTGGTATGCCTAGGCTCACTGTTCGCATGACAGCTCGCATACAAGGATTTCCAGATAACTGGGAATTCAGCGGAAAGAAAACCGCCGCTTATCGCCAAATTGGTAACGCTTTCCCTCCGCCTGTTGCCCGTGCCGTCGGTGCGCAGATTCAAGCTGCGCTTAATGCCGCCGCAAAACCGAAACTTAAGCGGGCATAGTCATGAGTTCAAAGATAAAATCAGTAAGAGGCGGAGCGCGCGGAAAACTCCGAGCTCATTTTCTGGCGAATATTGGCCGTTTAATGGATTCCGAGGAGTTGCGCGCTATTACCGGTAATCAGTCAGAGTGGGCGCGCCGTGTCCGTGAGCTACGCACAGAAGAAGGCTATTTGATCCTTACACATAACGACCGGAGCGAATTGAAGCCAGGCCAATATTTACTTGAAACCCCAAAGCCACAGCCCGCTTTTGAGCGGGCCATTTCAAAAGAAACCCGCGCCTATGTCCTCGACCGCAACGGCTTTACTTGTCAAATGTGCGGTGCGGTTGCAGGTGAGCCTCACCCATATGACCCAACACGAAAAACCCGGCTTCATATCGGACATATTATTGACAAGAGCAAAGGCGGAAGCGACGAAGCTTCTAATCTTCGAGCGATTTGTTCAATCTGTAATGAAGGTGCGCAGAACGCGACGCTTACCCGTCCCGATCTGAAGCAGCTTTTAATTCAAATCCGCCGCGCGGCTTCGCCGGACCAGCTAGAAGTGTTAAGGTGGCTCATTGCAAAATTCTCGAAACAGGCATCGGAGGAACTCGCCGCCAAGAGCAGATATTAATGGACAAACTGTCCGCCGAACGCCGCTCAGAAAATATGCGGCGAATACGAAGTAAGGATACAGCACCTGAACGGGCGGTACGCAAGATTTGCCGCGAAATTGGATTTCCAGGTTATCGTATCCACAGGAAAGACTTACCAGGAAAACCTGATATTGCCTGGATTAGCCGGAAACAGGCTGTTTTTGTACATGGTTGTTTTTGGCATGGTCATGACTGTGCCGAAGGCACACGCAAGCCAAAATCAAACCAGGATTATTGGATTCCAAAAATCAAACGAAACAAGCAGCGCGACAATGAAAATATTACATTATTACACGCTGCAGGTTGGAATGTGTTGGCTATTTGGGAATGCGAAATAAGCGAGAAAGACCTTCTGTTAAAAAAACTGCAATGGTTTTTAGCCATTAAATAGATCGTACAGCGTACTCTTGATCCGTTTTAGGATTGACTATCATCAAGCTCATAGTAAATCCAAAGCATTTCACGCCTCCAAATTTTACCGTCTCTGCTCCGATGCTCCGGCGTAGTGTAGCCGTAACGGTACAAAACCGCCCTTAGATTCTTCGGCGGAAAATCCGGAAATGGATTATTTGCTAATAATGCTAATACATCAGGCGATCCTTTCTTTAAACGATACATAAATTTTTCGAACCAGCCGCCGGATTGGGGTAGACTCAGCGCGGCGAACCAAAGTTGCCAATCCAGGCGCGGCTGATGAGGAATATTCCAAATTAAAGGCTTATCCAGCGCATCGGGTTTGTATTTAAAGCCGTATTCCAGCCAATGTACGCCATCATTGGAGCCTTCGATAATTATTTCATTACGTTCCGTGGTCATCACCGCAAACGGGCCATAATTGTTCACAAATGCGAAATTCGCCGCAATTTGCAATAAGAGATTTAATGGCTTAACCGGCTGCCAGTGCGTTTGCGCCAGCCAGAGATGCGTCGCCAATATCACCGCAACCATAGCTGCCCAAACCCCAGAACAGAAGGTTGCCACAGATGAAGGCGGACGATTATTCCTTAGCAGTTTTGTATAGAGTTTTTCGGGCGTTATTTTCGCCAGATCGCTGTCATCAAATAAAAACAGGCATAACAGCAACGCCAGCAGATTGAAGAAGCTATAGTTGCCGGTCAGCAAAATACTGGTTTGCAGTAGAATGAAGCTCCAGGCGGCGAACAGACGAAACGGTCTAGGCATGAAAACGCCAAAAGGCACGATCAATTCAATAAAAAGCACAGCCGACGTACAAAACTGTTGCCACCACTCAGGCAGAAAATGCGCATAGTAACCCAGCGGCGTAGGCAGTGGTTGCGTCCAGTAGTGGTAATTGAGTGCGGTCAAATCGACCCAAGTTAAATCGCCGCTGGCTATTTTAACCACACCGCCCATGAACATGAACCGGGCAATCAACAGCCGGTACAGGAAATGGATGATTTTGGAATTCCAGTTAAGGAATATTGCCAGGAATCCGCTTTCCAGCAAAAATACGTCCCACTGGAAGCCGGTAAAGTCTTGTCCGGCGGTGACGATAGATAAATACAAAATGTAGCAGGCGATGAGCGCCGGGGCGGCAAGGAGATTGGCCGTGACCAGCAAAGCCGCGGCAACTCCCGCTAAGCATACGGTTTTCAATGCGGCGTTTGAGGCATTCAGCCAGAACACGGTAGGGAAATGCCAATATTTCAGGCCTTCGTCCCAGTAGCCGATCCGGTCGAGTTGTTCTTGTATCGGCAAGATGCCGTTCGCGCCGATTAATCCATTTATCTGTGTTGCCATCGACCAAAATGCCGCCAAGTAAATCAGGCCGAGTCCGCGCAAAAACCACCAGCGGATGACAACGCCGGAGCCTGCGCAGTTATGGCTAATCGATTGAAAGATTGCGCTTAACACAGGCTGTTTTGGGGATAAGAAAATAGCTTGCCGCAGACTCACAACGCTGTGATTTTTGATACGGCTTAGCGTAATTTTTCATACGGGCTTGCCGGTTCATCCGGACAGAATGAAATCCGTGCCGTTTGCATAGGCATCTATCAAGCCGTCTTTTCTGCCGTTCACAAGCGAATCGTGCGCGCGCAGGATTATTTCCGCTAATCCAGTCACTAAATCGTAATTGGAAAGGCAGTTAAGCGTTATCCATTTTGCTTCGGCGACATCGCTTCGGGCGAGTGGAATGCAGTTATTTTCGTTTTCTAATCGAACAAGAAAATCGATAATCACATAGTGAAAGCCCTCAAGCCGCCGTTCGACAATGGCGACGATATTGCTAACTTCGACTGCTAAATTGGTTTCTTCAAGAAATTCACGGCGGCATGTCTCGGTCAGCGTTTCCCCCGGTTCTTGCCTGCCGCCCGGAATAGACCACAAACCTTGGGCGGGCGCTTGGTTGCGTTTGATCAGCAACACCTCGCGCCGCCCGTTAAACAATACGCCGCCCACGCCGATGCTGGGGGTAGGCGCGGCGGATTGGGAAAAACTATCCGCAATCATGGCAATCCGGTGAATTTTTCATTAGGTTTCGCCGTTTTTGGTTGTATATTAAGGTAAATTATAATCAAACATTGCACGCTGTATGGTCTTAAACTTTATGAGGTGAACTATGCGCTTATCGACGCAAGCGTTTATATGCCTGTTATTTCTAAGCTTTCTTGTGGCAGCGCCGGTTGCGGCGAACGAATTGTCGCAAGTTGAAGGAAAAGCGGCGGTTTGTTTCAGTTGCCACGGCGACAAAGGCAAAAGCAGTAATCCTGCAACGCCGAGTCTGGCGGCGCAACAATCGGTCTATACCGTCAATCAGTTGAAGGCTTTCAAATCCGGTAGCCGGATAAATACGGTTATGCAAGCCCAGGCCGGCAAGATGAGCGATGAAGACATCAATAATTACGGCGCTTATTTCGCGGTGCAGCAAGCGCCGAAAGCGGGCGGTGATCCGGCCTTGGTTCAACAAGGCAAAAGCAAGGCGGCCGTATGCATGGGTTGCCACGGTTCCGCGGGCGAAGGCAACGGACAGTTTCCCCGCCTAGGCGGACAGCATCCAGACTATCTGGCGCAGCAATTGACCCGTTTCAAAAGCGGCGAGCGGCAAAACGGCCCTATGCAAGCCATCTCCGGTAATCTTTCCGAGGAAGACATTAAAGCTTTGGCTGCTTTTTTCGGTTCGTTATAAGCCAACAGTTATTTTCCCATATTAAAAAAGGCGGGAACACCGCCTTTTTTAATGAGTCTTTCCAGACGAATTCGTTTTCAAATGTCCGTCAGTCTGTAAATGGTTTATCATTACCGGTTAACGGCTTAGCCAATGAATTACCATCCGCGCTTGAAACAATTATAAAAATAATGAACCAGACAGCTAACACGAATAACGACCGTAACATCCTCCAAATATTGCTTTTTGCCGGTACGCTGTTTACCAGCGCCGCTCTGATGTTTGTATTACAACCGATGTTCGGAAAAATCTTGCTGCCTTTACTCGGCGGTTCGCCTGCGGTCTGGAACACTTGCATGGTGTTTTACCAAACTGTCCTCTTCCTCGGCTATTTGTACGCGCATTTTCTGTCTACCCGGTTAAACCACCACCGCCAGATTCTCGTTCATCTCGGCGTTATTCTGGTCAGTTTTTTGGCGCTGCCGGTCAGCTTGCCCGAAAACGTAGCGCCCCCGACTGAAAGCAACCCGACTTTATGGTTGATCGGCATCCTTTCGCTATCGATTGGCTTGCCTTTTTTTGTGGTTTCCACGACAGCGCCGCTAATCCAAAAATGGTTCGCCAATGTCGGCCACCATACCAGCGACGACCCTTACTACCTTTACGCCGCCAGCAACAGCGGCAGTTTGATAGCATTGCTCAGTTACCCGTTTTTGATCGAACCAAATATCGGCCTGAGCAGCCAGAAATCGGACTGGAGCTTCGGCTTTGCCTTTTTATGCGTGTTGATTGCCGGTTGCGCCTTCGCATTATGGAAAGCCCAGCAAGCTAAAGAAACTGCAGAAGAACCCTCTTTCGGCGATGAAGAATTAAGCTGGGCGGCCAAACTACACTGGCTGGCGCTGGCGTTCGTGCCTTCTAGCTTATTGCTCGGATTGACTACTTTCATTAGCACCGACATCGCTTCGGTTCCGCTGTTGTGGATTATTCCGCTGACCTTGTATTTGCTCACGTTCGTGCTCGTGTTTTCAAAATGGCACGACTGTGTGCACGGCTGGATGGTGAAGGCGCAACCCGTTGTACTACTGCCTTTTTTGGCGTATTCGTTCATTAATCCGGCGGTATTGCCTTATTGGGTCGATCTTGGCATCCATTTGACAGCTTTTTTCCTTGCCGTCATGGTTTGCCACGGTGAACTTGCACGTTTAAGACCGAATACTCGTCATTTGACATCCTATTACCTTATCATGTCGTTTGCGGGCATGTTGGGCGGGATGTTCAATACTTTTGTTGCGCCGTTTATTTTTAATGGAGTATACGAATACCCGCTGATGATTATCGCAGCGCTTTTATTACGCCCGGGTTTGATAGCATCGGTCAGCGAAGGGAGAAAAGAATGGCTGAAACAAATAATATTCCCGGCCTTGTTGATAGTGGCTGGATTGATAGTGTTTTTCACCATCGACGATTTGCCCCAGTATCTCGATACCATCGGCGTCGGTCTGATCCTTTTGGCCGGTTTGACTTACGCCTTCAGGGCGCAACCTATTACCTTGGCTTTGCTGACCGGCATTTTGATAAGTTTTACCTTCGGTTTGCACGGCCTGCTGTCGAATACGCTGTACCAGAAACGGACTTTTTTCGGGGTATTGTCCGTCCGCGAAAGCGTCTTGAGCAACGAAGAAGGGCAGCCCGAAAAATACCGAGAGTTCTACCACGGCACGACTAAACACGGCGCGCAACGGCTGGCGGAGAAAGATTCCAGGACGCCATTGACCTACTTTAGCCGTCCCGGCCCAATCGGTCAGCTATTCGCCGAATTCGATAAGGTCAATACAAACTGGGAAATCGGCATCATCGGTCTCGGTGCGGGAACCTTGGCGTGTTACACCAAGCCCGGTCAAAGCTGGGCGTTTTACGAGCTTGACCCGCTGGTAGTAGACATTGCCAGCAACCCCAAATACTTTACCTATATCAACCAGTGCAACCCCAAAATCAGGATGGTCGTGGGCGACGCCCGCTTGTCACTGGAAAAAGAACCCGGCCATAAATTCGATTTGTATATCGTGGACGCCTTCAGTTCGGACTCGATCCCGACCCATTTACTGACCCAGGAAGCGATCAAACTTTATTTCGAGAAAATCAAACCGGACGGCATTTTGGCATTGCACATCACCAACCGGCATTTGGCGCTTAAAAAAGTCTTATCGAACCATGCCGAAAATTTGCATTTGGCGGCTTTGATCCAGGAATTTAAACCACAGCAGGATATTCCCTTGGTCGTCGCCACCGATTGGATTGTGATGGCAAAAAAACCGGAAACGCTGGCGCTGCTGAAGCAAAGTCAATTAGGAAGCTGGCAAAAATTGCCGCTGTATTTCGACATTAAGCCCTGGACAGACGATTTCACCAATATCGTCACAATATGGAAATAATATGTTATCGAACTTAACGAGCTATATTCACAGGAGGGTATTGAAATTATCAAAAAAAAGTTGTAAGCGACAGTGAAATAAGTAATGATACTGCTATAATTAAGGCAGAATTGCACTGATTTTTAATCGAAGTTTGCAAAAAAATAACATTATCGCGAGGAGATTTCTATGAACACAATGCTGCTTAGGCCGTACCGGAAAAATTTGACCACTCACGGTTTAATTTATCTGGCGGGCGAAGAACAACCCATCACCATTAAGAATATCTCCATTACCGGCGTTTTAGCTCAGCTAAACAGCAAAATTGGTAAAAACGATATCAAAGTTATTTTCAATACTTTATTAGCTTCAACCATTATTGATCTGTACTTGCCCGAAATGCGTTTAGCGGGCGAGGTCGAGGTTATCCGAGTCGATATGCAAGACGACCACATTCTGCTCGCCTTAGAGTTTAAAAATGTGACGTATGATGTCAACGATCTTTTGTATAAAAGAAAAGCTTACCGGAAAAACCTGCCTAGCACCGGGCACATATTATTCAACGGTGAGTACCTAGAATTTACTTCCGTTAATGTATCGGTAGACGGTATCATGATAAGGCTTGACGAAACGGTTTATGTTGAACCGGGCGTGGTAACAGTCTTTGAGTTCAAACGTCTAGAGCTTGAGGGTGAAATTAAAGTGGTATGGCTGGACCGTTTGCCCGACGGCGGAACTTTAATGGGGCTTCAATATGAGCACATGGAAAGATCTCAAGTTAAAGGTATCCCGGAGTTTGCATGGCCGCAAACCGCTTAAAATTTGTTGTTAAGGATAATCTTAAGCAAAACATTTACAGTGCTTTGAATACAAAGTACTGTAAAAACGTTTCTTTATAACTATCAGTTGCTTTCTAACAAATAATACCTGACCTCACCCGCAGTCTTACTCTTTAGCAGTTGCCAATTATCCGGTAGTTCGTTTTGAATCTGTTGTTTACTTTCGGTTTCCAAATAAATTTTAGCAGCCGGGTTTAACCAACCTTTCTCTTCTAGCCAATGACATGCCGGAAAAGCTAAACCCTTACCAAAGGGCGGATCGAGAAAAACGATGTCGAATGGAATAGGATTGTGCTCCGTGAGATAACGAAAGGCATCGGATTGCACGATTTTTATGTGGTCAGTGTTTAATTTAACCGCGTTCGCTTTTAAGGCGCGACAGGCTTCGGGGGAATCTTCGACTTGCACGACGGTTTTGGCGCCCCGCGAAGCGGCTTCAAAACCCAGCGCGCCGCTGCCCGCAAATAAATCCAGGCAACGGCTGCCAGGAATATCCATTTGCAACCAATTGAACAAGGTTTCCCGGACTCTCGACGGTGTCGGCCTAAGTCCGGGAAGGTCGTAAAACGTAATCTGGCGGCTGCGCCACTCGCCGCCGATAATCCTAATTTGGTTTTTGAGCATCTGCGCTTTTGCTGTTGCCGACCGTCACGGTTTGCAGCAACGCAATGTTTACCTTACGTTTAAAAGCTTGCCTAATGGAATCGATAGTCGTCGCTTCGATTTTTTGTCTGAAAGTATCCAAATAATCCAGCGGCATATCGTAAAAGCCGATCATGGCGACATAGCCCGCAAGTTCCTTATTGGTATCGAAACGCATAGGGAAACCGCCGATGATGTTCTTTTTACCCGCATCCAGTTCGGCTTGCGTCGGGCCTTTTTCGATAAAATCCTTCAAGGTAACGTTCAGGACTTCCAGCGCTTGTTGGGCTTGGTCGTTACGGGTTTGCAAACTCACCACAAACGGCCCCGGTTTGAGCATGGGTGAAAATGCACTGGAGGCGCTGTACGCCAGACCGCGTTTTTCCCGCACTTCGTTAAACAGTTTAGAAACCAGTCCGCTGCCACCCAGGACATGGTTGCCGATATAAAGATCGAAATAATCTGGGTCTTTGCGCCAAGTGCCGGGTAATCCGGTCAGGACGTGTGTTTGAGTGGACGGAAATTCGATATGCTGCTGGCTGGCTTGGTTCGGCATTGTCACATCGGGGATAGCTGCCGGTTTTTGTCCGGCGGGCAACCCTGCCAACAGCTTTTCCGCAGTTTGCACGGCTTGCTGTTTACTTAAATTGCCCACAATTACCACCATCGCGTTATTAGCGACGTAATATTGCTTGTAAAACTTAACCAAGTCGGTGGCTTTTAGCTTGCCGACTGTCTCCTTAACGCCGGAATCCGGATGGGCGTAAGGATGGGTGCCGTAAAGCATATTGGAAAACACCTCGCTGGCGATTTCCGCAGGCGATTCCTCCCGTTGCTTGATCGCAGCCAAAGTGCGCTTTTGTTCGCGCAGGAAATCGGCTTTATTGAATTTGGGATTGGTCAAGATGACGTGCACCGTTTCCAATGCTTTATCGAAGAGCGCCGGTTGGGTCAGCGTGCGTAGCGTTAAGCTTGCCATATCGCTGGACACACTGGTACCAAAATTTGCACCGACGCTTTCAAAACGTTGGGCGATTTGGTCGGCATTCCATGTTCCTGCACCGGTGTCCAATAAAGCCGATGTTAAAGCGGCGAGACCGAATTGCTGACCGTCACGCGCGCTGCCCGCATCGAATACAATCTGAATATCCGCTAAAGGCAAGGCATCGGCGTGCACAAAGTAAACCCGGCTGCCTTGTGGCGTTTGCCAATGTTCGATTTTTGCTGCGGAAAAACTTAACTGGCTAACCAGTAAAAGCAATAAACCCAGATAACGAACAGCCATTATGCTCCTCCCTTTTTAGCAGTTTGTGAGTTATTAATCGGTAATGGTTCCAGATAGGCAATGCTCAAATGATCGTCGATCAGGTATTTTTTTGCGACCTCCAACACTTGTGCGGCAGTGACTTGATTCACTTTATCCACGTATTCATCCGCTTTCTGCCAGCCTAGCCCTACCGTTTCCAGCATACCGAGCTGCATGGCTTGATAAAAATTGGAATCGCGTTCGTAAACTGCGTTGGCTAATACTTGTGCCTTAATTCGGCTTAATTCTTCTTCGCTAATGGGGGTTTTTTGCAATTTGGCAATTTCGGCTTTTAACGCCGATTCCATCTCTTGTAAGGTTTTGCCCTCTGCTGGCGTGGCTTCAAGCTCGAATAAATCCGATAATCTTGATGTCAGTCCGTAGCCTGCACCTGCGGAAACCGCAATTTGCTTGCCGCGCACTAGACCGGACGTCAACCGCGCGCTGCTGCCGCCATCGAGAACGCCAGCTAGCACTTCCAGTGCATAAGCTTCCCATTCCTTTTCGGCAGTTTTTAATACAGGCACCTTGTAACCCATGACAATGGAAGGCAATTTTGCAGGAACTTTAACCGTCATCCGGCGCAGCCCCAGTTGTTCGATTTCGGTTTGCGGTTTGATCGGCTTGATCTCGCTGGTTTTGAGCGGGGCGAAATATTTTTCAGCCAAGGCAAATACATCCGCTGTTTTAACATCGCCGACAATGACCAGCGTTGCATTATTCGGCGCATACCAACGTTGATACCATGCTTGCAAATCCTCGACGGTATAATTGGCTATGTCAGCAGGCCAACCGATGACCGGATGTTTGTAAGGACTGCTACTGTAAGCCATCGCATTAAAATGTTCCTGCATTTTGCCCTGCGGATTATCTTCGGTGCGCATCCGGCGCTCTTCGGTGACGACTTGCAGTTCTTTTTTCAGCTCTTCCGGTAATAAATGCAGGTTACGCATCCGGTCGGCTTCCAATTCCATGCTGACTTCCAGCTTGTCTGCCGCCATAGTCTGGAAATAAGCGGTGTAATCCTGACCGGTGAAGGCGTTTTCGTCGCCGCCGTTTTCAGCGATAATCCGTGAAAACTCGCCGACGGCGTGTTTATCGGTACCCTTGAACATCATGTGTTCCAGCATGTGCGAAATGCCGGTAATACCACCGGGTTCGTAACTGGAACCGACCTTATACCAAACTTGCGATACCACGACCGGCGAGCGGTGATCTTCCTTCACCAGCACTTTTAAGCCGTTACCCAGCAAATGTTCAGTGGCTTTGGGTTCGCCTGTTACCGTAAATGCCGCACCCCACAGTACGACAAAGAAAATCAATCGTCTTATCATAGTTTCCTCGTAAGAATTTTGTCAGAGCGTCGGACTATCGGCTTGTTAGTTAGTTCACTGCTTGGTTAAAACATGACCTATTATGATTATCCGCTAAACTCAGTAAGATAGCATGAAAACAGTAGCAAATATTGACGGAAAGCATAAAAATATGTAAAAGGTTGTAAGAGGTGACAATATGCCAGAAACAACACCCGTCAAAACCATCAACACCGGCATCAAGCTGGATGAATCTTTGCACGCCCGGATCAAAGCCCTGGGAGCGGTGAAACAACGTACGCCGCACTGGCTGATGAAAACCGCCATCGAAGAATACGTGACGCGGGAAGAAGCGTATGAGCGTGAAAAAGCCGAAGACATGCAGCGCTGGCAAAACTACCAATTGACCGGACACGCCATAACGCACCAAGTGGTTGAGAGCTGGCTGAATTCGTGGGGCAACGACGATGAACGGGAATGCCCGAAATAACTTGGCTACCGGAAGCGCTGGAAGACCTCGCACGCTTGCGGCTTTTCCTTGAAGACAAGAACCCCGAAGCAGCTAAACGCATAGGCCAAACCATTCTCGCCGCAATAGCACGGCTAAGCCAGTTTCCCCTTATTGGCAAGCCGATGAACGACGGCACACCACGGCGGGAACTTATCGCACCTTTTGGTTCAGGGGCTTATATTTTGCGTTATATAGCGGACAAACATACTGTCGTTATAATCCGCGTATGGCGCAGCAAGGAAAATCGTGTATAACTTAACGTGTATAACTTAAAATGAGTAGAATGCAAAATACTTAAAATAGTTATTGGGTAAAGACTCTGAGATTTACCAAGATAATACTATGTTGCTTTAATTTAGCGATGAATAGCTAAATTCCCTAAATTATTTCAAATATGCTAAACGATGGATCAATTTACTGAGGAAATTATCGAAGATTTAAGGTGTGATGCAGTGCGTTGGGGCTTGCATGGGCGGCGTGTGTGCTACATAAAAATTTCGGAGGAAGAGCTTCAAGATGTACGCCGTTTACAAACAGAAATTCCGGGAATATTCGATCATTATGTGGAAATTATCGAATACTTAAATACTGCAGAACAACATTATCTGAAAAAGTCCCTAATAAACAGCATTAAAGGCGGCCATGTTACCGCCGCAGTTAACGCTTGGAAGAAGGGTGCCCAATTAAGCTTGGATGATCGTGGCGACGAACCCTATCAACTTAAAGCCCCGTTTTATGCTGCCATTACCGGTGATGACCGGACTGATGACAATATTTTTTCACCAACTGCAGAAACCGAACAATCCGGCGAACCAAAATCCATTTTCGACGACTCAGATTCCCTTAAGATAACAACCTCAAGTGGGCGTACTGCTCTGAATTGGGCCGCTGTTTTCGGTAAGTTAGGGATTGTCAAAAAAATGGTCGAAAACGGCGCCGATATAAAAAAATTAACCGATGGCGGCTCTTCCATCCTAATGGATGCGGCTTATGGCGGCAATCTTGAAATCGTAACCTACCTTCATCAAGCGAAGCTAAACATAAATCATAACGATCCTGATGGAGTTACAGCATTATTTTGGGCAACTCAACAAGGCCATGAATCGGTTAGAACTTATTTAATTAAGAACGGAGCGTCCACCGAATTTGAGGAAAAAGATGGATGGAATACCCTAACCGAAATGGTTCGCTCCGGTCGCAAAGATTGGATAGAAAAGTATCTCGAAACCAAAGCCAACGTTAAAGAAGCAGTCAATTATAAAGCGACTGACGATATATCGTCATTGCATGTCGCTTGCCAAAGCAATAAATCGGAATCGGTTGGGATCGCCAGATTATTAATTGAAAAAGGCGCCGACGCTAACGCTAAGACCAAAGACTTCGGTAGCACCCCGCTTCATTTTGCCGCTGCAAACGGCAATGTAAACATGGTTGCATTTTTGCTTGATCGTGTCGAAAACAACAATCCCCAAACCGGAATTGATGTCGAAGACAATAACAAAGCTACGCCCTTATTTTATGCCGTTGATAACAATCATTTTCCAGTCGTGACTTACTTAGTTGAAAAAGGCTGCAATATTAACGCGAAAGATGAATCTGGCAAAACTCCATTGATTGCTGCCGCGATTAACGGTAACGCAAGAATTGTCAATTACTTATTGGAAAATAAAGCCGACCCCAATATTTGGAATCAAGATAAACAATGGAACGCTCTGCATTACGCCGCCGACGACGGTAACGCCTATATAACTGACTGTTTATTGGCCGATGGACGCGTCAATATCAACGACACCGTTACTCCGGGTTGGACAGCATTAATGCTGGCGGCTAGGGAAGGTCATGTCGCCATAACTGACAGGTTGCTCAGGGCCAATGCGAATGCTTCTTATACTTACGGTCAAGACCTTGATGCCTTAAAAATTGCTCATGACAATAATAAACCGGGTGTTGTTGCTCTATTAAAACAATGGGCGATTAACCGCCCCGAAATGACAGAAGCCTTATTAAACCAACTGCAACGTGAAAATATTATCAATAGAAGCGATGACGGTAGCGTTTCAATTCAGGACGACAGGCCGCTAGTCAGCGATGATGCAAGTTTTCTGCGCTTTGAAGCAATAACCGACTTGGAAAAACATGAGATTGAAGCATTCGCCGAACAAAAGGGTATCCAAATTCGGATCCCCCTTGAACGAAGGAAGTTCCGAAAAACCAATTTACCTTTTTACCAACATCATTGCTTATTGGCGATAGAAGACACTGGCAAGGACAAAGGCCAGCGCGAACTCTTTGCACTGTATGCCCCAGATGCAGACTTGGTGTTGCTCAATTGGACAAACGAAGCTATCTATCGGGTCAACGAAAACAAGGAAGAAAGTTTCGATATCAGTAGCGATGCCAACACGATTAGCTATTGCCGTTTCTTCTTCCACTTTGTTCGGGGGCAACTCGGTCGTTTTCTATTTCTTGAGCTAAGCGAAGCTTCCAAGATTGCGTGGACTGAAAAAGCCGAAGAAAAAGACAAAGCGGTGGTGCAAGCTCAATTAAAGCCGCTACAGGTGATTGAGCGTTTAGCAGACAGGATAATAGTCGAAGGCACTTGCCTATTTAAAAATGCCTTATTCTCAACAAAAATACTGATTGCGATCCAACAAACCCAAGTTAAAGACCCTGGCACAGGTAATGATGAACAATTTGCTATAGGTCAATTGAAGTTATTCGATGAGCAATTGCTTATCGAAGATTTGCCGGTTAACGTTGATGATAGAAGAAACAGTATTTTTGGTTGAAAATGACCTTACTTTCTCGAAAGTATTAAAAAGCAAAGGCAGTTACATAAAAGGGGAACCAAATTTTGTTACGATTTTTTTTGATAATAATTGTTCTAGCTTTTGAGCAGCCAATTTTTGCAACAGAAGATGCGCAGAATAACTGTGTCAAGCCGCAACAAACTCCAGGGGAACAAAATATCAATCCATTCGCTAATAAACAATTTTCAGACGATGATAAGACGAAAATAAAAGATTTGGCACGAGAAGTAACAAAAGCAGAAGTTGAGTATATTGGAAATATTCTCGTTCTACCGGGACTACTTTTTTCTGCTCTGATAGGTTTGTGCGCTTGGTTATTAACAAACAAAATCGAAAACTTTGAGAATACTATTCGTACTCATAAAGAAGACTTTGAGAAAACAATTGGTACTCATAAAGAAGACTTTGAGAAAACAATTGGTACGCATAAAAATCTTATTGATGAAAAGTTAAAAAATAATTTTCAGCAAAACCAAGTTGATTTGCAAAATCAAATGCTTACTTATTGTGAAACTCGTGGAAATATCTTAATCACGGAAAAAACAAAAGAATGGTTAAATAATGACGGGAAAGATCACATTGTAGCGTTCCTAAAGAATAATTATTCAACTACTTTCAATCCTTTGACTATTAATAGTTCCGCTCCTCAAGAAGCATCAGTGTATTTAGGAGAAGTAGCCGGCGACCTAACTTATAAGAAAGATCAACCGGATGGTGGTGATCCCAAGAAGCCAAGTTAGAAAAGCTACAAACTACTCTGATTACCATATAAGATTAATTTCTTTCACTAATGGAGTCAGAGTTTTTAGCTGCTTGTAAATCTAAATTGAAAATCACTCATAGAGTTTAAATTTTTCTTCCTTGCTTCATAATTTTTAAATCTAATTGGTCTGACTCATCCGTAGCAATGACAAAACAAGCCGCAATCGCTCCTAAATCCTGGAAAACGTACCTTAAGTTGTGCAAAATCAACGTCGTTTTCGAGATGTTGTTCACCGCTTTGGTGGGTATGTTGCTTGCAGTTCCAGGTTTACCACCTTTGGATAAATTGGGCTACGGCTTGCTGGGCATAGCCTTGTCGGCGGCATCGGCGGCGGCGATTAACCATTTGATCGACCGGCGCATCGATACGGTACTGAATCCGCATCGTCCGTTACCGAAAAATCACTTGCAGCCGGTTCAGGTGCTGGCGTTCGCCGCCGCATTGGGCATTATTTCCATGCTGATTTTAGTCTACAAAGTCAATGTATTGACCGCGGTGTTAACCTTTCTGTCCTTATTCGGTTACGCTTTCCTATACACGTTGTGGCTAAAACGCGCGACCCCGCAGAACATCGTCATCGGCGGCGCGTTCGGCGCCACGCCGCCGCTGTTGGGCTGGACGGCGATTACCGGCGAAATTCACCCCCACGCTTTATTGCTAGTCGCCCTTATTTTCGTATGGACGCCACCGCATTTTTGGCCTCTGGCCATCGCCCGGCACGAAAAATATGCGTCGGTGGATATTCCCATGCTGCCGGTCACGCACGGCATTGATTTCACGCATTTGCAAATCCTGCTGTACACAGTGTTGTTGGTAGCGTTGACGTTATTCCAATTCGCCATCGGCATGACGGGGTGGATTTATTTGGTAGTCGCCCAGCTTTTGAACGCCGGTTACCTGTATTTTGTCTATCTGATGTTTAAACGCAAGGATGTCAAAACCGCCATGCAAACTTTCTGGTTTTCGATTGTCTATATCACTTTACTGTTTGCTGCTTTGTTGATCGATCACTACGTAAAAGTGACTTTATGATCTTTTCCCATCACCTCGCTAACGACAAACCCGAGCATCCGTTCGCGGAGTTTATCCGCATATTAGGCAAAGGAAAAAAAGGTGCGCGCTCGTTAACTCAAGAGGAAGCCTGCCGCGCTATGACCATGATCATGGCTAATGAAATTTTGCCGGAACAACTCGGCGCTTTTTTAATGCTGCTTAGAATTAAGGAAGAAACGGCGGAAGAGATTGCCGGATTCGTTTTAGCGGCGCGGAAATCCTGCCTCATATCGAATACGGCGGTGAAGGTTGATTTGGATTGGTCATCGTATGCCGGTAAGCGCCGGCATTTGCCCTGGTTTCTGCTGTCGGCGTTACTGTTAGCTCAAAATGGCATCACCGTTTTTATGCACGGTGCGCCGGGACCATCAACGGAACGGCTCTATACCGAAAATGTCTTGCCTATCTTCGGCTTTAAACCTGCGCAATCGCTTGATGACGCTAAACGTCAACTTCAAGATCGGTGCTTCAGCTATTTAAATTTGGTCAAGTTTTGTCCCAGATTGCACGAAATCATCGACTTGCGTCCGGTTTTAGGGCTGCGTTCGCCCGTGCATACCTTGGTACGTATGCTGAATCCATTTAACGCCGGATACAGCATTCAGGGCATTTTCCACCCGTCTTACCGGGCAGTGCATCAACAAGCGGCATTGTTATTACAGCAACCGCACATGAACGTGTTGAAAGGCGAAGGCGGTGAGACCGAACGCAATCCCGACATGGAATGCCTGGTGCAGAGCGTTCACGACGGTGAAATGTCCGCCGAAACGTGGCCGGCTGTTTTTACCCGCCGCCATGTCAAAGCGGAAAACCTTGAACCTCAAGAATTACTTAAGGTTTGGCAAGGCAAAAAACGCGACGAATTCGGCGAGGCCAGTGTCATCGGCACTTTAGCCGTGGTTTTGAAACTTCTGCAAAAAACGGACAGTCGAACCGAAGCCGGGCGAATGGCGGCAAACTTGTGGGCGGAACGGGATTTGGCGTATTTCGGTTGAAATAATTGTTCTAAATACCTTTTTCTAAAGGAAAAATACTCCGGTAATTCATAACTTGTTCAGATTCTGGCTGAGATACTGCTAACCTTAACTCAATGTGACCTGATACATGCGTTTATTACAGATCTTCATGATTACCGTAATCTGTGGCTCAATCGCCGTTCATCACGGCGAAGTTGCGGCGGCTGGCAAACATAAAACAAAAACTTTTGTACGCAAAGCTAAAAAAAACACCGGCCCAGGCAATGTTTGGGATAGAGTGCGTAGTGGCTTAAGAATACCTATTCCGGGTCCCTCGCCTTATGGCGATGAACCCTTAGCAATATTGTCCGGACCATCTGCACAAACCGGTTCTGGAGCGCCAAATAAACCGGATAATTCGGCAAGCACAAGCAATAAGACTGGCCGTAAAAGTTCCGTTATCATCCCCAAAAAACTGGCAAGCGGCGAAAGTCGGGGGGGGCAACTATTAGCACCCCATAAAAAAGATCAGGTCGAGATAGCGTCATCCGATGTAGTTAAAGATCGTTACACAGCATTAGGACGACAGATATTATCTCCTAAAGAACTTAAAAATCAGCAGCTCAAGCAGCTATACAAGCATCCTGACGCTCAAACAAACGGTCAACCGGATAATCAGAAAGAATCTCCGGTGTTTAAATCGTCTGCCGTGCAGCGTATTCGAACGCGCTTAGGATTACACCCTGAATTATTTAAGAATAAACCGGAAGATAGCGCGGAAAATCAGGGCGTAAACGTTAATTCGATAAACAAGTCAGTACTTGAAACGGAAAATCAAGCCGATGCCAACGGTAAAAGCGGCCCTGTCAAACCGGAATTGGTTATTCGAGGTTGTGCCGATTTCAATAAAACCGGCGTTATTCCGCTGGTAAGAAAAAAATTATTGTCCGGCCATTATATGCAAATGGCCGAACAGTGCCGTCTGCGCCAAAATGCGGCTTATGCGCGGATTAACCGGCAAATTAATAACTACAGTCACGAGTATTTGCAACGTACGGCGGAACAGGCAAGACCGTTCCTATTTCACATCGTCGATGCCTTAAATAAGTATAATTTGCCCATGGATTTGGCCTTATTGCCCATTGTCGAAAGCGCTTATCAACCAACGGCTTTGTCTTCAGCAAGCGCGGCGGGAATTTGGCAGTTTATTCCTAGCACGGGTAGGGTGTATGGCTTAAAACAAACGGAAGATTACGACGCTCGGCTCGATGTGACTGCCGAAACTCAGGCCGCTATACGCTTTTTATCCGGTTTGCGCGATCACTACCACGGCGACTGGTTGTTAGCTTTAGCCGCCTATAATGCAGGTCCAGGCACGGTCGATGCCGCGATCGGCCGTAATGTCGCAGCAGGTTTAGGCGGCGATTATTGGTCGTTGGATTTGCCGGAAGAAACCCAAAATTACGTTCCTCGATTACTAGCCTTATCCAGCATTTTCAGGTATTCAGGTCTAAAACTCAGACCAGTTCTCAACCAACCCCATTTTATTAAAGCTTCGATTGACCGGGATGAAGAGCTTAACCAATTAATTTCAAAAGATTTAGAGTCGGTGGCAAAACTCGCTAATTTCGACGCCGGCGAATTTGCTTACTTGAATGCCGCTTACATCAAAGCTAAAGTGCCGCGCGAAAAACCAATCACTTTTCTTTTACCTATCAAAAACGCGAATCAATTGCATCAAAGCTTGGCTTATCTGGCGCAGTCGGCAAGTCAAGATAAAGCTTCGTCTAATTCAGGACCGGTCTTTTTTAGTGAATCGTTTCAATTTAAGCACGACATGCCTTTACTCACTATAGCGCTTAATTCCGCTCGCCAAGAGTCTCCAGTCAATAGCTTGGGCAATGAACCTTTAGCCGGAACGCAACAAGCGTCTAATAGCAATGCCTTAAAAGCAGTGCAAAAGGACGGTAATTACCGGTCGGTGCATTATCTCGATGCGGGGGAAACCCTCAAGACCTTAGCGGAAGACTATGGGGTCAGCGAAGAAAAACTGATTGAATTAAATAGTTTTAAAAAAAGGCAAAAAATTACTTACGGTCAGCGCATCGTTGTGCCGGTTACATTTTTAGCGCTGGATTACAGAAAAAAAATTCATCCCTCCATTCTTTTTAACAGTTAGCCAGCTTTTGCCGAAGGCTATATGGAAATCTTTATACCGGCAGGAATATCGAAGTTTTAGCTTTCTAATAAGGTGCTCGTAAAGAAATTGTTATATAAAAGTATGCGTTAGGGATGCAACCGAGTGAGTTCCGTTCCGGAATATGTAAGAATGCGGGCCGACGTTTTTTATGTGTCTACCCATGTAGTCAAAGATTTAACTTGTAAATCGATAAATAGCCGCCCCACTGACTTTGATAAACCAGTTGTATGTGTCCGGGCAATTGTTTTAAAGAATCCACAAAAGGTAATAACCTGATAAGCAAGGTATTTTTAGCTGCCGGTTCCGGATTTTTGGGCGTTATCCAAACTCGGTAATTCGGCCCTTCTTTTTGCACTAAGTAATTGCCGTCGCCCTCATCGGCGGCCCACTGTTTAATCTGTGCTATATCGCCATGTAAATTATCGTTGGTCCGGAAAGTTTTTACTGTCAAAGCTAAATCGCTACCGCCGTAACTGGTCAGTTCGCTGGTGCGCAGCAATAAATCATTAGTCACTAATAAATAGATCGGGCGCGACGTCCCGAATACACCGCGCATCTCAGCCAGCGACTTATCGTAATCCACGGTTAACCAATGCGCTACCGACAGCAGACGTTCCCGTTCCGGCGCTGCTACCGGTAATAACTTGTCTTTAAATTTCCGCCATAACGGACTTTCGAATGTTTGAGCGCCTGGGCTACCGATCCAGGCTTCTCGTCCGCTCAAAAAATGGATTCTTTGACCGTCGTCCCACCAACTTAAAAATAAGGCGTCTTCAGGGGTGTTTTTGCGTATGGCTTCAGCAGCATTCTCCCAGATACTTTGCCTTAATCCTGAAGGACTGGGCATTAAACCTTCGTCCTTTTTATTTTTTGGATAAAGCACAGCGCGACGGTCCTGGTTTAAGCCGTCTTTATAGTGCGCTAGCAAAAGACTGAAAGCTTCCTTGCCTTCCCGCTGAAATGAAAAGTTTTCAACGGAATCTACAGAAAATGCGCCATGTAGATCAGATGTTTGCCCTTGGATAATTCTAAGTTTAAATGAAGCCGAACCGGGTTGTTCAAATGTATCGCCTTGTAAAACAATAAGCTTGGCTTGCCGTATAACCAGCGCACCGCCGGACAACAGCAACGCGCAGCTTAGCAATAGCAGCAAGCCCTTTTTCGCAGACCACTCCATAATTAGCTATACATCCGTTTGATTTGTTTTGGGTTTAAAAACCAAATAACCCACAAAAAGCCCTAGCGCAAGCAGGATCAAACCGGCTATTAATATACCGGAATCGATTTTACTTCCGCTGTCAGCCGGCGCTCCGATAGTCACGGCCGGTTTATTTTTGGCTGCCTCGCGCAGACGGGTGTCTTCATCCATGATCTCGGCGTAATCGCGCATCAGCGACGACCAGCCTTCGGTATAGGTATAACCGCCCGGATTCGCATGGAAGATGCCTTTGTAATGCTTAATGACATCGTGCTCCCACATATCGGCATAGACTCGTTCGACATGGCTTGGGTTATTGCCTTTTGCCCAGAATAACTGGAAGAAGCCGCCTGCCGCGTCTTTTTCCGGTTTAGGCGGAGCTGGCCGGTTATCGGCTTGACCGGTCAATAATCCGTCCTTGAATAGATTATTAATGACGGTTTTGGCTTCCTGTTCGACCTTTAAACCTTGTATCGTGCCTTTATCGGCGGTATCCAGATACGCTTTGGCGAAGCTTTCGGAATGACACAAAGTACAGGTTTGCAGCCAAGCTTGTTTACGCTCCTCAAACCAAGGATGATTCAGGTTATCCGCAATCGCCGGTGTCGGATTGAACGCCCAGCGCACTTTCCGCACCAAGTTATGGGAGTATTCGCCATGATATTCGAAATGGCACAGTTGGCAGGTCGGCGCGGTATAACCGCCCTTGGTGATGGCATCTTTTAATGGTGCTTCGAAATTCCATTGCTTTTTGCCAATCGTCAGGAATTGTGTTCCGTGTTTGGAAAGCATGAAATTTTCGAATTCGTTATGGTCGGCGCCGTTATGGCAGGTAGAACAGGCTTCCGGTTGGCGCGCTTCGGCTACCGAGAAACTATGACGGGTATGGCAGCCGTCGCATTTGTTTTGCTGGTAATGGCAGGAATCGCAACCTTGCGCGACTTCCCGTTCCGGCATGGCTGCCCACACAGCGTTTTCCACGTTAGCCTGCCAATCGACGGAATGAGAGGGATGGCCTTTATCCCATTGCTTTTGCGGCCACGTTTGCTCTTTCTCCGATTCCGCTTCGGCGAATTCGACTTGATGGCAGGTACCGCAAGCGGCGCGGTCAGGCATCATCAAATTTTTGGCGTGATCGACGGTTGTCTTGCCGACGCCACCGTGGCAATCGATACAACCGACTTGCTCCAGTTGTTTGCCTTCCTCAAGCAAACCGAGTTCACGTAAATTATTTTCGACTTCGGTTAATTTCGCTTTTTTATAGGCGCGAACATCGCTGTCCGGTAAATTTCTGATGGCGGACAAATTGCTGTGGACGCTTTTTTTCCAAGCATGAAAAGCGCCGGGGGTCGTGGCTTCATGACATCCTATGCAGTTTTCTTGGCTGAATTCCCCTGCCACCGTTTTCGGAGGCGAGTAGAAGTCTTTCGGATTCCAATATTTTTGGATCGGTATGGGCTGCCAATATTCACCGTGGCTGCCTTTTCCGGGATGCGTATCGTAATAATTCTTCTTTACCTGTTCGAATTCGGCTTTATTCGCCCAAACAGCTTGATAATTGAGAACAATCAACAAGCCCGCCAAGAAACACAGTAAATTAATTTTCATAACATCTCCCCTCGAGAATTGATGAAGCCGCTTTATTATATCGAATCAAAACCATAGGGAGGAACTTTTTTAGTTCAAAGCTTTTATCAATTTTATTAAGCCGTGCTATGGGAAATAGATTGGATGAGCGACATCACTCGCCGCCGTTTGCTCAAGAGAACATTGATTATGAAGTACAGTTCGAAACAAGCATATCATTCCGTTTAGGTTGAACGTACATATACGCTCAGTGTAAAGCCTAACTGCGAGTTCCAACTATTTTCATCCACGACAACCGGAATTTTGATAAAAAGTGAACATCATCTTGCTATAAATGCCCCTTTTTGCTTCGGCTTTTGATTCATCCGCTGAAAATCTTCACTCCGCTAGCGCTACGTTTCCAAGATTTTCAGCGGATGAGGCTATCCGTGATGCTGGGCTAATTTTTCAAGGGACGGTCACTAAAATTCAATCGCGGGTAGCGTTGGAGATGGGGCCGAATTATCAGGCTGATTTTTACGCTTTTGTCATTTTCTGTATCGAGCGGGTTTTTAAAGGCGAAGTAGAAGAAGGGGGTAATAGCATTACGATACCATTTGACCATTGTGCAATCATTGATTTTGAAAAGCAATCTCTTACATTAAAGCAAGAACCCAGCATAGATGGTATCTTAATGCTATTAGATAACAACAATCGCAAACGACGGCGCAACCAGGTAGAGGTATGACTTGTTTTCTCGACTATATACCGTCTTTTATAGCTGGCGAACGCAACATTTTATTTGTTAATGAAAATCCTGATAACAATCTGTATCTCGTTGGCTTTGGGCAACACCGTTACTCGATTATTAAAGAATAAAATTTATCCTATAGTCTGGCTTAACCCAGACGGTAAACTCGATTTTGTTCCTTACGGCCTCAAAGAAGAACAAAGAGCTGAGCAATTAGGAGAAGTATCGCACCACGACAATTACCAAACCATTGGCAACCCAAAAAAAGCACTAAACGCATGGGTCCCGTTGAATTGGGCAATGTTATTGATCACAAGGTAAAGGAACTGGAAACAGCCCAATTTCTAGCTAAAGCATTACCCCGTTAAAACCTATTAAAAGCGCTGATTTCAACAACCCTGCCTATTACTATGGGGCCAAATTCAATTACGAAGAAGCGCAAAGGTACAAGATTAAGGTCGAAAAAATGTATCTTAATGGCATTCAAAACAGTAGAAGGAAAGGAGAATAACGGTGAATTTAAAAAATAGCGTTAGCGTTTCCGCCTTAAGTTATTCTCTTAAATCACCTGATACTCTCGCTTGGGTACGTTGGATATGTGCGCCTTTAGCCATAGGTGCTGGTAAACCGGAAAAATGGGCTTCGAGGACTGCTGTCCCACAGTTTAGGCACACCTTAAATCCGCTTGCATAAAGGAGCAATCATCAGGTGGTGGTTCGGCCTTGATGAGTTGGATGAGTTCGCATTTAGCAAACAGGTTCAGTACCAATAGCCTAATGATTTGCTGTAGCGAGGCTTCGGCTTGGTTGCAAAACTTGAGGTAAGCCAGCAACAAGTAGACGCGCATGGTCACCCAAATTTGGGTCATCGCCGCATTCTGGCAGACTCCCAGGAAGGACTTGATCTTGAGGTTTTGCTTGATCCATTTGAAGAACAATTCGACCTGCCAACGTTGCTTATAAATGTCCGCGATGGTCTGCGCTGACAGTGTGAAATGGTTGCTGAGGAAGGGTATTGCTTGTTCGTCTCAACATCGGGATAGACCACTTACCTGACATCGGGCAGCTTTTTTTGCCGGGAACTCAGCGCGTTGAAACGAATCACCGAATCGCTAATGACCGCCTGGTTAGCCTTGACATCACGGCGCTCCACAACGTCGTAAGTGACATTGCGGCGCTGCCGAGTGACATAGAAATACCGCTCATCGTCAATGACTTGTGCCAGCCATACTCGTTGTAGGCCCGGTCACAGACGACGATGCCGACCTTCGGCAAGCGGAGCAGCTTGGCGCATTCGCTATCCGCTTTTTTGCTTTCGGTGAGGGTCGCAAAGGCCGGAATATTGCCCCGCAAATCCAGCCCGATGGTCAGCTTCACCGCCCCTTTGCCTTTATGCCCTGTGGGTGCAAGGCATAGTGCGACCAGGGGAACAGCTTGAGCGACAGGTCAATGAGAGGAGCGTCTAGGGCATACAACGGGTTCTTGAACCTAAAGCCATGCTTAGGTGCTGGCTGGCGCAACGGGTATAGAGTTGATAAAACAGGGCTTCGAACAGCTCGAAGGTTGCGGTTATTCAGTCGCGCGAGGCATGAGCGGTTGATCGATACGCTGCCTAAATGGTGGCTATGTTGCCGCTGGACGTTAAGGTTTGATTCGATGTCACGTAAACTTTGCCGTCCGCTTAATTGACCGAACGCCAGGGCAACAAACTGTGGTCAGCACGTCGTTTTACGCAGTCTTTGGCCTTGGTGGTGGCTGGCGGCAATTTTCTCAAATTCATGTCTGCCGACGATTTTAAGCAATTGCGATAAGGCTGCAGATACTGGGACATGGCCTAAGTTCCTATGCTTTTCAATAAGTTGGTTTAACCTAATTGTAATCCAATACTAGGTTCTTAGGCCGCCTTGCTTAGCGGCTTGTGGGACAACAGTGGCTTCGAGTCAATATAAACCAGCCATTGCAAGGGCAATACCTACGACTTCAAACCAGTTCAACGCCATTAGCTTGGCAATAACGCAAATGAATAAAAACCCGAGCAATCTAAGATATATTTCCGGAGGCCTGGATAATGATAATAACGTGGGAGAATTCAATGGTAAAAGCGAAATTTACTTTATGGATTTTACTAAAGGCGGAGCATTACCACAAATGGCGAAAGTTATCGCTCAACAAGTAAATAATTCGCCTAGTTCCACTTCTTGTTTAAACACTGAATCTGACATCCAAATCAACACCAAATACCGTTTGGCACGAGTTCCGTCAGGCAGTAACAAAATCGAATTCACCAATCTAAAAGGTCAACTTTTTGAATATGGGGGCAGTGATGAAAACCTAACCTCCACCGTTATGCATGAAATGGGGCACACCGCAGGGTTGGATCATGAGGGCGACGTGAGAACATCATGGAGATCGACAATTTGATAGTAGCTAACTCTAACGGTGTATTACCCTACATCGGTGAAGACACCGTAAGCGGGTTATTAAATATGGGTCTTAGGAAGTTAAGCGTATGAAAAACTATGCTAACTTACTGAGATGGTTAATAAAAACAAGTACTACAAACGTTCAAAAATCACCGAGGCGAAATTCCGGCAAATCATCCGTTATTTCGCCCTCGATTTTACGGCTTCGGACACGGCCCAACTGACCGGGATTTCCGTCCGTTCCACCAACACTATTTTCCTCAAGGCCAGGCGGCGAATCGCGCTCGCCTTGACAGCCGATTCGCCGCTGGCCGGTGCCGTCGAGGTCGACGAATCGTATTTCGGGCCGCATCGGGTCAGGGGCAAGCGCGGGCGCGGCGCGGGCAGCAAGACCATCGTCTTCGGCATCTTAAAGCGCCAAGGCAAGGTCTATACCGAGATCGTCCCCAACTGTTCTAAAGCCACGCTGCAAGCGGTGATCAGGGGCAAGGTCGACCCCGGCACCGTCATTCACTCCGACGGCTGGAGGGGTTACGACGGCCTGGTCGACATCGGCTTCGACAAGCACTTCAGGGTCAACCACGGCAACAACGAGTTCGCCCGGGGCGAGCACCATATCAACGGCATCGAGTCGTTCTGGAACTACGCCAAGCGGCGGCTCGCCAAGTTCAATGGCGTACCCGCCAAAACCTTCGAACTGCACCTCAAGGAAACCGAGTTCCGCTTCAACCACAGGCATGGTAACCTGTACCTCGAACTCTTAAAATTGCTCCGAAACAACCCACTTTAGCTTCCTAAGACCCTAAATATTTACAGTTTGTCATCTGTCGTAGAGATGAGTTGAGTGTTAATCACTGGCTTTTCGGGGAAGGAAGAAATGACAGTAGCGGCGGTTTTTATAGCGTCCACAATCGAATCAGAATTTTCAATACTGCCAACGTTGAACTCAGCAAAGTTTGCCCTTATGTAAAACCCAACTTGGATGGCGCCCAATTTCGGCTTGCCCGGAACCTATATATCGAGTCAATAACAGCTAAGTAATCAATGTAGAATTTACTTATGAAAACTCCGGCACCAACGCCACAATTTCTAGCGTAAAGGTTAATTATTATCTTTCGACCGATAATGTGATTAGTACGTCCGATACCTTATCGAATACCGGTACATTCAATTTCATCCGGAATGCTGTATCTGGAAATGGTCAGCCTTCTACCTTCAGCCATGCGGAAACAATTCCCGGCACCACAATCAGCGGCGCGAATTATTGGCTTGACGTCATTGTCGACCCAAACAATTCCATAGAGGAGTTTTTCGCCAGCAACAACGCAACTTGTATCGGTATTCGCGTCAATTAAACATATAGGATAAAGCACGAATTTATTGATCCGTGCCCTTTAATGCTTGGACCGTTCGGTACCAAAGATACAGGGACGAACGGAAGTTAAAACTTAATTAAGGGGCCGGATCAATAGTCATAAATTTCTCGATGCGGATCAGGAAGGAAAGCGATTTTTCTATGCCGCACCGAAATTATTTTTAAGCCGGAGGCTGATCCAATTTAAACGCCGAATGCAGCGTCCTGACCGCCAACTCCAGGTATTTTTCATCCACCACGACCGAAATTTTAATTTCCGATGTCGAAATCATTTTGATGTTGATACCTTCATCCGCTAACGCTTTAAACATCGTGCTGGCAATGCCGGCATGGGACCGCATCCCGACACCTACGATGGAAACCTTGACAATGTTGTCGTCGCCGGTCACTTTTTTTGCGCCTAATTCGGCGCAGGTACCTTCTAAAGCGGCTTTAGCTTTTTGGTAATCGTTACGGTGCACGGTAAAGGTGAAATCCGTGGTTTCGTCGTCCGCAATATTTTGAATAATCATGTCGACTTCGATATTGGCGCCGGCGATAGGACCCAAAATTTTGGAAGCGATACCGGGCCGGTCGGGAACGCCGTTGATCGTTAATTTTGCTTCATCTCGATTGAATGCGATGCCTGAGATTAAGGCGCTTTCCATTTCTGAGTCCTCGTAGGTAATAAGTGTGCCGTTGCCTTCGGTAAATGTAGACAACACGCGTAAGGGAACATTATATTTTCCGGCGAATTCCACCGAGCGGATTTGCAGAACTTTCGAGCCTAAACTCGCCATTTCCAGCATCTCTTCAAAAGTAATCTTATCCAAGCGGCGGGCTTTCGGTTCGACACGCGGATCGGTGGTGTACACGCCGTCCACGTCGGTGTAAATATGGCATTCATCCGCTTTCAACGCCGCCGCCAAGGCCACACCCGTGGTATCGGAACCGCCGCGGCCCAAAGTTGTGATATTGCCTTGTTCGTCCACGCCTTGAAATCCGGCAACGACAACCACTTTGCCGTCTTGCAAATCGGTGCGCATTCTATGCTCGTCGATGCTTAGGATACGGGCTTTGGTGTAGCTGTCGTCGGTGAGGATTTTGACTTGATTGCCGGTATAAGACCGCGCGGAACAGCCGATTTGTTCCAGCGCCATTGTCAGCAACGCGATGGTGACTTGCTCGCCGGTGGAAACCAGTACATCCAGTTCCCGGGCATTGGGCTGCGCCTGGATGTCCTTGGCCAAGCCAATAAGACGATTGGTTTCGCCGCTCATGGCGGAAACGACCACTACCAGATCATGCCCCACTGCGCGGGCTTTTTTCACTTTCTCGGCTATCGCCTTGATGCGTTCAACTGAACCAACCGACGTGCCGCCGNNTCGGCTTGCGCGGCTTTGACTTTTTCCGCGACGGCTTTGATACGTTCGACCGATCCTACCGAAGTACCGCCGAATTTATAGACGTAAAGTGCCATTCAATGAAGCCTAGTGTTTATTAAAAAATTGTTATTATAAGTAGTTAAAAGAAAATCCGGAGCCGTTTACATTTAAGAACCGCTCACCACAGACGAAATCTAATGCTTGCCTTTTACCCTAAGATTGTCGTATTAATTAATCGGAATTCCTTTATTATCAAATAGTCGGCGGATATCGTGCGTTTTGGAAATCTTGCCGCTGCAATTATCAAGTCCGGCGTTAATTATTATCGAAATATCGATGGTTTTCCGGCTTACTTATCAATGAACTCAATCTTTATACGACATAAGGCGAATTGATAAGATGAACGTTTCGACCCGCTATTGTAACCTCCACTTTATCGCCGGGCATCAATATTTCATGCGCATCCAAATTAATGATGAAGCCGCAATTTTTCCGGAAGCGGGCATTGCTCTTATTGACATCATCTCTCAAAAAATTCGCCTCCACCTCCCGCTTTAGTTGTCCGTTAATCGTTAATTCAATTTTGAGAGGATAGTTATCCGTTACCGATAAAGCCCATCCGGCGATTTTATCCGGCTGCACGATATCAAGGTAACCGAAATGGTTGCTCTCCTTATCCAATTGGCATTTAGTCGTCGAGCGCATGACATATTCTTTAGGCGACGGCTTGATGAAATCGGCAGCCGCTTGCCGTAACATGGGGTTATCGATCCCGAGAAAAGCGCAAATGCCTTCCGCGACGCCATCCGGAAAAAGCAGCGCCTTCTCATACGATAAAACCAAGGCCGGTCTTTTGGTAAACGCTAAAAACAACAACAGCCAGAAATAATACCAATTAGCGGCAAATAATTCCCTAACCAACGGTCTATTCAGGGAAACTTCCCGTCTTTTAGCGATGGCGAATATGTCGCGGAACACCACGATATAAACCGGCTCCCGAAACATACCTCTCCCGTTGAAAAACCACCAGCCGCGCGGCAAAACTTTAACTCCCCAAACGGAATGAGCAGCGTTGTATCCGGCTATGATTTTTTTTGCTTTAGACCGGTTCCGTTCCTTTACGCAACTATCCAATTGGCGGTTTTCGTAAAACGGTGCAAGTTTATATTCAGGCCCCATATAGATGCCAAGCCTTGCCAGCACACCGGTAACCATTGAAGTACCGCCCCTAGGCACACCAAGCACGATCACGGTTTTGGAAGCCTGATCCGAACAATCCTTATTTAACACAGCTAAGCCGCTGTTATGTTTGTTAATAGTCAAGAAAATATTTTGATTTTTGATGATGAGAGGAAAATCAATTCACAGACAATTAATTTTACTGGAATAGTTGCGTATTTTACCATCTAAGGCTATGAGGGGCCGTTATAAAACCATGCCGTAACTAGTATGTCAGGTTGCGATTGCACTACCTGACTATTTGAAAAAGCCCTTTTCCTCATAACCGTTATTATGCGGTAATGTGACGAGGTTTTTTCAAAAATGAAGTTATCCTAAACGCTCTTTTACCCAACCAGGCACTTGCGCCAGCGCAGCCATCAAACCCGCCGGATTATTCCCGCCCGCCATCGCCATATCGGGTCGTCCGCCGCCTTTGCCGCCGACTTGCTGGGCGACGAAATTGACCAAATCACCGGCCTTGACCTTATCCAGCTTGTCTTTGGTGACGCCCGCCACCAGGCTGACTTTATCGCCTTCGACTATAGCCAACACGATGGCGGCACTGCCGAGCTTGTTTTTAAGCTGGTCGGCGAGGTCGCGCAGAGCTTTCGGGTCGGTATGTTCCAGCTTGACGGCCAGCACTTTCGTTCCGGCGACATCAACGGCTTGGCTTGTCAATTCGTTGCCTGCGTTGCTGGCCATTTGTGCCTGTAATTTTTCCAGTTGCTTTTCTAGGCTGCGGGTCTTGTCGAGCAGTTGTTCCAGTTTTTCTGGGGCTTTGTCCGGCGCGCTTTTCAGTAGTCCGGCAATGATTGCCAACGCCTTATCCCGGCTGGCGATCCACTCCAATGCGTTCGCGCCGGTGACAGCTTCGATGCGGCGCACACCGGCGGCCACACCGGTTTCGCTGATGATTTTGAACAGGCCGATATCGCCCGCGCGCTCGACATGTGTGCCGCCGCACAGTTCGGTGGAGAAGTCACCGATTTTCAGAACGCGCACTTCGTCGCCGTATTTTTCACCGAATAAGGCCATTGCACCCGCTTTCATTGCATCGTCTTTCGCCATGACGGTGGCACTGGCTAGGTTATTCAGACGAATTTGTTCGTTGACCAACGTTTCGATATGGCTGATTTGCTCCGATGTGATCGGCTCGAAATGGGAAAAGTCGAAACGCAAGCGTTCCGCATTGACCAACGAACCCTTCTGCGCGACGTGTTCGCCCAAAATATGCCGCAATGCCGCATGCAATAAATGAGTGGCGGAATGGTTAAGCTCGGTCGCTTTGCGGCGGGTAATGTCCACTTTAGCGAAACACGATTGGCCTTTTTCCAAAACGCCGGACGCCAACCGGCCCTTATGCAAAAACAAAGCGCCGCCTTGTTTCTGGGTATCGGCAACTTCGAAAATAGCGTTGCTGGCCAAAATCTGACCAATGTCGCCGGCTTGCCCGCCGGATTCTCCGTAAAACGGTGTTTTGTCGAGTACGATCACGCCGTCCTGACCGGCGCTAAGACGCTCGACTTCCTGACCTTCGTGATATAAGGCAACGATATGGGCCTTATCTTCCAAACAGGCATAGCCGGTAAATTCGGTCTGGCCTTGCAGTTTGATTTCTTGAGCATAATCGATACCGAAGCTGCTGGCGGATCGGGCTCGCTCGCGTTGCGCCGCCATCTCCTCTTCAAATCCGGCCTGATCGATGGTCAGATTGTTTTCGCGGGCATAGTCAGCCGTTAAATCGGCTGGAAAACCGTAAGTGTCGTAGAGCTGGAATACGGTTGCACCGGGAATAACGGCGCTTTCCAATTTAGCCACGCAAGCTTCCAAAATCTTCATGCCTTGCCCCAAGGTTTCGGCAAAGCGTTCTTCTTCTATTTTAAGAATGCGTTCGACTTGTGTTTGTGCAACTTTCAATTCGGGATAAGCGCCACCCATTTCCTCGGCAAGCGGTACGACCAGTTTGTAAAAAAAGATATCCTGAATGCCTAAGCGGTAGCCGTGGCGGATGGCGCGGCGAATTATCCGGCGTAGCACATAGCCCCGGCCTTCATTGGACGGCATCACACCGTCGGCAACCAGAAACGCGCAAGAGCGGATATGATCGGCGATCACCCGCAGCGAACTTTGGTCGAGGTTGTCCGTATGCGCCAGTTTGGCGGCAGCTTTCAACAGCGTCTGGAACAAATCGATCTCGTAATTGCTGTGTACGTGTTGCAAAACAGCGGCAATCCGCTCCAAACCCATGCCGGTGTCGACAGACGGTTTCGGTAGCGGCGTTAACTCGCCGTCGGCGGAACGGTCGTATTGCATGAAGACGAGATTCCAAATCTCAATATAGCGGTCGCCGTCTTCATCGGGCGAACCCGGAGGGCCGCCAGGAATATGCTCGCCGTGGTCGTAAAAAATTTCCGAACACGGTCCGCACGGACCGGTATCGCCCATCGACCAGAAATTATCTTTCGCACCGATTCTGGAGAAGCGGCTACGGTCGATACCGACATCATTCAGCCAGATCGATTCGGCTTCGGCGTCTTCCTCGAAAACCGTGACCCAGAGTTTTTCAGGCGAAATGCCGAGCTCCTTGGTCAAAAAATCCCAGGCATAATGAATCGCTTCTTTCTTAAAATAATCGCCGAAACTGAAATTGCCCAGCATTTCGAAGAAGGTATGGTGCCGCGCGGTATAGCCGACGTTTTCCAAGTCGTTATGTTTGCCGCCCGCGCGCACACAACGCTGGCTAGTCGCCGCCCGGACAAAATCGCGCTGCTCGCGGCCCAGAAAAACGTCCTTGAATTGCACCATGCCGGCATTAGTAAACAGTAAAGTCGGATCGTTACCCGGCACCAAGGAACTCGAAGGCTGGAGGGAATGCCCATGGCGGCGGAAAAATTCCAGGAAGGCCGCGCGCAACTCCGCGCTAGTCATTTTTTTCATATTACCCGTAAAACTTGATTATAATTATTCGGACTGCGGTTTTAAGAACGTGTTAATCATGCTATTGGAGAAACCGCGCTGTAGTAAAAACCGGATGCGTTTGGCGCGCTCATTGCGGTCGAAACTGGCGGCGCTGGAAAATTTTTTAAGGTAGACTTGCTCCAAAAGAGACTGCCAATCATCTGTCGCTTTTCGCATGGCGTTTTCAATCTCGCTTGGATCTATCCCTTGTTGACGAAGTTCGAAAGCAATACGGACGGGACCGAAACCTTTTTGACTGCGCATTCTGGCGTAGTTTTCGGCATAGCGCGAATCGCTTTGCCAGCTTTGCAGAGACAGTTCATCGACAGTTTCGGAAACCCGGTTCCGGTCATACCCCTTAAACGTCAATTTATCTTGCAGTTCTTGCCGGCTGTGATCCCTTCGTGTCAATAAACGCAAACATTCTTTCCGGATTTGCTTGCTGTTCCGGCCGGGTTCTTCTTTATTAAAATCGTCCATGTCAGAAGAATCATCGCGCCTATTCTTCATCGGCAATGGGCGATTCAATAAAAGTTATCGGCCGGCTAAACGCTTCCGCCCTGATTTTGCTTTCGATTTCTTTGGCTTTGTCGGGGTGTTCTTTCAGATAAGCTTTGGCGTTGTCCTTGCCTTGGCCGATTTTTTCACTGCCATAACTGTACCAGGAGCCGGCTTTCTGGATGAAGCCATATTTGACGCCGAGGTCGACCAGTTCGCCTAAAAAGGAAATGCCCTCGCCGTATAAAATCTCGAATTCGGCTTCCCGGAACGGCGGCGCGACTTTATTTTTAACCACCTTGACGCGGGTTTCATTACCGATCAATTCCTCGCCTTTTTTCACCGAGCCGACGCGCCGGATATCAAGACGGACGGAAGCGTAAAATTTTAACGCATTTCCGCCCGTGGTGGTTTCCGGATTGCCGAACATTACGCCGATTTTCATCCTGATCTGGTTGATAAAAATAACTAAGGTATTGGAGCGCTTGATATTGCCGGTCAGCTTCCTCAGCGCCTGGGACATTAAGCGGGCCTGCAAGCCCATGTGAGAATCGCCCATGTCGCCTTCGATTTCCGCCTTCGGCGTGAGCGCGGCAACCGAATCCACAACAACAACATCGACGGCGCCGGAACGTACCAGCATGTCGGTAATCTCCAGCGCTTGCTCGCCGGTATCCGGCTGAGAAACCAGCAATTCATTGACATTGACGCCGATTTTTTCAGCATAACCTGGATCGAGCGCGTGTTCGGCATCGACGAAAGCCGCCGTACCGCCCAGCTTTTGCATTTCCGCAATGACTTGCAAAGTCAGCGTGGTTTTGCCGGACGATTCAGGCCCGTAAATTTCCACAACCCGGCCACGCGGCAAACCGCCGCAACCCAAGGCAATATCTAAACCTAACGAACCCGTCGACACCACCTCGATATCGCGCGACGCAGCAACATCGCCCATACGCATGACGGAACCTTTGCCGAACTGCTTCTCGATTTGCATCAACGCGGCGCCTAACGCTTTTTTCTTGTTCTCGTCCATTGTGGGTATCCTTCGAGGGTGCTTATTAACCTGTAAACTTCGGTCAATCAATTGATTATTATCACATACCCGCATCAGTTCGGGTAGTGTTGATTTAGCATGGAGCGTTGATAAACAAACATTGATGAAGTATTAACAATTCATTAATCAACTTGGGGAAATTCATAATTGCTAACTACATAACAATTTAAATTTTAAAAAAATGGCATGCTAGCCTTATAGCTCTTTGGTAAATAACCTACATTACGAATTTAGGCGGGCGGGCACAATGACAAATTTTTATACAAAGCTTTTTTTTATTCTCGCTTTAACGATTGCTGGATCGCTTACTCAGGCCGCCATTAACAATCCGGTCTTGTTTGTCACGCAAGTTCCGTTACCGCAAGATTTTTGTACGATGAACGCGACCTTTTGCAACCATCGGGGCAGAATCGACGTTACCGGACGCGGCGGAGACTTATGGATACGTTACCCTGACGGCGTTTTGAAAAACCTGACGGCGGCGGCCGGTTACGGACAAACCGGTTTGCAAGGTGCTAAAGCCATTCAAGTGCGCGATCCGGCGGTATCCTGGAGCGGGACCAAAGCGATTTTCAGTATGGTTACCGGTGCGCCCAGCCAATATCAAATCAAACAATATTTTTGGCAACTTTATGAAATCACCGGCTTAGGTAAAAACCAAACACCGATTATCAAGAAAGTACCCAATCAACCGCCCTACAACAATGTTTCGCCTGTGTACGGCACAGACGGCAGGGTTATTTTCGTCTCCGACCGCCCTCGCAACGGGCAAGCTTTACTTTATCCGCAATTAGACGAATACGAAGAACAACCGACCAATACCGGCATTTGGAGTTTATCATCCGCAACCGGCAATTTAAAATTGCTCAATCATGCCCCTTCCGGCGATTTCAATCCTATAGTGGATAATTACGGACGAGTAATTTTTACTCAATGGGATCACTTGCAGCAGGATCAACAAGCGGCGGCCGATCGCAACAAAACCGGCAATTACGGCACGTTTAACTTTGCTAGCGAAACTTCGTCAACAATCTTGAACAGCCGGAAAGAAGTTTTCCCCGAGCCTTTGAAATTCGATATGTTGAGTTTGGCGGGGACGAATTTATACGGTCACGCCTTCAACCAATTTTTCCCTTGGCAAGTCAACGAAGACGGCACGGAAGTGGAGACCGTTAATCACGTTGGCCGCCATGAATTGGGCGGCACCTATGTCGACGGCGTTTTTACGGACGATCCGGTGTTGACGTATTTAACCAGCAGTACACTGAGAGCCACAAAAATCAGCAATCTTTTTCAAATTAAACAAGACCCGGTCAATCCCAATTTTTATATAGGTATCGACGCGCCCGAATTCGGCACTCATGCATCGGGGCAAATTGTCCGTTTGACCAACGGAGCGCCCAATTTTAACGCCGATATGATGACCATTAAATACATCACCGATAAGGCAACCAAATTTCCAACGTCCGAAGGGCAAACTCCGCCACCCGCGCATTCTGGTTTGTATCGCGACCCGCTGGTATTATCGGACGGCAGCATGATCAGTGCGCACACCTATGAAACATACGCCGACAAAAATCTGGGTACGACTGCCAGTCCGCAAGCGCGCTACGATTACCGGCTACGCACATTGAAGAAACAAACTAACGGGATTTGGGTAGCGGATCAGCCCTTGACTAACGGCATTCAAAAATCGGTTAAATATTACAATCCGGATACATTGGTGAGCTATACCGGCGATTTATGGGAGTTACAACCGGTTGAAGTAAAGGCCAGAACAATTCCTCCGCGCCGCGTTCCGGTCTTAGCCGCGCCCGAGGCGGCTGTATTGGCGGAAGAAGGTGTGCCGGAAACCGCACTGCGCCAATATTTGACTAACAAAGGTTTGGCGCTGGCGATTATGCGCAACGTCACGGTGCGCGACGATGACGACAAACAACAACCCTTTAATCTGCGGGTGGCGGGCACAACAACCCAACAAGTCGCGGCAACCGGCAAAATTTACGACATCGCCCACTTCCAAGCTTTTCAAGGCGATCAGATTCGCGGCTTAAAAGGTTGTTGCTCGAGTACGCCAGTACCCGGCCGCCGTGTGTTAGCGCAAGAATTGCACAGCGTAACCGGTAATCCGCCTAACCCCATCGGGCCTAAAGGCAGCGTGAAGATTGCTGACGACGGTTCGGTGGCGATGTTATTGCCCGCGCGGCGGGCGTTGAGCTGGCAGTTGACGGACCCTGACGGTAACTTTGTTGTTAGAGAGCGCAACTGGCTATCGCTCCAACCGGGCGAAATCCGAACCTGTCCGGCTTGTCACGGCGTTAATACTAAAAATCAAGCCGGCGGCGGTAGCCCTACCAATAAACCCAAGGCTTTCCGGCAGTTATTACAATATTTGAAAAGCCTTGGCGCGATTTGATAATTGACTTATATTGTCGGATGTCACCATTAGTGACAAACGAGCCATTGATTTTTAAAAGTTTTGTCATTTTCTTTGACATGGGTTTTTTCAACTATTGTCACAGATAATGGCAATTTCTCGAAAAATGTCATAGAGAACACGGTCATTAATTTGCCAAATAATATGATCTTAGTTTAAGGTCTGAAATTTCCGGAAGACTTTTGCGTCCTTTCTCTACATTTTGTGGCTCTCTGCTTTTATACCGATCCTCTTTAGGCGTTTTTTGAGATCAATTTTAAATACCATCTACCACGGTAGCCATTGATACACCTAGCATTTCATCTGTCGTTATTATTCCTAACGTTTCTGCGGCAGGAACAATAGAGTCTTTAAGTGGCGAATTTTCGGTGAAATTAAAGAGACGAGCCCAATAGACTGCAAGCGTTTCAGGCGGCCAATATTTTGATTCACGTTCATCCACATCAAAACCAAAAAGCTCATAAGCTAGACTTCTGTCTACTTTTTTGGTTAAAGTTGATAGTTGCAAAAATATAGGCGTGATAAGAGCTGGAAAGCCGGGGCGGAAACATTACGACAAAAAGCTGCTGATTTTAGGCAAATTATTCAATCTCAGACTAACTCTATACAGTCAATTCCGAACGAGCCTCGGAAATTAAAAGCGTATTGGAGCAAGCAAAAGCAAACCATTCTGAAATGCTGAATATGGCAATTCGGGATTTGGATCGGATGATAATAGCGTCCGAAGTTATTACTAATTCTATCCAAGAAAATGCGGCTCAAAATCCTTGGGCACGTTGGGATGTTAGCTATGCATCATTCCAAAAGAGCTATACGGATGCTGTCCAATGATCATCATCGCACACAGAAAAGCTCCAACAACTCCGTTCATTGGAAGACAAGATCACCGAACTTTCAAAAGAGGCCACGAAAACACGCGAAATTTTAGCGACACTGACCTCTGCGGAAGCTAACTATTTTCGGCACGAGAAGAGTGGTTGAACGCTCAAATTGAACGAGACGACCTTATTGGCCGAGAGTGCGCCGCTCTGACTGAACGATCTGGCGGTTTAATTCGGGTACAGTTAAAATGCCATTCTGATTGCACGATGTTTTTATCTCTATTGAAGCAAGGGCTTTCTGGTTCTCGCGTTCAGTCAACCAAGCCTGAAGGATTGAGTGCAAAAATTACCGAGGAGTCTGAAGCTATGACAATATGAGGCGCCATTTTAGACGAGCTTGAAAAACTTGCCGACTATGACCCTGAGCGCTCTAAATCAGAAACACGACCAAGTTCCTACTTTGCAGACCAGTGGCTTTACAACTAATGACGTGGATAGGGTCGCTAAAACGCTAAAGCCAGATGACTGGCTATCTCTTTCGCTTGCTCCAATTGAATCTACACCCGTTTATGAATTTCGAGCACGAGAAGCCGAATATATACCTCTCGAAAACGCATCGGCAGGTCAACAAGCAACCGCCTTGCTCAAGGCATTACTTAACCAGCCTGGTCCTCCGCTTATTATCGATCAGCCGGAAAAAGACCTCGACAATCCCGTAATGCTTGCAATTGTTGAGCAGCTATGGGAAGCAAAACAACTTCGACAAATCATATTTGCCAGCCACAATGCAAACCTGGTCGTAAATGGCGATGCTGAGCTAGTAGCTTGGTACAGAACAGCTAGTGATCAATCACGAGGAACAATCAAAGGTTTTGGCGCTATCGACGTTCCTGACACTCGAGAAGCAATCAAGCAGATTATGGAAGGTGGCGAAGCTGCTTTTAGGTTGCGACGTGAGAAATATGGTTTATAACCTGAACATTGAATAGAATTATTTTTTTCATAGAATATTAAATATTATCTATATAACAATAAGTTATGTTAATTATTAGAAATGTGTTAGTCGTAACTGTAATGCTTACGCAATGGCTTGACGACCTGCCAATGGCTATTCAGACCTTCTGGAAAAACAACCAAATCTCCAGGTAAAATTCGGACAGGTTCTCCGCCTTCGGGTGTCACCAGAATTTCGCCTTCCAAAATATAGGCGGTTTCGGTTTCGTCAAAGTCGATGGAAAACTCTGACACTTCTTTCTCCCAAATATCCCAATTCGCCACACCTAATTTTTTTAGTCGTTCTTCGCTGGGATTATGTTCAATTGTAATTTCTGGCATGGGTTTACTTTGGTTTTAAAAAAAATTTCATTTTCTATGTCACAAGAATTTCACATACTTGTCACTAATTTCACTTTTCGTGTCATTTTACAAATATCAAACATCAAGATTCGTCGCATCAAGGGCATTTTTGACGATAAAATCCCGGCGGGGTTCGACGACATCGCCCATAAGGGTAGTGAAGATTTCGTCGGCGGCGATGGCGTCTTCGATGCGGACTTGGAGCAGACGGCGGTTGTTAGAATCTAACGTGGTTTCCCAAAGTTGTTCGGGGTTCATTTCGCCAAGGCCTTTATATCTTTGAATATGTTGGCCTTTTTTGGTTTCTTTCATCATCCATTCGAAGGCTTGTTTGAAGGTTTTTACGGAATGTTGGCGTTCGCCCATTTTAATGCACGAGGTTTCCGTAAACAAGCCTGTGGTGTCTTGGGCGTATTGGGCGAGTTTTTGGTAATCCTTGCTGTGGAAAAATGAAGCTGTCACGATAAAGATTTTGGTAATGCCGTGCTGTTTTTTATTGATGGTCGCCGTGAAATCTTCGCTCGCTTTATAGTCGATCTTGATTTCAAATTCAGCTTTCTTTTCATTTAATTTTATGCCTTGTTCTAACTTGTCGAACCACTCTCTAAGATGCTGTCCGTCTTGTTTGTGGTGTTCTGTCAAGGGTTCTAAATAAGTTAATTGTTCAATAAAAACATCATCATAACGTCTTGATAAGCGATCAATAATACTCGCTATCTGGGTAAATGCATTGGCCAATTTTTCCAGGCCTTGGCCTTGGATAGGAGGTGCAGTTTCATCGGTAATTAATTGGGTTTTATCTAACGCTAACTGGATAAGATATTCGCTTAGTTGGGCATCGTCTTTGACATAATGTTCTTGCTTGCCTTTCTTCACTTTATATAAGGGCGGCTGGGCGATGTAGATATAGCCTTTTTCGATGATTTCGGGCAATTGACGATAGAAGAATGTAAGCAACAAAGTCCTTATGTGCGATCCGTCCACGTCCGCATCGGTCATGATGATGATACGGTGGTAACGAAGTTTTTCGATGTTGTATTCATCCTTACCAATACCGCAACCTAACGCGGTAATCAAGGTGCCGACTTCTTCTGATGAAATCATTTTGTCGAAACGAGCTTTTTCCACGTTCAGGATTTTGCCTTTGAGCGGCAGGATAGCTTGGGTGCGCCGATCCCGTCCCTGTTTAGCGGAGCCGCCCGCAGAATCCCCTTCAACCAGGAACAGTTCTGATAAGGCGGGGTCTTTTTCTTGGCAATCGGCGAGTTTCCCTGGCAAGCCTGCAATGTCCAGAGTGGTCTTGCGGCGCGTCATTTCCCGTGCTTTACGTGCGGCTTCCCGTGCCCGTGCTGCGTCGATAATCTTGCCGACAATCACTTTGGCGATGTGAGGTTTTTCGAGCAAAAACTCCTGGAGCTTTTCGTTCATGGTGGATTCGACCAACGGTTTTACTTCGGAAGATACCAATTTATCTTTGGTTTGGGACGAAAATTTAGGGTCGGGTACTTTAACAGATAGCACGGCGGTCAAGCCTTCCCGCGCATCGTCACCGGTAGTCGTAACCTTTTCTTTTTTCGCCAAACCGCTGGCATCGATGTATTGGTTGATGGTTCGCGTCAATGCACCCCTGAATCCTGCCAAGTGCGTGCCGCCGTCGCGTTGAGGTATGTTGTTGGTGTAACAGAACACATTTTCTTGATAAGAATCGTTCCATTGCATAGCGACCTCAACCGTGACACCTTCTTTTTCGGCGATAAAGTAGAATACGTCGGGAAACAATGGGGTTTTATTTTTATTTAGATGGCTTACAAACGCGCTAATACCACCTTCAAACTCAAAGACATCCTGTTTACCGGTATTTTCATCCTCAAGAATGATTCGTACGCCAGAGTTTAGAAAAGATAACTCCCTTAAACGCTTCGCTAAGATATCGTAGTGAAATTCGATATTGGTGAATGTTTCGGAACTCGGTTTAAAATTAATTAATGTGCCGGAACCTTGTGTCGGTCCGGCCGGAGCCAGTGGAGCCACAGGTTCGCCCATACGATAACTTTGTTTGTAAAGTTGTCCGTTTTTGCGAATTTCCAAATGTAATTCTTCCGATAACGCATTCACCACAGAAACGCCTACTCCGTGCAATCCGCCTGAGACCTTATACGCATTATCGTCAAACTTACCGCCTGCATGTAACACAGTCATGATTACCTCGGCTGCTGAACGGCCTTCTTCTTCATGAATATCGACCGGGATACCTCTGCCATCGTCGGTCACCGTCACTGAACCATTAGCATGAAGGATAACCTTAACTTCTTTGCAATAACCCGCCAAGGCCTCGTCAATCGAGTTATCGACCACCTCGAACACCATGTGGTGCAAACCGGAACCGTCATCGGTATCCCCTATATACATTCCCGGGCGCTTTCTTACAGCATCTAAACCTTTCAATACTTGAATATTAGAACTATCGTATTGATTGTTTTTATTAAGCTCGGCGCTATCTCCATTATCCGGGCTGTTTTTGCTTTCTTCATCACTCATGCTTTCGTTTCCTATTATTAAATTGTTCCATGTGGAACATCAACCGGTTGTAGTTCACCACGTTCCACGTGAAACATTTTATAGCTTTCTAATCTATCTAAATCACCGAAATCACGGCGTTCCGCCGCGGTTATAAAAACCTGTGTTTTAAAGGTTGTTAAATAATCTAATATTTTTTTTCTATTATCGAAATCTAACTCGGCTGAAAAATCATCGAAAAGAATACAACCGAAATAGTTCCGTCTTTTAATCATTAATTCAACCTGAGCTAACTTCAGCGCTATGACTAATAACTTTAATTGACCTCTCGACATTACATCTTTTGCCGGTCTATTATCAATGCTGACGAGAAAGTCTGCACGATGCGGACCGCTATTGGTATAACCGTAACGAAGATCCTTCTCCAAATCATTAGTTAATTGGAGCTCGAAGCAAGTATTTCCCGCCCATCCGGGCATTAATTTAATATCGAATCCTTTAATAATTAGAAATTTTGAAATAGCTTGGATAAGTACCGGTCTGAGCGCATTTAAGTATTGATTTCTATAATCATCGACCATTGTACCGTAGAACACTAACTCCTGATTCCAAACATTGATTTGATTAATTGTTTTCAGCTTTAATAAAGCGTTCCGGTGCAATAAAGCTTTTTTATATTTTCGCCAACTTTCTAAAAACTTTGGTTCATTATTAAAAACGCCCCAATCCAAAAATTCTCGACGTAGCTGTGAACCCGAATCTAATAACTCGAAACTTTTCGGCTGAATGAGTTGCAACGGTAAACTATACGCTAATTGTGATCGCTTTTGATTCGGTTGATGATTAATATGAATATCAATATTTTTACCGTCCATTTGAATACCCAACTGCTTTAAATATTGATTTTCATTCAATACTTCGGCAAAAAGAGTTAAGTGGGAGTGATCGAAAGAAATGATGGATTTAACGGACGACGACCGGAATGATTTCGCTCTTCCAAGTAGATAAATGGCTTCAATTAAAGCGCTTTTACCGCTTCCGTTTTGTCCATAAATAAAATTAAATCCCGGCGCGGGGATTAGTGTTTGCTTGCGGATATTTCTTACATTATAAATATCCAACCTTTGCAAACTCATACCGTCCTATAAGCGCATGGGCATGACTATAAATTTATACTCACATACCGTCGGCTCATTGATAAAACAACTGCTGACATTACTTGCAATGGTCAAAAGTACAGTGTCCGAATCGATATTAGATACCGCATCTAAAATGTATTGCGCATTGAAAGAAATATTTAAATTATCGCCTCTGTAATCGGAACCGATCTCTTCTTCCGCTTCATCGTGTTCTGGATTGTGTGTAGTGATCTTTAAATTGTGTTCTGAAAATTCTAACGTTACCCCTTTAAATTTTTCATTAGCTAAAACCGCAACGCGCGTTAACGATTCTTTTAAAGCAAGCTTATGCACGACGACCGGTTCGTAAAAGGCTTGCTGGAAAACTTTGCTGAAATCTGGATATTTGGCATCAACCAATTTTGCTAAAAAGACTAATTGATTAATCTCTACTTTGATATTGTTATTGGAAAGCATTACCGTTATCTCGATATCGGGATTATCCAGTAAACGATAAAGTTCTAACACCCCTTTTCTGGGCAATATAATACGTATTTCATAATCGGTAGTTGTTTCCAATTGATCTTCATAAACAGCCAAGCGATGACCGTCAGAGGCAACGAGTTTGATTTTCTTATTTGAAATATGCAATAACAAGCCGTTCAAGTAATAACGGACGTCTTGGTTTGCCATACAAAAAATCGTCTTTTCGAGCGCTTTTTTGAATTTACCGGCATTAATTGAAAACTTTTTATCCATTTCCGGTTCCGGAAACTCAGGATACTGTTCCGCAGGCAAACAGCTCAAAGAAAAACGGCTCTTGTTTGCAGTGACTTTAACCTTATCGTCAAAACTCTCGATTTGAATCTCGGACTTATTAGGTAACAACCGGCAAAGATCTAATAACTTTCGAGCAGGTACGGTAATAGCACCTGGAATAGTTTCCGAGACCTCAACGGTTGCAACTAATTGAAGTTCAAGATCCGTGCCTGTCAACGTTAACTGACTGTCTGTTACAACTAAAAGCACATTGGCAAGAACCGGCATGGTTTGCCGTTTTTCAATGACGCCAACAAGTTGTTGTAAAGGCGTCAATAAAACATCTCTATTAATAATAAATTTCATATTTATTCTTTACTTATTTTTATTAGCTTTATAAAAACTGTGCGTATTTAATAATAACTTTTAAATATCAATCTGTTGCAACAATAATAAGGTGTCCTTAAGGGTGCCGGAATCCTGTTAGTAAAAAACGAAAGTAAGTTTTGAAAAAAGTTATCCACACGCTATCCAGTTTAATGTGACAAGGTTCTCAACAGGTTAAAGTAATCTTCCGCGACTTTAGTATCCGACTCTTTTAGTTCTTTTATTCTGTTGCAGGCATTAATCACCGTGGTGTGATCTCTGCCGCCAAACGAATTACCGATGTCCGGCAGACTCAACGAAGTCAGTTCTCTCGCCAACGACATAGCCACTTGCCGTGGTCTTGTGATGGCTTGTCTACGGCTTTTAGCTGACAAATCGGCAACCCGGATTTTGTAATATTCCGCCACGGTTTTCTGGATGTTGTTAATATCCACCAATTTGTCGCGCATAGAGATCAGATCGTGCAAGGCTTCTTTAGTAAACTCTATGGTAATTTCCCGGCCCGTAAATTGCGAGTTAGCAATAACGCGGCGCAATGCGCCTTCAAGGTCCCGAACATTGGATGGAATCCGTTTAGCAATAAATACGGCGACATCCTGATGAAGATCGACGCTGGATAACGATGCTTTTTTCATAAGGATAGCTGCTCTAGTTTCCATGTCAGGCGGCTCGATTGTTACGGGAAGGCCGCTGCTGAATCTTGATTTAAGCCGTTCGGCGAGATTGGTAATTTCTTTTGGGTATTTATCCGAGGTTAAAACCACTTGGTGTTTTTTTTCTAATAAGGTATTGAAGGTATGAAAGAATTCTTCTTGCGAGCGTTCCTTACTGGCAAAAAATTGGATATCGTCAATTAATAAAACATCAAGACTGCGGTAGTATTCTTTAAATACATCAATGGTATTTTGTTGTAAAGCTTTAACCATGTCCTGGACAAACTTTTCCGAATGTACGTAAACGATATTCAAACTAGGTTTCCGCAGTAAAATGGCATTGCCAATTGCGTGCATCAGATGGGTTTTACCTAAACCGGAACTGCCGTAAATAAGCAAAGGATTATAAGCGCGGCCGACATTTTCAGATACTTGTAAAGAAGCCGCTTTGGCTAATTGATTAGATTTTCCTTGTACGAAATTATCGAAGGTATAGGCTTTATTGAGAAAACTTGGACCAGCCTTTTTTAAATCGGGACGCTTCACCGTTTTCGTATAAGACGGTATGGCGGATGTTTTCGACCCGATTTCCAATACTAAATCCAACGAACCGCTGGAAAATTCATTAATCAGTTCTTCGATTTTTAAAAAGAACCGTTCTTTTACCCAATCCATAACAAAACGGTTAGGCGCCAGCAGTTTCAGTTGACCTTCGTTTTCGATGGCTTGTAGCGGCCTTATCCACGTATTAAACTCCGAGCTGGAAATTTCATTTTCCAGTTTATTCAGGCAGTTAATCCAAATTGAACTCATCAGGGCGGGTAATGTATCGGTTAATAATGTTTGACAGAGCCGGTTCTAAAGGTAATATACAGGATAAAGTAAGATGCTCACAGAATTGACAACTGTAGCCGTTTATCTTATCATCCCCAGGCTTTTTTATCCGTTTTTATTGAACAATTTCAAACAGGTTTTTTATAATGAAAAGAACTTACCAGCCCAGCAAAATCAAGCGTGTTAGAACACACGGTTTCCGTTCACGTATGGCGACAGCCGGCGGTCGTAAAGTGCTTAATGCACGCCGTGCGAAAGGAAGAGTTAGACTAACCGTCGTGTGATCAAGGGAAACTACGGTTTTCCTCCGCAGCTAAGACTAAAAAAAGCCGCAGAATTTAAAAAAGTTTTTTCCAATCCAGTTAAATCGACAGACCGTTATTTTACACTTTTAGCAATAAGAACAACGTTCGGTAGTCCTAGAATCGGTCTTGCTATTGCCAAAAAAATAATAAAAACGGCAGTGCATAGGAATTTAATAAAAAGAACTGTCAGGGAAAGTTTTAGATTACAACGCCACGAAATGAAGAGTATCGATATTGTCGTTATGGTGCGAAAAGAAGCAATCAATGCGACAACGGAAGTATTAAGAACTTCTTTAGATCTGCATTGGCATAGATTGGCGTCTAAATGCGAGCCGCGCTGATTGCGGTTATCCGCTTTTACAAATATTTTATTAGCCCTGTGTTAGGTAACAACTGCCGTTTTTATCCAAGTTGTTCAACTTACGCTTTGGAAGCTCTCCAAATGCACGGTCCGATTAAAGGTATGTATTTAGCGATAAGAAGAATAATGAAATGTCATCCGTTCCACGAGGGCGGTATCGATCCTGTTCCGGAAAATTTGGGTAAAAATAAGAATGGATAATATAAGATTCGTGCTTATCGTTGCTTTTGCAATGATAATGTTACTCTTGTGGCAAGCTTGGCAACGGGATTACGGTCCTCAACCGGCCGTTGCCCAAGCCGAAAGCGTAGCGGCCGCCAACATTAAAGAAGACATGCCTGCGGGAGCGAAAGCCCCGGAACTAACCCAACCCGCTGAGCAACAAACTTCCGGTTCCGTTGTTCCGGCCCAAACTTCGGCGCCAGTGATTACTGTGAGAACCGACGTTCTTGCGCTCGAAATCGACACACGTGGAGCTACCGTCCAAAATTTGGACTTACTCGATTATCCTATAGAAAAAGACAACTCCGTCGTAAATTCGATTCGAAAACTTGTCGGCTTAGCGTCGGCCGAAAAGAATCGCAATCCCGTCAGGTTATTTAATAGCAGCCCTGAAAAAATGTTTACGGCGCAAAGCGGCTTAATTGCGGTGAGCGGTTCGGCTGCCGCCGCCGATCATCACAGCGTGTTCACTGCGCAAAACTCCAGCTATCAACTGGCTGACGGTCAGGATACGCTAAGCGTTCCGTTGAGCTGGACCGATCAGAACGGTTTAGAAATAACAAAAACTTTTGTGTTCAAACGCGGCAGTTATGAAATCGCTTTAAATCAAATCGTTAAAAACAACACAGGAAAAGAGTGGTCGGGTAGACAGTATAGTCAGTTACTGAAGACGCCTTTTAATGAAAATCAAGGGAATATGCTGACGGCCGGTATGCGGGCGTACGACGGCGGCGTTATCTATACCGAAAAAAATAAATATCAAAAGATCGATTTCGACGATATGGTTGAAACCGATCTCGATGTCACCAACCCAGGCGGCTGGGTGGCGATGATACAGCACTATTTTGCCTCGGCGTGGATACCGCCGTCCGATCAGGAAAACCGTTTTTATACAAAGCATCTAAAAGACGAACGTTATGTGATCGGCTCGTATTCGCCCGTCGTAACCGTTCCTAACAATTCAGAAACATCGTTTACCTCCCGGTTGTTCTCTGGACCGAAAGTCCAGCCGATGATGGAAAAAATAGCCACCGGCTTAGAACTAACGGTCGATTACAGTGTGCTTACTTTTATTGGTAAACCCATTTATAGCTTGCTGAATTTTATCCACGGATTCACCAAAAATTGGGGCTTCGCGATAATCGGGGTGACATTATGTATCAAGCTGCTTATGTTCCCGTTGACCCAAGCCAGTTTCATATCAATGGCCAAAATGCGGAAAGTCCAGCCGCGTCTTAAAGAACTGCAAGAACGTTTCTCAGACGACAGACAACGTTTCAACACAGAAATGATGGCCTTGTACAAAAAGGAAAAAGTCAATCCTTTGGGCGGCTGTTTGCCGATTTTGATACAAATTCCGGTCTTTATGAGTTTGTATTGGGTACTGAGCGAAACCGTGGAATTCCGGCAAGCTCCGTTCATGTTATGGATTCAAGATTTATCGGTGATGGATCCGTTCCTGGTGTTGCCGTTAGTTATGGGCGTTACCATGAAAATTCAGCAAGGACTCAATCCGCCGCCAATCGACCCAGTGCAAGCAAAGATAATGAAGATGTTTCCGGTGGTCTTTACGGTATTTTTCCTGTTCTTCCCGGCCGGTTTAGTTTTATATTGGGTTGTTAACAACACCTTATCGATTATCCAGCAAACGTACATCACTAAAAAAATTAACGCACAATCCTTAGGTCCGGTTGGACATTGAACCTTTAGACACCATCGCAGCGATAGCGACAGCTCAGGGTAATGCGGGCGTCGCTATCATCAGAATTTCCGGTAAAGACGTTAATCAAATCGCCGGTCAACTTGTCAAAAAAAAATTAATTCCGCGAACGGCAATTTTTACCTCATTCCTCGATGATGAATCAACCATTATCGATTCTGGGATAGCCCTTTATTTTCCTGGACCTGCCTCCTATACCGGCGAAGATATCCTGGAACTGCAAGCGCACGGCGGAGCCATCGTTATCAATATGCTGTTAAAACGGATTTTAAGCCTGGGTGCGCGATTGGCGAGACCTGGTGAGTTTACCGAGCGGGCGTTTCTCAACAATAAACTCGATTTAGCGCAAGCCGAAGCCGTTGCCGATTTAATAGAGAGCAGCACCGAACAGTCCGTGCGCTCCGCGCAACGCTCTATGCAAGGTATATTTTCCGATGAAATTAATGCGCTGATTACCGAGTTAACCGAGCTTAGGATATATATTGAAGCCGCTATCGATTTTGTCGATGAAGAAATCGATTTTTTAACCGGCGGTGTGGTCGAAAACCGGCTGAACAGCCTTATCGAAAAACTGCAAAAAATTCAAAACACCGCGCATCAAGGCCGCTTGCTGCGCGATGGGATGACCGTGGTGTTGGCTGGAAAACCCAACGCCGGAAAATCAAGTTTACTCAATGCGCTTGCCGGTCACGATGCCGCGATCGTTACCGATATTGCAGGCACTACCCGCGATGTGCTCAGGGAGCGGATACAAATCGACGGTATGCCGCTGCACATTATCGACACAGCCGGGTTAAGGGAAAGTGAAAATACGGTCGAGCAAGAAGGTATTCGGAGAGCACATGAAGAAATACGCAAAGCCGATAAAGTCTTGTTCTTAGTCGATGTGAGGAAAAATGAACCGGAGCCGCTACCGGCGTTTTTATCCGATAATCCCGATATTACTCTGTTGTATAACAAAATCGATTTAATCGATAGAAAACCTGAAACCAGCCGTACGCCATCCGGCGTCGAAATCTATTTATCCATAAAGACAGGCGCAGGGATGGATTTACTGATTCAGCACCTAAAAGAAAGCGCCGGTTATAACGATAAGAGCGAAAATGTATTCATCGCTCGAACCCGGCATCTTGAAGCCTTAAAGCAAGGCCGTCAATTTATTGAAAACGCCTTAACTCAATTTCAAACGACGCAAGCGGGCGAACTGGTTGCCGAAGAGTTGAGGCTGGCTCAGCAAACGCTCGCGGAAATTACCGGTGAATTCACTTCCGACGATCTGCTTGGCAAAATATTTTCCAGTTTCTGTATCGGAAAATAATCGTTACTCCAAAAATATCTAAAACCTGGGATAGGCGGACGGAAGCCCAACAGTTATTTTCCGGGCAAGAACGCCACACCGTCCCAATTTTCAGGCGGGACGCCGTTATGCCTGTGTATAAAATCCAAAAAAAACCGGGTAGGCCCGTCTTGGTCGGCCGACTGTAGAAGTGTTGTAAAAGCAGTTTCCGCGCTACGCCAAGAACCTTCCCGGAATAAACTTAAGGCTACGGCGAATTGTTGGAAGAACGTTTTTTGTTCCGCGTCGATCTCGGAAATTTTTCCCGTAATTTCAACCAATTCTAATGCTTGGGGGCGGCCTTCAACTCTAAAATAACCTAGCGGTCGGTAACCGATCGAGCCGCTAGCGTCCGTAATAGCCGCGGAAGCTAAAATACGGGTTCCGAGGTATTTGTTTGCGCCTTGAATGCGCGATGCGGTAATGGCCGTATCGCCAATGGCGCGGTAATAATTGTTAGAACCGGCGTCGATGCGCCCCAGCGTTATCTCGCCTTCATGCAAACCGATTCGGGTAGGCAAGCGTCCGGAACTGGAGGTCTCGTTAAACTGTTCGACGGCGATTTTCATCTCAAGCGCAGCAAGACAAGCGTTCAATCTTTGTTCGGAATCAGGTTGATCAATCCAGACAGTCATCATGGAGTCGGCGGTAATATCGGCAATTATACCGTTATGCAAACTGACCGGGCGGCCGAGGACCTTATAATAATCGTTCAATAAAGCCCACATCTCGTGAGCATTGCGCTGAGATGAAACCGTGGTGTAACCTTCAATGTCGGTAGCCAGGCATAGACCGGACAAGTCGCGTTCGGCTTCTAATTCGCGGGAAATCTGATCGGGATCCCACAGTCCGGGCGAACCCGGCACAAAATGCAGCCACTGGGGAAAGACTTTCCGGACAAAATCGATAATCCGCTCCCGTTCCTTGAGCAGATCCCGGCGGGATAACAGCAACGAAAGCGGCCAGCTAGCAGCCAACATGATGAGCGGTACTGCTACCGGCAGCCACAATGCTTGTTGCGCGAACAGCCAGACTGCTAGAGCCAGATAAACAAGTGCAAAGATGAAGCTCGCAACCATACCCGGCAATCCGGCAAAGAAGGAGAGCATAAGAGCGGCCGCCAAACTAAACAGTCCTAAAGCAAGGATAGGAGGCAGCGGCGGTTCAATAAAACGGCCTTCCAGCAAATTGGCGAAATGGGTTGCCATAATTTCAACCCCCGCCATTTTACCGCTTTCGGTATGGGTAAACGGCGTTTCGAAAAAATCCGCTTTACCGGGCGAATATTTCAAATTGGCCATACCTATAAAAACGGCTTTATCTTTTAGTTCGGGGACTTTACCCCGATATAAGGCATGGTAGGGCACCATCCTGAACGACTGGGGCGGTCCGTAATAATCCAAAAAGTGAATGTCCCCATGACAAATGATTTTATAAAAATTGGCTTCGAATGGCGTTAGATTATGTTCCTTTCCGGACTGCTTGCCGTGGCCGGAAAGACAGGATTGCCGTTGCTTGGTGAGCCATTCGGAATAAGGTTTCTCAGGCCGGAAATCCGTCTCTAAATTAGGCTGGTTTTGGACGTAATAAAACCAAGCGAGCACCGGTAACGAAGGGCTGGTTCTGAACATATCGAAAAATGGCCAAACCGCAAGCACCGGAGGATTCCCGGCGTCGTTCGAGACCGGAAACGGCGCGTGATCCAAAGCGGCGTTAGCAAGCAGCGCCGTAGGCGCGATTTTCCGCAACACCATGTTATTGTCGGCGGCAGACGTTGGCGATAGTTCTTCTTGTTCGGGCAACATTTTGTTTGCATCCGAACATTCAACCCGGCCCGAAAACTCTTTACCGTTGGCGTTAATTTTTTGCAAACAATCGGCCAGCAAAACATTTCCGGCCGCGCGCATGGCCAAAGCAAGCTTAGGGTCTGTGTCCAGCATAGGCTTGATGAATTGCAGATCGAACACGATAAACGCCGCGCCCCGGCGCTGTAATTCTTGTATCAGCCGGGTGTGGTAACGCCGCCAGCGGGTTAAATCCTGCCCTACCCCTAGTGCGGTTTCGGAATCTTCGTCCATGGCTATGACGACGACTTCCGCAGGCGCGGGCCGTTCGCCCCGGAGTAGAAATAACTGTTTCAAGCCCCAAGCCGCTTCGAGGTGAGTAAAATAAAACAGGCCGCAGCCGAGCAGCCAGACCCATAAGGCAATCGTCGTAATGCGATAGAGCAGGCGTTTCATGGACAGTCTGCGTTAGCCTAAGGATTAGGACGAAACGTTAGATAGAGGTAAAAAGCCATAATTTCATTCCCGATGCCAAAACTAGACAGATCAATCGCACGGTGGTCTTCGGTTTTATTCAATCCCTGTCATTGTCGGACAGCACAGTAGGGCGGGTCGAGACCCGCCTTACGTGTTATACACGGTTAAATTTCACCATAATAAGCGGCCGGTTCAGAAATGCCAGCCGTCCAATTCGATGTCGATGGCAGCAAGCCAAGCCGGACGTAACGGTGGAACGAGGAAAACGGCCAATCCGCCAAATGTTGCACCAAGCCATGTTTAATAGGATTCCAATGGCAATAGTCAACATGATGTGCATAGTCGCGTTCGTCACGAATCGTATGTTCCCAAAAGCGTCGTTGCCACAGCCGGTATTCTCCGCGATTATCGCGAGTCAAGGACTCGCCAGTAACACGGAGTGCGTGCGTAAAGTGCGCCTTGACCGCACGCCATCGCCCCGAATAGTCCGCATCACCGTCCGGCAAAGTCCAAATCGTGTGCAAATGGTCCGGCAAGATGACGATCGCATCAATCGTGAAAGGATGTTGCGCCCGAACCAAACGGAAGGCATCCCTCAGTAGGTGAACATGCCGCACCAAATAATCCGAGGATCGGTCACGTAGCGTCACCGTAAAGAAATACGTCCCGCCCGTGACCCGGTTACGCCGATACAACACCATGCGAATTCAGCCAAAATGATAAATGCGTAACCCGTATGGAGCAGCGCGGAATACGGGGACATCGAAGCCACGAATGCCCGGATTCCGTTACACTCCATCCAGGCTACTCGCTACTCGCTACTCGCTATAAAATTATTTTGACCAATAATGAGTTTCACAATATTGGATGGCTTGTTTCGCAGATGCCGGAACATTTTTAGCGTACCGGTATTTTTTATTTATGGTACAAAAACTCAACCAGCTGCCCGTTGTACAAGTTGAAGTCTTTGTACCGCCGCTATATGTAATTTCACAATGGCTGCCTTTATATAAAACATTAACAGTAATCAAGGCATAAGCTTTATCGTCAATAATTTCGCCATTTTTTTCCACTTTAACTGGAATTGGTTCGCGTGTTTTAGCCATTATGGCTTGTAAGGTTTCATCGTCTAATATGACTTCGGAACCGCAATAGTCTTTTGTATCTATCTGCCTAGCTTTTGAATAAGATGATGAGTGAGGGCATGGTTTAATAATTAAACCAGTGAATGGATCAAGTGTGATTTGTTTCTTGGAATCATAATCAAAGCCTTTACTCATTACGACATCATTATTTAGATGATTAAAAATTGGCGATGGCTCGTTTATAGGTTCGTCGCAAACACAAGCGCTCAAAAATAAACAAATTACGATGTAAATTAATTTATTATTCATATCAGTTCCTCTATTTAGTTGTGATTAATAGTTTAAATTCAATTTAACAAATAGTTGCCGCTCCGGTATAACGTTTGTTAGCTGCGGGCCGCTTGCGTCAAAAACGCTTTCGTAGCGAAAAGCTTTATCAAAAATATTTCTAGCTTCGAAGCTTATCGAACCGAATTTTTGAGGAAAGCGATAACCAATACTGGCGTCAAAAGTCCAAAAATCTTTACTGTTATTACTTGGTGGTTTAGGACTATCTTCAACCGTAGTGACTTGTTGGTTAACGTATGTTGCAGCCAATTTCGTAAATAAGCCGGTGGGATGATAGAAATTTAAAGAAATTGGCACTTGATGCGTAGTGACGCTTTTAGGGTCGGTTAAAACACCCACTCCTTCAAAATGCGCGCGTCTGAAATGATCAAACCGATACTCTACCGCAATGGAAAGATAATCACGGGGTACCCAATAGAAATAGGCCAAATGCGAAGATTCATTTTTATGTAATGTTGCGGCATTTTTACCAGTAACAATTGGAAAATCTATTTCTCTGAACGTTATTTGTCCCCCCAAAAAAATATTGTTTCTCAGTTTATAGTCAAAACCCAAGCCTTTATGCCAGGCTGTGCTGCCATTCTCACTATCAAAAAATTGATTGAATCCAGCTATTTGGGTCGGTTCTATGGTTTGGGATGCGGCTAATGGCCGTTTTAATGTTTTAAAAGCGGCGCCACGCAGGGTTAATTTTTCAGATGGTCTCCAACTTAACCCAAACTTTGGATTTATTTTAGTAAGATTTAGGATTTCATCTTTATAGTTATCGATACTAAGACCCAAAGTCGCATTTAATTGCGGTATTAAGTCAGTATTTAGATATAAATAGCCATTTAAATATTCTTTAAATACATGATTTGGTATACGCGGTAACTTTGTTTCCGGACATATCGTCATCGGACAGAATATATAATCACCGAAAATATCTTGAGTGTATTTTTTATTACGGCTAAGTTTATGGCCTTCAAGGTTGAGGTATCCAAATCCTGACAATAATTGAAGCCGCTCTACATGATAGATATGCTGCAGTTCGGTTTGAGTTCCGCCTTGGGATTCCCGGGAACTGCTTTGGTCAAATTGTTTTCCGACAGGAGGTTCATCCGGGCCAACACTGGGAAAGCGAGGCTCTGTTTGATTAAATTCCCAATCTCTAAAACTGGTATAAAATGAAGATAACAGGAAATCGTTTTCGTGATTGAATTTATAATGTAAACCAAAACGAGCGGTATCTTGATTAACCGATTTTGAAAAATTTTTTCTGTGAAATCCGTTTAGCCTCAGAGGAGTATCGCCGGAAGCTAGATTTTCCATTTTTAACTCCAATTGCAAATTTAAATCCGGGCTAACGGCATATTGTGTAAACAAATCATAGATATCTTGCTTATATTGATCGTTTTCACGAAAACCATCAGTTTGATAATGAAATTGTCCAAGACTGGTTGAAAAATTGTTATAGATAGCAGAAATCACCGCATTATCCGTTTTGGTATTTCGGCTTCCAATTGCGCCATTCAGTAATAAATGCGCGCCATTCGCTGTAAACAAACGATCATACTCGTTTGTGGACAAACTAGCAGGACCGGTATTGTTCAATATACCGATATTTTCATTCGTCAATTGTGGTTGAACCGGTACTATGTTGATCGGTTGCAAAAGTTGGGCTTGTAATAACTCACTGGCTCTGGCCGTTCTAAATCGGGGTTGTCCCATATAAGCATCAGTTAGGTAACGGTGCGATGAGTAATTATCAATGTCCAGTCCCAGCGAGTCCCACGCATTTTTCAAAGCCAAACGATTAAATCCAAGATCGTTATAGATACGGGCTAAATTTGCCGTCCTTGTTGCCGCATCTTCATCCAAGTGTAAATTCGATCGGTATACTGCTCTATTATTATTTAGCTCGATTGCTTTTTCCATATCATATAGAGCGGCAACTGGCCTGTTAGTCGTTTGTTTTTCAATCGCATCGTAAAAATACGGCGTCGGGTCTTTCGGGTCGCGTTCTTTGGCGAGTTTAAACTGGTCTTCCGCCAGCGGATTGCGTCTTTCTTCGTAATAGGCTTTACCGAGGTAACTGCGGATGAGGGAGTTATTGGGGTCGAGAATGGCGGCGATTTCGATATCTTCCCGGCCTACCGCCAGATCGCCGTTGCGGATTTTAGCTAAACCCAGCCCTAACCGCGCTAGCGGCGAGGTAGAGTCGAGTTCGATAGCCTTGTTAAAGCTTTCCAGGGCGTCATCGGCGTCTATGCGCAGCAGTTGGGTAAAACCGGTGACGGTTTGCGTCCGTTCCAAGCCGGAATCGAGCTTTAACGCTTGTCCGGCGGAAGCGCGGCTGTCGCCGGTTAAGCCTTGGGCTAACTCCAATTCGGCTTTACGCGCCCAGACCATGGCATCATTAGGCGCAAGCTGGGCTGCTTTGGCGGCGGCTTTTTGCGCCTTATCCAGTTGAAAGCGGCCTTGTTCGGCGTACGAAAGGGCCGAATAGGCGGTGGCCGATTTGGGATTGGCGGCAACGGCTTGGTTAGCCAGGCTATAAGCTTCATCCTTGCGGTTTTGGGTTAAGGCGATAACGGATTTTAACGCCAACGCTACGGCGTCGTTCGGATTTATGCGCAATAAGGCATGAATATCGTCTAAAGCTTTTTGGTCTTGCCCGGCGGATAACCGGATGGCCGCGCGGACTTTGTAGAAATAAGGCGTTTGTTCGTTTTGGGGCATCGCGTCCAACTGCGATAACGCTTGATCGATATGGCCATGCCGGTAATTATTAATGGCGTTAGCAATGCTGGAATCAACGTTGCCCTGGCCGGTATAAGGCAATAAAGGCGGGTAATACAGCGCCCAATGCACGGCGTCTTCGGGTTGAATATCGATTTTTGCTTGGGGGGCTTGGCCTAAGCGGGCTTGAGCGCCTTGTCCGGGCTTAAGATCGAGACTGCCTTTAGCGTTGAAGAATTTTACCTTGCCTTCGTAAACCCAAACCGATGTCCTGTCAGGGCCGGAGCGCACGGCGAATTCAGTGCCTTCGGGACCGGCGTTGGCGATTGGCGTGGTGATTTTAAGCGGGATCGGGGTCCGGCTGATGAAATGCACAAAACCGCTTATGAGCCTTAGCAAAATGAGGCGATTAGGCGTAATGTCGTCCAAAACCAGCACGGAGCCTTGATCAACGCGCAAGACCACCCCGGTGGAAAGCCTTAGCGACGCCCGGCTATTCGGGTCAACCCGCACCCAGTGACTTTGGCAAATCGTTTGCTGGATCCGGGCCGGCCGCCAATTATTGATGCCGTTCGGGCTGTAAGAGAGTTGGCCCTGCAATGAAACTACTTTTGCGCCGTATTTAAACGGGCAGTCCTCATTAACCATAACCGTCTCCGCCCAACTCTGAGCCGATAGAGCGATCAACATTAATACGGACAAAAGGCGCATACGCTATCCCGGCAGGAAAGCTAAGAAGAATCAGTTAGATATTAGACCATCCTGGGAGATAAACAAAGGTAATATTTCACAGTTTAGAAGCACATTTAAAATGTGCGCAAACATTATAACCGGTACCTTACGGCGTATCGGGTTTTGCGCCTGTCTGGTTCAAAAGCGCAAACCATCATGGCGGGAGAATTATATCGTATAGTGTCCGTAATACTGCTGATAGTCCGCTAAAGCCCGCCTGATAACCTCATGCGCTTCGTCCCGGCCGTAAACATGCGTGATTTCGCACACCGCGTTATCGCTCGGCAAGTGTTTATACGTTAAAAAATAATGCTTCAAGCGGTTGATATAAGAAACCGGACAATCCGAGACATCGTTCCATTGCCGGTAAAATTCATCGCCCTTCATGACCGCAATAATTTTGTCGTCCGCTTCACCGTCGTCGATTAACCGGAAGCCGCCGATCGGCACCGCTTGCAACAGTATATCGCCGTGCGTGACACTCCGTTCGCTGAGAACACAGATATCGAGCGGGTCGCCGTCGCCGCGGATAACTGTTTTCCCGGATTTCATCTGGGCGTATTCCGCCACTTCCTCGGCGCAATAAGTTTGCGGAATGAAACCGTACAGCGTCGGGATCATGTTGGAGAATTTTTGCGGACGGTCAATCTTGAGGTAACCGCTATTTTTATCCACTTCGTACTTAATGGTGTCGGAGGGAACGATCTCGATAAATGCGGTTACGATGGTCGGGGTATTGTCGCCCGGCTCAATGCCGTGCCAAGGGTGGGCTTTGTGTCTGATACTCATTAAACTATTTTTGATTGAATGGCTTAGATTTGTACGAATTTTGCGTTTTAATAGTTAATCATAATTGTTGATTATGAAGACAATTTTAAATGGAGATTGCGCCTTTGATATGCGGGTGGCTTTGGTAGTTTAAAATTTCAAAATCGTCGAAGTTGTAATCAAAAATCGAATCGGGTTTTCGTTTGAGCGTTAAGGTTGGCAACGCAAAAGGTAAACGGGTTAATTGCAGCTTGGCTTGTTCTGTATGGTTTGAATATAAATGCACATCGCCGCCTGTCCAAATAAAATCGCCGGCCGCTAAATCGGTTTGCTGCGCGACCATATGTGTCAATAAGGCATAACTGGCGATATTGAACGGGACTCCCAGGAAAGTATCGCAACTGCGCTGATACATCTGGCAAGACAATTTGCCCTCAGCCACGTAAAACTGGAATAACATGTGGCAAGGTGCTAACGCCATTTTACCGTTCGCCACATTTTGTTGCGGACTCAGGCGCTCATCCGGCAAATCGGCCACATTCCAAGCCGAAACAATGATGCGCCGGCTATCCGGCGTTTGTTTCAATTGCTGAATGATTTGTTTGATCTGATCGATCTGTCTACCATCCGGCGTAGGCCAGTTGCGCCATTGAAAGCCGTAAATCGGGCCTAATTCGCCGTGTTCGTCCGCCCATTCGTTCCAAATACTGACTTTATTGTTTGTTAAATAACCGGTATTGGTTTCGCCGTTTAAAAACCAAAGCAACTCATGAATAATGGATTTCAGATGAATTTTTTTGGTGGTGACTACCGGAAAACCGTCCGCTAAATTAAACCGCATCTGATGTCCGAATATCGACAACGTTCCGCTACCCGTCCGGTCGCCTTTTAAAATGCCTTCCCGCAGAATTTTGTCAAGTAAATCGAGATACTGTTTCATGCCGTTTTCTTATGCGCCCAGAATAGCATGACGGCGCCGATGACAATCATGGGTGCGGATAAAACTTGCCCCATGGTTACCCAATCGAGGGCTAAATAACCAAGATGGGCGTCCGGCACACGGAAAAATTCAACAATAAACCGGAAGCAGCCGTAACAAAATACCGCCAGCCCGGTGGCTCCCATAACCGGTCGAGGCTTTCGGGTATAAGCCCATAGGATTAAAAATAACACGAAGCCTTCCAAGAAAGCTTCGTACAGTTGGGAAGGATGGCGCGGAAGCGGGCCGCCGTTCGGAAAAACCATGGCCCACGGCGCCTCGGTGGGTCTGCCCCATAGTTCCGAATTAATAAAATTGCCGAGTCGTCCAGCGCCTAGACCGATAGGACACAGCGGCGCGATCACGTCGGTCAGTTGCAGCATAGTGCAATTCTGTTTTTTGCCGAACAGCCACATAGCGATAAACACGCCCAACATGCCGCCGTGAAACGACATACCGCCTTGCCAGATTTTAAAAAGGATAAGGGGGTCTTTGAGGAATTCACTAAAATTATAAAACAGGATATAACCTAATCTACCGCCCAAAATGACGCCCATTGCACCATAAGTGACCAAATCCTCAATCGCTTCCGGTTTGATAGGCGACCAAGGCCGGCGCGCCCAGCGTTGGCCCAAAATCCAGACTCCGGCAAAGCCGACGAGGTACATCAAGCCGTACCAGTGGATTTTTAGCGGCCCAATGGCGACTAACACGGGGTCGATTTGAGGATATGTCAACATAAGCAATTACTGTTGTAAAAGTTAAAGCAATAATTATACCTTAAATTGAGTATAACCTTTTTTGCTTACTTTAAACCTTCGGGTTAAGAAAAACCAATTAACCTAAAATCATTATAATTTGGCTATCGAATTCAATGCTCTAAGTTAAAAACGATAAAGCTCAACAGCCCAACTATGATGTTGCTATGGTTTTCGTTATGTTGATTTAGCCGCGGGAATAATCTTTGATACTGCCCGGCCAGCGAACGCATTAAAAAGAATTAGCAAGAGGGTTTAATACTAAGCGGGCTTGATGCCTAGACATTGAAATCGTAAGCGCTTAGTCATACGGTTAAGATGACTATAGCCGGAGCGGTGGCGCCCCGGCTATAGAACAAACTACTACTTATTGAATGGTAAAATTGCTATTACTGATATCGCTGATACCCGGGCTAAGCATGCTTTGTATCCGTATCCGCGCTTGGGTTGACGCCGGGCCGGTAACCCGCCAATTCTCCTGACCGTCATTGGCAGTGTTATTGATGATCGTCGTCCAAGTTGCGCCGCCATTGCGGGACAGTTGAATGCGAACTTTTCCGGTCACGTTAGCGGAAGTCCACCGGATAGGCCGGAGCGTACCGATAGGCCAGATATTACCGCCGTTTGGTATTCTTACGACTATTGATACCGGCACTGCGTTTGCTGAAATCGAATAGCGATTACAGCTTCCTGCGCCGAAGCCATAGACCCGCACATAGTAATTGCCGGGGCCTAACACGCGAGTGATGGTTTCGGAGTTTCCGGATGAGGTTGAAGATTGCAAAACAACATTCGAACCATCCCTGAGATCCATATCGACATCGCCCGAAGCATGGGTGAAATTAATCGTGAGAGTGACTTGCGACCTTTGCGTTAGGGTAAAACGATAATAATCTTGGTCGGAATCTTGATCCAGATTGACATTGCTATCGAAAAATGACGAAGCAATAGGTCTGGCGCCGGTAAAGCTATCATTGGGTTCCTGTCCATCGCGTTCCAATAAGATGGAAAACGCTTGCGGGTCCGGAGAACCGTTTGAAAATGCAACGGCATTATTGCCCTCGTACCTTTCGGCATAAGTATTCGTGTCGTCGATAATCGCACCCATATAATTAATTCCGCAATCATTCACCCGGGGAACGGTTGCACTCCAGTTGAATGTACTGAAGGTAAAACGTCCGAAAGATGACCAACTGCCTGTATTGAGCAGTTGATCGCCCGTAGAGATGATGGAGTTATTCGAAAAATAGGTGCCAAAGCGTAACGAACCGAATGCCAAGGTGCCGCGATTTTCGAAAGTAATGTTGTTGAAATTAATCGTATCGCCAACACGAGCCGTGGTTTGGCTTACAGTCATCCAGAGCGGTACGCTGCCGTTGTGGAATTTGTTATAGACCGCCATATCAAACTCCTGCACAAAAGACGCATTTTGCCGTACGCCTTCCTTATCGTCCATGTATAAGGTTTCCCCGCGCAGTATTTTATCGACACCGCTGTTTTGGGTTGCTAGATAAGAATTGTAATGATCGAGTCCGCGAATATGACCGGCTTCGTGAATGACCGTGGATTGAAAGAAGTTATTTGAATCGGGGACTAATTGCCAAGATAACGCTGGATTCAGCATCATATCGCATTCATCAAGCCTGCCGCTAAAAAAACCGGACCAGCACACAGTCCATGCCAATGCGCTGCTGTAGGAAAGGCCGTACTCCGAATTTAACCCCGCTTCACCGAGAAACCCCATCGTGTTGTCGCCGTCATTGGCGCCGAAGCTGAATTGAGGACTTAGGTTGATGCGAAAAGGATGCGAATTATCGGTTGTGTCCACTTCATTCCATTCGGAAAGCTGAAACTGGGCCGGGTTTGACCACGTATCGGCCGGCAAGAACACATCGTCCATCACAATGTTATCGCCATCCGGCCAATAATTTGAAAAGACATAAGCGAATGCGCTCGGGGTTACTGTAAGCTGCAGTAGTAACATTACTGCAATCGATTGCAGAATAGATCTAACGATCATAGGAAATTTTCTTTTCAACATGATACTTTCTCCTATTATCAAATTAACGGCTTGTTGCCGACCGGATTTGGCTGGCAAATTGCGATGGTGTTAAGGGAGCCTCTTGGGTCGCCAGATAACGTTGAACTTCGGCGCTCAATTTAGGTTTTACATTGGGGTTATCCGGAATAGGGGGAGCCGTCACCTGGGGTGTTGATAGTCCGGCGAGCGCTCTTCCTTCAGGATTGCGGCGTAAAACAACATTATCTTTTTCGATGCCGACCACGTAATCGGAATTGGCGTTGGTTATTACGTCAGCGCCGGTCCGAGGGTTTGTTTCAACTTTAAAAAACCCTTGGTTGCCTCCCACAAAGGGATCCGCTGATTTTTGATAGCCGTTACGCAAAAATAAGATATAACGTTTTCCCTCGGCTAATTTAGGCATACCCGGTACGGTAGCCACGACGCCATCCAGACTTCCGCCGGCAATTGAAAATTCCATCTTTGTTTGCGCCGATCCTTTAAGTGTGTTTATTTTTTCTAAGACGACTTGGGTAAAAATCATCTTACCGCCTTCGACGCCCACTGAAACCGGTGCTTGAGGATTAACCGCAGCCATCAATTTAGCGGTTTGCTGGTCGGGTAATTCCGGCGACGTTGATGATTTGTCAATGCCCTTACCGACGGATAGTGCTGCGCCATTGCCCCATACGCACTGCGTACTGACAACTCTTGCTTCTACGATAACCGCGGAATTCTTAACAAGCTGAGTAAATGCGATGGGGCGGAAAATAGCGGCTTTTAAGGGACCGGCAAACCCGATGCCAAAAGTTAAAAAGGCAGTCCAAATAACTAAAGTTTTATTCATGGTAAACTCCCCCTGGCTAAGGATATGGAAAATTAATGGAGAATTACCCGTGAGGTAATTCTTTCATTTTTGAATAAATACGAATGATACTTTTGAATTTATGGAAACATCCATTAAACCCTTCCCGAAGAAAGTTTGATGGCGGGCATAGCAACCCATACCGGACAAGTGATACGAATTTTGCCGTTGTTGCCTAGAGCGCATTTTTTACACCCGCAACAAAATACATAACCTGCTTTTAACCTCAAGAAGTCTTAAAATATTTCATATCTAAACTCAAACATAAAACCGAATCCTTCAAGGCTGCTGAAAAACCTTAAATTTTCGGTCATTGATATGTTAACGCATTTTGTTTTTATGAATCGTCATTTATTGCACACTATCGATGTGAGTTAATTCATAGATAATCCGGTTAGCCGGGCGATTTCTGCATGTAAAAGCTAAGCGAAGGAGTTGGGCGGAATAGGACGTTGTGTGTTCTGTTTTACCGTTTTAAGGCCGGTATTCAACCGCCTGGCACAGAGGAAAATCCAAAAGATAGAGCGTACCAACTTGGATTGTTCACAAGTAAACCTGCCGCCGTTTTTCATTGCCATCAGGTTTGATCCGCGGATTTAATGGCTATTTGTATTCTGAGGTTAAAGACTTAGCTTGAAAATTAGATATTAGTTCAAGTTGTTTTGTACAAAATTTGGTTGGATATCATAGTCACTGTTAACTCTGATTTATCCAAAAGGGCGGTAGGAATGATCGTTGCAAAGAAACGATTGCAGCCTGTCAGAACCAAGGAGACTTGAAAAAATTGAATTTCAGGTGATGACCTACTCTGGACGTTCACGTAGTTGAACAAGAAAACTGTCCGCATCTTTATGAGTTTATTGAGTTGAAAAGCAATCTCTCTAGTCGATTATATTGTTTAGGTTTGTAGAGAACGAATTGCTCTTGTATAAACCGTTTTTACGAGTCAAAGTTTTATGGTTTTAAAGGGCAGGTGATCTATTTTTGTAAACGCATCTGATATACAAAGACCCCGCCTAAATCTTCCCGGTCAAGTGGGCCGATCTTTATGGAGTCTATGTATTTGAAGCCAGCGTTATTTAACATTGTTTCATACTCTTGGCATGATAATTTGAAATCTCCTCTTTCTTCTAATCCTGATTTTAAAGCAGCCTCTTCTAGCTTTACTAATTCAAGTTCATTTGCTTGTTTGGCTATTTCAATAATATGCCCATGGTATGCCTTTAGGGCGGCACGGCGCGATTCTACATCTTGATAATCGTATATCGGAAGAAACTCATCCCCAGTAATAAACATACCGCCATTAACAAGATTATTCTTTATATTTTCAAAGTACTGTTTTTTATCATAAGGCTTAATATGATGATCGGCAAAAGATGAGCAAATAAAATCGAATTCCCCATCTGGATTGTATATGCGGCTATCTTTATTTAAGCATGTCACTGTTGTCGAATTATTATTTACTAAGCTTTCCATTTTATGCTCGAGCGCTTTGTAGCAAGCCCAATCTATCTCGACTGCAACAAGTTCAGCATTTTTAATTTCTGCGAGCCGTTTAGTAAAAATACCCGTCCCTGAACCTAGTTCTAATATTCTAATTTTTCTATCACTATTTCGATTTTTTTCAATAATACTAATCATAAGCTGCATCATATCAACATAATATGCGTGAGCTTCTTCGTGTAAATCATAATCATGTATAGGTATATACGCTGACATTTCCACTTGTCGCTTTTCTGTCCAAGTTAATCCAGAAAGATTTGTTTTAGCAAATGTCCATTTCAATAATTTTTCGTCATCGGCACTAGAATCAACGGGTATAGCGGCATTAATCATATTTCCAAGTACGTCTTCATGCTCTGATATTTCTTTTGCATCAGTTGAAAATCGAATAAGTTTTGGAGCTTCTGTGTCTTCATATCTTGCTAACAAACGAGTACTAATGTCTCCAATTACAGAAAAATCATATGTATAATCAGGAAATTGCCTTGAAAAATTATCATAACTGAGCACTCCAACATTATATTTACTACTATGTTTTCTTAAGAGCGAAAGATTGTCTCGCATATGTTCTACTGACCGAAAGACAAATACTCGGGTACTTTCCTCAGGGGTGTATGTAAGTATTTCGTCTCCTTGTTTTCCACGCCAGAAATACTCTTCTCTGTCTACTAACGCGACAGCCTTTACAGTAGCCTTGAATGCACGCAACAAACTAATAAGACATTGTGGGTACAAAACGTGAGGTAATCGAAAAACCGCAGGATGATGTGCAATGTCATCTAACCGTAGTTTGTAGTGTAATAGTACGTCCGTTATAAGCTTTCTAAAGTAGTTATTTTCATGCAAAATATCATAGGAACAGAGGCGATTTAGTGATCGCAGCAAGGAGGCTCGTCCTACTTCAACATCAACTGGGTAGTCTGTTAACAGTTTTAATTTATTTAAGTTGGCTTCTAAGTCAGGCCACCATTTTTCAAAGATACGGTTAAATGCATCTGAGGTATGTGGGGTAACGGTAACTAATCGGTTGTTAATCGTTGAAAGTAATTGCCTTGTATCTTCGCGTGTTGCGGTTGTTGCTTGGAATATATTTAGTGGCGCAGTTAAATCGTTAGGCTTAACCTCATAAAGATATGTACAAACATATGAGTCTGAATGTGCTTTTGAGAGAGCTCCCGCTTCAAAAAGTATCCAAGCGGCATCGAGATTTTCTGGAGTGAGGCAGATTATGCCTACGCTGGATTTCTCAAGTTGCTTTGCAACTTCAGAACTCCAACGCCCGCCTTTGTCTATATCGTAAGAGGACAGCCACGGAGTTACGCCAGATAGAGTTAGTGGAAGCCAGTCGCGAAGCGCTTGAGCAAGTATTTTACTTCTATAACCAGACCAGCTTAAAAAAATGTCCATTAACGGTCCTTATAAATATATTTCTACGCGGGGGAGTTGTAAACATTGCTACTAACATTTCAAGGGAGCTAAAAATTGCTTTTATACTCTTAGCCTAAGGTTGAGAGGCCCATTATGCAACACTGAATTTAATTTTTTCCACAATATCAAGATTGATCATCTGTCCAGAAACCCAAAGATCATGGTTGTTCATAGTTAGCCAGCTTTTAGAGAATGGCTTTATCCTAATATGAAAGCCTGCAGTTGGGCGGTTTCGGATTTTCAATTTTCCCATGAAAATAAATCGTCACCGTCCAAAGACACCTTCTCAGACGATGACATGTGTTCTTGTATCGTTTAATTGGTGAGCCAGATTAGCCTGGGCAACATGAATCCTGCCATTTTTTATAGATAAATTCAACCAAGTCGATTTATCTTTGATGAGTTTGTTAAATATTAAGATTAGGTAATATTCAACTCTGTTTTACACATAGCCGATTTAATTTTACAGAAAATTGTCGTTAACTTAATGCGGAAGGGCTTTTCCAAATGGTGTCCAGCTTAGCGGAAACTATCTGGCTGGCCGGCGTTACGGTCAACCGTTGCCAAGGGATTTTGCCCATAAACCAAATGCGCCAAAATATGAGCGGTTGATTTGGTAAGTGGTTGAACAGATTTTCAAAAGTTTCCAGCCGGCCTATTTCTTCCCCTAAGGCGGCCAAATAGGTTTCATATACAAACTTAGAACAAAATTGCCGTTTCGATAAAAAATGAAAACCCAGATGATACAGTGCGCCCATCCGTAAATCACATTGTTTACGGAGCGCTTGAACTTGGTCTCCGGAAAGTCCGCCGCGCAGGCGGCGCACCACCAGCCAGCCGTTATCCGACCGGGCGATAAAATTGGCAAGCGTCGAATACCTCACGGTCGGCACGGCGCTTTCCGCTACGAGCCAACCTTTTTTAGGGTCGAAAAATGCAATGCCGACATGGGAAGTTTGCGATCCGGTGGCGCGCGCAACCCGGCGATACAGAAAATTAGGAATGCTTGTAAACAGGATGTCGCCGGGTTGCAATACGCTTTCAACTGGATGTGTATGCATAAATTCTACCTGTATTATCGGAAAGGGTTTATGGAGAGGGAACGCTACATGCTACGGGACCATCTATCATCGGCATTCGTGCGGGAATCCAAAAAGCTGTTGGATTTTTAGCCTATTTCTCATAACGTTAATATGGCTATAATCAATTGATTATTTACCTTATATCTCCTAGAATCTGATCAAGTTCCGGTCTGTTATGGAAACGCTGAACAGGTTGACTCCGTTCATGGCTAAACAGGCTCATCATGAGCGGAAACAATGGCTTACCGTTCGTCACTATGCCTTTAGGAACTGAACTTGCCGAAGGACTTAATCAGAGTTTCTTTAAATGCACCGGAATTACATAACTCTTTATTGCAGTAGAGCTGCGGCGTCTTAAATTCACCTTTATTATATGACTGAATCGCTAGAATCCGTTCGGCTCTTTATCGCTACGCCATGTTATGGCGGCCAAATTTCGGTTGCTTACTTTAAGTCGATGCTCGCCACCACAGACTATTTACGTAAACACGGCATTCAGCATCACGTCATGACTAAATCGAATGAAAGCTTAATTAGCCGCGCCCGCAATACCTTGGTTGCCGAATTCATGGGGCGGACGATGTATACCCACTTGCTTTGGATAGATGCGGATACCGGTTGGGATCCGGAGATTGTTATCAAGTTGCTTCGCTTCGATCAACCGGTGACCGGCGTTGCCTGTCCCATGAAAAACATCGACTGGGAGCGTGTCCGCAAGATGGCCGGCAAAGCCCAAACCGGAAAACAATTACGCGATTTGTCCATGTTGTTCAACATTAATCACTGCCATAAACCGGATGCCCGGCATATCGTTGACGACGGCTTTATCGAAGTCGCAGCCATCGGCACGGGGTTTATGCTCATTCGCAGAGATGTCTTCGACATCATGCGCAGTAAACTGCCTGACTCAACCTATGTCAACGATATTGCCGGTTATGAAAATGTCTTTACCAACAATAAGTTTTATACTTTTTTCGATACCATGCTCCACCCTAAAACACGGCGGTACCTGAGCGAGGATTTCGCTTTTTGCTATCGGTGGCGCGAACTCTGCGGCGGCAAGATATACGCCAACATCAAATATCCTCTAACCCATTACGGCAATTATCCATTTAGCGGTTCGTACTTAGGTTCGCAGAGTTAACAAGCTCTGCCGTTGCCGTTAAGTCATCCGGCCATCGACAATCCGGATCCGTTTTGCGGCGCGTTGGCCTAAGACTTGATCGTGCGTAATCATCACCAAGGTTACGCCGTGCCGGTTTAAATTCTCCAGCAATTCCATAATTTCCAAGCCGGATTTACTGTCGAGGTTGCCGGTCGGCTCGTCCGCCAAAACGACTTCCGGGCGCATAATCATTGCCCGCGCAATCGCTACCCGTTGCAATTGACCGCCGGACAGTTGATTCGGCTTGTGATGCATACGGTCGCCCAAATTAACCGCGATCAGCGCGGATTCAACCCGGCGCTTGCGTTCCTTACTGTTGATGCCCGCCAAAATCATGGGCATTTCGACATTTTCGGCGGCGGTCAAACGGGGAATCACGTGAAAAAATTGAAATACGAAACCGATATTCTCCCGGCGGATACGCGCCAATTCATCGTCGCTGCGCTCGATGACATCCAGGCCGTTCAACACATACCGGCCGGAGGAAGGCCGGTCCAGTAGCGCAATAATATTCAGTAAGGTGGATTTCCCAGACCCTGAGGGTCCCATGACGGAGACATATTCGCCTTTATTAATGTTCAAATTGATATCGTTCAAGGCATGGACGCTGTGTTCGCCGACTTGAAAATACCGGTGAATGTGCTCCAGTTGGATCATGGTTTTTCCTTGACATAAGTCCCTGCCGCTACGCCGTCTTGGCCTATTGATTTGACGATTTTATCGCCGACAACCAAACCGGATAACACTTCTACGGTATTCCAGTTGGTTAAGCCAGGTTTGAAGGTGCGTTCTTCCAGCAAGCTATCTTTTTTTATCAGCAACACCCGGTTATTTTCCATCACCGCTTCCGCCGGAATCCTTATCGCTTGCGGCTTACTGGTCAGCAACACCTCAATATCAGCGCTGTAACCGGGCAATAGTTCTTTAAGATCTTTCGGGTCGGTCAGCTTAACTTCTACCTCAACAGTGCGCGCCTGTTTTTCCTTTTCCAGCACATACGGCGCGATTCTGGAAACCGTGCCGGAGCAACGCTTTTCCGCAAAGGCATCTAGCGAAACGCAAGCGGTCATACCGGTTTTGATCTGGGGCGCATCGACTTCGTCAATCGGCGCAGACACATAAAGGCAACTAATATCCATCAGGTCAATCGCTGGCAGGGTTGGGATACCGGGTGGCGAAGGCGTGACGTATTCACCGAGTTCGGCATTAATTTCCGCCACGGTGCCGTTAAAAGGCGCCATCAGCAGGGTGCGTTCAACCGCCGCTTTTGCGGCATCCAGACTGCGTTCGCTGACGACAATCCTGTCTTTGGTTGCCTTACAGGCCGCTTGTTGCGCTTTTGCGCCCGAAACTTTTTCATCCATCATCTCTTCGGACACAAAATGCTTGTCTTTATATAATCGGCTAATGCGGCGAGCGTCCCGTTGCGCATTCGCGCCCAATTGACAGGCTTGTTCGGCAGCGGCTTGGTTGGCGCTGATTTCAGCCTGCCTTAAACCGACTTGCTGCTTTAGATCGTCGTTCCAAACTTCCAGCAATAGCTGGCCTTGTTTAACCTGATCGCCCTCTTTGACATGCAGTTTCGCCACCTGACCGCCCGTTGCCGGGGCGAGGTAAGCCCGGCGACAGGCTTTAACGGTACCTACTCTCGTGTTGGATACCGTAGCCTTTACTTCACCCTGTTCAACCGTATAAACATCAACTTCAATGGGCTTTGGTTGTTTATTGTAAAAATACGCCGCAGCGAGTCCGGCTGCGATGAATGCGATAACTAAATAACGTTTGCTCATTTGCACAATTCCTGTAGGCAAGTCTGGCTGATTATAATGCTTATCCGACTGGCTGGATGGTCATAAGGTTTAATCTGCTAAAATAAACGGACTGGTTAAACCAAGTGGAAAATCCATGCACAACTCCCAAGATTATAAAACTGCAGCAATAGCCTTATGCAACGCTGGAAGGTTTATCGACAGCAAAGGCTGGGTTCCAGCGACCAGCGGGAATTTTTCCGCACGGTTATCGGATGGGACAATTGCCATTACCACTTCAGGCAGGCACAAAGGCCATCTTCAAATCGAAGACATTATGTTGATTGACGCCGAAGCGAATTCGCTGGACGGCAAAAAACCGTCGGCGGAAACGATGTTGCATACGGCCTTATACAAACGCTTTCCGGAAGTCCACGCCATTTTGCATCCGCATTCGATCAACGCGATAATGGCTTCACGTCTTTTCCGCGACCGGATTGTGCTGGAAAATTATGAATTATTAAAAGCATTCCATGGCATTACGACCCATGAAAGCCGAATTGAAATCCCGGTTTTCGTTAACGACCAGGATATTCCCCGGCTGGCGGATGTTGTCGACCGTTATCTGGACAAAGTCGAAGTTTGTTACGGCTATGTGATTAGCGGACACGGGCTTTATACTTGGGGCGATTCCATACCGGTAGCCCTGCGCCATCTGGAGGCGCTGGATTATTTATTCGATTGCGAAATACGACTGCACGGAGTGAAACAACCATGAGCCTGTTAACCATTTATCCTGACAACCAACCGAAACAAGGCACACTGTATACCGATTTTGCCGATATTGAGCGCGAGCTTGCGGCGCTTGATGTCAAGTTTGAACGCTGGACGGCTAACCGGGCGTTAACCGCCGACGACGACCAAGCAACCATCATTGCCGCTTACCAGGAATCCATCGACAAATTGAAACAGCACTACGGATTTCAATCGGTGGATGTGATTAACTTAAGCCCCGACCATCCGCAAAAAGCCGAATTCAGGCAGAAATTTCTCGCCGAACACATTCATGAAGACTTCGAAGTGCGCTTTTTTATCGATGGTTGCGGGCTGTTTTACCTGCATGTCGGCGATAAGGTCTATGCAGTCTTATGCGAAAAAGGCGACCTCATCAGCGTACCCGCCAACACCACGCACTGGTTCGACATGGGTGAGAATCCCAGCTTCAAATGCATCCGCCTGTTTACTACGCCGGAGGGCTGGGTTGCCAAATTTACCGGCAGCGAAATTGCCTTATCTTTTCCCACATTAGATAAAACGGTTGCGGGACTTAAATGATTAAAGCCATTGTCACCGATATTGAAGGCACCACGTCGTCGCTGTCGTTTGTCAAAGACGTGCTGTTTCCCTATGCCCGCGCGAAATTGCCGGAATTTGTCCGTCAGCATTCGAACAATGCCAGTGTAAAACTACTGCTCGCCGACACTTGCCGCGAAGCCGGTATCGAATTCGATATCGAAGCCGCCATTGCCGCACTGATCCGCTGGATTGACGAAGATAAAAAAATCACCCCGTTAAAAGCCTTACAAGGCTTGATCTGGAAAGCCGGGTACGACCTCGGCGATTTTAAAAGCCATCTTTACCCCGACGCCATCGCCAATCTTAAAGCTTGGCACAACCAAGGCATTGCCTTGTACGTCTATTCGTCCGGTTCAGTCTTGGCACAGAAACTTCTATTCAGCCATACCGGCGACGGCGACCTGACACCCTTATTTTCCGGTTTTTTCGATACCAATATCGGTGGCAAAAAAGAAATTGATTCATACCGGAAAATTGCTGAAGAAATCGCCTTGCCTGCAAACAACATCCTGTTTCTGTCCGATATTAAGGAAGAACTCGATGCGGCAAATTCGGCGGGATTCCATACTATTTGGCTTACCCGCGACCATGAGCCGGATGTAAATGCTGAACATTTTCAGGTTAATGATTTTAATGACATTAAACTAAATTAAGCGACCAATTCGGTTTTGTTGGGTATGAGGAACTTTCACCAATATAAAGCATATCATCCTTGCTACCCGGCTTCTGTATTGGAATGCGTCCCGTGCAGATAAACGGGAAGAAACCGTTATTATCATGCATAGGGCCGATTCGGTCGAAATCCGCATCAGCTAATAATTTAAAGGACTGTTGCAGGCGCTGTTGAGTGGTGAAAGATTTTTGCCTGTGTTACTTGAATAAGGTATAAGTAACTTACTCGAGCCGTTTGCTTGAGAAAACACGCTGCAATCAAAAGATGACCATCTGTATCGATTCAGTTACCTTATTTTGAAAGGAGTTAACCATGTCAATCGCAAAAGTCACCGAAGTCACATCGAGTTCTACTAAGAGCTTCGACGACGCCATCAAAGACGGGATTAAACGCGCCGAAGAGACCTTACGGGGTATTAAAGGCGCATGGATTCAAGAACAAAAAGTCGTATGCGAAGGCGGACAAATAAAAGAATATCGCGTTAATATGAAAATCAGCTTCGTGTTAGAAGACTGACTATTGTTTTGCAGAGGTTGATGACCGGCACACTGCAAGCCTTATTCAAAACCGTTTTTGTTGAGGCTTGCAGTTAGAGCAACAATACTTCCGGCATCTTAGCCGCGATTACCGGATTGCCCCAAAGTCCGGACATCACATCGTTCACTGCGCCGCTTTCCAAGCTGCTATAAAATTTAACCGATCCCTGCCGTTTGACGGATAGCAGTTCATGCTTAGCCAGTAAATGGTTTAGATGCCGCGCAATCGCGGGACCGGAATCAATAACCTTCACGTGTACGCCCGCAATGTCCTGAATGACCGGTGCTAAAAACGGGTAATGGGTACAGCCTAACACCAATATATCGGCGCTTTGCTCCACCAAGGGCAGCACATATTGTCTTAGTAATTTTCTAATTTCAGGACCGCTCAAATAACCTTGTTCGACCAGTTCTACTAAGCCCGGACAGGCTTGAGGAATGATTTTGACTTTATCGGCGAAACGGGAAAATAAAATTTGAAAATTATTGCTGTGAATCGTCCGGCTGGTCGCCAATACACCGATAACACCAGTTTGAGTTTGTTCCGACGCCGGTTTTACGGCGGGTTCCATTGCCACCATCGGCAAATGATATTTACCGCGTAATTCTTTTACGGCCGCCGCCGTCGCCGTATTACAAGCGACGACAATCGCTTTTACATTCCGGCTTAAAAAAAACTCGGCGATTGCGGTGGAACGGTCGAGGATAAATTCTTTGGATTTATCGCCGTATGGCGCGTGGGCGGAATCGGCGACATAAATTAAATCTTCATGCGGTAACGATAGCCGGATTTCCCGCAATACAGATAGGCCGCCCACACCTGAATCGAAAACCCCGACCGGACATTCTGAATGCATGAAACTTTTTGTTATTGTTCTTTAAAATTGAAGTGTTATAACCGTACAAGCATTGATTTACAGGGCGAATAGCTCCCGCATTTTTTGTCCCGGACTTTCCGCTCGCATGAACGATTCGCCTACCAAAAACGCGTAGATTTCGTTATCCAGCATGAGTTGCACATCGGCTTGAGTATGGATGCCGCTTTCGGCAATCACAATTCTGTCTTTGGGAATCATGTCTTTAAGCGTTAATGTAGTTTGCAAAGACGTTTCAAATGTCCGCAAATTCCGGTTATTGATACCGATCAGTTTGGTATCCAGCTTTAACGCGCGCGCCAATTCGTCCGCATCGTGCGACTCTACCAGCACATCCATGCCCAACTGAGTAGCAGTATCCGCCAATTCTTGCATTTGCACATCGCTAAGCGCTGCGGCGATCAGCAAAATACAGTCGGCGCCGATAGCACGGGCTTCATAAATTTGATAAGGATCGATCATGAAATCCTTGCGGATAACCGGTAGCGGACAGCGTTCTCTGACCATTTGCAGATAAGCCTCCGCGCCTTGAAAGAAATCTTTGTCCGTCAGTATCGATAAACAGGCCGCGCCGTTCATGGCGTAATCTAGCCCGATGGTAATCGGTTGAAAATCTTCCCGGATCACACCTTGGCTGGGCGAGGCTTTCTTGATTTCCGCTATGATCGCCGGTTTCTTTGCATTTACCTTAGTTTGCAAGGCGCGATAAAAACCTCTCGGCTTTTCCACACCTTGAGCGATATCCTCTAGACTGGCAATAGTTCTGCGTTGTTTTTTGGCGGCGACTTCTTCGCTCTTTTTAGCGAGAATTTTCTTTAGAATGTCTGGCGTGTCTGTCATTTTGGTTCCGGTAATTTAACTGAATAGTCAACCAGGGCATCCAGTTTAGCTAGCGCTGCGCCGCTCGCGATGATGCCGGCGGCTTTACGGACGCCATCAGCTAATGATTCTGTAAGATTAGCCGCATATATAGCGGCGCCCGCATTCATTAGCACGATGTCCTTAGCCGCGCCCGGCTGATTATTGAGAACGGATTTTATCATAACCAAGCTGGATTCCGCGTTATCGACCGCCAACTCGGCCAAGTTCGCCCGCTGCAAACCGAATTGTTCGGGTGTGATTGTGTAAGTTAATACTTCGCCGTTTTTCAATTCGGCAACCTGCGTGGCGGAGCCAATGCTGATTTCATCCAGGCCGTCTTCCGCGCTGACCACTAAAACATGATTGCTGCCAAGCTTAAGCAACACTTGCGCCAGAGGTTCTATCCACTCTTTAGAAAACACGCCGATCAGTTGATTCGGCGCGGAGGCGGGATTCGATAAGGGACCGAGCAGGTTAAATAACGTCCTGACGCCTAATTCCTTGCGCACATTGATCGTATGCTTCATCGCGCCGTGATGCTTGGGTGCAAATAAAAAGCCGACGCCGGTTTCCTGTACGCATCGCGCGACCTGTTCCGCCGACAAATCCAGANNCACATCGGCGCTGCCGCAACGGCTAGACACCGACCGGTTACCGTGCTTGGCGACCTGTGCGCCCGCCGCTGCAACCACAAACGCGGAAGTGGTCGAAATATTGAAGGTATTCGCGCCGTCGCCGCCAGTGCCGCAGGTATCGATAACATGGTTTCCCGAAACTGGCACTTTGGTAGCCAGTTCGCGCATCACTTCCACAGCGGCGGCAATTTCATCCACGGTTTCGCCTTTGCAGCGCAGGGCGATCAAAAATCCGGCGATTTGGGCATCCGTTATCGCGCCGCACATGATCAAATGCATGACTGCGCGCATTTCGTCGGCAGCGAGGTTTTCTTTGTGTAATAGTTTTTGTAAGGCGTGTTGAATTTGCATTTATATGGAATTGAAAAATATTTATTTACCGATGTTACGCGCCATCATTAAATTCGTGAGTTGAAATATTATAAATGTGTCGCTACGGCGACGATCATTTGAATCGGGTTCTCACAACCGAAAGCGAGATACTATCCACGGGCTGATGCTTGAGCTTCAAAATTATTGAGAAAAAGTAATTATTTAACAATATTTTGACGGCATTAAAGAATCTTTACTCATACCTTAAATCTTCAGCGGGATGGACTTTAGCCGCCTGTCTGGCGGGATAGATCGTCGCTAATACCGTCAACATAAAAGCCATTCCGGCAATCGTATACACATCGGTCCAAAGCAATTTGGCCGGAAATTCACTGATATAAAAAAGTTTATCGCTCAAAAACTTAATTCTGAAAACACTTTCAATCGCGTGAATAATTTCCGTGATATGGGTTGCTAGAACAACCCCGCCGAGAGTTCCTAAAAGGGTGCCGACCACCCCTAGCGCTGTGCCTAGCACCATAAAAATCCCCATGACCGAGTTGGAGGTAAGTCCAAGGGTCTTCAGTATAGCAATATCGGCGCGCTTCTCTTTGACCAGCATGACTAATGCGGCGACGATGTTGAAAGCCGACTCTATCACCATCAGCATTAAGATGATGGTCATGACTTTTTTTTCCGTTTTAATGGCCTGAAAACGGCTCTGATTCTCCATGGTCCAATCCCGGACTTCGTATTCATTGGGCAACGATTTTTTCAAGGCTTGGGATATCTCAGGCGTTCGCATTAAGTCGTCGAGCTTTAACTTCAGCGCGGAAACCGATGAACCCGAGCTTAAAAAATTAGCCGCATCGTCAATATGCAGCAACGCGGTATTCCGGTCAAAATCTGGCAAGCCGCTCCTGAACATTCCAATAACGGTAAAGCGCTTCAGTTTGGGCGTTATCCCGGATGAGGCGGAGTTAACCTGGGGGCTGATGATGGTAAGTTGATCGCCTAGGGTTATACCAAGATAGCCGGCCAAGTCGGCGCCTAATATCACGCCGTTCGATCCCGGTCGAAGATCGGTTAACTTGCCAGCCAGCATTTTTTGGCCGACATCCGACACCTTGGTTTCATATTCCGGTAAGATACCGTTCAGTATAACGGCGCTCATACGGCGGCCGGCATTGATCATAGCCTGCTCGCTAATCGCGGGAGCAACGGCCAGAACATCCGGCAAACCTGATAACTTAGCTTCTAGTTCCCGCCAATCGTCCAAACGGTTATTCTTGCCCGTGATGGTGGCGTGTGTGGTGATGTTGATCAGCCGCTGGGTTAATTCACCGGCAAGCCCATTCATTACGGATAACACCGTAATGAGCGCTGTTACGCTCAGTGCAATACTCAGGATGGAGGCAAGCGTGATAAAAGAAATAAACTGGTTCCTGCGTTTAGCCCGGGTATAACGTAAGCCGATAAAACAGCTAAGTGGTTTGTACATATAAATTCACCGAAAAAAGCCCCTCTTTGATGGCGCATAAGGTTAAAAAAATTGCTTATGGGAGTTTTTACCGATAATGAACCCGAATATCTCACCCTTTGGCGTAAAAGATTAACACAGCGCGTAAGATGAGCCAATCCATCGGCCGGACATCGATCAAAGAAACAGTCAAGGGCCGGTGAGCCGGTAGGCTTCACCCATTCCATTTGACAGTCGCCTAGTTTGAGTTAGTTACGAGTGTATGCCGATTAAACCGTTTAAGGCAGTGGATACACTTAATTTAAGATACTACCGAACATATGAGGTTTGAGGTTTAAGGAGTATAAATTGCAGCCAACTTCAACACTCTGGCGCTAATTTGCACACCGGCTTTTTGAGTAGTGCTCGGGTTGATGTGAAGATTGATTTTAGAACCGCTCATTTCCAAATAAACCATTCCGCCCAGTTCCAGAAAATCGTCGGCCTCGCCGATGGTTAAGACGTGATAACGGTAGCTTGCTTCCGCGATTTGCTCGAAAGCGCCGATAGACGCGCTTATATACAGTAAATGGCAGTTTTCCAACTCCTTAAGGCCGTTAATTTTTCGAACGGACAAGATTTTATCGCCTACCGGTTTATTATTTATTTTGGAAAATGCTTGCAGGATAAAATCATCGCTTAATAAACATAAATTCACCTGTCTGTTGTGGCCGGAAAACGCTGTTTGAGGCCATTCGGTATAGCGCGCCAGATTCAAGGTCAACAAGGCTTTCGCGGTATATTCTTCAACGGTATCGGCCCGTAAGGGTGTGCAAAAAACGTAAAGCACGATTGTCATGTGGATTAACAAAATTAGGCCGCTTCTTGAAAGCGTAAAAAAGCGCCTAGTCATTTGTACGGGAAAAGCAAGAAAGTCTACGCTGAATAAGGGCCGCCAAGTTAAACATTTTGACTTGTTAAAACTGGTAGGAAAGCGTTAAGCGCAAATTGCGGCCGTTTTGCGGCATAAAATGCTGAACGAACTCGTCGCTGACTGCACTGGCATACTCTCGATCCAGCAAATTATAGATACTGCCGGAAATTTCCAGCCCTTTGAGCGGTCCTTTGAAGAGTTTATCGCCGCTGGTTAAAGTTACGTTGAATAATGGGTAACCGGCGGTTCTGAGATGGTCGCGGCCTAACCGGCTGCCGGTATACTGCGCTTCAATGCCGACGCGGAGCCAATGTTCAAATAAAGGTGTTGAGAAATTCAATTTGAAGAGGTTGCTAGGCGAATTGTATAGGGTCTGATGGGTATCGGCATCGTAAGCGTCTACCCAGGTATAGCTGGCTCTGAGCCGAGCGCCGTAGTCCCAAAGTTTTTCGGCTTCGAACTCCGCTCCCCAAGCCTTGTTTATACCGGCGTTTATAAATTGGTTTTTCGGATCTTCGCCCGGAACCGGATTAGGGATTTCCTTAAGTTGAACAAGATTATTCACCTCGTAATGGAACCCTACCGCCGTCAAACGCAACGAACGGTCCGGCTGATATTCAACGACGCCTTCGTAGGTTTTGATTTTTTCCGGTTTGAGCTGAGAGCTGGCTAACGTAACGGGGTCGGAATAATATAATTCGTAGGCGCTTGGGGCGCGGAAAGAGGCGCCGTACAGCAATTTCAACGATAACTTTTCCCAAGGCTTGTAAATCAGCGCCAAGCGGGGATTAATGGCGCTAGCGGCATAACTTAAGTTATCGTAACGGACGCCGGCGTTTAAAATGATCTTATCCCCGAACGTCATTTCATCCTGCAGATAAAATCCGAAACGATCGGTCGCCTGCCGGTAACCGGCATTATTAGCAGGGTTGGGCGGCGATACCGGGATAAAATCGTCCGATAAATGATAGTTATCCTGAAATTCGCCGCCAAACATTATTTTATGCCCGTCGATATGCGTGCTGATTAAGCGAGCTTCCGTTCCCCACCAGCGGCCAAGACCTAATTCCTTATATACAGTAACGGGCGGATCGTCATAGATCCAAGTTCCCGGGTAATCGTAGCGGCCATGATAAACGCGAGCGTATAATTCCAGATTATCGGCAATAGTGTTATTGTAGGACAAGTTAAAGAAAGCATGCTGATCCGTATTTTGATTTCGAGGATCGTTAAAAACAGTGTTGTATGCGCCGGTGGGTAGCCCTTTCATCCGTTTTGAGTAGCCGGCCTCCAGAGTAAAATGCCGCCAGGAAAATTTGCCGAATAAACGTTCGGCGTAATCGGAATTTGGTTGACTGGTTGCGCTTAATGCACTCAATTCGGGAAAAAATAATCTGTTTTCGCCTTTGCTGTCGTAACGGGTGCCGGAAATCAGCACTTCCATGCCGTTGCCGAAACGTTTGCCGTAGCTGATTCTTTCTTGATCGGTTCCATAACTAGCTACTCGCCCCGTTATTTCAATGCCATGACCTTTATAATCCTTACCGGATTTGGTAATGATGTTGATTACGCCAAAAAAAGCATTGTTGCCGTAAATCGCGGAGCCTGCTCCCGGTAAATATTCCACGCGTTCGATCAAATCCACATCAACCGGAAACTCAGTCCCTAAAGGGCCTTGGTCGTAAGCGGCATCGTTCGTACGGTAACCGTCTAATAAGATCAGAATCCGGGTATTGGCGTCGCCCGCGACATTGTAGCCGCGGGTGCCTGCGTAGCTGTAATTACGGTCGGAACTGATATAAACACCGCGCACACTCTGAACAATATCCGCCAGGGTGCGATAACCGTAATCTTTAATGTCTTGCGCTGTAATAACAGTCACTGCCGTTGGCGCATCGGATTTTTTCTGGGGAAATTTTGAAGCGCTATAAATTTCCATGTTCAACAGATTTTCGATCGAGATATCCGTCAAATCCGGCGGTTGATCTTCCGAATAAGCTGCCGTAGTCCGAAGACACAAGAGCATGACTAAAAACGTTACCGTCAAACGATAGATCAGCGTTGAAATATTTTCGAGAACAAAAGCCGCTAGCCAGCTTTTCCGGCTCGGAAAAAAATAAAGTTGGGTTAGCATAAAAGATCAGCCAAAGAGTTAATACCTCATTTCAAAAAGTGTTACCGGCAAGCGGCCCTAGATTATGTCGCGCCGTGTAATGCGCCGCTGGATTAAATGACCGTAACTTTGTTCCGGAAGTATGACAACAACAGCCGGCCGGAATCGATATGGAAAACGTTTTTAGTATAAATACTAATTATTTGATTTAAATAACTATAAATGCGATTTTCTTCACGTTTTAAAAAAGAAGTTCGTTTTACAGAGATTATACGGTAAGCGCAGAATGAGTATTAGTATAAGGCTTAGGCTTTTACGCAATCCGGAGACTAGGAGAGCGAACGAAAGTTAAATCGTCAGCAGGATTAAGGGTTATAAATCGTAGCCAGTTTCAACACTCTGGCGCTGATTTGCACACCGGCTTTTTGGGTGGCGTTTAGGCTGATGTGGAGATTGATTTTCGAGTCGCTCATTGCCAGATAAACCATGCCGCCATTAGCCAAAAAATCGCTGGATTCGCCGATTGTAAGGATGTGGCGAAGCGAACTTTCAGCCAGCAATCGATCAGCTTTATTCGTCTGCGTAGCGACGTAAAGCAGGTGACAGTTTTCTATGTCTTTAATGTCGTTTATTGTCTGGACGGTTAGCGTTTTATTGCCGACTGATTTGTTGTCGATCGCGGCAAAGGCCTCTGGAACAATTTCGCGGCCAAATAAGCACATCTGAATGTGCGATTTATTATTTTTAAACGCATCCGGCGGCCATTCGCTGTATCGGGCTAAATTCAATGTTAATAATGATTTCGCCGTGTATTCTTCAAGCGCATCGGCGGAAAGCGGCAAGAACGCAGTCTGAATCCCCGCCACCGATAGCGTTAGGTAAACTCCGGCTAATCGAAAAAAATGCTTACTCATGAGTTCGGCTGTTTCGTTCCAAATTAAGACGGACAGGGTTAGCTAACGCAAGCACTTAGTTAGTACCGGTAAGAAAAGACTAAACGCAAATTACGGCCGTTTTGCGGTATAAAATGCTGGATAAATTCGTCGCTTGCTACGCTATCGTAGTTGCGGTCCAGCAAGTTATAGATGCTACCGGATATTTCCAGCCCTTCTAGCGGGCCTTTAAAAAGTTTGCCGCCGCTGGTTAGGGTCAGGTTGAATAAGGGGTAGCCGCTTGTTTTAGTATTATCCCGTCCTTTCCTGCTACCGGTGTATTGCGCTTCAAAGCCTGCTCTGAGCCGGTTATCGAACAGCGGCGTAGTGAAATTCAATTTAAACAAATTGTTGGGGGAGTTAATTAATTGCCGGTTGGAATCGTCGAAGGCATCGACCCAGGTATAACTCGCCTTAAGCTTTGCGCCGTAATCCCAGAGCGTTTCAACTTCGAATTCTGTCCCCCAGGCTTTATTTATACCTGAGTTAACATTTTGATTCGGCGGATCTTCGTTTTCACTTTGGCTTGGCAGTTCCTTGAGTTGAATCAGATTTTTTAGTTCGTAATGAAATCCGACCGCCGTCAGTTTCAAGGCGCGATCAGGCTGGTATTCGATAATGCCTTCGTAAGTCTTTATTTTTTCAGGACTGAGTTTAGTGTTCGCAATTTGAATCGGATCGGAATAATTCAATTCGTAAATGCTCGGCGCTCTAAACGAGGTGCCGTAAAGCAATTTAAGCGCCATGTTCTCCCAGGGTTTATATATCAGCGCTAGTCGCGGATTAATAGAATCGTTGGTATAACTGAATTGGTCATAACGTAAACCGGCGTTCAAGATAAGGTTATCCGTCAGTGTTATCTCATCTTGCACGTAAAAGTTATAGCGGTAGGTCGATTTGTTAAACGCGATCAATGAGTCGGGATTAGCGGGCGCGACATCGATGTATCTATTGGATAACCGGTAATTATCTTGAAATTCGGCACCGGCCATAAGCTTTTGCCGGTCGAAATACGTGCTGACTAAACGGAGTTCGGCGCCTCGCCAGCGGCTTAAACCTTCGCCCTCATTGATGGTAACCGGAGGGTTATCGTAAATGTAAGTGCTGGGATAATCGTACCGGCCGTGGAAAGCGCGGGCATATAACTCCAGATCATCGGTAATCTTATGATCGTAAGTGAGGTTGAAAAAGACATGCTGATCGGCATTCTCACCTCTGGAATCGTTAAATACAGTACCGTAAATCCCTGTCGTTAAGCCCTTATTTCGTTTTGAGTATCCGGCTTCCAAGGTGAAATCCTGCCAAGCGAATTTTCCGAACAAGCGTTCGGCATTATCGAAAACGCCCTGTGTGGTTGCGCCCTGCGCGCTTAATTCGGGAAAAAAAAGCCTAGCTTCGCCTTCACTATCGTGCCGGGTCCCGGAAATCAGCATATCCAAACCATTATCGAAATGTTTGCCGTAACTGATCCGTTCTTGATCGGTACCGTAGCTGGCGACTCGTCCCGATACCTCGACGCCGTGGCCCTTATAATCCTTAGCGGATTTGGTGATTACATTGATGACGCCGAAAAAAGCATTATTACCGTAAATTGCCGAACCGGCGCCAGGTACGTATTCAACCCGTTCGATTAAATCGATATCGACAGGAAACTCCGTACCTAAAGGACCCTGGTCGTACAGTGCGTCATTTAACCGGTAACCGTCCAGCAACACGAGAACACGGGTGTTCAAATCGCCGGGAATACTAAAGCCTCGCGCGCCTGCGTAGTGATAATTCCGGTCGTTATTAATGTAAATCCCGCGAACGCTTTGAATAATATCGGCTAAAGTGCGGTAACCGTAATCTTTAATGTCTTGTGCGGTGACGACGGTGACGGCGGTAGGCGCATCGGATTTTTTCTGAGTGAATTTAGAAGCGCTATAGACTTCCATGTTCAACAGATTTTCGATGGGTAGTTCCGTCAAATCAGGTGGGGTATCCGAATACACTGCTGCAGATTTAAAGCACAAAATCGCAAACCAAAGCAGACAGCGCGAGCGGGAATAGTTAGGTGAAAATTTTCCGGAAACTTCAACTGTTCGCATACTTACGCTTTTTTCAAAAAATGAGTGGATTATCGATGATTGAAGAATTGTGCAGGGATAAAAGCCGTCATAGCAAGTGATTTATCGGTTGCCGGGTTTTGAAACGTTAAGTTTTTGCTTTAACCGGAAATAAAAGCGAACGAAGGACTGCGCGGCTTGTTCGTCAGTCACAGCATAACCGGTTTAACCGCAACGCCGGGTCAATCCGGTTTGAGCGCCCTTAGAACAGCGTTCCGGTCCAAACTAGGCGCTAGGAGTTGAATAAAATCGAAGACGTAACCGCGCAAAAAAGCATCGCGGCGAAATCCAAGATAAGTTGTGCTGGCAGGGAATAAATGCCCGGCGTCCAGCATGGTTAAGTTAATGTCCCGCTCAGGATCGTAGGCCATGGTAGCGAGCAAACCGATGCCCAGCCCTAAATTGACGTAAGTCTTGATAACATCGGCGTCAATCGCGGTTAACACGACTTTCGGTTCGAGACCGGCATTATGAAAAGTCTGGTTAACGAGCGAACCGCCGGTGAATGCAAAATCATAGGTTATCAAAGGATAATGGGCGATTTTTTGGAGCGTAAGCGGGGAATCCGTCAACAACGGATGGCCTTCTTGGGCGACTATGCACCGGTTCCATCGATAACAGGGTAGGCAGAGCAGTTTCTCGTCGGCGCTGATGGTCTCTGTAGCAATGCCGATATCCGCTTCTCCGCTTTCAACTTGTTCCGCTACTTGTGCCGGGTTGCCTTGATGGATGGTTAACGCCACATCCGGGTACTGCTGCATAAACTGTTTAACGGCAGGCGGCAAAAAATACCGCGCCTGAGTATGCGTTGTTGCGATGGTTAAAGCGCCTTTATCGTTTTGGGTATATTCCGCGCCGACGCGCTTGATATTTTCCAATTCGTGTAATGCCCGCTCGGCTAATTTAACGATGATTTCGCCCGGTTCGGTGATACCGGTCAGACGTTTGCCGCTGCGCTGGAAAATTTGCAGCTTGAGTTCTTCTTCAAGCAATTGAATTTGCCTGCTCACCCCGGACTGCGAGGTATACAAGGCTTCGGAAGCATGGGAAATGCTTAAGCCTTGCCGTACGATTTCGCGGATGTAACGCAGTTGAATCAGATTCATGACGTGCGGGTTAATTGAAGTCAATATCGGCTTAGTAACGAGAGGGCATACGTTACATCTTCGTAAAGGAAACTCTGAACAAGTTAGTTCCATTCATAACCTGAAGGTCACAAGTGGTTCGACAGGTTCACTACGAACGGAATCAACCACTTACCGTTCGTCTTTATCTTTGGGTACTGAGTCTGTCGAAGGACTTAATCAGAGGTTCCTAAAATTTAAATAAAAATACGGTTATCTTTATGCTATTAGAGCATAAAGATAGCTAAACATGTTATAAAAAACAGAATATATTGCTGCTATATTACCTTCGACTTCATTTTTAATATTAGGATAAAATGAATATGGACTTAATGTATTCTATTTCAGGATTCGCCGTCGGTTTGCTGGTCGGCATTACAGGTGTGGGCGGCGGCTCATTAATGACGCCGTTACTGGTATTTTTGTTCGGTTTTAAACCCGCCGTGGCTGTAGGGACCGATCTGCTCTATGCGGCGATTACCAAAACCGGCGGCGTATTTGTGCATCACGGCAAGCACGGATCGGTCGATTGGCGCATCGTCGGCTGGCTGGGATTGGGTAGCATCCCGTTTGCGTTACTGACGCTTTATGCGATTAAACATCTCATGTCGATCGGCAAAGAAATCACCGGTATGATTACATATTCGCTCGGCATCGCATTGATTTTGACCGCACTCGCGATCATTGTCCGCGTCCTATTGCAACGGAGAGCGAAAATTAAGGCGCAAATCGACGACGATCATAGCAATATCGAAAATGCCGGCCGGTTTTCGCCGCGCTTTGAAGTCCCGGCAACGATACTGACCGGCATAGTCCTGGGTGTGTTAGTGACCTTATCTTCCGTCGGCGCCGGCGCACTGGGCACGGTCGCCTTGATGTTTTTGTATCCGCGCATGACCACATTAAAAATTGTCGGCACCGATCTGGCTCATGCAATACCGTTAACGGCAGTAGCCGGACTAGGTCACCTCAGTTTAGGCAATGTCGATTTGGTATTATTGGGCAGTTTGCTGATAGGTTCTTTACCCGGCATTTGGGTCGGAAGCCATTTAAGCGCAAAAATCCCCGAACAATACTTACGTCCGGCGTTAGCATCGATGCTTTTGCTAATCGGACTTAAGTTTGTCATGCAGTGATATCGAATCATAATTTTGTGCAAGAAGATTAAAAAAAACGCAGCTTGATTTTACTTGTGTGTTTATCTGTCAAGAGCGGGCTATGCCCGTTTTTGATAACTAATGCCTAACACAATTCCTGCCTGCTTGTTTAGCTTGGTATAACTGGTTGTCTGCCGCGTCAATTAAGGCGTGTAGCGTTGAATTTTGATGATTGACCGCCAAACCGATGGAAATGGTAATGCCTGGAAGTAACTTCCCTTCAACTTGCAAAATGGTTTTAGCGGCAATGTTTTGGCGGATTCGTTCGGCTACTTGGACGCCCTCATCTAATACCGTATTCGGCAAAATAATTAAAAACTCCTCGCCGCCGTAACGAGAGGCGTAGTCTTGCGGCCGGATCGAATTTCTTAGACAATTCGCAATTGCGATAAGCACTTGATCGCCCGCTGAGTGTCCCAAGTTATCGTTATAAGCTTTAAAATGGTCCACATCGATCAAAAGAAGGCACAAGGTCTGCTTTTTTTCAATTGTATCGCTCAAAATAGCGGCGAGTCCTTGGTCTAACCAGCGCCGGTTGTAAAGTCCTGTCAACGCATCGGTTGTTGCATGATTCGTAAGCTCGCCAATTTTAGAGGTATGGTTCACCATGCATTCCGTATTGGCTTTTATCCAACGCGTTAAGATCCTCAATAGGTTACGTATGACCGGATTCGCTTCGGCAATCAGATCGAGCAACAAAGCGCGATGAACCGGAAATACCCGGCACACATTCTTGGCTAAAACATAAGCCGACGGATTGCTTTGATCGATAATCGACATTTCGCCGACCGTGACGCCGGGTTCTATGACTCTTACTTCCGGAGAATTCAATGTTTCAAAATGTAAAGCGAGCATTCCGGATAATAAGACGTAAACAAATTTATTTTCGATATCCGGCGCTAGTAGAATATCGCCCGGATTAAGTTCTATGACTTTATTTTGAGAGACTAGTGTTTGAAGTATTTCTTCGGGAACATCTTTAAACAATTCTGTTTTGGTCAGTTCGTGAAAGATGTCCATGTAAAAATGAGTAAATTAGAAATTTATGAAACTTATTGATTAATAAAAATTTTTCCGAGAATAGCACCGGGATGACTAAACAGTTTTTTGCACGGCATTCATCAAACCGATTGATGTTTAACGTTGTCAGATTCGAATCGCATTCTAACGCCGGACCGAATTAATCATCATATCAGCTTATGGAAGGATGCGTACTTTCACAAGCGTTTAACACAACTAAAAGATTGTAATAAGTAAACGGTAGAAAGCGCGTAACGGCTATTAACGTAATCCAGGTTGCTATAAATGCGATTGGTTAATGCTATGTTCATAGTGGTTATTTTAAGATCTGCGTTATTTCTTGCCGGTAGCTACATGGGCAACCGCTTAATATTGTAATTTTTTCAAAAGGAAAATAAATGTATTATTCTGAATTACTTAAATGTAATAATTTGCTTATTATTTTATTTATCAGCGTTTTGTCAATGTCTAACGCCTATTCGGAACCTTTTGATGCGCAACGCCCGCGTTCCATTCGTGTAAACGGGTCGGGTAAGGTTTTTGTAGCGCCCGATAAGGCGGAATTAACCTTGTCGGTTGAAGTGCAAGCAAGAACGGCCGAATCTGCCCGTAAGCAAGCGGCTAATGCGATGGACGCGCTTATAAAAGCCGTTAAAAACGAAGGCGTTGCAGACCGCGATATACAATCGCGGTCGGTTTCCCTTTATCCCAATTATTCCTCCGATACCGCGAATAAAATCATCGGCTACCAATTGACCAATCAAGTTTCGGTTGTTATCCGTGATATTGATAAAGCCAGCGATGTGATCGATTCCGCGGTAAGTGCCGGAGGTAATTTTACCCGCGTTCAAGGGATAGGTTTTTCAATCGAAAATCCGGATTCTGCGTTCGCCGTCGCGCGCGAAAAAGCCTACGCCAACGCGAAAATTAAAGCCGAACAATATGCAAAATTAGCAGGCGTAACCCTTGACTCGCCTTTACAGATCAGTGAAGGGAGCTATACGGCCCCGGCACCTATGCCTTACGGCGAAATGATGATGGCGAAAACTGCAATGAGCGACGGCGCGCCGACGCCGGTGCAAGCCGGCGAGCAGGAAGTTAAAGTCGATGTAGATGTTATTTTCGGCATTCAATGATTTTAAAGTATAGTAATGAGCAAAATTAACAATGCAGGAACAGGATTCCTGCATTGGTTTTAATGAATTATCGATACATGCCGGGTTGAACAACTATCGGTAAGCCGATGGATAGTATCGATCCGGTCGAATATTTTTCATTTCCGTTTACTTTGATTGTGTTCAAGGCGGGCAGGTTTTCTACTCGCACAGCAAACGGTTTGATTAAATTAAGGCAAGGATCGATAACCGTTTCGCAGCTACAAAGATAAATAATTGATCGCTAAATCTTGCCTTATTCATCATCCTGAAACTGCCGATATCGCAATGAAAGCATTGTTTATCGGCGTAAAAGCCCTGTATCAAGGCGGTGAGTTGACGTTACGGTACGAGGTCTTGGGCAACATCGATTTATTGTCCATACCGGCTCCCAAACCGCCGGTCGAAACCGCCAACCTATGGCAACACACCTGTTTTGAAGCCTTTATCGCCGTTGAGGAAGAGGACGCCTACCGCGAATTTAATTTTTCGCCGTCGGGCGAGTGGGCGGCTTACGCGTTCGGCGGTTACCGTAGCCGGACAGATTGGCAAGCCAGCGGAACACCACCTATCCTTTTCAGCCGGACTCAGGGCCGGATTGTGCTAACGACTGTTATAGCCCGCCCCGGCTTACCCGATAACCCATTAAATAAATCTTACCGGCTTGGCTTGAGTGCCGTCTTAGAAACAAAAAACCGCGAACTCAGCTATTGGGCGTTGTGTCACCCATCCGGCAAGCCCGATTTCCATCACCGCAGCGGCTTTACCTTATCTTTCAACTTGGCCTGACTTTTTTTGCACACCATGAAATTTGGCATCGACCGGTTTTTAGAAAACCCGGACATTCGTAAACCGCTCGCGGGAAAACGTATTGCATTACTCGCGCACCCGGCGTCCGTCACTGCCGATTTGGCGCATACCTTGGATGCCTTAGCCGAATTGCCGGATATCGAACTCAGCGCGGCTTTCGGTCCTCAACATGGTTTGCGCGGCGACAAGCAAGACAACATGATAGAGTCGCCCGATTATGTCGATCCCGTCCACGGCATACCGGTTTATAGCTTATATGGCGAAGTACGCCGTCCCACCGGCGCCATGATGGACACATTCGATATCTTGTTGGTCGATTTGCAAGACCTGGGTTGCCGCATTTACACCTTTATCACCACACTGCGTTACGTGTTGGAAGCGGCGGCGCAACATCATAAAACGGTTTGGATATTGGATCGCCCAAATCCCGCCGGACGGCCGGTGGAAGGTTTCAATCTGCGCCCCGGCTGGGAAAGTTTTGTCGGCGCCGGTGCGATGCCCATGCGGCACGGCTTGACCATGGCCGAATTAGCTAATTGGTTTATCGATACCTTGAAGCTGGATGTTGAATGCCAGACCGTAACGATGCAAGGCTGGCAGCCGGAGTCTTCGCCCGGTTACGGCTGGCCTTTGGGCGAACGCGCTTGGATCAACCCAAGTCCGAATGCGCCTAACTTGTGGATGGCGCGTTGTTACGCGGGCACAGTTATGCTGGAAGGTACAACCTTATCGGAAGGCCGCGGCACGACCCGTCCGCTCGAATTGTTCGGTGCGCCTGACATAGAAGCGCGGACATTGATTAATATGATGTTTCTGTTAGCGCCGCAATGGTTACACGGCTGCCGTTTGCGTGAATGCTGGTTTGAGCCGACATTCCATAAGTACGCAGGTAAACTATGTTCCGGCGTACAAATTCAGGTCGAGGATGCCGCCTATAACCATCAGAGTTTTAAGCCTTGGCGGTTACAAACGCTGGCCTTTAAAGCATTACGGTCGCTTCAACCGGATTACCCGTTATGGCGCGACTTCCCTTATGAATACGAGTTAGATCGCTTAGCCATCGATGTGATTAACGGCTCGTCTTTGTTAAGAGAGTGGGTGGACGACAGTCAATCGATTCCTAACGATTTAGAGAAGCTAGTGCAGCAAGACGAACTGAAATGGCTGGAGGATCGGCAGCCTTATTTACTGTATTGACGTTCGTGCTTCGTCAACAACATCAAGGACGTGCGCAGCAATTTTTAAATGTTTCTTAAATAACAGATTCACCGGATGACTGTAGCGTATTTTCGGTAGCGAAAGGTCAAAAAACGTCACATGTTGATGAAGATGGGCGGTTTAGATTTTCTTGTCTATTTTACCGGGCAATGTCGTAAATTAACTATCATATTGTTTATTATATGAATTATTTATTTTTCGAGCGTTATTATAAAGTTGGCATCAAATATGCTTAAACTATTATGAATGTAGTGGAATTACTTTCATGTTTTAGCTCCTCGTAGTAAACCTGCTTTCGTATGAAAGCGTAGCGCATTACCTTCCCCCTCGGTTGTAATGCGCTTTTTTTTGCCTTTTTTCCAGTCGTCCGAATCAACCGCGCCCACTTCGTCCGGGCGCCTAGCCCTTCTGAAGCATTGTCAAATGCGGGAACATCAAAACCGCTTAATTCCGGATTCTTGTTAGATTTTTTCCATTTTAGTCCAAATGTTTAAAAGTATTTTAAAGCCGGTTTGCTTCGCAATTGCGGACAAGAATTGTCACTAATGGATCGATTTGAGCCTTGATAGCTTAAACCGGTTTTGTGGTGTGTTTGCGAAAGATAACGCTATCCTAATGATATTAAATAATAAATTAAATTTATCATTAATTCTTAATAGATGGCATGATGTATGCTTTATTTAAAATATACGCAAATGCGTGTTTAGCTCCTCGTGGTATATTTGCTTTAATAGCACAGCGCATTATCAGTTTTGATAATGCGCTTTTTTTTTTGCGCGATCAGCCCGCATGAAGTTTACAGAAATGCGAAAATATCGAATAAATGCAATCCTGGATTTTATCTTAACTGGGTTACTTTGCTTTCTTTTCAATGCCTCTGCGAGCGTTTTCTTTTTTGCTAGGTTTGCTAATAGAGGTTTTAGCTTCGACATCTGATTCTCAAGGCTAACGATTAAAATACCTGTAGGCGTGAGACTTAGCTTGACGAAATTCATTTGGAACGAAGAGTTAGGAGATGTACTCTCGGGGAAATAGGCCAAGCTGATCAATTTCAATACGAGCAATTTGCTGTAGGACTATTGGCTTTCGCACTGCTGGAACTTGAGCAACTCCGCCAGACGTCCAGAGTCTTTGGTTGGTTCCTTTGCTCAGCAGGAAAGCGCCATTTTGCGCGGACAGACCTACGTTCGGCCAACGAGGTCTATAGAATGATAGTGTGCCGCTATTTTTGCGAAAGAT
>DLHW01000050.1 GCA_002483425.1 Methylococcaceae bacterium UBA7658
CTCCTGATAGTCTAGAGCCTTGTTAATAATGAATTGATAACGGTTGAAGGCGTAGGTTACGATCCGCACGGCGGCTTCGAATTGAATAACCAAGCAGTCGTCTTAGACAATCATCCTTGTTTGCATGAGTTGATTCGCGCTGCTTCTCTTTGTAAATAACGCCCGGCTGGACTATAAACTGGGAAGCTGGTTATTACACGGTGATCCTACGGAGGGAGCTATTGCGGCTTTAGCGTTGAAAGCAGGTCTCGACCCGGAGTTTCTTAATCAAGAAATGCCGCGCACGGACATAATCCCGTTTGAATCGGAGCACCGCTTTATGTCGACTTTACACCACGACCGCATTCGTGTTTGTCAAAGGTGCGCCGGAGAGAGTTCTCGTCATGTGTTGTGCGCAACGTACAAATGGTCAAGATGAGCCGATTGACGTCACTTCTTGGCAGAATACAATTGAGCGTATTGCTGGATTGGGGCAGCGTTTACTAGCAATCGGCTTCAAAGCACTACCGTCCCAACAAAGTCAAATCGGGTTTAAGGATGTAGAAACGGGATTAACCTTGTTAGGTTTGATAGGAATGATTGATCCGCCGCGTCCGGAAGCCATGCTAGCTGTTCAAACGTGCCAAAATGCAGGTATCCGGGTTAAGATGATTACCGGAGATCATGCCGCGACCGCCGCGGCAATTGCTGCGCAACTCAATATCGGCAACGGTTCGGTATTAAGCGGCGCAGAGCTTGACCGGATGACAGAGAGCGAACTTAAAAGAGCCGTCAGGGACGTCGATGTTTTTGCCCGTAGTAGTCCTGAAAATAAACTACGCTTAGTTGCCGCATTGCATGCCAATGGTCATGTCGTAGCGATGACCGGCGACGGAGTTAACGACGCGCCTGCGTTAAAATGCGCCGATGTCGGTGTTGCAATGGGAAAAAAAGGTACTGAAGTAGCCAAGGAAGCCAGTGAAATGGTCTTGGCCGATGATAATTTTGCTTCGATAGCCTATGCGGTCGAAGAAGGCCGTGGTATTTACGATAACTTAAAAAAATCGATTATCTTCATTTTACCGACCGGTTTTGGCGAAGCTTTCGTCATCGTTTCGGCAATTTTTATGGGCGAAGCTTTACCCATCACTCCGGTCCAAATACTTTGGGTTAACATGATTACCACCGTCCTGCTTTCGCTGACGCTTGCCTTCGAACCGCCGGAGCGCAATATCATGATACGTAAACCCAGAAAGCCGCAAGAGCCTTTGTTGACCGGATTTTTGACTTGGCGCATTGTCTTTGTATCTTTAATTATGGTTACCGGTTCTATGGGGCTTTTTCTTTGGGAACGGTCACTAGGGACGTCAATTGAAGAAGCCCGGACGGTAGCTGTCAATACCCTGGTTTTTTACCAAATTTTCTATATCTTTAACAGCCGGTACTTGTACCATTCTGTGCTGAATTTGCAAGGCTTATTCGGAAACTTATTGATATGGCTTGCAATTATAGCGCTGATTTTATTCCAGTTTGCATTTACCCATTGGCAGCCCATGCAAACAGTGTTTGGAACGACCGATTTAAGTTTGCAGACTTGGCAAAAAGTCGCCGTAGTATCTGCCAGCGTATTTTTTCTGGTAGAGTTTGAAAAATTTATCATTCGCTTGTTTCTCCCTAAATCAAAAATTAAAAACCGGAAGACAGTGTAACCAGGCGGCTAAAATCAACTCCACTGCAGTTGATTTTCTTAATAACTTTCAAACTGTCATATTTTTATATCAAATCCTGTGATATACCGGTAATACATCCGGGTTCGATAGTATTTTAGATACCGGAAAATCTAATCAATGTGAAGAAATGACCGTGACCGGTACTCGATTAATAAGAGTTTAAGGAGCAACAAACTAATGACGACAGCAATTCCTGTTTCCCCGTTAACCGCGTATGAACTGGAAAAAATAGACGCGTATTGGCGCGCCTGTAATTATCTTGCGGCGGGTATGATTTATTTGCAGGCTAACCCACTGTTGAAAGAGCCTTTAAAACCAGGGCACATAAAGAACCGGTTGTTAGGTCATTGGGGTTCGAGTCCGGGCTTAAGTTTTGTTTATACCCATATGAACAGGGTGATAAACAAGTTCGATCTAAACGCTATTTTCCTAGCCGGACCTGGGCACGGCGCTCCTGGTGTTTTGGCGCCGGTTTATCTTGAAGGCGCCTATTCGGAAATCTATTCCGAGAAGGCCGAAGACGAAGAGGGCTTGCTGGAGTTTTTTAAAGCGTTCTCGTTTCCGGGTAAAATCGGCAGTCATTGCACACCCGAAACACCGGGTTCAATTCATGAAGGCGGCGAATTGGGGTACAGTATTTCCCATGCTTACGGCGCCGCTTTCGATAACCCGGACTTACTGGTAACGGTCGTGGTGGGCGACGGGGAGTCGGAAACCGGACCGCTGGCGACCTCCTGGCATTCGAATAAATTTTTAAACCCGGTCCGCGACGGCGCGGTACTGCCGGTGCTACATTTAAACGGTTATAAAATTAACAATCCAACCTTATTAGCACGGATTTCGCACGAAGAATTGGACTGTTTATTGCGCGGTTACGGCTATACGCCTTATTTCGTCGAAGGCGACGAACCTATGACGATGCATCGGTTAATGGCCGGCGTACTCGAGGAATGCGTACTGAAGATTCGCCAAATTCAAGATGAAGTCAGGCGGACGGGCATTCCAATGCGTCCGCGCTGGCCGATGATTGTTTTGCGAAGTCCGAAAGGCTGGACCGGCCCGAAAGAAGTCGACGGTCATAAGGTGGAAGGCTTTTGGCGAGCGCATCAAGTTCCCTTGGCGGGCGTTAAAGATAATCCGGTGCATTTGAAAATGCTGGAAGACTGGCTGCTAAGCTATAAACCGTCGGAATTATTCGACGAATCGGGCCGGTTAATTCCCGAACTTAAAACGCTCGCGCCGAAGTACTCCCGGCGGATGAGCGCAAATCCGCATGCGAATGGCGGACTCCTTAAAAAAGCTTTGCGGATGCCCGATTTCCGGAAATATGCATTGGTGATCGAAAATCCAGGCAAAATTTCGTCGGAAAATACCCGTCCGTTGGGAAAATTTTTACGCGATATCATGCGCGATAATCTGAGTAATTTTCGCGTTTTCGGTCCGGATGAAAACAGCTCTAATAAATTGGACGATATTTACCAGGTCAGTAAAAAAACCTGGCTGGCGGATTTCTGGCCGGAAGACGCCGACGGCGGTGAGTTGTCGCCCGATGGCCGGGTCATGGAAATGTTATCGGAGCATACCTTGGAAGGTTGGCTGGAAGGTTATTTGCTAACGGGGCGGCACGGCTTTTTTTCGACTTACGAAGCTTTTGTTCATGTGATTGATTCCATGTTTAATCAACACGCTAAATGGCTCGATATGGCGAAAGATATTTCATGGCGAGCGCCGGTCGCATCGCTCAATTTACTTATCACTTCGACTGTATGGCGGCAGGACCACAACGGGTTCACCCATCAGGATCCAGGATTTTTGGATGTCGTCGTCAACAAAAGCCCGACGGTGACTCGAATTTATTTGCCGCCGGACGCTAATTGTCTTCTGTCCGTCGTCAATCATTGTTTAAACAGCAGGGACTATATCAATGTGATTGTCAGTGATAAACAAAAACATCTCCAGTATTTGGATATGGATTCGGCTATCAAGCATTGCACGAAGGGTATCGGGATTTGGGAGTGGGCCAGTAATGATGCCGGTAACGAACCGGATTTGGTAATGGCTTGTGCTGGCGATATTCCCACTAAGGAAGCGCTAGCCGCAGTCGTGTTGTTGCGGGAGCATTTTCCGCAACTCAAGATACGTTTTATCAATGTTGTCGATTTATATAAGCTGGTGCATACTACCGAACATCCGCACGGGCTTCCGGACCGCGACTTCGACAGTTTGTTTACACTGGATAAGCCTATCATTTTCAACTTTCACGGCTACCCATGGCTAATCCACCGGCTGACTTACCGCCGCCATAACCATCCGAATATGCATGTGCGCGGCTATAAGGAAAAAGGCAGTATCAACACCCCGTTGGAACTTGCCATCCAAAACGAAATCGACCGGTTCAGTTTAGCGATAGACGCGATCAACCGCATTCCGTCGTTGTTGGTGCCGGGTGCGCATGTAAAGCAAAAATTCCGGGATCTGCAAATCGAGTGCCGGAATTATGCTTATGAGAACGGTATCGACCGGCCCGAAGAAGATCAATGGCGCTGGCCTTTTTAAGGTCGCAAAAAAAGGTAAAACCGATGAGTCTAAAACTTTATTTTCTCCGTCACGGAGAAACCGAATACAGCTTGCGGGGTGCGTATTGCGGCTCGATAGATCCTGAATTGACGTCCGAAGGCCATCGAATGGCGTTAGCGTTCGCCGATGCTTATTGTAAGCTTGATTGGCAGGGTATTTATGTCAGTCCCATGGAACGAACTGTTGCGACTGCACGACCCTTATGCGAAGCGGCAGGCTTAGAAATGCAAATTAAAGACGGCTTGCGGGAAATCGCTTACGGTGCTTGGGAAGACCGGGAACAAGCCGACATTAAACGCTGCCATGAAGAAGATTATATAAGGTGGTTGACGGAGCCGGCCTGGAATCCGCCTACCGGCGGGGAAACCGCCGTTCAGGTTGCAAGCCGGGCGCTTCCGGTTATTGCTGGGATCGAATCCGGGCACGGTAACGGAAATGTTTTAGTAGTATCTCATAAGGCCACAATTAGGATCATGCTTTGCAGTTTACTGGGTATCGATTTAGGCCGTTACCGTGATCGAATCGATGCGCCTGCCGGATCGTTGAGTATTGTTAAATTCACCGCTCACGGTCCCATGCTGGAAGTCTTAGGCGACCGCAGTTACTTGCCGCATGACTTACGTGAGCGCACGGGAACTTAAGGCCATCGTGATTGCATCCGCAAATTTTTAAGACGGCATTTACAAGCTTTGTGTTCATCGCAATCTAATGCCGCCGGTCATGATTGCATAAAACGGTTTAGGCCTATTTGATGATTGATTTTCTAGCCGTAATCAACGCTGGGTCGTCCAGTGTCAAATTCGCCGTGTATCGATTGGAATCGTCCGTTTCATTTGGTTTGAAAGTAAACGGACACGTTGAAGGTATCGGAAATCAAGCCCGCTTTAAAGTAAAATCGCCCCAAGATGGCATACTGGTTGATAAGTTACTTTCAGCCGCGGAATCTGGCCATCATACGGTTGCCGTCCGCATTATCTGCAACTGGTTATTAGACTATCTGAAAGAGGGGAGATTGTTAGCGGCAGGGCATCGGGTTGTCCACGGCGGCTTAGACTATTCGGCGCCTGTCCTTATTAATGAAAAAGTATTATCCGATCTGGAAACGCTTATTCCGTTGGCGCCGTTACATCAGCCGCATAATCTTGAAGCGATCCGGGCATTTCTGGATATTATGCCGGATTTACCGCAAGTCGCTTGTTTTGATACCGCATTCCATCGGACTCAATCCGATCTCGCACAACGTTTTGCTTTGCCGCAGCGTTTTTATAATGAAGGGGTGCGCAGGTACGGTTTCCACGGATTATCGTATGAGTACGTAAGCTCTATATTGCCTTCTCTCGACCCCATGCTTACCGGCGCAAGGGTGATTATTGCTCATTTAGGCAGCGGTGCTAGTCTTTGCGCAATCCATCATGGCAGCAGTATCGCCTCGACCATGGGGTTTTCGCCGCTCGATGGATTGGTCATGGGAACGCGTTGCGGCAATATCGATCCCGGTGCATTGCTCTATTTGATGACTCATTACAAGATGGATGTCAGGGAACTGGAGCATCTGCTTTATCACGAATCCGGTTTGTTCGGGGTTTCCGGACTGTCTAACGACATGCGGATATTGCTTGCCAGCGATGATCCTTATGCCCGCGAAGCGATCGATTTGTTCGTTTACCGGGCCGGACGTGAATTAGGTTCGCTAACTGCCGTACTTGGCGGTTTTGACGCCCTGGTGTTCACGGGCGGGATCGGCGAGCATTCAGCTGAAATCCGCGCCAGAATCTGTCGGCAGTGGCAATGGCTGGGTCTTGAACTGGACGATTCGGCTAACGCCGAGAGTCGGCAAAGAATTTCGAAAGCAAGTTCGAAAATAGCCGCATGGGTCGTAAAGACCGATGAGAATTGGATCATTGCGCATCATACTTGCCGGCATTTAAACGGATTTAAGGGCCTTGAGAAGAATCTATTTTGTTAAGCGCGGCCAACTTATACTTGTTGCGGGTTCACCAAGCAACTATAATGCTCAGTCCGGTCACTGTGCGAATGTGGCGAAATTGGTAGACGCGCTGGATTTAGGTTCCAGTAGGGCAACCTGTGGGAGTTCGAGTCTCCCCATTCGCACCATCAACCCGAAGAAGCGAGAAAGGTCTTACATACCCTTTTAATTAAGCCTAGCGCTGCCATTTATCCCTATATTTCATTAAGTTTACCGAGGTAAAAAATGCAAGTGTCTGTTGAGAAGACATCGGAATTGAGCATAAAAATGACCGTTCAAGTACCTGAAACCGTGGTTCAGGGAAAAATCGCCGAACGTTTGAAAACGCTGGCGCGTCAGGTCAAAATCGATGGTTTCCGTCCAGGCAAAGTTCCTCAACAAGTCGTTAATAAAATGTATGGCGATCGGGTGCGCGGCGAAGTAGCCGGTGATTTGATTCAATCGACCTATTACGATGCTATTCGCGACCAAGCGTTAAAGCCTGCGGGCCAGCCCCATATTCACGAATTGGACGAAAGTGAAGGTTTCCGGTATATCGCTGAGTTCGAGGTTTATCCGGAGATTTCTTTGACCGGCATCGATCAGCTTGACATTAAGCGTCCGGTAGCGACGGTTGAAGAAAGCGATGTCGACGTCATGATCGAAAAACTGCGCGATCAGAAAAAAACATGGGCCGAGGTGGAGCGCGCCGCTCAAGAAAAGGACCGGATTACCATCGAATTTTCCGGGATATCCGAAGGTAAAAACTTCACCGAAGGAACGGTAAAAGATTTTCCGGTTGAAATCGGCGCTAAACAAATGATTCCTGGCTTTGAGGACAACTTGACCGGTTTAAAAAAGGGCGAAAGCAAAACGTTTTCGCTCACATTTCCGGAGCAATACAGCAAACAAGAATTAGCCGGCAAGCCGGCGGAATTTGAGATAGAAGTGCTTAAGGTTGAAGCGCCCCAATTGCCGGTGCTAGATGAGGAGTTTATCAAGGGCTACGGCACACAAGATGGCGTGTTGGAAACTTTCCGCGCAGATGTTAAAGCCAATATGCAAAGGGAACTGGAACAAGCGCTGCATGCAAAATTAAAAAATACAGTTTTGGGCGCAATTTATGAGAACGTTAAGTTTGCCGTGCCGAATGTGCTGATTGAAGAAGAAATTGAAAATTTGATGAAACCGTATCTGGAATCGGCAAAACGGCAAAAACTGAAGCGGGAAGATGTAAATTTACCGAAGGATGTTTTCAAGTCCGAAGCAGAACGCCGGGTAGCTCTCGGTCTTATCTTAGGCGAAATTATCCATATTCAAGCACTTAAAGTAGATGAAGCAAAAGTCCGGTCTACCATAGAAGACATGGCTAAAAGTTATGAACAGCCGGAAGCATTCGTAAACTGGTATTATTCCGACAAGAGCCGTTTAACGGGCGTACAACAGATGGTTTTGGAAGATCAAACGATTGACTGGCTGCTTTCAAAAGCGAAAATAACCGATGAAACAATGAGTTTTAGTGATATTATGGACAAATCCCATAATTAAGTTAAATTTTAATGTACAGTAAATTTAATAACCTGAATCCAATGACTCCACAGGCTGCCGGTAATTTGGTGCCTATTGTAATCGAACAAACCGCCCGCGGCGAACGCAGTTTCGATATTTACTCAAGGCTGCTGAAAGAACGGGTTATTTTTCTGGTTGGGCAGGTTGAAGATTACATGGCTAATCTAATTGTCGCTCAGTTATTATTTTTAGAGTCTGAAAATCCCGATAAAGATATTCACCTTTATATAAATTCCCCTGGCGGGTCGGTGACGGCAGGAATGTCGATTTACGACACCATGCAATTTATTAAGCCGGATGTTAGTACGATGTGCATAGGGCAAGCGGCCAGCATGGGTGCGTTGCTCTTAACCGGCGGCACTAAAGGCAAACGCTATTGTTTGCCGCATTCGCGCATGATGATCCATCAGCCTTTAGGCGGTTTTCAAGGTCAGGCTTCCGACATCGATATTCATGCGCGGGAGATTTTACAAATTAGGGATAAGCTTAATAAAGTATTGGCGCATCATACCGGACAACCTATCGAAAAAATTCAGGTCGATACCGATAGGGATAATTTTTTAAGCCCGGATGATGCCGTTAATTACGGTTTAATCGACAAAGTTTTGACTAATAGAGCTACTGTTGCCGGTTAAATTAAAAATAGAATGCATAAAGACGGCTTTTACCGAATTGTGCAGGTACAAAATACGATGATAGCTAAAGTAGTGGACGGAGTGTTTTCAGGAGTCCGAACATGAGTAATGATAGAAACAGCAAAGACGACGACAAACTGCTGTATTGTTCGTTTTGCGGTAAAAGTCAGCAAGAAGTGAGAAAACTGATTGCCGGACCGTCCGTCTATATTTGCGACGAATGCGTCGATCTTTGTAACGATATCATCAAAGATGAATTACAGGACCGTTCGTCTTCTTTTTACGGCGGCGAGCTACCGAAGCCTAAGCAAATTAAGGAAGAGCTGGATAGCTACGTTATAGGCCAGGAACGCGCCAAGAAAATTCTGGCGGTTGCGGTTTATAATCATTATAAAAGGCTTAGAAATAAAACAAAGAAAGACGGTATCGAACTCGCAAAAAGCAATATTTTACTGATAGGACCGACCGGTTCGGGTAAAACCTTATTAGCCGAAACTTTGGCGCGTTTACTTGATGTGCCTTTTACCATTGCCGACGCAACGACTTTAACCGAGGCCGGCTATGTAGGCGAAGACGTTGAGAATATCATCCAGAAAATTCTGCAGAAATGCGACTACGATGTCGAAAAAGCCGAAACCGGTATCGTTTATATCGATGAAATCGATAAAATTTCCAGAAAATCCGACAATCCTTCGATTACCCGCGACGTTTCAGGTGAGGGCGTTCAACAAGCCTTATTGAAATTAATCGAAGGTACGATTGCTTCGGTACCGCCGCAAGGCGGACGAAAACACCCGCAACAAGAGTTTTTGCAAGTCAACACTGCCAATATCCTGTTTATTGTCGGCGGGGCGTTTGCCGGACTCGATAAGGTGATAAAAGCCCGTTCTGAAAAAGGCGGCATCGGTTTCTCGGCTGAGGTTAAAGGTAAATCGGAGTCTAAAAATGTCGGTCAGCTTTTTGCTGAAGTCGAAGCGGAAGATCTGATTAAATACGGTTTGATCCCAGAGTTTGTCGGCCGGTTGCCGGTCGTGGCGACGTTGGAAGAATTGGACGAACGCGCCTTGATAAAAATCCTTACCGAACCGAAGAATGCCTTGGTTAAACAATATCAGCATTTATTCGAAATGGAAGGCGCCGAATTGGAATTCCGCGATGAATCCTTGGTGGCTATTGCCCGCAAGTCGATGGAACGGAAAACCGGAGCTAGAGGGTTGAGAACAATTGTCGAAAATGTCCTTTTGAATACCATGTACGAGTTGCCTTCGGCCGACAATATCAGTAAAGTCGTAGTCGATGAAAGCGTCATATTAGGCGAATCCGATCCTTATTTGGTTTACGAGACTGAAAAAATAAAGGCCTGATAATATATTGATAAAGCGGTTTTAGAGAAGGAGCTTGGATAGTCAAAGCTCCTTTTTTATTGCCAAATAAACTGCAAGTATGGTTAATTTTTAAAAAAATACCGTTTCCATCCGAAATTATTGCTTTCATTCTTGCTATTTAAAATAACATCCCCATAATCAGAGGTAATTGTAATTTTAAAGATTCCATATTGGAAAAGCAGAAGATGACAGAGTTAGAAATCACCATACCCGTATTGCCGCTTAGGGATGTTGTGGTCTATCCCCACATGATTATTCCGCTATTTGTAGGCCGGCAAAAATCAATCGATGCGTTAAATGCAGCAACTCAAGACAGTAAACAAATTTTGTTAGTAGCGCAAAAAGAAGCGGGTGTCGATGAGCCGGATTTTGCCGACTTATACGAGGTCGGCACTTTAGCTAACATTCTTCAATTACTGAAATTACCGGACGGCACAGTGAAGGTGCTGGTTGAAGGCAATGAACGCTGCCAAGTCCATGACTACCAGGATACAGGGAACTATATTTGCGCTAATGTATCGAAGATAAAAGATATTTTGCTAATTTCCGAGCAAAAGCTAGATGCGCTGAAACGCACTGTGCTAGGTTCTTTCGATCAATACGTAAAGTTCAACAATAAAATACCTCCGGAAGTGCTCAATGTATTGAACGGAATTGAAGAACCCAGTCGGCTTGCCGATACGATGGCGGCCCACGTCGCTATTAAAATTCACGAAAAACAAGTCATACTGGAAACCGCCGATATCGAACAACGGCTTGAAGCGTTAATGGCGCTCATGGAAGGCGAAGTCGATATTCTGGACATGGAAAAGAAAATCCGTGTGCGCGTTAAACAGCAAATGGAAAAAAACCAGCGCGAATATTATTTGAATGAACAAATGAAAGCCATTCAAAAAGAATTGGGCGAAATGGACGATGTGCCCAATGAGATTGAAGAGTTGGAAAATAAAATTGAAAGCGCGGGCATGTCTAAAGAAGCTAAAACCAAAGCGTCTGCCGAGTTGAACAAACTAAAACTGATGTCTCCCATGTCCGCGGAAGCGACTGTCGTCAGGAATTATATCGACTGGATGATCAATGTTCCTTGGAAAAAGAAAACCAAAGTTACCCGTGTTTTAAAAACAGCCGAACAGGTGTTGGAGGCGGAACATTACGGCTTAGAAAAGGTAAAAGAACGCATATTGGAATACCTGGCGGTACAACAACGGGTTAAGCAATTAAAAGGACCTATTCTGTGTTTAGTTGGACCTCCTGGGGTGGGTAAAACTTCGTTAGGCGAATCGATTGCCAGGGCGACCAATCGTAAATACGTGCGCATGGCGTTGGGCGGTGTGCGTGACGAAGCGGAGGTTCGCGGCCACCGTAGAACGTATATAGGTTCCATGCCGGGTAAAATATTGCAAAGCTTAGCCAAGGTGAAAACACGCAATCCTTTGTTTTTACTTGATGAAATCGACAAGATGGCGCAAGATTTCCGCGGCGATCCGGCGTCGGCTTTACTCGAGGTTCTGGACCCTGAGCAAAATCATACGTTTGCCGATCATTATTTGGAAGTCGATTTCGATTTATCCGATGTAATGTTTGTCGCGACGGCGAATTCCATGAATATCCCGCCTGCATTATTGGATAGAATGGAAGTAATTAGGCTAGCCGGTTATACCGAAGACGAGAAAATTAATATTGCGATTAAATATCTTATTCCGAAACAAATAAAAAATAATGGTTTAAAAGCGCACGAGATCGAAATTTCGGAGACCGCCGTCCGGGATATGATTCGTTATTACTCTCGCGAAGCCGGTGTGCGAAATCTTGAACGCGATATTTCTAAGATTTGCCGGAAAGTAGTTAAAGACTTATTGCTTGAGTCGAAGAACGAAAAGACCGTTATCAATCCAAGCAATTTAAGCCATTATCTCGGGGTAAAACGTTTTCACTATGGGATAGCCGAAGAACAAGATCAAATCGGTCATGTTTCCGGGTTGGCGTGGACTGAAGTCGGCGGCGAATTATTGACGATTGAAACGGCGGTTATCCCGGGTAAAGGTAAACATTCGGCAACCGGTAAGCTCGGCGACGTAATGAAAGAATCGATAGAAGCCGCGATGACGGTCGTTAGAAGCCGGGCCGATATACTGGGGTTGAATAACGAGATATTCCAGCAAAACGATATTCATATCCATGTTCCGGAAGGCGCAACGCCGAAGGATGGACCCAGTGCAGGTATTGCAATGTGTACGGCTGTTGTTTCCGCACTGACTAAAATTCCGGTACGCGCCGCAGTGGCTATGACGGGTGAAATAACGTTGCGCGGCGAAGTATTGCCTATCGGAGGACTCAAAGAAAAATTATTGGCGGCCCACCGTGGCGGGATAACCACCGTATTGATTCCGGCGGAAAATGAGAAAGATTTAGTTGAAATACCCGAAAACATTAAACAAAACTTGCTTATAAAACCAGTGCAATGGATCGACGAAGTATTAGAAGTCGCCTTGCAATATACGCCGGTTCCGGTTGAAAGAAGTATGATCGAAGAACAAACTAAAGCCGACGTCGAGGGCGCCAAAATCGTGGCAACTCCCGGATTGATAGCACATTAATGCAGCTATTTCGTAATCTAAAGGTCAGGTAATGTTTCGTACCCTGACCTTAAAAGCTTGACACTCTACGAAAGCAGTTGTTATAAATAGCCTCATCATATTCTTATGTTAGTTTTATCTTCATAAGATCGATAATGCGTTAACGATTCCAAAAACAACTATTTTCTAATTGTGCCACTTCCTAAGGGGGAATTAAATGAATAAATCGGAACTTATTGATGCCATTGCAGAGTCTTCAGGGTTGACAAAAGCCGACGCCGGTCGAGCCTTGGACGGTTTTACCGGCGCCATTACCGGTGCGTTGAGCAAAGGAGATTCTGTAACTTTGGTCGGCTTTGGCACTTTCAGCGTAAAAGAAAGGTCGGAGCGGATTGGCCGTAATCCTCAAACCGGGCGGGAGATTACAATAAAGGCTGCAAAAATTCCTTCATTTAAAGCTGGCAAATCGCTAAAGGATGCTATATAATTCCCTGCTTTAGTCGGGTGCTTAGCTCAGCTGGGAGAGCATCGCCCTTACAAGGCGAGGGTCGGGGGTTCGAACCCCTCAGCACCCACCAGACTTTGGAGCGGTAGTTCAGTTGGTTAGAATACCGGCCTGTCACGCCGGGGGTCGCGGGTTCGAGCCCCGTCCGCTCCGCCAAAACGATAAGCCCCGTACCATAAGGTTCGGGGCTTTTTTTTTGATTTTTTTAATATGGCTTTACCGGAATTGAGCGTATGCTGACAACTATAAGAGAGAAGGCGCAAGGCGCTTTTGCTTGGATAATCTTGATAACGATTTGTGTGCCTTTTGCATTATGGGGTATTCAAAATTACATCGATACAGCTAAAGAAATGCCCGTAGCATCCGTAGGCGATAAAGATTTTTATCAACGCGATGTTACCAAGGCTTACGAGCAATACGCCCAAAACTTTCGCGGCATGACTATCGACGAACAATTGCTCAAATCGCAAGCATTGGATAAGCTGATTAAAGATGAAGTATTACTACAATATACACATGACGAAGGGCTTGTGACGACTGATGCGAGCGCACGCGAATTTATCAAGACCTTACCGTATTTTCAAACCGATGGGAAATTCGACGAGCAACGCTACAAATCCTTGTTGACTTCGCAACGGATGTCGTCTGGGGAGTTTGTCAATAAAATCAAAAGTGCTCTTATTATGGAGCAATTTCAACGGAGTATCATCGATAGCAGCTTTGCTACGCCATATGCGATTGAAGCCTTCTTCAAAATTCAAAATCAGCAGCGCGAAGTTGATTACGTTTCCGTCCCGCTGGAAAAAACTGCAACACAACCCGCCGAACCGGAGATTGCCGCTTACTATCAGCAGCATCAAGATGTTTTTAAGGCGCCGGAACAGATTTCCGTCGAATATGTTGAATTGGCGTTAGAACATCTGGCGAAGAATATTACAGTAACGGACGATAAACTACGTGCTTATTACGAAGAGCAAAAAGAGCAATATACAAAACCGGAACAACGGAAAATCAGCCATATTCTTTTTGCCGTCAACTCTAAGACCGATGATAAAGCAGCGTTGGCAAAAGCTTTAAAAGCGCAAGAGGAACTTAAATCGAAAGAATTTTCGGTTCTGGCGAGCGAAATATCGGACGATAAGCTTACGGCTAAGAAAGGCGGCGACTTGGGCTTGTTTATTGTGGGCGGCATGGAAAAATCCTTTGAGGACGCGGCTAGCGCTTTGAAACAAGGCGAAGTTTCCAAGCCGGTAAAATCCTCTTTCGGATATCATTTGATTAAAGTAACCGAACTGGTTTCCAGTGAAGTGAAATCCTTCGAAACAGTGAAAGACGAGCTTACTAAAAGTTATCAAAAAGCTCAGGCCGAAAACGCCTTCTATGAAGCCGGCGAGAAATTGACCGAATTGAGTTATGAAAATCCAGATAGTTTACAAAGCGTTTCCGAAGCCCTTTCTTTAAGCGTAAAGAAAACGGAATTATTCACTAAAGATAAGGGTGAAGGCGTAACCGCGGAACAAAAAATTCGTGAGATGGCTTTTTCAGACGAGGTATTAAAAGGCAGCAATAGTACTCCGGTCGAATTAGGCGAAGATCGTTTAGTGGTTTTGCGTTTACTTGAACATAAACCGTCTACTGTGCGCGATCTTAACAGCGTTAAACAGGAGATTATCGTTGCGATGGGGAACGAACAATCCAAACAGAAAACACTGGATAAGGCTAATAAAATTAAACAGCAATTGCTTGCTGGCGAATCCCTCCAAAAAATTGCAGCCGACTATAAATTGACTATTCAACAAGCGCCAAATTTAACCAGAAATAAACCTGGCGCATTATCCGAGCAAGTGGTTGACGCCATTTTTAAAGCCGCAAAACCTCAGTCCGGAAAACCTACGGTTATTGTTGTCCCGCTTCCTGCAGGTGAACAGGTGGTTGCCAGTTTAAAGAAAGTCACTCCGGGCGTCATGAGTGATGATGATAAAAAACAACTCGATCTAGCAAGAAAAAATCTTGGCAAGGCTTTCGGTCAAGCCGAGTTCAATGCCACACTAGCGAGTTTGCAAGCCAATGCGGATGTGACCGTAAGACCGCAGCAACCCAGGCAGTAATTAAAATAAAAAAGCCGATAGTTAATTTACAGAACAGTTTGCTATCGGCAAATTCTTTTTTTCGTTTTAGGTATCTCAAGTCTTATTTAGCTTGGCTTGCAGGAAAGTAACGATTTGGTCTATTGCGACTTCTTCGTTTTGGCTGGCTGTTCTCGCTTTATATTCAACAATTCCTGCTTCCATGCCGCGATCACTGATGATGATGCAATGCGGGATGCCAATCAGTTCCATATCGGAAAACATAAAGCCGGCGCGTACTTTCCGATCATCTAATAACACTTCCATGCCTCCTTTTAACAGGTCATGATAAAGTTGTTCGGTAGTTGCCTTAAGACGTTCCGACTTGTGTAAATTCATCGGACAGATAGCTACCTGAAAAGGAGCCAGGCTGTCGGGCCAAATAATCCCGCGCGCATCATGACTTTGTTCGATACTCGAGGCAACCACCCTTGAAACGCCAATACCGTAGCAGCCCATAATCATCGTTTGGTTTTTGCCTTCCTCGTTGATAATTCCGGCCTTCATCGCTTCGCTGTATTTGGTGCCGAGCTGGAAAATGTGGCCGACTTCAATGCCGCGGGCAATATTAAGAACGCCATGTCCGTCAGGACTCGGATCGCCAGTCATTACCATTCTTATATCTTCGATTTCGGAGGGCAAAGGCAGATCGCGTTCCCAGTTGATTCCGGTGAAATGCTGACCGTCTTGATTAGCGCCGCATACAAAATCCGACATTGATACGACACTGCGGTCTGCAATAATCCGTATATGGAGGTTAACCGGCCCGATCGATCCCGGTTTGCATTGACAAGCTTGGACGATTTCGGCATCGCTGGCAAACGTCAGCGGTGCGGCGATACCGTCGATTTTTTCGGCCTTAATTGGATTTAATTCGTGATCTCCCCGCAGAAGCAAAGCCGCTAAATTAGCGTCTTCGCATTTAACAATAAGCGTTTTCAAGCATTGTTGGGGTGAGATATTTAAAAATTGGCTGACTGCTTCGATACTGTGCTGACCGGGGGTGCTGATCGTTTTAAACTCGGCGCTAGCTGGAGACCGGTCCGTTTTTGGGGCGGCAGCTTCGGCCTTTTCAATGTTCGCGGCATAATCGCTACTATCCGAAAAGGCGATAGCGTCTTCGCCTGAGTCGGCAAGAACGTGAAATTCATGTGATACAGCGCCGCCAATTGATCCAGAATCCGCCATCACTGCCCGAAATTTCAAGCCGAAACGGGAGAAAATCGTTGTGTAAGTTTGATGCATCAGATCATAAGTTTCCTGTAGTGATTCCTGGGTTAAATGAAAAGAATACGCATCTTTCATAATAAATTCGCGGCAACGCATCACGCCGAAACGCGGACGGATTTCATCCCGGAATTTGGTCTGGATTTGGTAATAATTGATGGGTAATTGCTTATAACTCTTGATTTCATTACGGGCTAGATCGGTAATGATTTCTTCATGCGTCGGACCCAAGCAGAAATCACGGTCATGACGATCCTTTAACCGCGCCAGTTCCGGGCCGTATTTCTCCCAGCGTCCGGTTTCTTGCCAAAGTTCGGCCGGTTGCAAAGCAGGCATGAGAACTTCGAGCGCGCCTGCTTTATCCATCTCCTCCCGGACAATGGCTTCCACCTTCCTAAGCACTTTAAGACCCAACGGCAACCAGGTATAAAGTCCGGCAGCCAGCTTTCTGATAAGCCCGGCTCTAATCATCAATTGATGGCTTATAATCACTGCATCGGCAGGAATTTCTTTAACGGTGTTGAGTGGAAATTGGGAAGTGCGCATTGAGATAGTCTGTGATTAAAAAATGACCTTATTTTACAGCGATTAATCCGTTACGTATTGTTATTGTCGCGCCTGGTCTTTAAAAAAGCGCTAAGTCAGTCCTTTTTGAAGGACGCTTAAATGCGGATTTAAGCGGAGCGACAAAGTAATCAGGGCGAGAATTAATTCAGATATAATCAAAGCTTAAGAATTTATTAACGCCGAAGTGTTTTTTAAATTAATTTTAACCAGATTTGCCAAATGTTAGAGGCAAAAGCAATAATGTTGAATACAACATGTGCTGATAAATGTACAAATGACTATCGTTAACTTATTAAGCCGTGGTATAAAAAATTGGCAATATATTGCTATCACCGCGCTGTTAATTTACTTAACGGGCTGGTTGTCAGCGCCTTTAACATGGTTGCAAGGCTATGTGAGCGCGATCTGGCCGCCAGCGGGTATCGGCTTAGGAGCCGTTTTGCTTTGGGGTAATCCGGTACTGTCCGGAATTTATTTAGCGGACTTACTGCTGCATCGCGAACTCTTTACGGCAGCCGATTCGCCTCTCAAAATACTGATTTTTTTTCTAAGCCCTTTGGGGCACGTTTTACAATCATGGTTTGGCAGCCTGCTGGTAAAACGATACGCCGACTTTCCAAACGAATTTGTTTCGTTACGTTCGATCTTATTATTTTTTCTCTGTGCCGGGATAGCTGCGCTAATTTCAGCCATCTTGAGCGTGAGCTTGCTTTATGCGAGCAAGATTATCGACGATCAGGAACTGGTATTCAGCTTTTGGTTTTGGTGGCTTGGCGATTGTGCCGGTATTGCGGTATTTATGCCGCTATTTTTTTCGGTTTTCAATAAATCGCATAGAATATGGAGTAAGCGGCTGTTTTCGTTATGTTTGCCGGTAATGATTATTTTAATGGGTGTCTCTATGAGTTACTTATACACCCAAAATAAAGGTTCCGACCGCTTGCATCAGATTATCCGCGATCAAGCCGCAGCCATAAAAAGCGGTATGGAAAACGAATACTTAATTCATCAATCCAGTTTGAATCTGATTAAAAATTTAGCGAAGACCAAAAGCTTAAATGAAATTTATTTCCGGGCCAATGCGCAAGCTATCCTGAATCAGCATTCCGATGTTGTGCAGATAGCCTGGTTAAAGGCAGTCAAAACAAACCAAAAATACCGTTTCAGCGAGCTATTAGCCGAAACGAACCGTAACGCTCCAGCAACCGAATTCGGAGCCATTCCGTCCTTATTAACGCAATTGGATATCAAAGACGATGCGGTTACTTTATTGGGGCAACAGCAGTATCTTCTTGCGGTTCCAGTTTACGATACCGGTCTTAATAGCTGCGAATGTGTTAAAGGTGTGGTAACCGGTGTTTTCGATATTGCAGCATATTTGAGCGAAGCTATACAGTGGGGCAGCTACAAACATACAGTCGCGAAACTGGCTGGAGATATGAGCAGGCCGCAATTCATAACGGTTTTAGGCGCTGTCAGCGACATTAATAGCAGGGACCCTTTACAACTGGCTACCTTGGAAACCGTACAATTAGGCAATCAGTTCTGGTTTTTACAAATATCGCCCGGCAAAAAGTTTCTCGTCGAATACTCGTCATGGTCGTCCTGGTTATTACTGGCGGGCGGCATGTTTTTGACCGGGTTCATGAGTATCGGTCTGTTGGCGTTGACTGGACATACCGAGTTCGTCGCAGCGCAAGTGGATAAACGCACGTTAGAACTTAAACGCAGCAATCTCAGACTCACGGCGCGCGAACGTCAGTTCAGAAAGTTGGTGCAAACCCAATCCGCGATTGTTTGGCGAGCGGATCCGGTGACGTTCCGATTCATATTCGTTAGCGCGGAAGCGGTTAGTATTCTCGGTTATCCGATCAAACGATGGCTCGACGAGCCTGATTTTTGGCAAAGCCATTTGCACGAAGACGATAAAGATACCGTTCTAAATGTTTGTGTCGCCAGCAGTATCAGTACAACCAATCAAAATTTCGAACAGGAATACCGGATGATCGCCGCAGACGGTCATATCGTTTGGTTGCGCGACATTGCAACATTGGTTGTAGAATCGGGGGTGATTACGGAACTGTACGGTTTCATGATCGACATTACCAAACAAAAACAAGCCGAAGAACAACTGCGGCTGGCGGCTAATACGTTTGAAGCGCAACAAGGGATAATGATTACCGATAAGAATGCCAATATCTTAAGGGTAAATAAAGCCTTTACTCAAATTACCGGCTATTCAGGAACGCAAGTGATCGGCCAAAATCCGAGAATTTTGAAATCGGGCCGGCACGATCAGGCGTTTTTTGAAAATTATTGGCTGCAATTACTGACTAACGACAAGTTTGAAGGCGAAATTTGGAATCGCCGGAAGTCAGGCGAAATATACCCGGAATGGCAAACAGTAACTGCTGTTAGAAATGAACAAGGCGAAATAAGCCATTTCGTATCGGTGTTTTCGGATATAACCGAGAAGAAGGATGCGGAAAATAAAATTCATAATATGGCATTTTACGATGCCTTAACCAACTTACCCAATCGTCGATTGCTGCTCGACCGTTTCGATCAGGAAATTGCGGTAGCGCGTCGCCACAAATTATTCGGCGCCGTGTTATACCTCGATCTGGATCATTTTAAAATTTTAAACGATTCGCAAGGCCACTTGGTGGGCGACGAGTTATTAATTCAAGTCGCGCAGCGTTTATCTTCTGTTTTGAGAGATGAAGACACACCGGCCCGGTTAGGCGGGGACGAATTTGTCGTGTTATTGCACGCCAATTCGGAGTCGAAAACGGCGGCCGCCGATCAAGCAATGATCGTGGCGGAAAAAATCCGGGAGCTACTCAATACACCCTTTGAACTCAATGAATATCAGCATCAAATCGGAACCAGCATCGGTATCGCGCATTTTCCAGAGGATCATCAAAATCCTGACGGCATATTACAACAGGCCGATACGGCGATGTACCGTTCTAAATCAAGCGGACGCAACACGATCAGCTTTTTCCATTCCAGCATGCAAGAAGCGGCCGATCTGCGCTTAAGTTTAGAACAAGATCTAAGAGGGGCTATCGACCAAGGACGTTTTATTCTTTGTTATCATCCGCTTATTGATGCGCTGGGCAATATGGTAGGCGCTGAGGCGTTGATACGCTGGGAAGATAAGATCAAGGGCCGCTTGTCGCCGGCCGATTTTATTCCGGTTGCGGAGGAGAGCAATCTTATTTTAACGATTGGCAAATGGGTTTTGATGGAGGCTTGCAGCCAGCTTAAAACGTGGGAGACCGATTGTCTTCAAAGGATACCTTATCTTTCCATCAACGTCAGCTCGCGGCAGTTCAGGCAGCAGGATTTCGTAAGTCAAGTCAAGCATGCTTTGGATACCACAGGAATCTCGCCAAGCCATCTTGGCATCGAATTAACCGAAAGCGTCATGATTCTCGATATCGAAGATACTGTCAATAAAATGAAGGCGTTAAAGTCCTTAGGCGTAACGATTGCGGTCGACGATTTTGGGACCGGTTATTCATCTTTAGTGTACCTCAAACAATTGCCGTTGGATGTGCTCAAGATTGATCGCGGTTTTGTACGCGATATCTTGAACGATTCCAGCGACGCCGTCATTGTCGAAACTATTATCGGTATGGCTAAGCACCTGAACATTAAAGTGATTGCCGAAGGCGTCGAAACCCTTCAGCAATTAGCCTTTTTACAGGAAAAAGGCTGTACGATTTTTCAAGGCTATTACTTCGATCAACCTTTAACGGCGGCTAATTTTGCAGAAAGCTATTTAAAACCGAAGCTTGCCGTAAACTAAGCTAAGAATTGTCTTAAACCTTTTCAATTCGGCTTTAAACAACCCGATAATGCGTAACGTAACGCCAATAACGTCATCATGACGGGATATTGGAGAAAATGATTTTCAAAATATAAGGTGATTAATACGCAGATCATCACCATCCAAGGCTCTACCATGCCGGAATCGGCAATCGATTGCATCATTTTCAAACTATACTGGTCGATGCGATGACGCTGTCCAATGAAAAACAAGGCGATAAAAGCGATTATCACGGCGAAATAAACCGGAAAGAAAAAAAATATCGGGGAGTCTTCGACAAAAAGCGGCTTCCAATACGCAAACCATACGAGTAAAACACTGCTGGAAAAAATATCGTAACTAACGGTTTCCGGAGTTTTTTTAAAAAAATTAGCAATAATTGCAGCAACCGCAAGCGTCAATCCCGCATTAATGACAAACTGCGATACCAAGAGATTTTGCAACGGGCTATTGATTTGTACAATTCCCGCTAATGCTAAGCAAAGAAAAACGAATACAGGCATGATTAAAACCCACGATGTTCAAAATGACTGCTTAGTTAAGTGATCAGATGCTTTTTTGTAAGGCTATCTTTTCAACGCTGACTTAGCCGACAAGTTAACACGAAAAGATTGCAAGTAAAGAACTAATTAAATGGATCGTATCTTCAGGCTGTAATGGAAAAAGCGCCTACGGTTTATGTACGAATTACCTTACGACCAGACACGGCGTTATTTCAGGGTCAAAAACGGCTTTACTAGACAAAATTGACGGAAGAAGCATTATATTGCGATGCAAATAACCGCCGGCAAGTATTTTTCGGTTTGTCCGGCGGTTATATGTAAAAAAGATTAAGTCGTTTCGACGGCGGGTTCTGATTCCTGTTCAGTCATGTAGCGTTTATAAAACGGCCAATGGTTGACATGGAGATATTTTCTTACCGGCGATTTAATAACTGAAACGCATAAGGCAATGGAGAACAAGCACCAGACGGCGGCATATTCGTTCGGGTCATTCGTAGTTACGCCTGAAATCCAAGGCCCCATGAGGTAGTGGAAGGCTACAAATCTATAAGAACCGTAAACAATAGGCAAAATAAACGATACAAGGATATAACTCATCACATGTAAGCCCCAGTCAAAATCATTTAACCAATGAATAGGGTAGGATAGTAAACCGTTTAACGGCATTTGCCATGCGATATGCCAAGCGCCGTGAACGGAGCAGACACCGGGACCGCAAAAGCCTTCGGTGCCGATAACGCACTTTCCGGCCCAGTCGAACGGATAGCCTTTAAATAAAATGAATAACGTGCCGGCGGCACACAAGGTGTAGACCGGTATTTGAATCTTGTATTTGATTTCCGCGGGAATAAAGTACATCGCCACCATGTTGACGAAAAACGGCTGAAAGGCGACATGGAGATAACCCAGCAGGGTAAGAATCTGATTATTTGGGTTATCGCAGAGGTCGATGTAGATATAAGTTACCGCTTGAAGAAGCTCCATTAATGCAAAATACGTAAGTGGAACCCATAGCTCTTTCGATTCCCCCTTCCAGGCAACATAAACAGCCGTGCTCAAACCTACCGCCGCCAACACCCCAGATGCTTCACCACTCCAACACATATAAAACGACCTTAAATGATTAAAAAACCAATATTCGCGCGATTAATCGATTGGATACCCAAATGAAATCAATTCGCACCCAAAAAACGGCTAATTGTATTACGAAGTACAGTATCGAAAAAGGTAAATTAACAATTAACTTTTAAGCACACCTATTCATTAGATTAAACATACCAAATATTAAGTCTGGATTCAGACATAAGGGTTTATACGTAAAGTCTATGCTGCGTCGGCTAATTACATGTGTCCAAACTTAGCGATATGGAAGAGATCCGGTGAAATGTTTGTCGAAACTACTACTATTGACCCTTACTGCCTGTTCTGCAAGACCTTCTGCAAAACTTGAAAACTACGATAATGCTGTCTCGGCACGAGCCAATCATAAGATATTGGCTATCGACTCCGCGATTCATCAATTAGATTACGAATACGAAAAAGCCAATAATGCGATCAGTGTTAATGAAGCTGAAAAAGTTTACTTGCAGCGTTTTGAAAAAGACCTGCTTATGAGGCGAAACGCTATTTGCCGAGAAGCATTAAAAATATGACTGACGACCAAAAGCAATAGTTAAATGTTCCTACATCGCCGGCTAATCGATGCGATGCAGGGAGTTAGGGGTTAATCGATTGTGGCGTCCCGGTCGATCATAATTGAAATATTTTTATTACTAATGCTTGCAATCGGTAAGTCCACATCGGAACACCATTGCTTTATCGCATCTCGTTTATTAGCGCCGGTGACTAGAATAAAAATTTGTTCAGCATTGCTCAAAGCGTTTGCACTGATGGAAACCCGTTCTGGCGGCGGTTTGGGCGAATTGAACACCGCATGGGTTAATTCGTTGAGATCGTGAACATGTCCAGGAAATAAGCTCGCCGTGTGCCCGTCTTCGCCCATGCCCAATAATACAAGGTCGAAGGGCAGGGCGTCGGCCACGATTCGGCGATAAGCCGCAGCGCCTTGTTCCGGTCCTAATTCGGCGGATATGTCGAATATTTGATTTTTGGGAATGGCGACTTGATCTAACAACGCTTCACTCGCCATGACGCTGTTCCGGTCCTTATGATCGACCGGCAAGCAGCGTTCGTCGCCATGATAAATCCACCAGTTTACCCAGTCCGCTTGAGATTTTGCCAGCAAGCGGTAGACTTTTTCCGGTGTGGTGCCGCCCGCTAACACCAGTTTGAATTTTCCATGATTGGCAATCGCTTTCTCGGCAGCATTCAAAATCTCCCGGCAAGCAGCTTCTGCAACTTGATCAGGTGTTTCCAGGCAATACCAAAGGTAATCAGGCCTCATATTTGCACGCCTCCGGGGTTAAAGAGCTGCGCCAAGCTTGGCTTTCCTTATCGAACAGACGACGGCTGTCTTCCGGTCCCCACGATCCGGCCGGGTAAGTGGCGATATAATCGCGTTCGATAGCCCAGGTTTGCAGGATGGGATCGACGATACGCCAAGCATATTCCACTTCATCGAAGCGCAAAAATAAAGAACGGTCGCCTTTTAGTACATCAAGCAGTAAATCTTCATACGCATCGATGGCTTTTTCGTTTTGGTTACGGAAGCTGGCGTCGAGGCTAGTCGTCCGTGTGCTCATTTCCAAACCGGGTTCTTTTACGGTCATTTCAATGCGAATGCACTCTTCCGGTTGAATGCCCAGCAATACCCAATTCTGGTTCATGCACTGCACATGGGTATCGCGGAAGAATTGCAGCGGCGGATGGCGGAAACAAATCGAAATGGTCGATTGCGCCTTCGCCAGGCGTTTACCGGTGCGCAAATAAAACGGTACGCCGCGCCAGCGCCAGTTATCGACATAGAGTTTCATAGCGGCGTAGGTTTCCGTCGTGCTGTTAGCGGGTACGTTGTCTTCTTGCAGATAGCCGTTAACTTTCTTGCCGTTGACAGTCCCCTTGGCATATTGGGCGCGGAAGGCATGACCGTGGACGGCTTCTTTCGGAATAGGGCGGATCGATTTCAATACCTTCACTTTTTCGTCGCGCAACGCTTCGGCTTCCATCGAAACCGGCGGTTCCATCGCCACCAGGGTCATCATTTGTAGTAGATGGCTTTGCAGCATATCGCGCATCGCCCCGGCGCTGTTGTAATATTCGCCGCGGCCTTCGATGCCGATCTCTTCCGAATGTGTAATCTGGATATGGTCGATGTAATTACGGTTCCATAAGGGTTCCAGCATCACGTTCGCAAAGCGGAATACCAGTACGTTCTGCACCATGCCTTTGCCGAGATAGTGGTCGATACGGTAAATTTGCTCTTCGTGTAGATAATGACCGATCCGTTTTTGCAACGCTTGCGCGCTGTCGAGATCGTAACCGAACGGTTTTTCGATAATGACCCGCCGCCAACCGTATTCTTCCTCGAATAAATGATTGGTGCTTAATAATTCCAAAACCTGACCGAAATCGGCCGGGCTGATGGATAAATAAAACGCAATATTCCTGGAGAATGGTTGCTCAGGGTCGTTAATGAGTTCCGCCAATGCCGCATAGGCTTCGGCTTCGTGCAGGTCGCCTCGGTGGTAGTAAAACCGTTCGCTAAAACGTTTGAAAACTTTTTCATCGAATTCGCTTTTAACCTTTTGCTCGATCATGCCCTTGAGTTCTTTCAACCACGTCGCTTGATCCCAAGGGCGGCGGCCGATGGCGATGATCCGGGTGCCCTCGGGCAGGTGATTAGCCGCATCGAGGTGGTACAAAGCAGGCATCAATTTAATCCGGGACAAATTGCCCGTTGAGCCATAAATAACGTAAGTGCAAGGTTCGGCGTTCATGGTTTAGAGAGAATTACAGTTAATATTCATTTTCCAATGCACCTCATTATTCAGTTAACTATCGTTGGGGTGAGGTACGAACCCCAACAGTGTGAATTAGCTTATTTGTTGAGGTTTACCAAAAGGCAAAAACACTAGTTTACCCCAACTTATGGGCATTCGCAGTTTCGGGTGAGAGTTAAGCATCAAGCTTGATTTTACCAATGGCGTATTGGTGGACTAATGCGCTAATCAAGGTCTGGTAAGGTAAGCCTTGGCTAAGGGATTTCGCCTTAATCCGTTCCAAATCGCTTTCCAATAGGCGGATGCTGATTGCTTTTTTTTTATTCATTTGGGCTTTTGCGATCTGTGCGTAGCGTTTTGTCTCGGTTTCCAGATCATCCACACTTTGGGCGCGACCACTTTCTACGTGGTCAATAATGGCTTTTTCCTCAACCGAAAGTTTTGATGTCACGTTTGATCTCCTGTTGAATAAAGCTTTTGGTATTTGCGGCTGGGAATAATGTTCTTTAGAAAAATACTGTGTTCGTTTTCGATAAATGGCACGTAGTAAACGTAATTCCGTATTAGGACTATAAACAGCTTTTGATTGGGATATTTCGCCGGACAATGGTGCGGCAAAATATCGAGCAACCTATTTTCACTGATGGCGAGGAAAACCTCTTCAAAACTGACGCCAAGCTGGGTTTTTAACTGCTCATTTTTGAATTCATCCCATTCAAAATGCATTAGTTAGCCGTATTTGTATATGCAGAGTATATCACATGAACGGTAAATTAAGTATTTGTAAAATCAATAGGGGCGCGGGTCCACCTTACGAGCTGAAGGCCTTAAATAACCTCAACAACGACGTGATTTTTACCTTTTTTCTTAACGCTGTACATTAAGTCGTCTGCAGTTTTCAATAATTTTTCAAAATCACTTTGAAAGTTCGTGGCTGTTATTCCGCCGATACTTGCAGTAACAGTACAACAAGCAAAATCTGGTGATTCCTCAATCAGCCTACGAATTTTCTCAAGGGCTTGGTTTGCTCCGGTTGCATCAGTTGCCGGTAACAGAATGGCAAACTCATCCCCTCCCATACGGGCGATCAGGTCACATGACCGCAGGTTTTTTCTGAATATATCCGCTACCAAGGTCAAGAGTTTATCGCCATAAAGATGGCCAAAAGTGTCATTCGCTTGTTTGAAATAGTCCAAGTCGATATAAGCGAGGGTTATAGGGAGAATATTTCGATTACATAAATTGAGCTTCGCAGCTGATCTTTCATAGAAAGAACGGCTGTTTAAAAGCCCTGTGAGTGCATCCATACAGCTATTTAGTTTTTCCTTTGCTAATGATGCAGTTAAGCTTGCATACATGAAGGTAACAATGACAAATGCTGACAGTTGGGTAAAAAAATTGACTACCCATACGTACGGTTGTGAGTATACTCTTCCAGCAAAATACATCGCTGCAAACCAGATAAAACTTGATAACAAGCAAAATAGCAGTGATTCAATTTTGTTTAAATGACTGGCTACTAGCATTAATGGAATGAAATATAAAGGAAAAACCCTAATTTCTATGCCGGTAATGTAATCAATATAACCAATGAGTAAGAGAGACAATATGCCCAAAAAGGAAACCGTAATTTTTGATAAATTATTAGGCATTTCCTGTTGCTCCAATTGAGAGGCTGTATCGTTTAAAGCTAGGCAGAATCAATTGCCATAAAGGGTAAATTGACTCTCGCCTTACCAAATTTAAACATTGTAGGTCGAAGAAGCCGTCTTCCCCCCATGCCCCGTCCAGTCGGTATGGAAAAATGTGCCCCTTGGCTGGTCGATACGCTCGTACGTATGCGCGCCGAAGTAATCCCGTTGTGCTTGTAATAAATTGGCGGGCAGCCGCTCGGTGCGGTAGCCGTCGAAGTAGGCGAGGGCGGAGGAAAACGCCGGGGTCGGGATGCCTAGCTCAATCCCCATGATGACCGCTTTGCGCCAGCCTTCTTCGGCGCCGCGCATGGCGTCGATAAAGAAATCGGCCATCAGCAGGTTTTCAATGTCGGGGTTGGTTTGGTAGGCTTGTTTGATGTCGTTCAGGAAGCCGCTTCTGATGATACAACCGCCGCGCCACATTAAGGCGATTTCGCCGTAATTGAGGTTAAAGTTGTATTCGCTTGAGGCCTCGCGTAATAAACGGAAACCTTGGGCGTATGAAATGATTTTGGCGGCATACAGGGCGTTACGGATGGCGTTGATCATGGCTTGTTTATCGCCGGAAAACGCTTTTTTAGGTCGCGCCAGGAATTCGGCGGCTTTGACGCGCTCATCTTTCTGTGCCGACAGGCAGCGCGCGAATACCGCTTCGCCGATCAAGGTCAACGGAATACCCAAATCCAGCGCGTTGATGCCGGTCCATTTGCCGGTGCCTTTTTGTCCCGCCGTATCGAGGATTTTGTTCAATAATGGTGAGCCGTCTTCGTCTTTATACGCCAAGATACCGGCGGAAATTTCGATCAGGTAAGAACTCAGTTCCCCCTTGTTCCACTCGTCGAAAATAACGTGCATTTCATCCGCGCTTAAGCCAAGTCCTTCTGACAATAATTGATAAGCTTCGCAAATGATTTGCATATCGCCGTATTCGATGCCGTTATGTACCATCTTGACATAATGGCCGGCGCCGTTGTCGCCGACCCACTCGCAGCAAGGGTCGCCGTCCACTTTCGCGCTGATGGCCTGAAAAATCGGTTTAACAAAAGGCCACGCTTCTTTGTTGCCGCCGGGCATGATGGAAGGCCCGTGGCGTGCGCCTTCTTCGCCGCCGGAAACGCCGGTGCCGATAAAGCGGATGCCTTTTTCTTGTAACGATGCGGTACGACGGTTGGTGTCGGTATAGAGCGAGTTGCCGCCGTCGACGATGATGTCGCCAGTAGATAATAACGGAACCAGTTTGTCGATGTACTGGTCGACTACATCGCCCGCTTTCACCATCAACATGACGATGCGCGGCGATTTCAAGCTATCGACCAGCTCTTGCAATGAATACGCGCCGATCACTTGAGTGCCGTTGGCGGGACCCGATAAAAATTCTTCTGTTGTCGCGGCGGTGCGGTTATGAACGGCGACTTTATAGCCGTTATCGTTCATATTGAGGACGAGGTTTTGCCCCATTACCGCTAAACCGATTAATCCGATGTCTGCTTTCATTGTTTCTATTCCGAAGGTAAATGCTGTAAATGATGGCTTATAGTAGCATGGTCCGCAATTGTTCTGAACCCGTGACGTTGTTGAAGGGGCTGAGATAAGGACTTATTTATCTGCGTTATGATCTATATCAAACCCGAATTCAAGAAGTATGCAAGAATGTTTTCACCCAATGAGGGTAATTGTTCTTTTTATCAATTTATGGCTGGTAATTAAGATAACGCAATTAAACCGCTTTACCGTTATAAGGATAAAAAATGAAAAAAATAATCACGATGACAGCACTTTTTACCATTTTGCCTATGCTGGCTAGTGCAGAAATGAAAATGCAAAACAGTAATCCTTCGCCAGCACCTGTGGCCGAGCCTGAATTAGGACATCATATGCAAAATCGCGATCCTTCTCCCGAACAAAAAGTCGAATCAGCCGCCGCGCCCGAACATGTGATGCAAAATAGCAATCCTACGCCCGATAAGGCGCCAGAGCATACAATGAAAAACAGCAACCCAAAGAAATGGGTCAGCACCAATGCGGCATCTTTGGAAGAAAAGAATACTTCGAAGTAGTCGCATTTAATAAAATGCGAAGATTTTTTACGATTTTTTAAATTGTGAAAATCAATTTGAATATAAGTAAGAATTCCAACAAAGGGGTTGTTTAAACCCCTTTGCTGTTCTGGCAAATTAGAATGTCACTTAAAGTTTGACGCCGGTATAAGTGAACTTACCGCCTAAGGTGCCGCTACCGACTCCGGAAAAGCCTAATTTATCCCTGTTGAAAGTGAGATGAGCTAAGCGAAGTTTTTTTAATTCTGGACCGTCAAATTCTAGTAGATTAATGCTACCTCCACCCACGCAGTTAGAGTTCAAAACAAGAAACGAAGGTTCGCTCAAAAAATACTTATTTCCGCTGGAGTGATTGCAAGTAGCATTGAAAATAAAATTTTTTGACACATTTATTAAACAATGAGTCCAGCCGTCTTCGTTATTGAAATAGACGCTCCATTTACCGGTTGTATCTTCCGCAGTGCAGGCTGCCCATAAAGGACTGATAAACATACTCGACAACAAAAGCATTATCTTCCAAGGATGATATTTTTTTTTCATGACAACGCCCTCAAAAATAGTTAAGTCAAAAGGTTTTGATTTTTAAATTTACCAAAAACATAACGTTTAAGGAAAATACATCCTAATGAATCAGTAGATAACAATCAAACTTATTCTTTTTCGGTTATTGATATCTTATCCCGGTATTAAGGCAAACCCGGTAAAGTAAATAGCGACTCCAACGCCACGGTATTACTCATACAAAACCGAATTACATTCTTTAGGCAACGGGATTTTCGGGGCGGGCGGAGCCGGTTTAGGGTGTTTGGCTTCGTAGGAAAACCACCATGCCAAGTCGCCGCCGCAGCCGTCGCCAGATGGGACAGGATCTTGCTTTTCGCAGTTACCATTTCCGGCCGGACACTTCAACCGGACGTGAAAGTGGTCGTCGTGTTTATACCAAGGCCGGATTTTTTGCAGCCAATCATGGGACGACTTGCTTTGGCAAAGTTCTTTTTTAATCGCGGCGTTGACGAAAATTCGGTCCACTTCCGGCATCCGGGCGGCAGCTTCCAATATTTTTTCGTTGTTGAAAGACCATTCCGCCGGTTTGATGCTTTCGGTTTTTGAGTTAACAACCGATGATGCGCTCCAGGTTTCCCGTTCGCTTAAACTCAGCGTTCTTTTTTCGGCTTCAGCCGAAAGCAAAAACCAAATATCGGCGTCAAGGCCGGTCTGGTGGCTTTTGTGACCACTAACAGTGGGGCCGCCGCGGGGCTGGCCGAGGTCGCCGATTAGCAACGCGCCTAAATGTTGAGCTTGGGCGGTTTTTCCTAACGCTTCGATAAAACGCACCAGGTCGGGATGACCGAAGTTACGTTTTCTGGATAAGCGCATTACTTGATAACCTGTTCCGTTTATCGGCAGAACAGCCCCTCCGCGTAAACAGCCGGACGTATATTTACCGATACTCTCGGTGGTTTTCCCGCCGGTTGGTTTATCGATTTTAGACCAAATTTGAGCATCGGATTGAGCGCATACCGAGTTGAAAAACAATAAAAACAGTAGCAAGAGAGCGATCCTCACGGGTGCGGATGTGTGCCGGATAGATAAGGTAACCATAAGCTTATAAAGTGATTGTATTCTTGAGGTTATAGAACATTTGAATTAATTAGGGCCTTTGTTAATGCTTAAGAAGATAATAACGCCGTAATTAAATTTTTGAGGTTATGTGTTTGCCGTTTCCGGGTTAGCCGGTTAGCGATAATAATGCTTTTTAAATCGGTTAAAGCGCGATTGAAGTCATCGTTAACCAGAATGTAGTCGAATTCGCCGTGATGACTTATTTCCGTGACGGCTTCTTGCATCCTCAGGGCGATCACCCGGTCTTCGTCTTGACCGCGATTTTTCAATCGTTGTTCGAGGATGGCGGTTGACGGCGGCAGAATGAATATCGATCTGCTTTGCGGTCTTATTGTCCGGATTTGCTGGGCGCCTTGCCAATCGATTTCAAGGATTACGTCTAAGCCTTTTTGTAAGTTTTCCTCAACCGTATGCTTTGCCGTGCCGTAATAATTGCCGAATACGGCGGCGTGTTCTAACAATTCGCCGCAATTGATTAAGCCGTTAAACTGCTCCGGCGTTACGAAGAAATAATCTTGGCCGTTGACTTCACCCGGTCTGATAAATCGGGTCGTATGCGAAACCGATACGATTAAATTTTCAATATCAGCGACCAGTTGTTTGACTAGGCTGGTTTTTCCGGCGCCGGACGGGGCGGAAATAATATAGAGTTCACCCATGTTCATGCGGTTTTAGCGTCTTAATTTTGAATCTTGGATTGCCTTTATTATTCGATATTCTGAACTTGTTCGCGGATTTGCTCAATCAGCACCTTAAGTTCGATCGCAATTTGAGTCATGTCTTTATCGGTTGATTTAGAACCCAAGGTATTCGCTTCCCGGTTTAGTTCCTGCATTAAAAAATCCAGCCGTCTGCCAACCGGTTCGGCTTGGTTCAACACTCTCAGCACTTCATGGACATGTGTGCCGAGCCGGTCCAATTCTTCGCTAATGTCCAGTCTTTGGGCATGATAAACGAGTTCTTGCTCGAGCCGGTCGAAATCGGGTTGCAGGGCTAATTCGGCAATCCGGTCCGTAAGTTTTTTTCGTAGCCCGGACAGTACCTCGGGTAATCGTTGCGAGGCGGCGGCAATTTGTGTCAGTATTTTGCCGCAGCGCTCATCCATAAGGGTTTTAAGCTGCTGACCTTCTCGTTCTCTGGTTTCTGTTAATTGCGTCAAAGTCGCCGTGACAAGCCGGTTGATTTCGAGACCGAGTTGAGTTTTATCAAACTCCGGTTCTTGCTGAATCCCCGGAAATGCCAATACGTCTAATGCGGAAAAAGAGACGGGCGAAATCATTTGCCGCTCGATGAGTTCGGTTGCCGCAATAAGCGCCGCGACCGCATCCGGATCGACGATAAAGTTTTGTTTGCCGCTCTGCTTTTTGAGGGTTAGGGTGCATTCGATTTTACCGCGGCTGATTTTGGCCGAGATGAGCGTCCGGATGCCGGTTTCGGCAAAACGAAAACGCTCCGGGATTTTAATGGCGCAGTCTAGGTAGCGGTGATTAACGGAACGCAGTTCGCAGTTAAGCGTCAAGTTTGAAAGTTCGGCTTCTTGCGCAGCAAATGCGGTCATGCTTCTAATCATTTTTCACCTATAATGATGTCTACATTTAAGATAATCCGACTGCCATGGCCGAATATTACGATCCGGAAACTTACCCTAAAGAGTGGAACTATCTACAGACCGGCACCATTATAGACCAGTACATGATCGAGCGGGAATTAGCTCACGGTGGATTCAGTTCGGTGTATTTGGCACGTCAGATGTCGGATCAGTTTCAAGTGGCCTTGAAAGAATACCTGCCTAGAAAACTTGCACATAGGACTTGGAACAATGTCATTGTTCCTAATAGCAAAGAAACCCAAGCGATGTTTAAGCGCGGCCGGGCATTATTTTTTGAAGAAGCTAAAGTGTTAGCCACCTTGAAGCACCCGAATATCGTGGAAGTTATCAATTTTTTCAGAGCGAACGATACCGTCTATAGCGTGATGACATACGACTACGGCGTTACTTTGGATAAGGTGGTGATAAAAAAAATGTTGCCGGTAACTGAAGCGTTCATCTTGGCGGTCTTTAAATCGTTGATGGCGGGCGTCGCTTATATCCACGAGCAAAAATTTGTGCATCTTGACATCAAGCCTGGCAATATTTTAATTCGTCCCGATAACGATGCATTGTTGCTCGATTTCGGCGCAATTCAAAAATTAACTCCGTACAGGGTTAGCAAAGTCGATACAGTATTAACGCCCGGTTATTCCCCGGCCGAACAATACGATACCAATGCAATACTGGGGCCGTGGACCGACATCTATGCTATTGGCGCAAGTATGAGAACCTGTCTCGATAATAAAACACCCATGCCCGCTGTCGAACGGGTGCAGAAAGATACGTTGATCCCCGCAATTAAAGCATTTAATAAAAGACTCCCCGATTACATTTTAAAAGCCATCGATTGGGCAATGGAGCCCATAGCGGAAAACCGGCCGCAAAATTTAGAACAATTTAAACAAGCGCTGGCCATTACTTAAACCTCGAGATTTTGAGCCATTGTCTCCGTTCAATTAGGGTATACTGGATGGTTTTAACAGTTCAGGACGGATGATTATGCGACCCAGCGGACGCGATGCAAATCAATTACGGGATATTAAATTTACCTGCGGATTTACTAAACATGCGGAAGGCTCGGTGCTGGTCGAATTCGGTGAAACTCGAGTTCTTTGCACTGCCAGTGTGGATTTAAATAATGTTCCGCGCTTTCTGAAAGGCAAAGGCGAAGGTTGGATTACGGCCGAATATGGGATGTTGCCGCGCTCCACCCATAGCCGGATGGGACGTGAAGCCAGCCAGGGCAAACAAGGCGGGCGCACCATGGAGATTCAGCGATTGATCGGACGTTCACTAAGGGCGGCTGTCGATATGAAAGCCTTGGGCGAAAATACCATTACCATCGATTGCGATGTATTACAGGCCGACGGCGGGACGCGCACGGCGTCGATAACCGGCGGATTTGTGGCGTTGTCGCTCGCCGTCAAACAAATGTTAAAGAATAAGCAAATTAAATCAAATCCTATTCACGGACAAGTCGCGTCGGTATCGGTCGGCATTTATAAGGGCGTACCGATATTGGATTTAGATTATGCCGAAGACAGCCAGGCTGAAACCGATATGAACGTGGTGATGAACGATGCGCTCAGCTTTATCGAGTTGCAAGGAACCGCCGAAGGTCATGCATTCAGAAAGGACGAACTCGACCGAATGCTGGAATTAGCCGGTTACGGTATTAAACAACTGCTCGAAAAACAGCGTGAGGCGCTGGGAAATGTTTGAATTGTTAACCTGTAAAAGAATAGGTAGCGATATGGGCGGGTTTACGGACTTAAAAAACTTACCGGAAAATGCTTTATCTTGAGCGATAAATACCTAACTGCAATTGCCGTTATGAGAATATTGAGAGGCTTAATTATTGCGATTCTACTTATTTTTAGTAGCGCGTGTAATGAGCAAACTCCGAGCTTGAAAAAACTGCCGTCCGATGCCTTGATTTTAGCTTTCGGGGACAGTCTTACCTACGGTAGCGGCGCATCAAGTCAACAGGATTACCCTAGCGTACTAGCAAAACTTAGCGGTCGCGTAGTGATCAACGAGGGCGTTCCGGGCGAAGTCAGTTCCGACGGACTCGGTCGATTACCGGCTTTGCTGGATGAATACGAGCCGGATTTATTGATTCTGATTCACGGCGGTAACGATATTCTAAAAAAAATTCCCAGTCAATTAATCGCAAACAACCTTACCTCGATGATAGCCGCAGCTAAAGCTAGGCGAATCGACATTTTATTGCTTGGCGTACCTGAACCGGGTTTATTAACCATGGAAAGTGCACCCTTTTACGGTCAAATTGCTAAGCAAACCGGTGTTTTAATGGATTTGGAAACGTTGCCTGAAATACTTGGAGATAACGAAATGAAGTCCGATTTAATCCATCCCAATAATTCAGGCTACCATTTGCTGGCAAATAGTATCTATGATCGATTGAAAAGCGCTGGCGCGTTCTAAAGATTGATAATACGAGACCAAGCCATCTAACCGAATTAAGCATCGGCTGTTTTCGATTTAGCTTTTTTTGAAGTCGAACTGATCCTTTTCTTGCTTTTATCCTTTTTTTTGTCCGCATCGTCGTATTTGTGGTGTTTGCCTTCCGAAACGCCGACCTTGGATATATTGAGTTGCTGCCCGACAACCCGGACTTTTTTCAACTCCTGAAACAGTTCTTTGGGCATACCGGCGGGTAGTTCGACGGTGCTGTAGTTCTCCTCTATTTTGATACGGGCGATATGGTCGCCGTCGATACCAGTTTCGTTCGCAATAGCGCCTACGATATTGCCGGGTTTTACGCCGTGGGCATGGCCGACTTCGATGCGGAACAGTTCCATTTCGATATTCGACGCGCCGCCGAATTGCCGACGACCTTTACGTTCTTGCTGTGAACGTTCAAACCGTTCCGGACGGTCGGATCTGCCCGATCTGTCGTCGCGGTCTTCCTTCGGTTTTTTGGGCAGGTTTTGCATCAGCAAGGGCGTATCGCCCTGCACCAGCTTGGCTAAGGCGGCGGCGATTTCCAAGGCGGTGACGTTATGTTCCTGCTGATATTGCTCGATCAACTGGCTGTAAAAACTCAGTTCTTCCGCCGCCAAAGTATCGGTGATATTTTGCTTAAAACGCGAGATGCGCTTGTTGTTGATGACTTCGGTCGAAGGCATGCCCATCTCTTCAACCCTCTGCTTGGTCGCTTTTTCGATGTTGAGCAGCAACTTGCGTTCCCGCGGTGCGATGAACAGGATGGCGTCGCCGGTGCGTCCGGCGCGGCCGGTCCGGCCGATGCGGTGGATGTAAGATTCGGTATCGTAAGGGATGTCGTAATTGACGACATGGGTGATACGGTCGACGTCCAAGCCACGGGCGGCGACGTCAGTGGCGATCAAGATATCCAGTTTACCGTTTTTCAGGCTGTTGATGGCGCGTTCACGGAGCGCTTGCGACATGTCGCCGTTGATGGCGTCGGCGGAAAAACCGCGCGCTTCTAGTTTTTCGGCAAGTTCGACTGTCGCAGTTTTTGTTCGCACGAAGATGATCATGCCGTCGAACGTTTCGGCTTCCAAGATGCGGGTTAGCGCGTCCATTTTGTGCGCACCGCTGACCAGGCAGAAGCGCTGGCGGATATTCTCCGCGGAGGCCGTGGTGACTTTGATGGTGACTTCCACCGGTTCGTGCAAATAATCGTGGGCGATTTTGCGGATCGGCGTCGGCATCGTTGCGGAAAATAAGGCGATTTGCTTGTCTTCCGGCGATTGTTCCAAAATCCATTCGACGTCGTCGATAAAACCCATTCGCAGCATTTCGTCGGCTTCGTCTAAAACCAGAACGTTGAGGTTGTCCAGAAGCAATGTGCCGCGCCGCATGTGGTCCATGACCCGGCCCGGGGTGCCGACGACAACATGCGCGCCGCGCTTGAGCTGCCGCAATTGCGAGTTGTAATCTTGTCCGCCGTAGATAGGCAAGACATGAAAACCTTTCAAATGACCGGCATAACGCTGGAAGGCTTCTGCGACCTGGATAGCAAGCTCTCTGGTCGGGGCAAGCACAAGCACTTGCGGGTCTTTTTGCTTGAGGTCGATCCGGCTCAAAATAGGTAGCGCGAAAGCAGCGGTTTTGCCGGTTCCAGTCTGGGCTTGACCCAATACGTCTTTACCGGCCAGCATGTGCGGGATGACTTTAGCTTGGATGGGCGAAGGGGTTTCGTAGCCGACATCGTCCAGCACTTTGAGCACAGGCTCGATAAGCGCTAAATCGCGGAAAGAAGGCAAGGGGGTTACATCGTTGGACATTTAATTTTATTTACCTGTAAGTGTTTGAAAACGCTTTAGCACAATAACTACGGGAAACAATCGGATAGTTTGCATAGCCTGTGGTTTTGCCGCCTGAATTGAGCGAATTCAATTCCATAAACCAGTTAACGGGGGAAAGTCGCGGAGATCATTAGCGGCACTAATAATCTAGCTCTAAAGCTAATCTAGCATTATACAACAGGACTTATTATTTTTGCTAAATAAAACAATAAGCTTGGCGATTTAGTTAGCCGCTGCAAGTTCATTCCGGCTTTCTTCGTTGTAAGCGATGGGATACTATAACTTAAGAAAAACGACCAGTCAGCCCTTTCCCAACAAACAAACCTGTAATGTTTTAAAAGGCAGTAATGGAAAGTGAGGTTGTATTTTTCTTTAAATCCGGTACAACAAACAAAGGTTATCAATGCTTCGAGCAAATAGTCATTATTCGAAGCGTTTTATTTTAAAGAGAAACGACATTGCAAAATCAGGAAGACACCGAGCGGTTAAAAAACATCGTGCAAACGCTGCTGGATGAAGCCAAGCGGCAAGGGGCGACAGCCGCGGAAGCCGGACTCAGCCAGGAAAACGGTTTATCCGTCACGGCGCGTTTGGGTGAGGTGGAAACCATAGAACATCATTGCGACCAAGGGCTGGGCGTTACCGTGTTTTTCGGACAACGCAAAGGTTCGGCGAGCAGTACCGATTTATCGCCGGAAGCGATCAAGGAAACCGTTAGCGCCGCATGCAGTATCGCCCGCTATACCAGTGAGGATGAATTCGCCGGCTTGCCCGATAAAGCGTTATTGGCCACCGGATTTCCGGATCTCGACCTCAACCACCCCTGGGCGTTAAGCGCGGACGATGCGATCGCGTTGGCGGTGGAATGCGAATCGGCGGCGCTGTCTTACCATCCGGACATCGTGAACTCCGAAGGCGCGTCCGTGAATACGCATCAAGGTATTCGGGTTTTGGGCAATAGCTTGGGCTTTTTGCAAGGTAGGCTATCGACCCGGCATTCAATCAGTTGTTCGGTAGTTGCGCAGCGCGGCGATAGCATGCAGCGCGATTATTGGTATAGCGTTTCCAGGCAGTCCGATGGTTTGGAAGCCGCCGGGGAAATCGGCGTGAAGGCGGCGGAAAGGACAATCAAGCGCTTGGAGGCGCGGCGGTTATCCACCCGGCAATGTCCAGTTCTATATAGTGCGGAGATGGCGTCCGGTTTGTTAGGGGCTTTCATCGGCGCAATTAGCGGCGGGTCGTTGTACCGGAAATCGACATTCCTGCTGGATACGCTGGATACGCAGATTTTTCCGGATTTCGTCCATATTCATGAACAGCCTTTGTTAAGAGGCGGTTTGGGCAGTTCGGCTTACGATGGGGAAGGCGTCGCCACGCAGACCAGACATATCGTAAAAGACGGTTTTTTGCGCGGCTACGTACTCGATACCTACTCGGCGCGGAAACTGGGGATGCAAACGACAGGGAATGCCGGGGGCGTCCATAATTTGACGATAACGCCGGGTTTGCACGATTTTCAGGGGATGCTGAAATTGCTCGATACCGGGTTATTGGTAACCGAATGCATGGGGCAGGGCGTCAACCGGGTGAACGGCAGTTATTCGCGCGGCGCGGCGGGTTTCTGGGTCGAACACGGCGAGATCCAGTATCCGGTGGAAGAAATCACTATCGCCGGAAATCTCAAGGACATGTTCAAGCACATCGTCGCAACGGGTAACGATGTGGATTATCGCGGCAATACTCGCACGGGTTCCATTTTGATCGAACGGATGTCGATTGCCGGCGAGTGATGTCTGAGGTAAAAGCCTAAAGTCGCAACTCGCTGTTTTCGGTCCTTAGCCTTGCGACTTGACGATATCCGCGATTAATTGAGGGCCTTTATAGATCAGGCCGCTGTATAGCTGAACCAAGCTTGCGCCTGCGTCGAGTTTTTCCTGGGCGTCTTCCGACGAAAGGATGCCCCCGGCGGCGATTATCGGGATTTTTCCTTGCAATTCCGCCGCCAAGTCTTTCACTACGGCAGTAGATTTAGCTTTGACCGGCGCGCCGCTCAGTCCGCCCGGTTCTTGCGCAAGCGGATGGTTTACGACCATCGCCCGGTCGACGGTAGTGTTGGTAGCGATGACGCCGTCCATATCGAATTCCAGTAGCAGCTTGGCGAGCCGCCCGATGTCTACCGGGTTCAAGTCGGGCGCGATTTTGAGCGCGATGGGAACATATTTTCCGTATTCTTGCTGGAGTTCGGCCTGTTCTTCTTTTAGCGCGGCAATTAATTTCCGGCTTTCTTGGCTTTGTTGCAATTGCCGCAAATTCTTGGTGTTCGGGGACGAAATATTGATCGTGATATAACTTGCGGCGGAATAAGCTTTGCGTAGGCCGGTTAAATAGTCGTCCGTGGCAGATTCGATCGGCGTGTCGAAATTTTTGCCGATATTGATCCCTAAAATACCGTTATAACGGCTTAAGTTTACTTGTTCCAGCAAGTGGTCGATGCCGAGGTTGTTAAAGCCCATGCGATTAATGATGGCCTGATGTTCCGGCAACCTGAACAGACGCGGTTTAGGATTGCCCGGTTGCGGACGGGGCGTTACCGTGCCGATTTCGATAAAGCCGAAACCAAGGGACGCCAGGGCATCGATATAATCCCCATTTTTATCTAAACCCGCAGCAAGACCAACGCGATTTTTAAAGTTCAGCCCCATGACATTAACAGGGTTGTCATTTAATTTCGGACTGATTAACCCGCTCATTCCCGCCGAGTGTGCGGCTTTTAACGCCTTGAGCGAAAGTTTATGCGCGGTTTCGGCGTCCAGCGAGAACAGTAAAGGACGAATTAACGGATATAAATTCATAAGCTATGCTGCGGAGATCTGAAACGGTAATGGGTGCCAAAAAGGATAACTGTTTACGCTGGACGGTTTAACCGGTAAGGCTCGTGGTTGACGGAAGCGGGGCGATCCAGGATCAAATCCGCCATCAATTTGGCCGACGCGGGCGCCATCGCCAAGCCGTTCCTGAAATGCCCCGCATTGATGCTCAAGTTGCATATTTCAGGATGCCTGTCTATATAAGGTACGCCGTCTTGGGTTCCCGGTCTGATTCCAGCCCAATGTTTGACCAACGGAAAATCCCTTAAAGCGGGCATCAGTTTGTACGCGAACCGGCTGATTTGGTCTTTAGCTTCAACTGTCGTATTTTTGTCGAAAGTATTCTGCTCTACTGTGCTGCCCGCCAAAATATGTCCGTCCAAACGCGGGATAAGGTATTGGTCGCCTTCCAGGACGATGGATCGCAACTCGCCGGGTTTTGCTGCAAACAGCAGCATTTGGCCTTTGACCGGCGCAATTGCCGGTGCGGTCTGCCTTATGGCGGGAAAAAAACGGCTGATGAATGCGGGGGTCCATGCGCCCGCCGAGATGATTAATTGATCGACAGCAAGACCACCTTTATCCGTTGCAATTGAATCGACCCGGTCGTGGTTAACCCGGATGCCGGTAATTTCGCAATGCTCGATCAAGCGGACGCCGCGTTGCAGCAAATCCTGTTTCAACGACCTCACTAGCCTTGGATTGCGGATTTGCGCGATTTGGGGCAACCACAAGGGTCGTTCAGGCGTTGTGACTAAACCGTCCGGTATCGATTTTTCGGCTTCCGCAAAGACAATATTATTGCTCTTGCACCATTCGATGGCTTCAATGAAATCGGGATTTTTGGTAATCAGCAAGCCGCAAGGGTTCCATTCCGGGCTAATGCCTGTCTCTTCGGACAATTCGGCAGCCAATAGCGGATATAACGGCAAACTGGCGACGACCAGTTGCGTGATCGCCCGGTGTTGCCGCCACGGATAAAGCGGCAATAAGATGCCGCCGCCCGCCCAGGACGACTCTTTCCCCAATTCGCCTTTGTCGATAACGGTTACGGATAAGCCTGACTTATGAAGCTCGCGCGCAGTCAATAGGCCGATAATCCCGCCGCCGATTAATGTGATTTCTGTGTTCGTTGTCATTAAAAGTGTAGATAAATTAACAAAGTTACCGTGTTAATATTAACTTTTATCATGTTGTTTGAATCCGATTATGAGCTTTTAACGTATAAATATCGTACTTTAAAATCAAACGCCGCAACAAATACAGAATGCCGGTCAATAAACAAAGTTATGAAGTATTCAGACAGCTTGGGATAAAGCATATAAAAGCTTGACTAACACATGATTATCATAAATGAAGGGCAGTTTTTACGCGTAGTTTTTTTGTAATGGCTGTTGTTTTTTACAAACAACATTAATGTAA
>DLHW01000068.1:0-37175 GCA_002483425.1 Methylococcaceae bacterium UBA7658
CATAAAGAATAGTATGATTTTAAAAAATACTATACTAAAACCTATACTAATTTGCAAAGTGCAGGAAAGTTTAGATAAGTGTAGATACTATAAGAAATGTGAACAATATCTATTTTAATACATATTTTTCAATGATATAAAGATGTATACAGAAGAAAATCAATGGGATAGTAAACCTGATTCTTTAAAACACACGCCGATGATGCAGCAGTATTTACGCATTAAGGCGGAATATCCAGATAGCCTCTTGTTTTACCGCATGGGCGATTTTTATGAGTTATTTTACGATGACGCCAAAAAAGCTTCGCAAATACTCGATATTACCTTAACCAGCCGCGGGCNNCGGCGGGCCTGCCGATTGCAATGGCGGGCATACCGTATCATGCCGCCGAAAATTATCTCGCCAAATTATTAAAATATGGCGAATCGATTGCCATTTGCGAGCAAATCGGCGACCCGGCAGCGGCCAAGGGACCAGTGGATCGTAAAGTCGTGCGCATCGTAACGCCAGGCACAGTCACCGACGAGGCTTTACTCGAAGACCGGAAAGATAATTTATTGGTTGCCGTTGCCTTGTTTGAAAACAGCTACGGAATCGCCAGTCTGGATGTAACTAGCGGGCGATTCGTAGTGCAACAAGCGGATTCCGGGCATCAGTTGACTAATGAAATCAGCAGGCTCAATCCGGCCGAACTGCTGTTTAGCGAAGATTTTGCATTACCTTCTGGTTTGAAACAACGTAACGGATTATGCCGAAGACCGCCCTGGCATTTCGAACCGGAAAGCGCCCGTTTATTGGTTTTAAAACAATTCAACGTCTTAGACTTGAAAGGATTCGGCTGTGACGATATGCCCGCAAGCATAGCGGCGGCAGGGGCTTTATTAAATTACATTAAAGACACTCAGCAATGCGCTTTACCACATATTCAAGGCATTCGCACCGAACACGGTCAAGATAGTATCTTATTGGATGCGGCAAGCCGCCGTAACCTTGAGCTGGATTTTCACTCGAGCGGGCAAACTGAATACACCTTATTAGGCGTTTTGGACCAGACCGCGACAGCAATGGGCAGCCGGTGTCTACGGCGTTGGACTCATAGACCGATTAGAGATAACCAAGTTCTCAGTAACCGTTTTAGTTGTGTAGCCAGCTTATTAGAGGGGAAAATTTACCGGAAACTGTACGCCATTTTGCGACAGACCGGCGATATCGAACGAATTAGCTCGCGGATCGCTTTAAAATCGGCGCGCCCGCGCGATTTGGCGGTGTTACGCAATACGCTGGCCGTCTTACCCAGCATTTATGAGTTGCTTATAAATTGCGATAACCCGCGCTTAACTTTATTGCTTGAGCAGGTTGGAACGCAACCAGAGTTATTGGACTTACTGCAACAAGCCATTGTCGACAACCCGCCAATGCTTATCAGGGATGGCGGCGTCATTGCTTCAACCTATAACCGGGAATTAGCCGAACTACGAAATTTAAGCCAAAATGCCGATCAGTATTTACTCGACATGGAAAGCCGGGAAAAACAAGCAACCGGAATCAATACGCTTAAAGTTAACTACAACCGTGTGCATGGCTACTATATCGAAATATCTCACCTGCATGCCGATAAAATCCCGGCGCACTATACGCGTAAACAAACATTAAAAGGAGCGGAGCGTTACATTACCGAAGAATTAAAAGCATTTGAGGACAAGATTCTTAGCGCCCGCGAAAAATCACTAGCTTTTGAGAAAGCTTTATATGACGATTTGTTAACTCAAATCGCAAAACAATTGCGCGCTTTACAACGTTGTGCCGCCGCATTAGCCGAATTGGATGTGCTCAACTGTTTCGCCGAACGCGCCGATAACCTGAATTTAGTACAGCCGGTATTGACCGATAGACCTGGCGTTGCCATTGAAAGCGGCCGCCATCTGGTTGTTGAACAACTGACGGATACTCCTTTTGTCGCCAATGATCTGGCGTTAACTAATCAACGCCGTATGCTTGTCATCACCGGTCCTAATATGGGCGGAAAATCGACTTATATGCGGCAAACGGCGCTCATCGTATTACTTGCGCATATCGGTTGTTATGTTCCCGCTAAAAAATTTATTTGCGGACCGGTGGACAAAATTTTTACCCGTATCGGAGCATCGGACGATTTAGCAAGCGGACGTTCGACTTTTATGGTCGAAATGTCGGAAACCGCCAATATCTTGCATAACGCCACAGCCAATAGTTTAATCTTGATGGACGAAATAGGCCGCGGCACCAGCACCTTCGACGGTTTATCTTTAGCTTGGGCTTGCGCCGGTTATTTAGCCAAAGAAATCAAAGCCTTTACGCTATTCGCCACACATTATTTTGAGCTGACTACCCTCGCCGACGAACTAAGAACCGTTGCGAATGTACATTTGGACGCCATGGAGAATGGCGATAAAATTATTTTTCTTCACACCGTTAAGGACGGCCCCGCCAATCAAAGTTACGGGCTTCAAGTCGCTGCGCTAGCTGGTGTTCCCGGCCTAATTATTGACAAGGCGAAAGCAAAATTAAGGCATTTAGAAGAAAAAGCGTATAGCGAACAACAAGCGGAATCGGGCATCAACCAATTGGATCTCTTCTCAACCACGGAACGCCATCCTGTCATCTTATTGCTTGATGAGGTCAATCCTGACGAACTAAGTCCAAGGCAAGCTTTAGACTTAGTTTACCGGATTAAAACATTGCTTTAAGTGCAGGGTACGTTTTACGCACCAAAATCTCGGTGTTTAATATCAAATCTACGACAACGCATTTATCGTTTTTTGGTGCATGGAATGCACCCTACCCCGCTGCAAATTAACCTTGGTTTTTTATGTCTAAAGTAATTCATCTAATAGTCAGTCGCTATAAACAACTAAATTTTTAAATCAGAAAGTATTTGTTGTTGCTTAAATAAATTGATTGACTGGAATCCAAAAACAAGACTACGATTCGTTAATTTCAACTGACTTAAAACGTAGGTAACCGAGATGAATAATGTTATTAACAGATCAAACCTTGCTATAACTAATTCAGCGGTTGGTTGCCATTGGGTGATCGTTCAATTAGCAGTTTTCCTTCTTGTAGGGATAGGGATTGAGAACAGAGCTGTCGCAGCGGTTAACACAGCGCCGAGCTTTTTTTCGATAGGGAAAGTTACGACTGACTTGCGACCAACCCATCGCGGCCAGAATCAAGGTAGTCAGGGCTATTCCGTCGCCATTCAAAAAGACGGCAAAATACTCGTGGCAGGCTACAGCTTCGGTTCTGCCTTTTTGCCGAGCGCTCGTAATTATGGTTACGTTGCCTTGGCCCGATACCTTACTGACGGTAGATTGGATAGCAGTTTCGGCAATAATGGCACTGTCACAACCGATGTCAACGACGGTAACGGATGGTTTAGCATTGGTTATTCCATGGCCATCCAAACCGATGGCAAAATCCTGGTGGCAGGCAATGTTTTCGGGGCAGGTTTTGGTAGCGGGGGTGCGGTATCAGACCTTGCCTTGGTGCGTTACAACGAAGATGGCTCTTTGGATACCACTTTTGACGGCGACGGCAAAGCCATCATTGACTTAGGCGGTTATGATGTTGCCCGATCCATTTCCATTCAGGCTAACGGCAAAATTCTAGTTGTTGGCTCTAGTGAATTATCCGCTTTTAACCTGGTTGGTTCTAGGGTTGCTGTATTGCGTTTCAATCGAGATGGTTCCTTAGATACCGGCTTTTCCGGCGACGGCAAATTATTGACAAAATTTGCCCCGCCTTCAATTGGTGCTATTGATGAGGGATCGGACGTTACCGTACAAGCCGATGGCAAAATTATAGTCACAGGTGTCCATAATAATGGTGAAGTGGGGGTAATTCGATTGAATCCTAACGGGTCTTTGGATGCCGGTTTTGACGGCGACGGCAAAGTTACGACAAGTTTTGAAAGTGGCATCGGTTACTATATTGGTAGCGCGGTTATCTTACAACCTGATGGCAAAATTATTGCAACCGGTAAAAGTGATTTTGGTGTTGAATTAGTACGCTACAATCCAAATGGCACTTTAGATAACAGTTTCGATAACGATGGGAAAACTGCAACCCCTATCAACAGTAATGTTGGCGATCAGCCGGCAATTGATGTTGCGTTGCAGAAAGATGGCAAAATTCTTGTCTCAATACCCTCCGAAGAATTCATCATGTTCCGTTACAATGCCGATGGCACTCTCGATACCAGTTTTTCAGGCGACGGAATCGTTAAAACGTTATTCCCTCACGGGTATCCGTCCTTACAGCAGAGCATCGCCCATTCGTTAACGATACAAGCGGATGGCAAGATTCTCATAACTGGAACCGATGGCGGCTACCCGGGTGCTTCTTCCGGTTCATATAAAACGGCGGTTGCGCGGCACAATCCTGATGGCAGTTTGGATAGTTCGTTTGGAGCGCCAACTAACACGCTTGATGGTATTTCGGCCTACAAGCAAGGTGACACTTATCCATCGATACTTGATGGATTAGTCCAAATCGCCGATGCCGAATTAGAGAGCCAAGGGAATTATAAAGGCGCGTCCATTACCTTACAACGCCATGGCGGGGCAAATAGCGAAGATGTATTTTCGTGCCTCTACTCACCTTTAAAGTGCATCGACAATAAATTGATGATAGCTGGCGCACCCGATATCACGATAGGTTCTTACCTTATTGGCAATGGGATTTTCAGGGCCCAATTCAACAGCAATGCCTCCCAATATTGGGTTAATCAAGTCTTGTCGTTGTTATCCTATAGCAACACCTCCACCAGCAACGACCCGAAAACAATTCAAATCGATTGGATTTTTAACGACGGGAATACGACAGGAATACAAGGTACAGGCGGCGCATTAAAAACAGTCGGCACTACTACAACTGTCTACTTGAATAATGCCGCTCCAGTTCTTGCCACACCGGCCCCAATTGACTATGTTGATACTGCTTTCGACGATACTTTCCTCCCGGTCACAGGCACATTGAGCGCAAACGACACCCCTGGCAGCTCGTTAACATTTGAAATATTAGGTACAGACAACGGTGACGGCACTTTGAGTTCCATAGAAAACAAAGCCTATGGCACTTTGATAATGGATAAAACCACGGGGGCTTACAGTTTCATTCCAAACCAATTCGGTTTGGAAAAACTGAACGTTGACAAATCAATCAGTTTTGCTGTTTCCGTTAGAGACGGATTTCTTTATTCAGGTAATAATTTGGTTATTAATATCTCGCAAAACGGTATTACAGAATCGTTAGGCAATGACAACTTGACCGGAACTTCGGGTGACGATGTCATGATAGGGTTGACTGGCGACGACACGCTGTCGGGACAAAATGGCAATGATTTCTTGAGAGGATGGGAAGGCAACGACAACTTGTCAGGCGGCAATGGCGACGATGTATTGAGGGGCGGGGAAGGCAATGACATCTTAACGGGAGGTACTGGCAAAGACATCTTTGAATTTAATTATGCACCGGACGCAACGAATGTCGACACTATTAATGACTTCAACCCGATTGATGACAGTATCCGCTTATGGAATACGGCTTTTACCGAATTGACTGCAAGCGTCGTGTTGAATTCAAATCACTTTGTTGTTGCAAGTACCGCTTTAGATAGCGACGATTATGTGATTTATAATAAGGTAACAGGCGATTTGTTCTATGACGCTGACGGAAACGGTAGTAGCGCCGCGATTAAGTTTGCAACCCTGCCACCTAATCTCGCTTTGACAAACGCGGATTTTACAGTTTGGGGTATATAGGCAAACACTTTGTACGTTCAACGAATCCGCAATACGGCGCATATTTACAACAAAGATGGGACAAAGTGACTGCCCCATCTTTCTGGGTTTCTGTTGAGCTAAAGCGGCTTGTCTTTTTGCAATGCTTGCAACAGTTCCATTGCCGGCAGGTATCCTGGGAAAATTGCGCCGTTTTCAGTGACGATCATTGGAGTGCCTTTTACCTCGAATTCTTCGGCTAAGCGCATGTGTTTATCAACCGGATTATCGCACGTTTTATTGTCTAATTTTTGATCTTTTTTGGCGGAGGTTAAGGCCGCATTACGGTCTTTTGAACACCAAACGGAGACGGCCTTATTATAAGAATCCGAACCTTTACCGGCGCGCGGGAAGAATAAGTAATTGATCGTGATGCCTTGCGCAAGATATTGATCGATTTCGGAATGTAATTTACGGCAATAACCGCAGTCGATATCGGTGAACACATAAACAGTGTATTTTCCTATTTTTGGCTTAAAAACAATCATATTGCCTTTACCCATTTTTTCCAGCGCGTTTTTACGGACTCCACCAAGCTTTTGAGCGGTTAAATCAGCGCGGTTTTCAACATCGATAAGCCGCCCTTGCACAATATATTTACCGTCATCCGACACATAAAAAATATTGGAGCCTAAGATAACTTCATTCAGTCCTTTTATTTCTGAAGGTTTAATGGCTTCTATTTTGGTTTCGGGCATTACTTTTTCAAGTGCTTTGGTTATTGCAATATCGTCTGCTTGGGCAAACGGAAAAATCAAAGCTAATAATAAGCCGGTCAAAAAGTTTAATTTTTTCATGATGATCCGAGTCGATTAATAAATAAAGTTGTAATAACGGAGATAGGAGTTTTTTTGCTTAAATTCGTTCAAGTATTGGCGCATATTGTGACTACGCCATTTAATTAATTAGCCGTTGTACGTCGACAACCATCGCTGTCACCATCAGCAATAACAGTAAAGCCATGCCAATTTGCTGGAAAAAAATCTGCGCTTTTTCGGAAACGGGACTGCCTTTTATGGCTTCAATCCCGAAAAACATCAGGTGTCCCCCGTCGAGCACGGGTACGGGCAGCAAATTCAGCACACCGAGGCTGACGCTCACGAGCGCCATGAATTTGATGAAATAGACAAAACCCATGTTAGCCGATTGCCCTGCAATTTGGGCGATGCTGATAGGACCGCTTAGGTTTTTGACCGATGCTTTGCCGATAAGCATCTTGCCCATCATTCTCAAGGTCACGACGGAATAATCGTATGTGGTTTTGAAAGCGGCGGGAATCGCTTCAAGGGGCGGCAAGGAATATTTAACGGTCATAGCTTTCATGAGGCCTTCCGGCATCAGGACCGAAGCGCCGATTTTCCCTTCGGTATTTTCGCCTGCCTGGACGCTCTTGGGAGTAATCGCCAAGGTTATCCGCGCCGCTTGGCGTTCTACTACCAAACTAATGATAATATTGGGGCGTTTTTTGACGTATTCCACCCATTCCATCCACTCGGTTACGGGCTTTCCATCCGCACTGACGATCAAGTCGTCCTTCTTTAACCCCGCCGCCAATGCCGCGCCGCCGGGCATTACCTCGTTTATAATCGGTTTCAATTTAGGCGACCAGGGCGCGAATCCCAAGCGGTCGTACAATTTTTCCGAGTCTTCCCTGTCGCTATCGCTGAAAACAATGGATTTGTCCGATTCTTCGCCGCTGATAGACCTGGTTTTGACAAGTGCGTTTGCATCGCCGTCCATGGCTGCGGTAATCACGGCGCTCATCGCATCCGTCCAGGTATGGGCAAGTTTGCCGTTGACCGCTACGATCTCGTCGCCTTCGGCAAACCCTGCCGTTGCCGCAATCGTGCCTGGTTTAACGGCGCCGAGTATGGGTTTTAAACCGGTTTCGCCGAGCACTAACGCGCCCCAAAACAAAACGACGGCCAGCATCAGGTTAAAAAACGGGCCAGCAGCAACGATGGCCGTCCTTACAGGCAGGCTTTGCCGGTTAAAAGCGAAAGGTAAATCCTCTGCTTTTACCTCCCCTTCCCTTTCATCGACCATCTTTACATAACCGCCCAAGGGAATCGCCGAGACGACATATTCGGTGTCATCGGAATTTTTTTGCCGCGACCACAATACTTTGCCGAAACCGACGGAAAAGCGAAGCACTTTGACGCCGGTTTTACGCGCTACCCAAAAATGACCGAACTCATGGAACGAAATCAGTATTCCGATGGCGATTATGAAAAAGAATAGCGTGTGCAGAAGATCCATCAGGGGTACATTTCAGCTATGACTTGTTTGGCTACCGTACGGGCTTGACGGTCAAGTTCCAAGATAACTTCCAGGCTATCGGCCGCCGTGACTGCAATCGCGTCCATGCAACGTTCGATAATTACAGGAATATCGGTAAATTTCACTTGGCGTTCCAGGAAGGCCTCTACCGCAATTTCGTTGGCGGCATTCAGTATTGCCGGCATTGTCCCGCCTGCATTGATGGCTTTATAAGCCAGCCTTAAACAAGGAAAGCGATGTAAATCCGGCTCTTCAAAGTCCATCCGTTCGACTGCGAAAATGTCGAGAGGTTTCGCTCCCGACTCGAACCGTTCAGGCCAAGCCATGGCGTGGGCAATCGGAATACGCATATCGGGGTTGCCCATCTGCGCTAGCACGGTGCCGTCGACATAATCGACCATGGAATGAATGACGCTTTGGGGGTGAATGACGACTTGGATCTGCTCCGGGGACATGTTGAACAACAAGCATGCTTCGATCATTTCCAAGCCTTTGTTCATCATGGTCGCAGAATCGACAGAGATTTTTTTACCCATATCCCAATTCGGATGCGCGACGGCCTGTTCCGGCGTCACATCGGCCATTTTTTCAATCGGCATTTGCCGGAACGGTCCGCCCGAAGCGGTCAACAATATGCGGCGCACCTGTTTGCCATCGGTTCCGGTTTGATAATCGGCGGGCATGCATTGGAAGATTGCATTATGCTCGCTGTCGATGGGCAACAAATGTGCGCCGGAGGACGACACCGCACCCATAAAAATATCGCCGGACATGACCAGCGCTTCCTTGTTGGCAAGCAAAACCGTCTTGCCTGCCTTCGCGGCGGCAAGGCTCGGAAGCAATCCGGCTGCGCCCACAATGGCTGCCATAACTGAATCCACTTCATCGAGGGTGGCGACTTGCTCCAATGCTTTAGCGCCCGATAAAACGGTAATGTCGACAATAACAGAGTTGTTGATTTTATCTTTGAATTCCCGCGCCTTGCTGTCGTTGACAACCACGGCGTATTGCGGACGATGAGCCAAGCAGAGTTCGTATAAAGCGTCAATATTGGAATTCGCCGTCAAGGCGACGATTTTATACAGATGCGGGTGGCGCGCCGCGACATCCAAGGTGCTAACACCGATTGAACCCGTTGCGCCGAGGATGCATAAGCCTTTCATTGAACCGTCCCGGTTGCTTGCGCGTCTTCTATCATACGATAAATGATGTAAATACCGGCATAAAAGAAAGGCGTCGCCGCAATCATGCTATCGATCCGGTCGAGTATTCCGCCATGTCCGGGCAAAATCGAGCCGCTCTCCTTTACGCCGCTTTTCCGTTTGACGACACTGAAGAAAAGATCGCCGTAAATTGAGATCAAAACGGTTAAAACCGATAGCAAAATGAAATCCGAAGCGTTTACCAAAGGAAAGCCATAGATTAAGCTAAGACCTATGCCGCAAACTATTGCAGAAAATAAAGCGCCGTAAAAACCGGCCAGCGTTTTTCCAGGGCTAATTTCAGGCGCTAATTTAGACTTACCGAACTTCTTTCCGGTGAAGTAAGCGGAAATATCAGCGACCCAGATTAAAATTAGTAGATACATAGTCATTTCAGGGCCGTATAAAGTGCGCAAGCGGACTAAAAACATCCACGCCAGGACCAGAACGAAGCCGCCCAGCCATTTTTTTTGCGGTAATGTCAACTCCAAATTCAATACGCCGGTGGGCGTGTGTTTAATCAGCACCATGACCAGCACCCAAAAAATCACGGGCGGTATTACCAGCCATTCCAATGCGCCGGAATAATACCGGACATCGGGCACGTCGACAGCGTCCATGAAGTTGCTGATAGTGCTCCAACCCACTTTTTTAGCATGTTGGTAAAACACTTGCTGGGTGGATTCGCTGAGATACTGCACAGCTTCGAGGAATTGCGTCCAAAACTGGATCCAGATCATAGGAACGGCTAATCCTAGCAGGAATAAGTATTTTTTTGGCGGTTCCGTGATGCCGATAAGATGGCTCCACTCCCATGCCGCCAACAGGATAACAAAACCGAAAATTAAGGAAAAAAACTCTACTGGCAATTGAAAAACGGCCAAAACGACCAAAGATGCCAATATAATTGCCGTTATAACTCGCTCGCGTAACATTGATTATGCTTAATTTAAAGTTGAAAGGTTGCTGTTTTATTTATAATTTGATCGCCGGTATGTCCGAACCGCCGTTGCCGCCGTTTAAAACTGCCGATGGCGTCGTCAAGCGAATTTTCGTCAAAGTCGGGCCAGAGCGTGTTTGTAAAATAAAGCTCGGTATAAGCCAATTGCCACAACAGGAAATTACTGACGCGCTCCTCGCCGCCCGTTCTGATGAAAAGATCCGGGTCGGGTAAATTCGACGTGGACAAGTGATCTTTAATCAGTTGCGGGTTAACGGGCTGTTGATCGATTTCTCCAGCCGCCATTTTATCGATGATCTTCTGGAAAGCCGTGCAAATATCCCAATGTCCGCCATAGTTTGCCGCTATCACCAGGGTCAAGGTTTTATTGTCTTTTGTTTGCGCTTCACTTTCCGTCATTTTTTGCTGCAAGATCTCTGGAAAAGCCGATCTGTCGCCGATAAAACGCAAACGAATTCCGTTTTTATCCAGCGTATTGATTTCTCTTTGTAAGGTCTCGCCGAATAAGGTCATCAGCAAGGAAACTTCGTCTTTGGGGCGGCGCCAGTTTTCACTACTGAAAGCAAATAGCGTCAACACTTCAACGCCTTGGTTAGCGCAATGTTCTACAATCCTTCTGACTGTTTTAACGCCGGCGCGATGGCCTAAAGCGCGCGGCAAATATTTATTTTGCGCCCATCTGCCGTTGCCGTCCATGATGATGGCGATATGACGCGGGATACCGTTTTCAACGAGCACATTAGAATTGTCGGTTTCAGCCATGAGGAATGCCTTGTTACATGGATAATAAATCGGCTTCTTTCTCTTCCAGCAGTTTTTCAACCTCTTTGACGTATTGATCGGTTGTTTTTTGAATTTTCTCTTCCGCGCTCCGCGCTTCGTCTTCCGAGATAAGCTTGTCTTTCAACGCTTCTTTAATTTCGGTGTTTGCATCGCGACGGATATTCCTAATCGCAACACGGCCGTTTTCGGCTTCATTTTTAACGACTTTAACCAAACTACGGCGGCGCTCTTCCGTCAACGGCGGCAGAGGAATACGGATCACCATACCGTTAGTATTAGGGTTCAACCCCAAATCCGACTTCAAGATGGCCTTTTCTATCACTTGCACCATATTTTTTTCCCACGGCGTGATAGTCAGGGTCCGGGCGTCTTCTACGGCTATATTTGCGACTTGCGATAAAGACGATTCATTGCCGTAGTACGATACAGCGATTTGGTCGAGCAGGCTGGGATGAGCGCGACCGGTACGAATTTTGGAGAACTCATGTTTCAAGGCTTCAATACTTTTTGCCATGCGGGTTGCCGCTTGCTGTTGAATATCGCTTATCATTGTTATTTTCCTCGTTCAATAAGAGAGCCAATCTCTTCACCAAGCATCAGTCTTTTAACTGCGCCTTTTTCAAATATATTCATGACTCGCATCGGCACATTATTATCCCGGCACAACACCAAAGCCGTCGTATCCATAACGTTTAAACGCTGATCCAGCGCTTCGTCGTACGTTAATCGTGGATAAAACACCGCATTTTTATGCTTTTCCGGATCCGCGGAATAAACGCCCTTAACCTTGGTGGCTTTAATCATGAGTTGGGCGTTGATTTCGATCGCCCGCAGGCTTGCCGCCGAATCGGTGGTAAAAAAAGGGTTACCGGTGCCGGCGGCAAAAATAACCACGCGTCCTTTTTCCAAATGACGAACGGCTCTGCGGCGAATATAATCTTCGCAGACCTGGTTGATTTTCAGCGCCGACATGACTCGGACTTGCTGACCTAAATGTTCCAGCGCATCCTGCATCGCGAGCGCGTTTATCACGGTCGCCAGCATGCCCATCTGGTCGCCGGTCACCCGGTCTAAACCCTCGGACGCTTTTTGCGCGCCCCGCAAGATGTTGCCGCCTCCGATAACCAAACCTACTTGAATGCCCATGCCGCACAATTCGATAATTTCAAGCGCTAACCGTTTGAGAATATCGGCATCGATACTCCCGCCCGATTCGCTCATCAACGCTTCACCGCTTAATTTCAGCAAAATTCTTTGGCAAATTAACTGTGTCATCGCAATCTAAATCGAGTTCTTATGGTTTAACTACATTTTGCGAGTTTGTGAGGTTAGCTTTTTTAGCTGCCCCTGACTTGCGCCATAACTTCTTCGGCGAAATTTTCCTCTTTCTTCTCGATGCCTTCGCCCACTTCGAACCGCGCGAACCGAACGACGCTATTACTGTTCGAAGCAACCAATTTACCGACGCTCAATTTGTCGTCCTTAATGAACGGCTGACCGAGAAGAGTGACTTCCGCGAAGAATTTGCTGATCCGTCCGGCAATCATTTTTTCGATGATGTCGGCAGGTTTACCGCTTTCGGCGGCTTGCGCCCGGAAAATTTCTTTCTCTTTCTCGATGGTTTCTGCCGAAACTTGGTCATCGGACACACAGATTGGCTTGCTGGCGGCGATATGCATAGCGACATCCTTGCCGAGTTCCGGGTTTCCTGCCGCTAATTCAACGATTACGCCGATTTTATTGCCATGCAGGTAACAAGCGGCGCCGCCGTTTTCGGTCTGGTATTTTTGGAACCGGCGCACGGTGATGTTTTCGCCTAATTTGGCGATCAAATTCCTGCGCGCCTCATCGACGGTTTGTCCGTCCGCCAGTTTCAAAGACATCAAGTCCTCTTCGGTCGCAACGTTGGTTTTTAATAAGGCGTTGGCAATGTCATTGACAAAGTTGACAAAATCGTCCGCCTTCGCCACAAAATCGGTCTCGCAATTGACATCGACCATAGAAACCGACTTGCCGTCGCCGCTCACTTTCACACCGATAATGCCTTCGGCGGCAATGCGTCCGGATTTTTTATCGGCTTTGGCAAGACCTGCTTTGCGCATATTTTCAATGGCTAACTCCATGTCGCCGCTGGCTTCCACCAAGGCTTTCTTACATTCCATCATGCCGGAACCAGTTCTTTCACGCAGTTCCTTAACCATTGCCGCACTGATTGTATCGCTCATTTTCGTTATCTCACATTGTTCGTCACTATAAAAACGCCCCCATGAAGGAGGCGCTTTAAAAAATCCATTATCTTCCGCTTAGAAAAGCAGCCTGATAAAAATGCCATTGGCAGATATTACTCTCCTGCCGCCGCTGATTCTTCGACAAAATCATCCGCTTTAGCCGACAAGCCTAAGACAGCCGACTTAGCGTCCAACACTGTGGCGGCTACGCTTTCGCAATACAGCTTAACCGCTTTGATCGAATCGTCATTGCCTGGAATGACATAATCGACATTTTCCGGCGAATTGTTCGAATCGACAACGCCTACTACCGGGATGCCGAGTTTTTTAGCTTCGCCGATGGCGTTTTTTTCGTAACCGACATCCAGGATAAACAGCACATCGGGAATGCCTTTCATGTCTTTAATGCCGCCTAAGCTGCGCTCCAGCTTTTCCATTTCGCGCTCCATGCCCAGGGCTTCTTTTTTGCCGAACCGTTGATACAGTGTACCGTCCGCTTTCATGGCTTCGAGTTCTTTAAGACGGGCAATCGATTTTTTGATGGTCTTAAAATTGGTCAACATGCCGCCTAACCAGCGATGGTTGACGTAAGGCATGCCGCAGCGTAAAGCTTCATCGGCAACCACTTTACGAGCTGCTTTTTTGGTGCCCACGAACAACACCGTGCCTTTATTCGCGGTCATTTGGCCTACATAGTTCATTGCGTCATTGAACAGTGGAAGCGTTTTTTCCAAATTAATAATGTGAATCTTGTTGCGGGAACCAAAGAGATAGTTCGCCATTTTTGGGTTCCAGTAACGGGTTTGGTGTCCGAAATGGACCCCCGCTTCAAGCATTTGACGCATAGATACTGCCGACATTCATTTCTCCTAAATGTAAATTTCGAAACCTCGGTTTCGAGTTGGGTTAAGCCTCCGCGTATCCCGCCGGACAACCGGATTTAAACGTAATAAATCCGGCACCCTGCCAAGCGTGCCGATAGGCGTGAGTATTTGTTGCAAAAACAACTCGCCTTTATACCATATTCCACTTTTTACAACAAGGCAATCTCTGTTAAACTCATGACGATTAGCGGTGCGAGATTAAAGGCAAAAAACCATAAGAATATACCTTTTGAGCTTGCGCCATGCGCCTTTAGCCCTAAATCAGCGTAATTATGTCCATCACCATTAAAACCGAAAACGAAATCGAGAAAATGCGCATTGCCGGAAAGCTAAGTGCCGAAGTATTGGAAATGATCGAGCCTTATGTTACGCCCGGCGTGACGACCGACGAACTCAACGACATCTGCCATAATTACATCATCAGTATCCAAGGCGCAATCCCAGCCCCGCTGAATTACCGCGGATTCCCCAAATCCATATGCACCTCAGTGAACCAAACGATCTGTCACGGGATCCCTAGCGATAGAAAACTAAAAAGCGGCGACATTATCAATATCGATATTACAGTTATTAAGGACGGTTATCACGGCGATACCAGCAAAATGTTTTTAGTTGGCGACGTCAACCCCCATGCCAAAAGGCTGGTGCAAATCACTCAGGAAGCAATGTATATCGGCATTAAGCAAGTCAAGCAAGGCGCCAAGCTAGGCGACATCGGTCACGCCATCCAAAAACACGCGGAATCGAATCGTTATTCGATCGTGCGTGAGTTTTGCGGCCACGGCATCGGCCTGAATTTTCATGAAGATCCCCATGTCCTGCATTACGGCAAAGCCGGATCCGGCGAAACACTTGAGGCCGGCATGATTATTACGATCGAACCGATGGTCAACCAAGGCAAGCGGCACATAAAGATATTAGGAGACGGCTGGACGGCTGTCACCAAAGACCGTAGTTTATCCGCCCAATGGGAACACACCGTTTTGGTCACCCCGCAAGGATATGAAGTGCTCACGCTCCGCCAGGAAGAAATAGGCCTTCTATGACACAGACTATAAGCCCGGAGTGGTTTACCGAAAAAGACGGTTTATTGTATTTCAAACAATTAATTAAGCAGAAAAATGTAGAGCTGCAACAAAAGTTCGATCCGCACAAGCCGGTAGGCGATTTGCTCAAGGAAAAATCCGACTTTATCGATGACATCCTGGTTGCAAGCTGGCGGCATTTCCTTTCCGGACAAGCGGATAGTATTTGTTTGGTCGCCGTCGGCGGCTATGGCAGGCGCGAACAATTCCCTCATTCCGACATCGATTTCGTCATTTTGCTCGACGGCAACAACATCGCTGTTTATCAGGACGTGCTGACTAGCTTCCTGACTTTTCTGTGGGATATTGGCTTAAAACCCGGGCAAAGCGTTCGGACAATCGAGGAATGCGTCGCCGCCGCCAAAGACGATCAAACGATCATGACCAGCATTATGGAAAATCGTTTGATTGCCGGAAATGAAGGGCTGTTCCTGAAATTTCAAACTGAAATTACCCCCGAAAAAATCTGGCCGTCGGGCGAATTTTTTGCCGCCAAAATGCTCGAGCAGCAGCAACGCCATGCAAAATACCACGACACTGCCTACAATCTCGAACCCAATATTAAAGAAGGCCCTGGCGGTTTGCGCGATATGCAGGTCATCACCTGGGTATTCAAACGGCATTACAACTCCAAGACTTTGCGGGAACTGATTCAATACGGCTTTCTGCCGGAATCCGAATATAACCAGCTCATTTCGGCTTTACATGTCTTATGGCGAATCCGTTATGCCTTGCACTTGCTCACCAACCGCAGCGAAGATCGTCTGATTTTCGATTATCAAAGGGATCTTGCCGGGCAATTCGGTTTTACCGCCGAAAATCCGCAAAGCAACCAGGATGTCGAACAGTTCATGCTGTTTTACTTTAAAACGATCCTTGAGCTCCAACGGCTTAACGAAATGCTGTTGCAACTGTTCAACGAGCGTTTTGTAATGGACGAAGCCACTGCAAAACCGTTACCGTTGAGCGAACATTTCGTCGTTATTAACCGATATCTGGAAGCTAAGGACGAAGAGGTATTCGACCGCTATCCTTTAGCGTTGCTCGAAATTTTTTTAATATTGCAAAAAAATGCTTCGCTGAAAGGCGTCCGGGCTACCACGATAAGGCTAATCCGGAAAAACCTGCACCTTATCGATGACGCCTTCCGTCAAAATAAGGCCGCCAACCACTTGTTTATGGAGCTTTTCCGGCAATCGCACGGCATCACCACCGAGTTGAGGCGAATGAACCGCTACGGCGTCCTGGCGGCCTACTTGCCTAATTTCGCCAACATTGTCGCCCGGATGCAATACGATTTGTTCCATATCTATACCGTTGACGAACATACGCTTTTCGTTATCCGTAACTTGCGGCGTTTCTCACTCGACAAACACCACGGGGAACTGCCTTTTTGCAGCGATGTATTTGCGTTGATCGACAAGCCGGAAATTTTATATATTTCAGCGCTTTTCCACGATATAGCCAAAGGCCGGAACGGCGACCATTCGATCATTGGGGAAGATATAACCAGGGATTTTTGCCGTCAGCACAATTTTTCCTCGCACGACAGTAAACTCGTTACTTGGCTGGTGCGGCACCACTTGATCATGTCGATGACCGCCCAGCGCAAAGACATCGGCGACCCGGACGTTATTCATAGTTTTGCCCAGAAAGTCGGCAGCATCGAATACCTTAATCACCTGTATCTGCTGACCGTTGCCGATATCCGCGCAACCAACCCGGAGTTATGGAATTCCTGGAAGGATTCACTGCTGAGGGACTTATATTCGGCGTCGCATAACGCATTGAGGAGAGGCTTGCAGAATCCGCTGGCGCTCAAAGACCGCATCCTTGAACACAAAAAGGAAGCCAACGACGAGCTTGTCAGGCTCGGTTTCACCGAAGTTGAACTGGAAAAATTATGGCAACACGTCAACGAAGAATATTTTTTGCGCTATTCCATCGATGAAATCGTTTGGCATACTTCAGCCATTACATCGGCCAGCGAGTCGGAACTGCCTTTGGTGTTGTTGCGTTCGCAAACCCGGCGGGGTAGCGCTGAGGTTTTCGTTTACGCTAAAAACGTCGGCGCTATTTTTTCGATCAGCACGGCGACCCTCGACCAACTAGGGTTGACCATCCTAGACGCCAGGATCATGACCACGAACAACGACTACGTCCTGAACAGTTTCCAAGTGCTGGAACAATCGGGCGAGCCGATCAACGAGTCCTATCGCATATCCCACATCTGCAATTCGTTGCGTACCAACTTGCAAAACCAGGAAGTCAAGGAGCATAAAAATATCCATCGCCAATCCAGGCAAGCCAAGCACTTCCCTATCCCCACCAATATCAAATTCCATTCCGATATTCTGAATAATATGACTATCCTGGAATTGATTACAACCGATCGTTCGGGGTTACTTTCCAAGGTCGGCCGTGTCTTTAATAAACATGATATCAACCTGCATAGCGCAAGGATTACGACGATCGGAAGCCGGGTCGAAGACATGTTTTCGATCACCGACTTGCAACTGCAACCCCTGTCGGATCCTAGCAGACAGGAAAAGCTGCGGGAAGAACTAATTTATGTCTTAGACAACATCAAAGCCAAGAAGCCAACCAATACGGTCAAATGATCGGTTCGCCGCGGGCGAGTTTAGGTAGCTTACCTTCCAGCCCCATCGCGCTACGCATTACCATGTTTTTGGCGGGTAAAACCCGTTCGGCGAGGCCAAGCCCTAAATTCCGCAAGATCTTGATAGGCAGTAATTCATTGCTGAATACCTGATAAAAAGCATCCATGACTGTCATCATTTTCAGGTTTTCATTACGGCGCATTTTTTCGTAACGCTGCAATACGGTCAATTCGCTGAAATCGCGGCCTTGTCTGACGGCATCCATTAACACCTCACCCAAAGCGGCGGCGTCCAGCAGCCCGATATTCACCCCCTGCCCGGCCAAGGGATTGATCATGTGAGCTGCATCGCCCACCAAAACGGCGCCCGGTTTGCAGTACGATTGGGCATGCTGACGTTTTAAAGGAAAACTTGCCGTACCTAGTACCTGTTCGACTTGCCCGAGTTCCGGCGGGAACGACGCCGTCAATTCATGCCTTAATTCCTCAGCCGGCAAGGTTTTCAAACGATTGACCTCGTCCGGCGACTGGTACCAGACTATCGAGCCGTAGTTGCCCGGCAACGGCAAAAACGCTTGCGGCCCATCCGGTGTAAAGCGCTGCCATGTGATGTCTTGCTGACCGTAACCGGTCTCAATGTAAATCACCAAGGCATGTTGTTTGTAATCCCAGCTTGTTACGCCGATGCCGACGGTCTGTCTTACTCTCGATTGACCGCCGTCCGCGGCAACTAGCAGTTCAGCCGACAACACCTGGCCGTCTTCGAGCGTTATTTCGCTGGTTTTTCCGGGTGCATAAGCAATTTTCTTGATATGAGCCGGTGAAACGAGCGTGATATTCTCGAAATCGGCAAGGCGATCCAGCAATGCCAGCTGAATTATCCGGTTTTCGACAATATACCCAAGCTGCGGATATTTAATGTCGTCGCTGCAAAATTCGGTGTCGCCTGCCGTTTCCCAAACACGCATCCGTCGGAACGGGCAATATCTGCGACTTTCTATTCCTTGCCAAGCGCCGACGGTTTCGAGGATTTTCTTGGAAGCAATGCTCAGCGCGGACACCCTTAAATCGTGCGGCTGCTCCGGCGAAAAAGGCTGCGGCGGCGCACTTTCAATCACCGCCACCTTCAAAGGGCTGTTTCCCAGGGCGCAAGCCACTGCCGCACCGACCATACCGCCGCCCACAACAATTACGTCAAAATTCTGATTCATAGATGGTTAACTTGTAATTACATACGTCTTGCGAAGAAGTTGCTGAATAAAAATAAGCTGAAAAACTGATTGGCTTAGGTCTTCCAGCGACCATTTGTAGCTTTTATTTTGTAAAGATACCACAAATTATTTGCTAATTTTTAAAGGAGACCGCAAGACACCTTAAACAGCTAAGGAAGATATTGAATCACAAAAGGGACGTGACAATGATGGCTCACATCCGTATAATTTAGTGGTTTTGCCGCATAGCAGCCTTTGCAGAAAAGGCAGCTGATTGTGCGGAATAAAGGGTGTATAAGGACGTTTGAGCCCTTAGATCAACATACTTTCGAGGTATTCATGAGTCAAAGTAATTTACCGCCAAGACAAGGTTTATATGATCCGCGCAACGAACACGATGCCTGCGGTGTTGGTTTCATCGTTCATATAAAAGGTCACAAAAGCCATGCGATTGTGCGTCAAGGATTGGATTTACTTGAAAATTTAACTCACCGGGGCGCTGTCGGCGCCGATCCGTGCGCTGGCGACGGCGCGGGTATTTTGTTGCAAATGCCGGATGCGTTTTTCCAGCCCGAATGCAGTAAGTTGGGAATTTCCCTACCGGAATCCGGAGAATACGCTGTCGGCATGGTATTCCTGCCGCGCAACGAAGCAGATCGGACGGCTTGCGAAGGTTTGCTGGAAAAAATTACCATCCAAGAAAACGCTGTTTTGCTCGGCTGGCGGGATGTTCCGGTTGACAACAGCGATCTCGGTTATTCGGTTAAGCCCGTCGAACCTTTTATCCGGCAAATTTTTATTGGCCGGGGCGCAAATTGTCCGGATCAAGATACCTTCGAGCGCAAGCTATTTGTTATCCGAAAACAGGTCGAAAATGCCGTCCGCGACTTAAAACTGGATAGCGGTCATGCTTTCTACTTGCCTTCTTTATCGTCACGGACGATTGTTTACAAAGGCATGCTGCTCGCTAACCAAGTCGGCACGTTTTATCCCGATTTGGCGGACGAACGGATGACCAGCGCCTTGGCGTTAGTCCACCAACGATTCTCCACCAATACCTTCCCAACCTGGGATTTGGCTCATCCGTTCCGCATGATCGCGCATAACGGCGAGATTAATACCTTGACCGGCAACGTAAACTGGATGGCGGCAAGACGCCATTCCATAGCATCCTCTGTGCTAGGCGACGATATTCACAAATTATGGCCGCTGATTGCCGAAGGACAATCTGATTCCGCCTCTTTCGACAATGCCTTGGAACTGTTGGTTGCCGGTGGTTATTCCATGGCTCACGCCATGATGTTGCTGATTCCCGAAGCTTGGGCTGGCAACGACTTAATGAATGAAAATCAGCGCGCGTTTTACGAATACAACGCCGCCTTGATGGAACCTTGGGACGGCCCCGCAGCCGTAGCCTTCACCGACGGACGCCAAATCGGGGCAACCTTGGACCGGAACGGTTTGCGCCCTGCCCGTTATCTGGTTACCGACGACGATTTCGTTATTATGGCGTCGGAAATGGGCGTCATTGAGGTGCCGCAACACAAGATCATCAAAAAATGGCGCTTGCAACCCGGTAAAATGCTGTTAATCGATACCGAACAAGGCCGGATTATCGACGACGCCGAACTTAAAGCCCAACTGGCGAACGCCCAGCCGTATTCCGACTGGCTCAGCAAAACCCAGATACATCTAGCCAAAATGCCGCCGGAAGTCGCCGCCATGGCCCCCGACGCCCGTACTTTGCTGGATCGGCAACAAGCATTCGGCTACACGCAGGAAGACATCGAATTCTTAATGAAACCGATGGCCCTGACAGGACAGGAGGCCATTAGCTCGATGGGCATCGACGCCGCGCTCGCCGTGCTTTCTAAACGGCCCCGGTTGTTGTACGATTATTTCAAACAAGGCTTTGCTCAAGTCACCAACCCTGCAATCGACCCGATCCGGGAAGAGCTGGTGATGTCGCTGGTTTCATTCATCGGTCCAAGACCAAACTTACTCGGGCTGGACGAAGGCGGCACACACATGCGCCTGGAGGTTGAACAACCCATCCTAACAAATCAGGACTTGGAAAAAATCCGCCGTATCGAGGCGCGCACCGGCGGCGCATTTAAGACCAAAACACTCAGTTTATGTTACCCAAGCGACATGGGCGCAAGCGGCATGAAGAGCGCTTTAGATAGGCTCTGTCAAGCGGCGAAACACGCTGTGGAAGACGGCAACAATATCCTTGCGCTGTCCGACCGCGACATGGACTCAACCCATATCGCCATTCCTGCATTATTGGCAACTTCCGCCGTACATCATTTCTTGACGTGCGAAGGCTTGCGCACAAAAGTCGGTTTGGTTATCGAAACCGGCGAGGCCAGGGAGGTCCAGCATTTTTGCTTGCTTGCCGGCTTCGGTGCGGAAGCAATCAACCCTTATCTGGCTTTTGATACGCTTTCTAATTTATGCGAAAAAATTTCGGGATTGACCGAATACGAGGCGCACAAAAAATACGTTAAAGCCGTGTCCAAGGGCTTGTTGAAAGTCATGTCCAAAATGGGAATTTCGACTTACCAATCTTATTGCGGCGCGCAAATTTTCAACGCCATCGGTTTGTCGGAACCTTTCTTGGAAAAGTATTTTACCGGCACGACGAGTACAACCGAAGGCGCCGGCTTGCCTGAAGTGAGTGAAGAAACCGTCCGCCGCCACCGGTTGGCTTTCGGTAATGCGCCGGTTTTGAAAGACGCGCTGGATGCCGGCGGCGAATACGCCTACCGTGTCCGCGGCGAAGCCCACGCCTGGACGCCTGCCTCCATCAGCAAATTGCAACATGCTACCCGCAGCAATAGCCGAGAAATGTACGACGAATTTTGCCGTTTGATCGACGAACAAAACGAGGCATTACTGACTTTACGCGGCTTGATGCGATTTAAGGAAGCGGAGAATCCCGTTCCTCTGGACGAAGTCGAACCAGCCTCTGAAATCGTCAAACGTTTTGCGACCGGCGCGATGTCGTTCGGTTCGATTTCTTACGAAGCACATACCACGCTGGCCATTGCGATGAACCGCATCGGCGGGAAATCGAACACCGGCGAAGGCGGCGAATTGCCGGAACGCTTCAAACCGTTGCCGAACGGCGACTCCATGCGTTCGGCAATCAAACAAGTCGCTTCCGGACGATTCGGCGTGACGACCGAATACCTGGTCAATGCCGACGATATCCAAATCAAAATCAGCCAGGGTGCTAAACCCGGCGAAGGCGGACAATTGCCGGGTCACAAAGTGGATGCGGTTATCGCCAAGGTTCGCCACTCAACACAAGGCGTGGGACTGATCTCCCCGCCCCCGCACCATGACATCTACTCTATCGAAGATTTGGCGCAGCTAATCCACGATTTAAAGAATGTTAATCCATCCGCCCGTATCAGCGTCAAGCTGGTGTCCGAAGTCGGGGTCGGCACAGTTGCGGCGGGCGTTTCCAAAGCGCATGCCGATCATGTCACTATCGCCGGTTATGACGGCGGTACCGGCGCAAGCCCGATGACTTCCATCAAACACGCCGGTTTACCTTGGGAAATTGGCCTCGCCGAAACGCATCAAACGCTGGTGCTTAATAAATTACGCGGACGTATTGCCGTGCAAGTTGACGGCGGCTTGCGCACCGGCCGCGACGTGGTGATCGGGGCTTTATTGGGCGCTGACGAATTCGGTTTTGCAACCGCACCGCTGATCGTTTCGGGTTGTATCATGATGCGCAAATGTCATCTCAATACCTGCCCGGTCGGTGTCGCTACGCAAGATCCTGAATTGAGGAAAAGGTTTACTGGACAACCGGAACATGTCGTCAATTACTTTTTCCTGGTTGCCGAGGATGTCCGCCGCTGGATGGCTAAATTGGGATTCCGCACTATCAGCGAAATGATAGGACGGTCGGACAAGCTCAATATGCAAACAGCGCTTGCTCATTGGAAAGCGCAAGGCTTGGATTTTAGCCGTATTTTTTACAAGCCCGAAGTCGATAGCGACACGGCCGTCTATCAAATCGAAACGCAAGATCACGGTTTGGCTACCGCCCTCGATCATGAGCTTATTAAACAAGCCAAGCCTGCGCTGGAAAGCGGAAAACCGGTGCAAATCGATATCTCGATCCGCAATATCAACCGGACGTTTGGCGCTATGTTGTCGGGCGAGGTTGCCAAACGTTACGGACATAAAGGCTTGCCGGACGACACTATCGCAATCCATGTCAAAGGCACCGCCGGACAGAGTTTCGGCGCGTTTTTAGCACAAGGTATTAGTATAGAACTGGAAGGCGACGGCAACGATTATGTCGGCAAGGGCATGAGCGGCGGACGAATCGCCATTTTGCCGCCGAAGGAATCCAAACTCAACCCGATCGAAAATATCATTGTCGGCAATACCGTACTGTACGGCGCAATCAGCGGCGAGTGTTATTTCAACGGCGTCGCCGGCGAACGCTTTGCCGTTCGTAATTCGGGTGCGATCGCTGTCGTCGAAGGCGTGGGCGACCACGGTTGCGAATACATGACGGGCGGCGTGGTTGTCGTTTTGGGGAAAACAGGCCGCAATTTTGCTGCGGGCATGTCGGGCGGTATTGCGTATGTCTTAGATGAAACTAACGAATTCGACAAGCGCTGCAATATGGCGATGGTCGAATTGGAACCTATCCCGGCGGAAGATGAGAAATTAGAGGAAATAGCCCATCAAGGCGGCGATATGGAAACGTCCGGCCGCATCAAAATTATGACGAATATGAGCCGTAACGACGCTTCCAGGTTAAAACGGCTAATTATGAATCACATGCACTACACGGATAGCCAACGTGCAAAACAGATTTTAGAAAACTGGGATGATTTTCTCCCTAAATTCATTAAAGTCATGCCGGTTGACTATCGTGAAGCACTGAAACAAATCGAAGCCATGCAAGTTTCCGCTTCCGCATAGCCGTCGCCACAAACAATAGGTACAAAAAATGGGTAAACCAACCGGGTTTATGGAAATTCCTCGCACAGACAGAAAATATGCGCCCGCCGCAGAGCGCATTAAACATTACCGCGAGTTCGTCATCGTTCCATCCGACGCCGATATGTCTTTACAAGGCGCGCGTTGCATGGATTGCGGTATCCCTTATTGCCATAACGGCTGCCCAATCAACAACATTATTCCCGACTGGAATGAGATGGTGCACCGGGGCAACTGGGAAAATGCGCTGGCGATATTACACAGCACCAACAATTTTCCTGAATTTACCGGACGTATCTGCCCTGCCCCATGCGAAGCGGCCTGTACCTTGAATCTGACCGACCAGCCAGTCACCATTAAGTCGATTGAGTGTTCTATCGTCGATAAAGGCTGGTCGATGGGCTGGATTAGGCCACAAATTCCGCCGCAAAAAACCGGCAAACGCGTAGCGGTGATTGGTTCGGGTCCGTCGGGTTTGGCTTGCGCGCAACAGCTTGCCCGCGCTGGACACGACGTGGTCGTCTACGAGAAGAATGATCGTATCGGTGGATTGCTTCGTTACGGAATTCCCGATTTTAAGATGGAAAAACACCTGATCGATAGACGCATCGCCCAAATGCAAGCGGAAGGCGTCAAGTTCCGGCCAAATAGCCATATCGGCGGCAATATCGGTGCTAAGACCTTACTCAATGATTTCGACGCCGTAGTTTTGGCTATCGGCTCCGAAAAACCCCGCGATCTCGAAGTCCCTGGCCGTGCCGAGCTTGTCGGCGTTCACTTCGCAATGGATTTCTTGCGCCAGCAAAATAAGCGTAATGCGGGCGATACCGTTCCAAATGATTTTGCAATCAGCGCGAAAGGCAAGCATGTCGTCGTCATCGGCGGCGGCGATACTGGATCCGATTGCATCGGCACCTCCATCCGCCAAGGCGCGCAATCAGTCACCCAGATCGAAATTTTGCCGAAGCCGCCAGAAAAAGAGAATAAATTAATGACTTGGCCAATGTGGCCTAATAAACTACGGACTTCTTCCTCGCAAGAAGAAGGTTGTGACCGGCACTGGAGCGTAAACACCACTAGCGTAACAGGGAGTGATGGCAAAGTTTCCCAGCTCAACGCCATCCAAGTGGAATGGAAACAAGAAAACGGCCAATGGAAAATGAGCGAAAAGCCAGGCAGCGCGTTTACGTTAAAAGCCGATTTAGTCTTATTGGCGATGGGTTTCGTACATCCTGTGCATGAAGGCTTATTGCAAGAACTCGGCGTCGAACGCGACCCGCGCGGCAATATCAAAGCCAACGAACAGCAATACCAAACATCAATCGATAAAGTTTTTGCCGCCGGCGACGGACGGCGCGGGCAATCCCTGGTGGTATGGGCTATCCGCGAAGGCAGGCAAGCCGCCCGTGCGGTCGATGAGTATTTGATGGGTTTTTCTGAGTTACCTAGATAATCAATAAGGCTTTTTCTGAAATATGGTGTTGTTGATCTCGAATTTAACAAACAATCCTTATTTAGCTATTCGGTATATTCGTCCGTAGAAATTTTAATTTCGTAACTCTCTTTTTATTATCTCCCAAAGGTAAATTGTTAAAAACCGCTTACTTTGGTTTGATCGATTCGAAATTTCAATACGGCATTTCTGAATGCTATCGCTTATCTGTAATATACCTCAACTCGGCTGATTCCAAACAGTCTGTTCAGCCTTATCAATAGATCATCCGATGGGTGAACCCGCCAGCCATCACCCAATTGAAGACTTGCTTTGCCTTCATGGCAAGTATAATCAATGGTCACCGGACAAGAGCCACCCCTAAATACTTGCAGGACGTTTTGTAATTCCTGCATGAATGTTGTGTTTTCTGGTGTACATCCATTGGTATGCCAGTGCATTTTCAATCCTTTCGAAAACTGTTCCCTAGCCTGATCCATTGTATAAAGCGTATCTACTGTGAGCCTAAGGCTGTTGGTATAGTCGTCCACCGATAACGCGCCTTCGGCAACTAATAAAGCGTCACGGGAGAAAATGCTACGGTAAGTTTCGTATTTATCGCCGAACATAGCGATTTCAAGGCGTCCGGTGCGGTCGTCAAGGGTGGCAAAACCCATCGTTTTACCTTGTTTGGTCTGCCGTGTCCGGATCTCCACGACCAAGCCCGCCACACGCGCTTCCATCCGTCCCTTCGAGCGTTCCACTTCGGATAACAGTTCGGCTATCGTGCCTCTTGTAAACTGCCTGATTTCCGCCTCGTATTGGGAAATCGGGTGTCCGGTCAGAAACAAGCCTAAGGTCATTTTTTCGGCATTTAACCGTTCCTGTTCAGTCCAAGGCTCAACGTTGGTGGTGTAAACTTCAGCTTTTTCTTCAATTTCTTTTGCACCCCCGCCTAAACCGAATAAATCGTTCTGACCGGCTTCCGCCATTTTGCCATGTTGCTCGGCGACTTTGACGATGGTCGGTAATTCGGTCAAATGACCGGCGCGGTTAGAATCGAAAATGTCGAATGCGCCTGCCCGGCACAATGCTTCCAATACTCGGCGGTTGACTTTTCGCAAATCGACTCGTTTACATAAGTCGTACAGTCCGAGAAAAGTTCCCTGTTCCGCACGTTCCTTGAGAATTTCTTCAATGGCGGACTCGCCCACTCCTTTGATAGCGCCTAACCCGTAGACGATATGCTCATCATCGTTGATGGTAAAACGGTAGTTGGAAACATTAATATTGGGCGGGCATATTTCTAGCTCCATCAGCCTGCACTCTTCAATCAACGTCACCACCTTATCGGTATTGTCCATATCCGAGGATAACACCGCCGACATGAAGGCCGCCGGAAAATGAGTTTTAAGCCAGGCAGTCTGATAAGCTACCAGCGCATAGGCCGCGGAGTGCGATTTGTTGAAACCGTAACCGGCAAATTTTTCCATTAAATCGAACACATAGGTGGCGATTTTTTCTTCAACCTGGTTAGCGACCGCCCCGGTGGTAAAGATTTCCCGCTGTTTCGCCATTTCTTCCGGTTTTTTCTTGCCCATCGCCCGCCGCAACATATCTGCGCCGCCCAGCGTGTAACTTGCCAGTTCCCTGGCGATTTGCATCACTTGTTCTTGGTACAGGATAACGCCGTTGGTCGGCTTTAAAATCGGCTCCAGTAAAGGATGGGCGTATTCGGCATCGGCGCCGTGTTTTACCCGGATGTAATCGTCCACCATGCCCGACTCCAACGGTCCAGGGCGGAACAATGCTACCAGCGCGATAATGTCGTCGAAACAATCCGGCTTGAGTTTTTTGATAAGCTCCTTCATACCGCGCGATTCCAACTGAAACACCGCGGTTGTCTGGCCTTTTTTCAACAGTTCATAAGTCTTAGCGTCATCCCTTGAAATAGTGCCGATATCGATCGATGGCAAACCGGCTCGCTGCGGTCTTGAATTTATTATTTGCAATGCCCAATCAATGATCGTAAGTGTGCGAAGACCTAGGAAATCGAATTTGACCAGCCCGACCGCTTCCACGTCGTCTTTGTCGAACTGGGTGACCAAGTTGCCGCCGCCTTGCTCGCAATACAACGGCGTAAAATCGGTCAGTTTGGTGGGGGAAATGACCACGCCGCCAGCATGTTTTCCCGCATTCCGGGCAATGCCCTCCAACGCCTTGGCCATATCGACCAAGTTTCTGACCTCTTCATCGTCTTGATATTTCTGTTTGAGCTCAGCGCTGTCCTCCAAGGCTTTCTCCAGCGTCATGCCAATCTCAAACGGAATCAATTTGGCCAGCCCGTCCACAAACCCGTAAGGAAAGCCCTGTACCCTGCCGACATCGCGAATCACCGCCTTGGCCGCCATCGAGCCGTAGGTGATGATCTGGGCGACATGGTCACGCCCGTAATGTCGGGCGACGTAATCGATTACCTCGTCGCGCCGGTCCATGCAAAAATCGATATCGAAGTCGGGCATGGAAATCCGTTCCGGATTTAAAAACCGCTCGAACAGAAGATCGAATTCGATGGGATCGAGATCGGTAATCTTCAGGGCGTAAGCTACCAGGGAACCCGCGCCGGAACCACGGCCAGGTCCGACCGGAATCGAATTGTTTTTTGCCCATTGGATGAAGTCCGCGACTATCATGAAATAACCGGGAAAACCCATTTGGCTAATCATCTGCAATTCGTCTTCTAGGCGCCGGTCATAAACCTTTCGATTTTCTTCTGTGGAACCTTTACCCGCCGCAGGATGCTGTGCTAACCGATCCTCAAGCCCTTGACGGGCAGATACGGCCATCAATTCTGACAAAGTCATGTCTTCTGGCACTGAAAAATCAGGTAGATAGTTTTCACCCAGTTTCAATTGCAAATTGCAGCGCTTGGCGATTTCGACCGTGTTCTGTAACGCCTCGGGAATGTCGGCGAATAATGCTAACATTTCCTCTGCCGACCTTAAATATTGTTGATCGGTATAATCCTTGGGTCGTCTGGTATCGTCCAAAACCCGGCCTTGGTTGATGCAAACCCGCACTTCATGGGCGGCAAAATCGCTTTGCTTCAAAAACCGGACATCATTGGTCGCCACTACGGGTAAGCCGGTTGCAAGCGCTAGTTCGACGGCTGTGGTTATATAGCGTTCTTCTTCCTCCTTACCGGTACGTTGTAATTCGAGATAAAAACTTTGCTCGAACAAAGCGCCCCACTGCCCGGCTAAGTCTGTTGCTAAATCATGATTGCCAGCCAGTAACGCCTTACCAATCTCGCCCTGCATTGCGCCCGATAAAGCGATCAAGCCCGCATGGTTGGCTTGTTGTATCCATTCCTGTTTCAGCATCGGTACGCCTTGATGCTGGCCTTCCTGGTACGCCTTGGAAAGCAGCTCCATCAAGGTGACATATCCCGAATGGTTCTTTGCCAGCAACGTTAAACGGTGCGGTGAAGTGGGTTCTTCGGGATTAAAGATCAACACGTCGGCTCCGGTAATCGGTTTAATGCCTTGTCCTATCGCGGCTTTATAAAACTTCACCAGCGCAAACAGATTGGCATGATCAGTTACCGCTATCGCGGGCATGTTCAACTCCGCCAACCGTTTTATCAATGGTTTGATTCTGACGATGCCATCGACCAGGGAAAACTCAGTGTGAAGCCTCAAGTGAACGAATTGGGGTTGCATTGAATGATGCAAAGGAAAATTAGATGTATTAAAAGCTGCTATTATGACAAAACACGAGGGCCGATGAACATAGTTAGTGGAGGTTATTAATCGACATTCGAGGTCTCTTGAGTAAAGAATTGAAAAAGGGTAATCAGATTTATAATTGTGAAAAATTTACAAAAAATCGCCTTTCCTAAAAATCATGTTATGTTGGATTTGCTTGTATTAATTTAAGTTAACAAAGAATTAACCGAAAACTTAAACGAGGAAAATGATATGTTAAATAAAACGCTGCCTATTTTTACTTTTATAATATTGGCAAATGCTTCGCCTGTTTTTGCAAATCCTGTTTTCGAGACTGTATTTGAAGATAAAGTTAGTGTTAATGTTAAACGAATCTCATCGGCGTTCGCTTCGGAAATCTATTCTGTAAAAAAGGACCAACCTTACAGCGAATCGAGCGATCCGATTTTTCACAGTAACGGACCCGAAACGCAAAGTCCGCAACACGGCTATTTCGCGGTACCGTTAATAGTAATCGGTTTAGCGGGAATTTTGCTCTATTTCAGCCGGAACGAATAGGTTTTCACTAGATCAGCCTAAAACAAGGGGCGTTTGCCCCTTTTAATTTCGTGGAGTTTAATTTTGTAAGTTTAAATACTCAACGGACTCGCAACGGCTATTCAATCAATATTTCGGGTGCGGGTCGAGCGGTGCGAAACTGCCGCCTTCCAAATTATCGATATCGAAATCGGCGTCAGTTATATTACCGTCATTGACAAGATAATTCCGGCGTTGAAAATAAGCATTCTTAATAAATTCGTATCGATCCACCGAAGCCGCTTCCGAGACGACCTTTTCGGCCGCAAGGATGTCGGCGCGTTTGTCGATAGCGTTAACGATGTACATGCCGCTACTGATACCGGCTTCGACGGCGTTGCTCATGCCGGGGAAAGCCCCAAAACCGACATAAGTCGCCGGATTAGCCGCCGCATCGCCGATCAAACCGGCAATGCCTCTAGGCGAACTGGGGCCAAGCAAGGGCAACACCAGATAAGGACCTGCGGGCACTCCCCAAACGCCTAAGGTTTGGTCGAAATCTTCATGATGTTTAGGCAAGTCGATCATCGATGCGATGTCGAACAAACCGCCTAAGCCAGCGGTTGAATTGACCAAAAAGCGCGAACCGTCCATACCTGTCTGGACTACTTTGAATTGCAATAAATCGTTAATGGTCACTGCAATATCGTTAAGATTGCTGAAAAAATTCGACACCCCTTGGTCGGCGAATTCCGGCATGATCCATTGATAACCCTTTGCGACCGGCCTCATCGCATAATCGTCAAAACTATCATTAAACGATTGTACGCCCCTGTTCCAGCCTTCCAGCGGATCGCTCACGTTACCGGTTGTAGCGCATCCCGATAATAAGGAAAAGAACACAAAGCCGATTACTTGTGTCATTGGTTTTTTCTTTCGCATTATTTACGCCCCTAATTCACTATTATTTTTTTGTTTTATCGAAACTGCGGTTAACATACTACTGAGTCGAGATAATCATCGACCTTCTAAAACATCCTGCACATTAGCTTATCCACACGACTATCAATGACCTCAACCGCAATTCCTCTCGACAAACGCTTTAGAGGCTATCTTCCCGTTGTGGTCGATATTGAAACAGCCGGATTCAACGCCAAAAAGCATGCAATGCTTGAAATTGCCGCCGTCATCGTCGAATTCGACGCAAACCGCGAACTCGCCATTACAGAACGATATTCGACGCACGTCATCCCTTTTAAAAACGCCGAACTGGACGAAGCGGCGCTTAAATTCAACGGCATCGATCCGCATCATCCGTTCCGTATGGCGGTCGAGGAACTGGAAGCTTTACAAATGCTATTCAATCCCATCTCGAAAGCCATCAAACGCAACAATTGCAAACGGGCTATCTTGGTCGGACATAATCCCGCCTTCGACATTTCATTCCTGAACGCCGCAATCCATCGGACTAAAATTAAACGCAGCCCGTTTCATCCGTTCAGTTCTTTCGATACTGCGACCTTAGGCGGCTTGGCTTACCAGCAAACCGTGCTATCGAAAATTATCCAATCCGCCGGTCTCGATTGGGACGACCAAAAAGCCCATTCCGCCCTTTACGACGCTGAGAAAACCGCCGAACTGTTTTGCCTCATCGTCAACCGCTGGAAGCATTTGGAATCGCTGGCGGTCATGCCGGAAACTTGATTCCGTAACCTTCCCCTCGGCAAAACAACGGACTATTCGGAAACTCCGCCAGCAGCGCTCAGCATCGTTTTCAACTCGCCTTTTTGGAATAAATCGGTCACGATGTCGCAACCGCCGACCAGTTCTCCAGAGATATAAAGTTGCGGATAAGTCGGCCAATTCGAATAAATCTTGAGAGCTTCGCGCAGTTCCGGATCTTCAAAAATATTGACATATGAATATTTGGCGCCGCAGGCATCCAAAACTTGCACCGTCTGACCGGAAAAACCGCATTGCGGGAAATCCGGCGTACCCTTCATATAGAGAACGACAGGATTGTTCTCGAGTTGATCTTTAATTCTTTCGGTTACATTCATTACCCATTTCCGTATTTAATAAAAATGAGCTAATTTTATCATTAAGAAATCAGGAAATCCTATAATAATAGACTTGCCTCTCAGTTCTTTGAAAATTATAATCGAGCCTTTTTCTTACGGGCAGCCGAGCACTGTCTTTTTTTGCAGGTAATTATTATGACGAGTCATGTGATGCCCACCTACGGGCGTTTAGATGTTACCTTCGAGCGGGGCGAAGGCGCTTGGCTGTGGGACGACAATAATAAGCAATACCTCGACGCCCTGTCCGGCATCGCGGTATGCGGCTTAGGCCACGCCCACCCTGCCGTTCACAGAGCAATCTGCAAACAAAGCGAGAAATTGCTGCACACCTCCAATATTTACCGCATCGGCGTACAAGAACAACTGGCCGACCGGCTGATAAGCTTAAGTGGAATGGAGAACGTTTTTTTCTGCAATTCCGGCGCGGAAGCCAATGAAGCGGCGATCAAAATTGCACGCAAATTCGGTCACGAGCGCGGCATCGATAATCCCGCCGTCATCGTGACCGAAAAAAGCTTCCACGGGCGCACCTTGGCGACGCTCAGCGCCACCGGCAACGCCAAAATACAAAAAGGCTTCGAACCTTTGGTCGACGGCTTCATCCGTGCACCTTACAACAATATCGGCGCAATTGAATCTACCCTCAGCCAAAATCCCAATATCGTCGCCATCTTGGTCGAACCAATCCAGGGCGAAGGCGGCATTAACATCCCCGCCAGCGATTACCTGAATAAAATCCGCGCCCTTTGCGACCGGCACAACCTTTTGATGATGCTGGACGAAATCCAAAGCGGCATCGGCCGCACCGGAAAATTTCTGGCTTACCAGCATAACGGCCTATTGCCGGACGTTTGCACCTTGGCGAAAGCGCTCGGCAACGGCGTACCGGTTGGCGCATGTCTGGCAGCAGGCAAAGCGGCGACGATACTCACCGCCGGTAATCACGGGTCCACTTTTGGCGGCAACCCTTTGGCTTGCAGCGCAGCCTTAGCCGTCTTGGACGTTATAGAGAACGATAACTTAATCGCATCGGCGGAAACCAAAGGCCATGCCATCAGTACAGGGCTTGCGAAACAGTTACAGGGCAACCCCCATATCATTGAAATCCGCTACAAAGGGTTAATGATTGGGATAGAATTGGATGAACCTTGCTCCGAACTCGTGCAAATGGCGCTCGCGCAAGGCCTGCTGATTAATGTCACCCAAGAAAAAATTATCCGCTTGTTACCGCCCTTGATCATCGACGATATGCAAATCAAGCAGTTAGTGGAAACTCTAGCAACCTTGATTGCACAGTTCACAGCAAAACTTTCAACTTTAAGCGACCATGCAGCCTAGACATTTCATCAGCCTGCTCGACATCAGCGGCAGCGAATTCCGCAGTTTAATCAACCGGGCGACCGAACTTAAACAATATCGCGACCCTGACTATCAACCCTTAAAAGGCCGAGTCTTGGGGATGATTTTTGAAAAATCGTCTACCCGCACCCGAATTTCCTTTGAAGCGGGCATGGCGCATTTCGGCGGCAACGCTATTTTCCTATCGTCTAGGGACACCCAGCTAGGCCGTGGCGAACCATTGGAGGACAGCGCTAAAGTCATTTCCAGCATGGTCGATTGCATAATGCTGCGTACTTTCAAACATGAAACTGTCGAAACGTTCGCACAACACTCATCCGTGCCGGTGATTAACGGCTTGACCGACGAACAGCACCCTTGCCAATTATTGGCTGACATGCAAACTTTTTTCGAAGTCCGCGGCGACATCCAAGGTAAAACTGCCGCTTGGATCGGAGACGGTAATAACATGTGTCATTCCTATATTCAGGCCGCTACCGTGCTTGATTTTAAATTGAATATCGCAGCGCCAAACGGTTATCAGCCCGATAAAAATATAGCCAGCGCGGCAGGCGAACGCGTCCGGTTTTTCGATAACGCCAAAGCAGCAGCAAAACATGCCGACTTGATCGTCACCGACGTGTGGGCCAGCATGGGACAAGAAGGCGAGCAAAAACTCCGCTGCGCCGCCTTTAAGGACTACCAAGTCAACGCTGAAATCATGGCTTCAGCTCATGCCGATGCGATTTTTATGCATTGCTTGCCCGCACACCGGGATGAAGAAGTCAGCGCCGGGGTTATCGACGGGCCGCAAAGCGTTGTCTTCGCGGAGGCTGAAAACCGCTTGCACTCGCAAAAAGCGCTGCTGGAATTTCTTTTATGCGCCAAATAAGGTTATATTTGCACTGTTAAACTCTCATCTAATAGAGGCTATTGTGAAAATACGTTATGTGTTTTTCCTGCTTTATCTGTTGTCCGCTGCCGGTTACGCCAAGACGGTTTATGTCATCAATAATCTCGATATACCGCTCCGTAGTAAAGAAAGCGCCAAAAGCAAGATTATGAGTTTGCTTCCTTTAGGAACGGCGGTGGAAGTATTGAATGAAAACGATAAAACCGGTTTTTCTCATGTTCAATTAACGAACGGCTTGCAAGGCTATATTGCTACTACCAATACCGTAGCGACCCCGCCAAATCGAACACAGCCGGGAACCATAGCCGCAAATCTAGGTTCGCTTCAAAACGAAAATAATTCGCTTAAAGCGGAGCTGGCTAAATTGAAAGCCTCCATTGCACCGGGTACGCCGTTGGAACAATCGTTAGCGGTCGAACGAGACCGGTTAGATCGCGAATTGACCGAATTGAAGCGTACTGCTGCTAATCAAATTCAATTAAAAGACGAACGCGATTTACTCCAAGAAGATGTGGTCAACATCAAACGCGAACTCGAACAACTTAAACTTGAAAATACGGCCTTAAAAGACGGCGCTAAACAGGATTGGTTTCTATACGGCGGCATGCTGGCGTTAGCGGGTGTACTGATGGGCATCATTTTGCCTAAACTGGGTTGGAGCCGGAAAAGCGATTGGGATCGTTTCTAGACCGCTAAACCAACTTACAATAATCTCTCATTCTTAAAAATACAAACAACATGTCTGGAAACGAAGATAACACTATACGGCCTTATTCGTCACAAATCGTCGACGGCATGGAACGCGCCCCAAGCCGCGCCATGCTGTACGCAGTCGGCTTTACCAACGAAGACTTCAATAAACCGCAAGTCGGCATCGCTTCGACCTGGAGCATGGTCACGCCCTGCAACATGCACATCAATAAGCTCGCCGACGATGCTGCTCGCGGAGTCAATAGCGCCAGCGGCAAGGCCGTCATTTTCAATACCATCACCATTTCAGACGGAATTTCGATGGGTACGGAAGGCATGAAATATTCGCTGGTATCGCGCGAAGTGATCGCCGATTCGATTGAAACCGTGGCCGGCTGCCAGGGTTTCGACGGCATTGTCGCCATCGGCGGCTGCGACAAAAACATGCCGGGGTGTATGATAGCTTTATCGCGGCTTAACCGTCCGGCCATTTTCGTCTACGGCGGCACCATAATGCCCGGCTGCCATAACGACAAAAAACTGGATGTCGTATCCGTGTTTGAAGCCGTCGGCGCGCGCGCCAACAATAAAATCGACGATGCCGAACTCGCCGCAATCGAAGCCAAAGCCATCCCCGGCGCCGGTTCCTGCGGCGGCATGTACACCGCGAACACCATGGCGTCGGCCATCGAAGCATTGGGTATGAGTATGCCGAACAGTTCCGCGCAAGCAGCGATTTCAGAAGACAAACGCCTGGACTGCGAACGCGCAGGCGCTGCTGTAATGGAACTCATCAAAAAGAATATCAAGCCCAAAGACATCATGACCAAAGCGGCCTTTGAAAACGCCGTCACTGTTGTGATTGCGCTGGGCGGCTCGACCAATGCGGTCTTGCATTTACTGGCCATGGCGAACGCTTGCAACGTCGATTTAACGCTGGACGATTTCAACCGGATCGGCGCGCATGTCCCCATGCTGGCGGATTTAAAGCCCAGCGGACGCTACCAAATGGCGGAACTGGTCGAAATCGGCGGCATCCAGCCATTAATGAAAGAACTGTTGGATCGTGGCTTGCTGCATGGCGAATGCTTAACGGTGACGGGAAAGACCTTGGCCGGCAACCTAGCCGACGTTAAACCCTATCCGGAAGGCCAAGACATGATCCGTCCCCTAGATAACCCAATCAAAAAAGACAGTCATTTGGTAGTCTTATACGGGAATTTGGCGGTAGAAGGCGCGGTGGCGAAGATTACCGGCAAGGAAGGCTTGGTCCTCACCGGCTCAGCCAAAGTTTATGACGCCGAAGAACAGGCTTTACAAGCCATCCTGAACGGCGAAATCGTCAAGGGCGATGTCATTGTCGTGCGTTACGAAGGGCCGAAAGGCGGGCCAGGTATGCGGGAAATGCTGTCGCCAACTTCGGCCATCATGGGTAAAGGTTTGGGAAAAGAGGTTGCCTTAATTACAGACGGCCGTTTCTCCGGCGGCACCCATGGTTTTGTGGTCGGACATATCACGCCCGAAGCTTATGCCGGCGGTACTTTAGCCGTCGTGCAAAACGGAGACCGGATTACCATAGATGCGGAAAAACGGGAATTGACTTTGCACGTTAATGAACACGAAATCGCCCGCCGCTTAGAACAATGGCGGCAACCAGCCCCGCGTTATACCCGAGGAGTCTTGGCCAAATACGCTAAGTTGGTGAGTTCGGCTTCGTTAGGCGCAGTTACCGACAATCTGGATTAATTCGATTTGCCTCGACTATGTGGTCTATGTTTTAACTAATTCGGCAATGCCTGGATTGGTTAATACAGGATAGACCACTTAAGACGACTTTTAGAATTGCTCAGTTTTATACAACGGGTGTGCCTGTCCCTTTCGCGCTTATTTATGCGTGTCCCGAACAAGCTATTGCAATATTAAAACTATTACATATGGAAGAAGGCTATTATTGCCCATCCTCGAAATTTTAAAATCTGTTACGGAACTTTACGTTTAAGGGCCTCGTAAAGCGTTGTTCTTTTGACTCCAAAGTTTCGGCACACGGAAGCTTTACTGGCACCGGAGCTTAGCGCTTCGGTGATTGCTGCCAGTTTTTCGCTACTGATAGCAATCGGTCTGCCCCCAGTGCGGCCACGCTTTTTAGCGGCGGCTAACCCGGCGACAATTCGCTCTTTTGCCAAGGCTCGCTCAAATTGTGCCAAGGACCCAAATATGTTGAACAAAAATTCGCCTTGGGGTGTCGTGGTNNTTTTCTCTTTTGCAAATCGGTAACAATGCTTAAATAAGTGGGTCAGCGATCTTCCCAACCGATCCAGTTTCCATACAACCAAGCAATCGCCTTCCCGAACGAACTCCAACACTTGCTTTAAACCTATCCGGTCATCACGAGCGCTGCTGGCCTTGTCTTCAAACAAATGCCGTGG
>DLHW01000068.1:37200-44890 GCA_002483425.1 Methylococcaceae bacterium UBA7658
ACTGGACACCCTCATGTAACCGACTAGCATGTGCGGAAACCGTATAAAGCATGTTTCTGGACACACTGGCTATACGACAGTGTTTAGTGTACATATATGGCGGGTTTTCATTGGTGACTGTCATTTTTCTAAGTTGATGTCAGCCGATTTTCATACTCCATGCCGACAAAGCTAAATCGATATGCGTCACTGATGTGCAGCTAGCAAGCTATTGTTTTTACATTACTGACAAACCGGTTGCGCAAATGTTCGTTTGTGCAACAAAAATTTGTTCGGTATTCAAAACTGCTTTGCTTCGCATGTTCATCATATCCTCCATAAACGCCCAATAGATTGCATTTATCATGGATGACTGAAATTGTGACAAGAACTCTACATTTTCAAAAAGGAAAGTTATACGGAAAAATGCGTAATTAAATAGTCGTTCTTTCAGCAAGAATGATACTGCTGGTTATTTTCGGCGATATGTAATTTGAGGTTTGAAAATCAAGCCGAGGATTATTTGCTGGAATCCGGAAACAGTTCCGGCTTACAGCCTTATTGCATAATCAGGATTTCTTAGGGCGGTAGTTGAAAATCGCAAGGCAAATATTTTTTAGCAGATCAACGTCTTCTTTTCAAAAATTCTAATTTCATTTGCAACAGAACCTTTTCAATATCCCTGGGGGTCAGTCCAGATTTATATTGGACTTTAAGGGCAGTAAAAAACTCAAAGTCATGATTTTTCTGTAGCTTAGGGTCTGCTGGCATTGTAAACTTTGGCTTAGCATCTATCTTTTCTAACATATTGTCCGGCCCGTAAACTTTCATATTTACCGGATCAAATGACTTGTTGATATTTCCATAAAATACCCCAACACTCTCACCAGCCAGCACAAAAACATTTTCACTTTTAATCGTTACTTCTTTTCCGTCGATTAAACATTTAATAAACGGGTCTTTTTTAAGCCTCTCAACCGTCTGTGCAATTTGATCCCTCAAATCACCAGCATTGCTCGGCGATTTGAATTGTAAGGGATTCACAATAAGAAGCTTTCCAGATTTAGAATCGTATTTAACCAAAGCGCCGTCAAGGTATTGAACTTTTGGGTCAGTTTGGCCAGTAAAAAAATCTGTTGCAACTTTTGTGGGTAATTTCTTTAGCTGATTGATATCTTTTAGGGTTAACTTATTATTTTTTGCATTTAATATTCTCCAACTCGCATCAAATCTTGGGTTTTCAAGTGCCTCTTTAATACCTAATATCAGTTTTTCAATCGCCGGTTCAGCATACTGGTCTGAAAGGAATTTCATAAATTTCTTANNTTAAAAAGTAAGACTTCATTTACCTTTCCTCCAGGCATATACTCTGTTCTCAGAATTTTTTCTAGGTCAACCAGCTTAAAAAACTCTTCTTTCGATATGCCTATCCTATCCAATGCATCCCAAAGCGGCTTCAAATTTTGTTTCAATGAGGAATCATTTACAATAAAGCTTTTAAATTGTGTGACAAATCTGACAGAAAGCCGATCGATAGAAATAATATACTTGAGAATAGATGGGCGAGATGCCTTGATTCTTGAGTTAGTTTTTGCTAAAAACTCCCTAAAAGCTTCAAACAATTTTCTTGCATTGGCGAGTTTTTTCGCAGAATTTTCTATAGTTCCTTTTCTTTTACGTTTTGACATTATTCGAAAGTGCCTAACCAGTAATTCCAATAGCAAATAAAGTGTCAATATCCAAAAGATAGTTGTAGGTCTGTAGATTGGTTTTTAGAACCGGTATATTCTGTCCAAACATTTTGAGCAACTCTAACATTACATCTTCAGTTAAATTTTCATAGAATTCTTTTCGAAGCGATAATATTTCTCCAAGCTCGATAATAACTTCCGGGGTAAAACCATCCTGACTAATCAATATTTTTCTTACATTTTCATCGTACTTTCGAAGATATGCAGTGACAGAATTGATTGTATGTGCCAGTAGAGCCAAATCAGCAACCACCTGGCCGACCCGAAACACTGGGGCGAGCGGTGCGCTCTGGGGCGTCATCAGTGAGGCCAAGGAAAGTCCTGCGGAAGTCTTCGCTAAGTTTTTCCAATTTTCTTCCGAACGCTTCTCTTTTTTTTCAATTTCACCTAGTTTTTGGATAAGCGCCATTAAATAGTGATGACTCACGACATATTCAAATGAGTCGGTAGGAATAATTTCCTTGTCTATTATCCTGATAAGCGTCTCTTCGCTTAGGAGCGGTAAAAATTGCGGATTCTTAACGTTCTCCACTGCTTCTTCCATAACAAATTTTTCTATCCCTTTTGGTGGGACATTAAAGCTTTGAATATCTATGTCCGTTTTCCCGGTTTGGTTAAAAGGTAAAAGTGCGTTAGTTTGTGAACCCATAGGATCGATTTCTTTTCCAAATTTTTCGAAATCTTCACGAAACGCATTCACAGTGGTTCCAAAAAGATTTTCCATTTCAGTCTGTGTGGTTTTTTCATTCATGGACTCCAATATCAATAGTGCAAGAGGGTGTTTGTTAGTGATGAGGCTCTTCAATTGTTTCAAATAGTTTTCGCTTTCTTCTTTAAGTTTTGAGAGAGTCTTTTTCTTCTCAATGTCGGGTTCGTAGGTTGAATTGGGATAAGGACTAAAATTTGAAATACTTTCCGCATTAATAATCTTAGTGTTAATAATATTTAGTTCGCTTAAAGTCTTATGGTATTTATTTTTTTCGTCGACCGCAGGTTTTAAAAGGGCATAAAGTTCTTTTGAGGATTCTTCATCGATCGAATATGTAATTTCAACGTTTCCGCCGTGACCTTTGGTTAGACTATCTGACCTTTTTTCTTTGGGTTTAATACCGTAGCGGCCATAAGCTTTTTGAATTTCAATATTTGCTAGGCTCAAATAGAGAATCATTTGTTCGGCGACTCGCCTCTCAATGTTGATCAACGTTTCCCGAATCAGCAAAGCGAGCATTTTTTGCGTAAAAGAAAAAAACGCTTCAACCAATATCCAAGTATTCATATGTTCTGGTTGAGCCCCTTCCCACCTAATGTCAGGAACTCCCCCAGATAACTGTTGTGGGTTTTGCTTGGTAATTCCCTTTATTTTTTCTTGAATTGCCAACACACCACTCCAGCCTTCAAGGATGTAGATATCACAGAGAGACCCATAAAACTCAAAGTCAAATATCACATCATATTCCTGTTCGTCGATACTAACCTTGAAATGTGGGTAAAGGGGAGTATTTGCAGAATCTTTGGGGAGTTGAGATTCAAACTTCGATTCAAAAAACTCAACGTAAGCCTCCTTCATGCTTTTCAACAAGTCACTTTCAGACGACTTTTCAAAGGAGGGAGGCGTTGATGAATCGCCACCTCTTTGTTTCTCATCTACTTCGATTGAAATACCGGTTGTCATAGGTGCATCTTTGGCTAGTAATCATTGTCGTACCGAAGTGGTTTTGTACATGCCAGAGGTAATAAAATACAAATCGAAAAGATTAAGCCTAATTTGTTTTAGGAGGTTTTTCTTTTAAATCTTCAGGAATTGGCGAGCTGCTGTCTTGCAAATAAACCAAAGAGGTGGGCAGTTCGAACGGCCAGGGTTCGCCTTCCGGGGTGGCGCCGCGGAGGTTGTCTTGTTGGTTGTGAATTTCCTCGTAAAGCGGCAGGTAAAGGGGATCGCCCAACACCGGGGCCGGGCCACCGTCCCAGGGTTGCCGCGTGGCGAGAAAATGCATGACGGCGTTGTAGTACCCCGGCGTGACGGCAATCAACACGCGGGCAGAACCGGCCTTTAAAAATTCCGTCAAGTTGTTATCGACATAATCCAGGCGGTTCATCATTTTGACCCATTTGCTTTCGTGCGCCCAAAAGTAGGGATAAAACATGTAGGCGATGTGATGCCACTCGAACGCCTGCTCCAAGAATTGAACGTAGCGGCCTTTTTCTTTGGCTTTGTCAATATCTATGCGGGGGAATTGCACATTTTGGGTTTTGGTCTCAAAGCGCGCATAGGGTTGAAGCGTTTCGTTGGGTGCTTGACCGACTTTTTCCTCACCGGCTCTAAACCGAAGGTATTCAATGGTGGTGGCATGTTGCGTCGGATCGGTGGAATTAGGATCACCTACTGGTTCCATTGGCATCGCATCCTGCCGGGAGAGAACATCGTCCAGGCGGTTGATATCGAATTCCTTGGCGATCATGCTGATGCAATGGCGTTTGAGCTCTTCCTTAATCAACTGGGCGTTGAAAGCTTCCGACCGGCCTTGTAGAAGGTCGTTTACGGTTTTGGCCTTCAATTCATCCAATCGATTGTGGTATTCGGACAGAGCGGCTTTGTAGGTTAATTCGATTTCTTGATTTAATTTGTCAACCTTGGCTTGTTCTATTAATTTAATTTTATTAAAAACCTTCGATTGAAAATTTAGAAGAAAATCTCCATTAATTTTTAGATGTAAGGAACATGAAAGAGTAAACTCGCGCAAATCCTGAAAATTAAGGTCTAAAATGGCCTCATTATTTTGGCAAGAAATAGGAGGGTTCACTGGAACAATCTCCTTAAACTCCCTCCTTTCAGTGATATTTGGCCCCGTCTTATCAAATGTATCTTCTTTTATTTGGTTGCCATTTAGCTTAAAAAGGAGTTTATTTGACTCCCAATGTTCTCCGTTGGGTATCCCTGCTTCACCGATACCGAAATACCAAACCATTCCGACAAAATTGATTTGATCAACATCATAACCTTCCGGAACAATTGATCGAAACCGGGAGTTTGTCCACTTCTGATCTCCTCCTTTCGTATACACATCAACAAAAAGATTATTATCTCCTTTTTGTTTATCCGTGAATGGAAACCAGAAGGATTCTCTTGGGTACGTATCGTCTAAATCATATTCTAATTTCAGTAAGTTGAAGTTACTTTTATCGATCAGGTCTGCTCTTAAAACTGATTTGCCACTGGTAGCACCCATGTCCGTAACTTCGGGAAGAACAATCTTTTCAAGTATGGGTTTATCTGGTCGGATAGGGAGTTCCATATCAAACTCCACCGCCTTTAACTTTGACATGACGAAAAAAGCCGCCGGCTCGGGAATAATAAATTCAAACATCCAGCGCTTGCCGAAGTTGTAGACCTGGGCTTGGTATTTTTTGTCCAACCACCGGTAGATTCCCGATATGTGGTTTGCGTCTTTAGCAGTATTCGTGAATTTGTGGTTGTTCTTTTCCTCGGTTTCGAAGAGTTTGGTGATTGAGCGTTCTTCCGTTGTGCGGGATTGAATATTCGTAACGGCTTTTTTAAGGACATCTTGGGCGAAGTTGGAAGAGACCTTTTGCGTGTCTTGCACGGAATTGGCGAAGGAAAAATTAGCACCCACGGTAGCCGTGACAGTACTCCCGTTGTAGGTGAAATTGGTATTGGCGCCGAGGTTGATGTCGGTTTTAATGACCCGGTCGGCCTCGCGTTTGAGTTCGAAACGGTCTGTGGTTTGGTTTTCCGATTGAACGCTTTGGGTATTTTCCGAGGAAAATGAAAACCGATCTTCGGTCTTTTCCAAATGGCGGTGATCCCGTACTTTTTCCTCCCCCGCCATGATGTTGTGAATATGGGAAATTTCCCCTGCCTTGTAGCCTAAGAGCCATTGTTTAACGACCTTCAAATCTCCTAAAAAGGGCTTGATCGTGTTGAATTTGCCTTTGCCATAATAGCCCAGCTCGGCCACGATGGGTGGAATGATTGGGGTGGCGCTTAAAAAGAACGACAGGTCTTGTTCGTTTTTAATAAAGTAAAAAGGCTTAGCTGGGTTTGCTTTTAGTTTTATAGCGGCCAATTCTGGATGAATGTCTTTGATGAATTTTAAAAGATCATCACTTACTGCATCGGCAACAGATGTTCCCTTATAAATACGGTGTAATAGATGATCGATGGCTATGTATTCAATCGCATGCATAGTCTGTAAACCTGAAATGGTATCTTCCAGATTAACAGTGGTTAATCTGCGAGCGATGTAGAGCCTATAGAGCCGCTCAAAAAGCTGCCTACGGAGAGGTCCAAAAGGTGGGTCGGCATAGCCTGCACCTACTGTTCCATCAGCGGTATATACAACCTTCAATAAATCTTCTTTTTCAAAGACTTTCCCAAAGATTTTGATCAGTTTAGAAAAGACGGCTTCACGATCATATGCCTTTTGTGCATTGGTTAAGACTTTTCTGGCGTCGATTATTTGTTGAAAAGACCATTCCTCAGACATGATCGTTTCCAACTTTTCGGGAATAATAAAATAGTGTAAGCCATCCCAATAGTAAGAGTTAGCATCCAGGTCATCGACCAAAGTATCAGGGGATACAGATCCGCCTTCCTCTCCAGGATTAACTACACACCTGGGAGAACGAAAGGGGAAATATCCCATCAATTCAAGAGCTATTTGGTTGCTGATTTGATCAGGGGTGTTGTTTGTACCCTGGCTACAAAACACATACTTATAAACGGTGCGCCCAACTAAGGAAGCGCTATCGATGGAAAAAATATTTCGGGGTTTTCGAAAAAATTTCCCAATTTCTTCAACTTCTCCGTTTTCATTCGATTCCTCACCGAATTTGGTGAAAACGAATTGGTCATCAGAAAAATACCCGTGACGCAGTTTTTTTCCTGCCACATTCTGTGGGGCTCGCAGGGCAACGAATTGGAATAGGTCGGTTTTTTCATTTTCAGCCATTTCTTCTCTCCTAATCTCATGCAACGGCTTTAAATACAGCATACTCAGGTCAAAAGTATCTAATTCAGACTTAGTTTGCCGCTATAACTTATGGCATAAATCCGCAATAAAGGCGGGCAGATATGCTCATATGCCTTAACGTATACGCTAAGGAGTTTAAAATTTATTTTTTCAATGAGAAAGGTAATATTTCACACTTTTCTGTTAGTTCTGGATTGCTTGGTATAAGATTTTTTTAGGTGCCTTAGTTTCGCTCATCTGGCATTAAAATTGTTCACCTGGCTTGCATAGACAACAAGCGCTGGATATTGGCCAGTGTTTGGGCTTTCGGCAATTCTTCGAATACTTAGCAAAGGAAACGTTATAGTTCCAGAATATTCAGTTGTTCAGATCAGACTTGGTTGTTAAGCTGCTGCTCGGCGAATTTTTCAGGATCCGCCAAATACACCTCCGCTTCTTTTACTAATCTTCTCATAAGGCGCATGGGTGTCATTTCAATTAAATGTTGGTATGGAATGCCAGTGCCTTCTGACAAACGAGATATTATTTCGTCAGCCGGATAATGAAATCTTCGGGCTTCGTTGTCGTGTCTGGGTATGCCCAGCACATGATGACAAAAAGCCGGGTAAGTCGCGGCATAACATTCGCTTGCCCGTTCGTCGCTTTTGCACTTCGTTCTATCCCCGGCATCATNNGACAGGGAAACCATCAGCGGCGCAATTGCGGTCAACCTGTTTTTGTTCGGGTTGGCAGGGCCGTTCCTTGGCCGGTTGATGGATAGGTATGGGGTAAAAGCCATCACTGATCATGGGTTCTGCTGTCGTTATCGGCAAGCAAAATGCCGGGGTGATTTTCGGTTGGATTTGCTTCGCCCACCAAGTCGGCGCAGCGATCGCGTCTTATGGTGTAGGCTCCCTCCATCAAATAGCGGGGAATTACACCCTAACTTTAATAGCATCCGGACTTGTAGTGTTGATTCGGGAATGAATT
>DLHW01000039.1 GCA_002483425.1 Methylococcaceae bacterium UBA7658
AAAACCGCCAGTGCTCGGCGCGGCATAAGGGGTAATGGGTGGAAATCGTAGGTTGCGGATGAACTTGTGAACCCAAACAAATACATGTAACATTGTTATGTGGGGGTTCGTATCTCACCCCAACCTACCGAGCTGAGTAAAAGCAACAAACAACAAAATATGCTACGTAACATACGTTCCCCTAATTTTTTGTTATCGATTTTTAGGTTTTGCCGCTTAGTGTTGAACATCAACGATACATTTCATAATGACCCTGCCAGCCTGGACGCTCCATCCTCCAGCAGGAACACCCATAGCCACTTCAAGCTGATAATTACCCATGGTGGGCACATCAAATGCAGTGGTACCATTTAATATTCTTTGCGGATTAAGACTGCTACCCGAAATTACTTTGGCCGAAAAATCATCGAGATTCCCTTGTTTTTGACCGCTGGCCGCATACCTTGCGCCGTTTTGATCGATCAGTTGGAAAACCGGGGCATTTTGAGGCTTCCACATCAAAGGTTGGTTTGAATTATTTTGGAGATAAATGTCAAACACCAAAAATTTATCGGTTGGCTGGGCAGTGAACTGTTGTTCATACATCCGCTTCTGGGATTTCGGCAAGTAATTAATGCTGTTATTGACCAATTTATCTTCCCATCGAATCTTATCAATGCCGAGGATTAAGCCTGTCTGGTCGTCATACTTAGCCTGGGTGCAGGACTTTAAGAGCGTATCAATCTGGACTTTATTTTTGGGATGGATGACCGGAACACAACCGGACAATATGGTCATCAGCACCGGAATGGAAATAAAGAAGTATTTCATAGTGATATATTCCCCTTAATATCAAATTTTTAAATCGTATATTTTTAATTTTAGGATTCTATATGTTTTTAGGTTTAGGTTTTGCGCGTTTTTTGTCAGGACTTTCTGAAAGTGTTAATTGTTTGCCGTCAAATTTATACTTCATCGTCACATCAAAGCCTTTTTCGTCGCATTGTCGGCCAGCAACAAATAATTCGAATATGATGAGTTGATTGTTTATTTCCTTAGCTTTCCTTGACCATATCCAGCCATCACATCTATCGTTTATATTTTCGATATCTTGATAGCCCTCGTAAAAGTTAATAAAGGGAGAAACCAGCAGATTAGGTTTGTCACCCTCCATTTTGTAAATATAAAATAATTCCTGATAAGAATTGGCCGGGTTAGCCCCAACCCATGATATGGTTACGGGGACTATAACTTCTTCCAAACCATCCCCGGTCAAATCGCCATAGATCGGCTTTTCAACCGTGAAGGATTTCCATTCTAAATTTTGCGGAGAAGGAGCGTTTTCATCGCCCACCTCGTATTTGCCATTGCTAACCTTAACAGAATTTGTTTTGAAAAGTTCGTAATCATCAGGAGTAATCGGATATTCAAAATTACGAAAATCAATATTTCTAATGTTGCTTTTAGGTTTTTGTATCGTTGGAAATTCATCGTACGGAACAACCTGACGTTGTTGAGTTAGCCCTACTGTGCAACTTAAATTTCGCTGCGCGATTTCATCCATTAACTGTGGTGTTTGCCATTGGCTTTTTGCAGCCAAGCAAAGATCAGAATCGCTGGCTACCTCTAACTCCCGGAGAGTCATGTGTGCGATATTGTAAGGATTAGGGCCACAGGCTGTCATTACGGTTAAACAGGCAAATACGAAAGTGATTGTTCTTTGTTTCATAGTCAATCTCTAGCAATATAAAAATTGGATAGGCTTAAGTCCTTCATCAAGCTATTTTAAAGTCAGACTAGATTTGGCAAGTTAACAACCACAGTGTCCCTTTCCTTTGGCAGATTGCCGAAGGCCATCTTTCTCAACATTGATTGTTACGTTGTATGATTCCAATTCGCACTCAGTGGGTTCGGGCGGACATGATTCGGTTTTCCGAAAATTGGTGGTTACCGTATAGCCATTACCGGTATAACTGGGTAATCGGCTTTTTTCCATATCCAACTCTTGCGGATTTATCCGGATTCCTTTCGGGTGAAGTTCAACATCTGCGCCATTAATGTTTATCCATGCCACGCCATCGGGTCCGGATGCGAAGAAAAATTTGGGCGAAAGGCCACTGTTATTTGAGTTAGAAAATTCAAATAAACAACCACACCCGCCAACTTTGCTGTTATCAAGAATATTTCCAATGTTAATTGACCCCGTTGCCGTTGAGGTGCTTAAAGGATGCCTTACATCACCTTGGCTTCGACTGGGGTTAGCAATGGATTGTTGGGACGTGCGTATGTTGCAATCCAAGTTTCGCCGACTGATTTCATTCATCAGATTAGGGCTGCGCCAATATCGCTGCGAATAGCAGAGGTCTACATCATTGACTACCCTCAGTTCGGCTGGGTTTTTACGAGCGATGCCATAGGTATTTGGTCCACAACCCAATAATGTAAAAACGCCAATCAAAATAAAAACGAATAAAATAATTCTCAATCTGGGTCTCCCGATTAATCCGCTAGTCTGAAAGATTACACTCAATTAAAGCACGGTAGGTTAGGGTGAGGTACGAACCCCAACATGGCACCGATCATTATATTTGTTGGGGTTCACAAGTTCACCCCAACCTACAACTACCACCTTATCCCTTATGCCGCGCCGAGCATCGGAGCATTTATCGGAATAGCAGGTAGGTCAGGTTGCGTGTACGCTACCTGACAATTAGATGCTCAAATTGTCACATAACCGCTAACGCGGCAATGTGACCTACTCTGCTCCATCCCTGGTGGTCGTCCCTGCCGGAAACGGCATTATATTTAGCAGTTAGCTCGGATGATACCTATTGGAATCTAATGCAATTATAACCATCATGCTTCAAGCAATACTTAAACTTTCCTAATCACCCCAGGATAACCCGCCACCACCGAATCAACCGTCAACAAGGTTATGCCCTCAACCGTCGCTTGGGCGATCAGGATGCGGTCGAAAGGGTCTTTGTGCAAGGATGGCAGGTTGGGCAGGAATACGGCATGTTCGCTGGTGATGGGCAATTCGCTGTAGCCGTTATCCAGCAGCCCTCGGCGCAACAAACGCGCATCAACTTGGAAATCAGGGCGGCCAAGGCTGTTTTTGATGGCAATTTCCCAAAGCGAAGCAGGGCTAAAGTACAAGTGATTGGCTGTACCCTCGATCAGTTCACGGGCGGTAGTCGACAAGTTCTCAGGCGTACTTGCCGTCCATAACAGCAAATGGGTATCGAGCAGGAAATCCATTAACTGCCGCTAAACAGCTTGGTTATTTCATCTTCCCCCATGCGGTCGAAGTCGTCCGGCACAGTGAATGCTCCGGCCAAAAATCCTGTCCGGTGAATCTGGTCGCTATCCGTAGCGGTTAAGGCGGAGACTTTTACCAGCGGTTTTCCGGATTTGGCGATAATAAACGGCTCGCCCGCAACTGCCTGCTCGACTAAGCGGGAAAGGTGGGTTTTTGCTTCGTGGATGTTGATGGTTTTCATAGCAGGCCATATTAAACTAAATTGAGTTAGTTTAGTTTAACATGACGACGGCTATTTTCAAGGGACAAGGGGTTTGGCATTAATAACTAAGCCTTATCCCAATCTCAGCACTCCGTCCCGGTTCCGGCGCAAAATTCCGCAAATAAGACGTGGAATTGCGGATGTTTTCGTTCAACAAGTTTTTGCCCTTGGCAAACAGCATGATGTCCGCGCCGTGCAAGTCGGTCAGCTTATATTGGCCGCCGACATTCAACAGCAAATAGCTGTCGGTTGCCGTTTCGTTGTCGCCGGGATTGGTTTGGGCTTCGGCGCGGGTTAGGCGGGCGTTGGCCGACCACTCGTTTTTCTCGTAACTGAGTTGCAGGCCATAACGCAGCGGCGGCATCCTGGGTACGTCTGCGCCGTTGCTGAACTCACCTCGGGTGTAGTCGCCGAATAAGGTCAAATCCACTGCGCCGTAGTTGTTTTGCATCAGCGGAAAGGTCGCTTGTACTTCAAAACCTTTGAAGGTGGCATCCAGTTGTTTGCTGTCCAATAGCGGGAAGCACTCGTCGCAATCAGTGCCAGGGGTGACAAAACTGCCGCTTGCTGCGTCAAACAACAAGCCGGACGAGCGTTGCTGGAATATATAGTTGCTCACCCAATTGTGGAAGAGGTTGAATTCGGCAGTCACCCAACGGCTGTTGAAGCGGTAGCCCAAGTCCAGGTTTTCCGACAATTCTTTCTTTAATCCGGCATTGCCGTGTTCGTAACTGCGGGTGGCATGGTGGAAGCCGTCCGAAAACAGTTCCTGGATTTGCGGGGCGCGTTCGGAATGGGTGAAGGCCAGGCTAACTTGGTGCTGGTCGGTGATGTCCCACAAGGCCGAGGCCGAGCCGCTGATTGGCACGTAAGACTTATCATTGCCACCACTGGGCGAAATTTGGTTCAGTTCCGCCCGCGCACCAAAATCGAAGGTCAGACTGTGGTGCTTGAATGATTCCACCGCGAATAAGGCGTAGGATTCGATGTCCGATTTCGGCACGATTTGGCCTTCTTCACCCGTGGCTTCAAACACGGTGTTGACCGACTGGAAGCCGAATACGCCGTTGAGGTTGGCGATGGGCTTATGTTCCAACTCGAACCGGCTCTCAAAGGATTCGTTGGTAAAGGTCGTACCGACCACGCCGCCGTCTAATTCGTTGTGCTTATAATCAGTGTAGCCGAATTTCATGCGGACTTGTTCGGCGAAGGCGAAAGGCTTGTTTAGCTGGCCTTTGAAATCGTATTTTGATTGCTTAAGGTCTACCGTAACCGGTGCTTCACCGTGGCCATCTGGGGCAATGCCGTAGACCTTTTCCAACTTGTTGGCTGATGCGCCGACCATACCATTATCATTAATGAATGAGCCGCCGACCGAACCGCCACGCGAACGTGCTTGTGAGTTGCCGATGAAGCCGTTGGTATTAATTAATTCACCCGGCGCAACCGCATTAAAACTGGGGTCGTGCTGGCGCACGGCGGCTTCGTCAATTGCCACGCCGCCGATATGGGTGTTGTTTTGGTCGCGGTAAAAACCGTCGGCATGGAAAGCGAAATTACCTTTTCCCGCTTCCAATTTTAAGGCGCTGGCGGATTCGTTGGTGGCGGAATCGTACCGCTGCTCGCCCGCACCGCCGATCAGCTTATCCGGCACGGCTTCCGGGATGCGGTTGTCGATGACGTTGACGATGCCTCCGATTGCGCCGTTGCCGTACAGCAAAGTCGATGGCCCGCGCAACACTTCCACCCGTTCGGCGATGACCGGATCAACCCCGGTAGGATGGTCAGGGCTTAAGCTGGAGGCATCATTATTGCCCAAACTGTTCTGCATCACCCTAACCCGTGGCCCCGCTTGGCCCCGAATTACCGGCGACCCCACACCCGCGCCAAATGATTGGTTGGTCACGCCGAGTTCATTCTGCAAGGTCTCGCCCAGGGTTTGGCCGACTTTGCTGAATAAGTCGTCGCCAGTCAGCACGTTGACCGGTCGTGCCGATTTGGTGGTGCTTTGCTTAATACCTGTACTGTAAACATAAACGGGTTCAAGTTCTACGCTGGACTCTTCCTCTGCGTAAGCAGGTAAGATCACCATACTGATGGGAACAGCGAGATAAATAAGTTTTTTATGCATTGTAGTTGCCTTTTGATTTTGTAACCTATGTTATATCGTTACATTTACGCTGAAATTAAATATTTGTCTTTTCTAGCCTGACTTATTACATCGCGTTCGGCTCAGGTTGCTTGCAATGTTTGCAAATGCCTTGCACTTCAATCGCTTTATGATACGGCGTGAAGCCCGCGTGGCTAAGTTCCTGGCTGACCGCCTGCATTACCAGCTTACCGGGGCGTTCTTCTACTTCGTGGCATCGAAGGCAAATCAACAACAATTGTTCGTGCTGTCGTTCGGAACATGTGCAGCCAATAAAGGCATTCAGGCTTTCCACCCTATGGATCAGCCCTTGTTCCAGTAGAAAATCTAGAGCACGGTAGACGGTTGCGGGTTTGACCGACTGTTGTAGCGGTTTGATCTGGTCGAGAAGATCATAAGCCTTGACCGCTCTGTGGCTCTTCCAGATCAACTCGAGCGTTTTACGACGAATCGGAGTCAACTGCACACCGCGTTCCGCACAGAGCTTATCCGCTGCTTTGACTGCCTTGTTACGGCAACTGTCATGGTTATGGGTGGGTGAAGTCAATTCTGTAAAAGCTGACCCTGGGATTAAATTCATAAAACAACCAATGTTTATCAAAAAAATTGATACGTTACAACATATCACTTAATGTATCAACATTAGCCCGATGATTTTATCTGCCGCTTATTGATACAAGCATTCAGCCCGATATGATTTGAATAGCCCAAGACTCTGGCGATTTTCCGCACCGACAGACCCATTCCAAGAAGTTCTTTTATCCGTTCCTGATGGGCATCGAATTTACTTTTTGGATAGCACCTGCTTTGCCAAGGATTTTCCCCTGGGCTTTTTTGCCGTCAAGACTTCCTTGGGGCGGGAACTGACCAGCTCACGTTCCAGTTCGCCAAGTAACGAGAACAGGTAATGATAATCTTGTAGTTCATCTCGCGCTGGCGAATTTCCAGGTTCTGTTTCAGGATAATGACCCGAATCGATTTTTCGACCAAGGCACTAACCAGTACAATAACTTCGGCGGTACTGCGTCCCAGTCGGCTTAGTTCGGTGACGATGAGTGTGTCAGCGGAATCGAACCGGTTGGTCAGTTCTTCAATGCATCGTTGTTTGGGCGATTTTCTGGACAAGATCGTGAGTTCGATAAAATCGTCAACCTCTAAATCTTTTTTTCGGGCGAATTCGAGAATTTCAAGTTTTTGGTTATTGGTCTCTTGCTTATCCGTCGAAGTCCTTAAATAAGCGAGTGTTTTTCCCATCATTTCGGTAGGATGGTAAGTGCTAAGATAAAAACGAAAATAAAAACAAAAACATACAATATGTATGTCTATACAAAATCTATTAACAATATACATCATTGGCAAGTATGAATTTTATAATCGAGGTGATGTTATTAATATTCAATAGCTTATCAAGAATTTAATCGCCAATTTTAAAATTGATATTTCGCCTGCAAGCCACCTATAGCAAGGCTTACAGAGGTAGCCGGGTATAAACCGTTCTTTTGGCTAATTAACCTCGTATTGCTGCGCATCTTAAAAGCGCTGAAAGCTAAGCAGGTTAAACCAAGCAGTCCGTTAATCTAGGGTATAATTTATAATTGAATTTAATCTCAACGCATTCACTATGTACAAGTACGACGGTTTGGTGATTTACCAAAACCATGACGATGAAGGCGTCCTTGAAGTAATCGAGAGCAAGGGCGTCCGGTCATTGCATTTCGGCTCCACCGCCAAACAGAGCAGCATCGACCTGGACGATCCGGAAACCTTGCAATTGCCCTATGCCCGCGCGATGGTCAGCTGGCTGTTGTTCAAAGATAAGGTGGATAAAGCGCTGGTCGTCGGTTTGGGCGGAGGTTCCTTGACGCGTTATATGTTGCACCATTTCCCCGATTGCCGCATCAGGGCGGTCGAGTATCGGGACAGTGTGGTTAAAATCGCCCGCAGCCACTTCGGTCTACCTTTGGATGCGCGTCTAAAGATCATTGTGGGCGACGGCGGCGAGTATATCCGCCAGCAAGCCCAAACTGCCGGAGAAGAGTACGATGTTATTTATCTCGACGCTTTCGATGTCGATGGTTTGGCGCAATCGATTGCTTCCGTTGCCTTCTTCGACGCCTGTAAAACGCTGTTAACGCCGGATGGAATCATGTTGGTTAACCTTTGGGGAACGGAAACTAGCGTATACAGAACCTGTTTAGACTGGCTGCAAGATATTTTTGCCGATAAGGTTTTAATTCTACCGGTACGTAATCGGGGCAATATTATTCTTTTGGCATTTAACCAAAAAGCCGGCCGCCACGATTTGAAAGAACTCCAGTACAAGGCAAAACTGCTCGAAGAGCACTACCGGATCGAATTCCCTGTGTTTTTGAAAGACCTCAATAAGCATAATCCTTACAGTATCCATACCGTTGTCACCAAATGACCGCTTTTGAACCGCAAAAACCGCCAGATTTATTCGGCTATCGCAAATACTGGGCTAAACGCTTCGGGGTAGCGCCGGTATTGCCGATGAGCCGCGCGGAAATGGAAGTGTTGGGCTGGGATTCTTGCGATATCATTCTGGTGACCGGCGATGCCTACATCGACCATCCCAGTTTCGGTATGGCGTTGATTGGACGGCTGCTAGAAGCCCAAGGATTTCGCGTCGGTATTATTTCGCAACCGGATTGGACATCGGCGGAAGCTTTTAAACAGTTAGGCCTACCGAATCTGTTTTTTGGCGTGACCGGCGGCAACATGGATTCCATGGTTAACCGTTATACGTCAGATAAAAAAATCCGCTCCAACGATGCCTATACGCCGAACGGCGAAGCGGGTAAGCGGCCTGACCGTTGCGTTAACGTGTATTCGCACCGTTGCCGCGAGGCTTATAAAAACGTACCGGTAATTATCGGCGGTATTGAAGCCAGTCTACGCCGCATTGCCCATTACGATTATTGGTCGGATAAAGTCCGCAAATCGGTGTTGCTGGATTCCAAGGCCGACTTGCTGGTGTATGGCAATGCCGAGCGGCAGATTGTTGAAATCGCCCATCGTCTGGCCAATGGCGAAGCGGTTGACCAACTGACCGGCATCCGCGGCACGGTGCATTTCAGCAAAACTTTACCTGAAGGCTGGCTGGTTAAGGATTCTACTCACTTCGATCAACCCGGCGTGATTACTCCAGTACAAAGCCCTTACCAGGAAGCGCCCGTGTGCGAACAAACAGCTTCTGCTACCTCTGCAAACGAAAATATCATCCGCTTCGACCGCCAACTGCTCAAGGTTAACCGGCTGCAAACCCTCATCCGGTTGCCGGATTACGCTGCGGTTGCCAACGACCCAGTGCTATACGCTCACGCCTCGCGCGTGATGCACGGCGAAACCAATCCCGGCAATGCCCGCACCTTAATTCAGCGCCACGGCGACCGGCAAATCTGGGTTAACCCGCCGCCACTGCCGTTAACAACGAAAGAGATGGATGGCGTGTACGATTTGCCCTACTCGCGCTTGCCGCACCCCTCGTATGGCAAAGCCAATATTCCGGCATTCGAGATGATCCAGCATTCGGTTAACATCATGCGCGGCTGTTTCGGCGGCTGCACGTTTTGCTCAATTACCGAGCACGAAGGCCGCATCATTCAAAGCCGTTCGGAAGATTCAATCATCAAGGAAATTGAAGCAATTCGCGACACGTCGCCGAATTTTACCGGTCATATCTCCGATCTCGGCGGACCAACCGCCAATATGTATCGCCTGGCATGCAAGGATAAAACGATAGAAACGGCCTGCCGCAAGCCGTCCTGCGTTTATCCCGGCATTTGCCCCAATCTGAATACCGATCACAGTTCGCTTATTAAGCTATATAAACGCGCTAGAGCATTGCCGGGCATCAAGAAAATATTTATTGCCTCTGGCTTACGCTACGATCTGGCGGTGGAATCGCCGGAGTATGTCAAGGAACTGGTCACTCATCATGTCGGCGGTTACCTGAAAATCGCACCCGAACATACCGAGCAAGGGCCATTGTCTAAAATGATGAAGCCAGGCATGGGCAGTTATGACCGCTTCAAGCAGATGTTCGACAAATTCTCCAAGGAAGCCGGAAAAGAGCAATATTTGATTCCCTATTTTATCGCCGCGCATCCCGGCACAACCGACAATGACATGCTTAATTTAGCGCTCTGGCTGAAACGCAACGGCTTCCGCGCAGATCAGGTACAGGCGTTTTTGCCGTCACCGATGGCAATCGCCACCGCGATGTATCATTCCGGTAAAGACACCTTGCACAAGGTTAACAATAAGGCTGAGGATATTTACATTCCTAAAAGCGTCAAGCAACGCCGCCTGCATAAAGCATTTTTGCGTTATCACGATCCCAAGAACTGGCCGATGTTGCGCGAAGCCTTGAAGGACATGGGCCGAAGCGACCTCATCGGCAACGGCAAACATCATCTCGTGCCAACGTTGCAACCCAAAACCGCCGTTGATTCCGGCGGCGGCAAAGTACAGGCTTTTAAAACCAAATACACCGGATTTGCCTATAAAAGCGGCGACGGCAAAAAAGGCCGGAATAAACCGTTTCGTAAAGAAAAACCCTAAACCGAGCATTATTAAAACGCTAGTCAAAGCAAAAATGTTGTGTATAATAACCGGATTTGCTGGCGTAGCTCAGTTGGTAGAGCAGCTGATTTGTAATCAGCCGGTCGCGGGTTCGAGTCCCATCGCCAGCTCCATAAAATCAAAGGGTTAGGAAATATTTCCTGACCCTTTTTTATTGACCGTAGCCAAATCGTAGCTAGACAGTCCCGGTTTGATCGCTTGAAAGGCGGTTAACCGATCCACATACCCGGCCAAATGGTCGCTCGACAGGTGGCCATAACGCCGCACCATGTCCGCCGATTCCCATCCTCCTAGCTCTTGCAGCACATTCAACGGTGTCCCCGCTTGCACATGCCAGGATGCCCAGGTGTGGCGTAAGTCATGCCAGCGGAAATCGGTGATGCCAGCCCGCCGTAACGCTTGTCGCCAAGCCTTGGTGTTCACTTGAATGACCGGTTTGCCCTGATAGGTAAAAACGTGTGTCAATGCTTGCCCACCTGTTCACGGATGATCAATACCGCCTCTTTCGACAACGGCACCGCAATCGCCCGCCGTGCTTTGGCTTGGTCGGGATGTATCCAGGCGCAGCGCCGCGTCAGATCAACCTGTGACCACTGTAACCCTGTCACATTGGCCTGCCTCAAGCCCGTTTCCAGGCTAAAGCGCGCCATGGCAGCTAAGTGATCCGGCAATTCCGCCAGCAACCGCTGAGCTTCTTCAGGGGTCAGCCAGCGTATCCGCCGGTTGGGTTCCGGCAACAGCCGAAACTTCGGCACCTTGTCCAGCCAGTCCCATTCTAAAGCAGCCTTCCTCAGGATAGACCGGATCAATGCTAGCATCCGGTTTACCGTTCCGGGGCTGACTTCATGCTCCAGCTTGGTTTGCACCAGCGATGTTAAACAGTCGCGGTTGATTTCATTCAGTGACCTCCCAGCTAAATAAGGGTCTAACCAGCGCAAATGCATCAAATCATCCTTGCGGGAAGCCTTGTGCTGGGTTTCATCCAGCCAACGCACGACGGCTTCATTCCAGGTATGCTGCTGCTTAGCACCTAACTTGGTTTCTTCCCAAAGCTGAGCTTTTAACTTGTCGTGCAGTTCCTGGGCTTTTTGCTTGTCGGGCGTGCCAGTGCTTTTTTGTACAGTTCGTCCGTTNNCTTGTGCCGCGTTTCATCCAGCCAGCGCACCACTGCTTCATTCCAGGTATACTGCCGTTTAGCGCCCAGCTTCGCTTGTTCCCAAAGCTGTGTCTTCAGTCTGTCATGGAATTCCTGCGCTTTTGCCCTGTGGGACGTGCCAGCGCTTTTTTGTACAATGCGTCCGTTGACGGTGACCTTGACCCACCAAACGGACGAGTCTTTGCGTTTAAAGAGTGACATAGGTTGTTCTCCTGTTCACCCTGCAATGTTCGCCGACCATAGTTTGACCGGATATAGTCGACCAAGTCAACCTCGACAAACACCCAGCATTTGCCGATTTTAGCGCCAGGGATCGTTCCGGACTTGGCTTTGGCTTGTAAGGTCACCGGATGGATATGCAAGAGGGCAGCGGCTTGTTGCAGGT
>DLHW01000064.1:0-101443 GCA_002483425.1 Methylococcaceae bacterium UBA7658
TAATTCTTTTTATTGAAAAATATTTTTTAAAACTAAATAGCTAAACAAAATACGTACAGACCATTTAGTTTCGATTCAATATTATTAGTAAAAATTTATCTTGTCAATATATTTTCGAATCACTATCAATAGCTCGTCAGGCTTTGTTTCATTTTTCCTCTGGTCATAGCCATAAAAAAAGGCCGGTGGTAATTTACCACCGGCCTTTTTAGGCTCGCTAAGTCAGCAACAATTCCGGTACAGCGCTAACCTTGATCCTAGGAAACCTCTGATTCCACGCTCATGGTTCGACAAGCTTTTATGCCCTAGGGCGCCGCATATGGAATCGATTACTTACCCTTCGTCTTGAGCAAGTCGAAGGGCTTAATCAGAGGTTTTTTAAGTCATAACATCGGGTGCTGTTCGTCCCGTCCGTTTTTTGACTTCGCAAAATTGCTCAGCTAAGTTAATCAGATCCGTTAAAGCCGTTTGCGCATCTTGATCGTGCTTTGCCGCATCGGGTTCATATCGCTCCAGATAAATCCTCAAAGTCGCTCCAACCGTTCCTGTCCCCGATAGACGGAATACAATCCGCGATCCGTTGGTAAAACCGATCCTGATGCCTTGCCCGCTGCTGACACTGCCGTCCACCGGATCGGTATAGCTAAATTCATCGGCGAACTTGACCTCGTATTCACCGAACACTTGCCCCGGCAAAGTCGGCAACTGGCTGCGCAAACTTTCGACAATCCCTTTGGCGATGGATGAATCAACGGCTTCGTAGTCGTGACGGCAATAAATGTCTCTGCCGAATGTTTGCCAATGTTCGCGAACAATATCGGCTACGGACTGACGCCGTTTAGCGATTAAGTTCAACCAGAACAACACCGCCCATACCCCGTCTTTTTCACGGACGTGGTCGGAACCCGTGCCGAAGCTTTCCTCGCCGCACAAGGTGATCTTGCCCGCATCCAGCAGGTTACCGAAAAATTTCCAGCCAGTCGGCGTTTCAAAGCAAAGCAGATTGTACTTAACCGCCACCCGGTCAACCGCTTGGCTGGTCGGCATGGAGCGGGCGACACCCGATAACCCGTTTGCATAAGCCGGAATCAAATGCGCATTCGCCGCCATAATTGCCAAACTGTCGCTGGGCGTCACAAAAATTTGGCGGCCGGTAATCATGTTGCGGTCGCCATCGCCGTCGGAGGCGGCGCCGAAAGTCGGGGCGGAATCGCTGAACATGACTTCCGCCAATTCATGAGCATGGGCAAGGTTCGGGTCGGGATGATGGCCGCCGAAGTCTTCCAACGGCTCGGCATTAATAACCGAACCTGGACTCGCGCCCAGCATATCAACGAATATCCGTATCGCATAAGGCCCTGTAATCGCGCTCATAGCGTCGAATAGCATGGTGATATAACCGCTGCCAATACTTTGCTTGAGCAATGGAAAATCGAAAATCGACTGCATCAATTCAGCATAATCGTCGACCGGATCGATAATCCGGATCCTAATTCCATCGATCTGCTGTGTGCCGATTTGATCCAAATCGACATCGTCCATCAACGCAATCTTATAACTATCAATAACTTGACTGCGCTTAAAAAAAGCATCGGTATATTTTTCCGGCGCTGGACCGCCGTTGCCGACGTTATATTTAATGCCGAAATCTTCTTCGGGACCGCCTGGATTGTGACTAGCCGATAGAACTAATCCTCCGAACGCTTTGTATTTCCTAATAATATTGGATGCGGCGGGGGTTGATAATAAACCGCCTTGCCCTATAATTAACTCACCGAAACCGTTTGCAGCAGCGATTTTAATAATGATTTGGATTGCGGTTCGGTTAAAATACCGGCCGTCACCGCCCAACACCAAAGTTTGACCGGAAAAATCCTCCAGCGAATCGAAAATTGCCTGGACGAAATTTTCCAGATAGCCGGGTTGTTGAAAAACTTTTACTTTTTTGCGTAATCCGGAGGTCCCTGGATTCTGGTCGCTGTAAGGTTGAGAGGCGATAGTTTCGATTTGCATAGTTGATCCCGTGCGATGATTAAACTGATGAAGTAAAGTACACTAAATTTCTTTTCTCGTGTAGGTCTTGCGATATGTTACGAATTATTTTATTCCTGGTCGGCAGTTTTTACGCATTAACGGCTTCCGCCTCTAGCGGCGTCTGGTTATTGATCGATACCAATGCGCTTAAAATCGAAGTCAAAAAAGGCGAGCAAACTGTCGATATTATAGAAGGGATAGCCATAGGACGCTCGGGGGCCGGTCAAAAATTGCGCCGGGGCGATGACATCACTCCCTATGGTGAATACCGGATAGGCTGGGTGGGGGAGAAAAGTTCTTTCCATAGATTTTTCGGACTGACCTACCCTTCGGTGCAAGATGCAAACAACGGTTTGCGTAAAGGGGTGATCGACAAATATACCCATTCCAACATTATTAACGCACATCTCGATAACCGGGTTCCGCCGCAAAACACGCCTTTAGGCGGGCGCGTGGGCATTCACGGTCTGGGCGGCGCAAGTGAAAAAATTCATAAAACGATGAATTGGACCCACGGTTGTATTGCATTGACGAATAAACAGATCGATCACCTGAGCCAATGGGTGAATACCGGAACACTAGTAAAAATAAAATAATACTGGAAAATATTAGAAACGGTGTTAGAATTTAATTGGCTATACGTTTTTTTTGTAGCAATAACTTGGAAATAAGGAAAATAAACATGAAAAAATTAGTGAAAATCTCTTTGATTGCTCTGGCGGCTAGCTCAATGGTTGGCTGTGCTACCAACTCTGATATCGAAAACTTACAAACCCAAATCGACGGTTTGAAAACATCCGTTGCTCAAGCATCTTCTGATGCCGCTGCTGCTCAAACTGCCGCTGCCGATGCAAAAGCTGCTGCAGAACGTGCCGCTCAATATGCACAAGATACCAACAGCAAATTGGATAACATGTTCAAAAAATCAATGATGAAATAATCATCTTTGATAGAAGTAACAATAAAAAGCCTGGCGGCCTGACCCCCGGGCTTTTTTTATGCTTGCTGTTATATATTGCCGGATTCGCCTCCGAAAACTTCAACTAACCGCGGTAAAAATATAGCCAATTCCGCCGTCATAATGGCAAAATCGGCATCGAACCGGGTGGCTTCGTCTTCAATGCCGGCATCTTGCAATTGATCTTGCACCAAATCCAGAAAACGCAGCCGTTTGATCGACAAAGTCTTGTCTACAACAAAAGATAAACGGTCTTCCCAATTCAGCGCTAATTTAATTGCTTCTTTGCCGGAATCGAGATGATTTTGGATTTCGGGCAACGCCAAATCGTGCCGTTTACAGCGGATAATACCGCCCTCTTCTTCCGGCGAACGCAACTCGCACTCGTCCTCAACGATTAAACCGGCTGGCGGTTGTTGGCTGACCAGCCATTGCGTCATGACGGCAACGGGATTATCGACGGTATTAAGGGGGGTAGCGGGCAATGAGCCGATCGCTTTGCGCAACAAAGTCAGCAAATCCTCGGCCGCTTTGGACGAAGCAACGTCAACCACCAGCCAGCCGCCCGCAGGATCGATATAAGCATATATTTTCTTGGAAAAGGTAAATGCTTTCGGCAATAAATCGAAAATAAGCTCGTCTTTCAAACGGGCGCGCTCTTTTTTAGAGAGCTTGCGCCCTTGTTGCTCTTCTTCTTCCGCCGTTTTTTCCTGAAGCATTTCGTTGACCACGGCAGCCGGCAATACCCGTTCCTGCTTCTTGACGCACACCATCATAAACCCGTTAGCAACATGTACCAGTACATCTTCCGCCGTACATAAGGGCGTGGTCCAACCGAAACTCATGGTTTCGTGCGCACCGCAGGGACGAAATTGCAAAGCTTCCAGTTTTCTCGTCAGTTCATCGGCATCCAAGGTAAAAGGTTCGGTTAAACGGAATAAACAAAGATTTTTAAACCACATGGTATGAAAGCAACCTCAGCAAAAATGGAGCGGCATTATCACACATTGCGGCGTGGCCGCGCACCGGAAATCGAACACGCGATGCAACCGGAGTAAAGCCGCCGTCCAGTCTGTGATAAAGTAAGTGTTATTTATTACGAGACCGGCATGGAACCTTTATCAACCTGGGAAAATATATTATTAGGCGCATTAGCCTTATTGATGATCTTCTGGATGACACCAGGCCTCAAAGCCGCGCTGGAAAAAAGTAAAACCGCCCAGTCTGACTGGCGGGGAGTGCTTATTCCTTTGGTTTTAGTCGTTTTTTTCATCGTGTTTCTTATTGCAATGGTGCGATCATGATGGGCGAATACATAGACTATGAAGAGTACGATGACGAAGTCGAATACTACGCTGTTAGACCGAATAAAACTCAGATCAAGAAAGATATTGCCGTCCTGTTTGCGTTGGGCGAAACCATGTCTAAATTGTCGATCGCGCACTTAGATAGTCTCGACCTCCCAGAAAACATCCGCAAAGCCATCGGCGAGGTCGCGGACATGCCCCCCACCGGAGCCCGGAAACGCCTGCTTAAATATATTGCAGGCCAGCTCCATAAAATCGATGTAACGCCTTATCAGGAAAAGCTCCACCGTATCCAAAGCAAAAGCGCCCATGCTGTCCGGGAGCACCATGTTCTCGAACACTGGCGCAACCGGCTTATTCATGAAGGAAATGACGCATTGACCGAATTGTTCGACGAACAACCCGATACGGATTTACAGCGTATCCGCCAGCTTCTCCGCAACATTAAAAAAGAAACCGATACCGGTAAACCACCCAAGTCGTCTCGCTTGTTGTACCGTTATTTGAAGAGCTTATTACTATCCGGCGCCGATGACCAAACGGAAAGCGCAGATGAGAAGGATATTTCAGAATCAAACGCCTAAACCCTTCTCTGTCGAACTAAACAACTAGAAGTTCAACTCTAGCGCGAGCTTAGATTTTTCCCTATCAAAAATTGCCGTTAAATGATGTGAACTTTTTCACAGCGTTAATTGTGAAATAATCCTTATCATTTAATGCCGGTAGTTTCCATAATAAACGGTCGGAAACTATTGAATTTTTTAGAGGGCAAATGCTTAGCGCCAGTATGCCGTTTTAAACTTTGACGATAAAACTAAACTAGAGACCTCGAAAACTTCGCCTGCCTAACCCGATAGGTTGATTAACGTGAACGTTAAACCCATGGATAATAAGATGTCTGAAATACTCACAAAATTACCAGCCGCCACTATAACCAATCCAATATTGCTGTGGCTATTTAAAAACGGTTGGGAAGAGCCGAGCTGGGGTCAACTACCGGTTAACCAAGTTGCGCTCGGTTTAATCTTACATGACTTGGGCAACAAAGTGACCGACCGGGATTTACAAAAACAAATCCATGAAATTGCGCAAAAAATTGTCGTCGACAATGCTCGCTCTGTGGTGAAATAATATTTTTTATTAAATAGTTATAGGGATAGTGTTCGCAAAATTACTCAAACCGTTCAGCAGTCCTCTTTCCCACGTTCTTAATTCGTCCGTTGCGGGCCTTTCTCTTGCATTCTTCTCAAAATCGAAACGGTATTTTCCGTTAAATAATTCTTAACTCAGCGTCCAGATCAAGATCTTTAATTAACAACAAAGATCAGGCCAAAGCGGCGCGTTGTCATTTTTTATATCGACACCTTCCGCTCCACCTGTTGCCGGGGAATAGGTATAATCGCAGCCTTTTGTAATCTCTTTGCGCGACTTATAATTTTGAGCAGATAAACGATCGATCATGAAACTGTTACTGAAATACCTTGCTCTTTGTTTTTTCGTCAACAACCCCGCCGACCTTGTTCCGCCTGCATCGTTCATGTGGAAAAATGTCATTTTTTATTTAGTTTCAGGCTGTATTGTCGAAGGCTTGATCGCCGACCCAGCCGACGGTTCGTTAGAAGTTTTTTTACGCGCAATCATGGCATTCTCTACTGTCGCCACCTTACTATTAGTGACAAAAAAATGGCATTATTACAATCAACTGTACACCGCGATCTTTGTATGCGAAAACTTTATCATGACTTTGGCTACAGCTACCGAAGGTTTATATTTCTGGCTGGTGATGGCTCATAACGAAAATGCGGAAGAAATTTCCATCAGTTTAGGTTTTTTTTTAGTAGGCTGGTATATCGCCATTGTCAGCTACATATTCCGGCAAATGCTGTTGTTTCGAATGAGCGTCAGCATCATTACCGCTTTCGGCTATTTCATTTTAACTTACGGCATTCCGATGATGGCCATGGATATATAGGGTCCTATTTTATTTGACTAATTTAGCGCTCTTTAATATTTCACCCGGTCAAAAATCGCTTCGTTCGCAGTCCCTTTTCTTAACGGATTTTTATCCAAAGAAATCGGCGCCGGTTTGAACCGCGCTTATCCCGCCGGATCGCCGATTCAAACACAAAATGTATACAGTCAATTCTGAACAGGTATAATCTTCAAGCGGCGAACTATAACTGATGGGCAATTGTTTACTCGTCACTGATTTCTCAAAACAACCAAATAATTATAATAAACCGGAGGAGTGAAAATCATGCTGTTATCAACATCAGCATCAATTGTTATAGCTTTAGTGATGGGTATGGCCGGCGTTGGATTTGTAGTCTGGCAATTAAAACGGGTTCTTGCTTACGATCAAGGCGACGATACCATGCAGGCTATCGGTGCGGCCATTCAAGAGGGCGCTTCGGCGTTCTTGGCCCGCGAATACCGCGTTATCGCCATTTTCGTAGCAATAGTCGCTACCGTAATTACCGTATTCTTGCAATGGCAGACAGCCTTTTGTTTTATTACGGGCGCTGTTGCATCGGCGGGCGCAGGCTATCTAGGGATGTATGTCGCCGTTCGCGCCAATACCCGGACCGCCGCCGCCGCCAGCCGTGGACTTCACGAAGGATTGAGGGTGGCTTTTAGTAGCGGCGCTATTATGGGGATGTCGGTCATTAGCTTCAGCTTGATCGGTATGACGTTGTTATATTTTTTCTTTAACGGCGAACCCAACCAGCTGGTTTATTTGACCGGCTTCGGTTTCGGCGCCAGCAGTATAGCCTTATTTGCTCGTGTCGGCGGCGGCATCTACACCAAAGCCGCCGATGTCGGGGCTGATTTAGTCGGCAAAGTTGAAAAAGGCATCCCCGAGGACGATCCGCGCAACCCTGCCGTCATTGCCGATAACGTGGGCGATAACGTGGGCGATGTTGCCGGTATGGGTGCCGATTTATTCGAAAGCTACAGCGGTTCGATTATCGCCGCGGCAACCTTGGGCGCGGCTCTTGGGAAAGCAGACTCCATCGCGTTTATCGGTTTGCCGTTTTTAGTCGCGGCCGTCGGCATCGTTTCGAGTTTATTCGGAATTTATATGGTAACCGGTAAGGAGCGGGATGAAAGCGAACTGGCGGCATTAATCGCCAATAACACGCCGATCTCGAAAGCGCTTTATTTCCTCAACAAGTATGTTTCAAAAATTAATGAAAATGCGAGCTTAGAGGACTTATTAAACGCCTTGCGCCGGTCCGTTTGGGGCGCGTCCGCCGTTATCCTCGGATTATCGTTATTCGCAGTGTTATTATCCGGGTTGCATTTCAATTATTGGCTGGTGATACTGGTCGGTCTCGTGGCCGGAAACGCAATCGCCTACGCAACCGAATACTATACGTCCTATACCGAAAAGCCGACGCTAGCCATCGCTAAAGCCACTCAAACCGGCGCTGCGACAACCATCATTCAAGGCTTTGCGGTCGGCATGCTCAGCACCGCTCTCCCCGTTTTGATTACCGCTTTGGCAATCTTGCTCAGTATCTGGTTAGGCTTTAAAGCCGACGGCTCCTTGTCGGCAGGTTTATATGCCGTAGCTTTAGCCGGGGTCGGCATGCTGAGTACGCTCGGCGTTACCCTGGCGACCGATGCTTACGGTCCCGTTGCCGATAATGCCGGGGGCATTGCCGAAATGAGCCACTTGCCGAAAGAAGTCAGGCACCGAACCGATGCGCTGGACAGTCTGGGTAATACCACGGCGGCAACCGGCAAAGGTTTTGCTATCGGGTCGGCGGTATTAACCGCATTGGCTTTAATCGCAGCCTATATGACGGCCACCAAGATCGAAGACTTAAACCTGCTCGGCCCGTCCATGCTGCCTGGACTTCTGATCGGCGCCATGATGCCTTATTTATTTTCCGCACTCACCATGATGGCGGTCGGAAAAGCGGCGCATGAAATAGTATTGGAAGTTCGCCGGCAATTCCATGAAATTCCTGGACTAATGGAAGGGACTGGAAAACCCGATTATAAGACTTGCGTCGGCATCAGCACGGAAAGTGCATTGAGAGAAATGATTATTCCCGGCTCATTAGCCGTAATAGTACCTATTTTAGTCGGCCATTTACTTGGAAAAGAAGCCTTGGCAGGCTTACTGGTAGGCACATTGCTGTCCGGTTTTTTATTGGCCGTCATGATGGCGAATGCCGGCGGCGCTTGGGATAATGCTAAAAAATATATCGAAACGGGCGAATACGGCGGCAAAGGTTCGGATGCGCATAAAGCGGCCGTCGTCGGCGACACCGTCGGAGACCCGTTCAAGGATACCAGCGGTCCGTCATTGAATATCTTGATTAAATTAATGACTATAGTCAGTTTGGTGTTCGCGGGATCTTTCGGATCGGGCTGGTTAAGCTTTTAGTGATTGGAATTTCGTTCTAAAACGGCAGAACATGAGCATAACGACCGCTTATCTCTGCGATAAGTATTCGAATAGCGATAATTTCCATATCGCCGAACCCCTATTTCGTTGTTTTGGCGCTAAAGAAACCTTTAGCGGTAAAGTGACGACAATCCGGTGTTTTGAAGATAATTCGATAATCAAACAAGCATTATCCGAAAACGGCCTTAACAGGGTCTTGGTGATCGACGGCGGCGGCTCGCAGCGCTGCGCGCTCATCGATGCAAACTTAGCGCAAACCGGATTCGATAACGGCTGGGAGGGCATGATTATTTATGGCTGCATTAGAAACACCAAGACGCTGGCGAGAATCCCAATTGGAATTCTCGCTCTGCACACCCATCCTTTGTTATGTCTCAGTAAAGACTCAGGCGAGCGCGATGTATTAATTACGGTTGCCGGCGTCAACTTTAAAAAGGATTATTATGTCTACGCAGATACGGACGGAATTATCGTATCCGGCGCGTTATTGAGTTAAACTAATAACATACTAACAGACTATGGAATTAAACTATGCAAATCGTACTCGCAAACCCTCGCGGATTTTGCGCCGGCGTTGACCGGGCTATCGATATCGTCGATCAAGCCCTAGAAACTTTTGGCGCTCCCATTTATGTCCGGCACGAAGTCGTGCATAACCGGACGGTAGTTGACGGTCTGAAAGAAAAAGGCGCCATTTTTATCGAAGATATTTCCGACGTTCCCATCGGCTCTTATTTGATTTTCAGCGCTCATGGCGTTTCCAAACAAGTGCAAAAAGAAGCCGAAGAGCGAAGTTTAACCGTGTTCGACGCCACCTGCCCCTTAGTAACGCGCGTTCATCTCCAAGTCGCCAAACACGCCAAATCGGACCGGGAAGTGATCCTAATCGGTCATGCGGGTCACCCGGAAGTCGAAGGCACTATGGGGCAATACGATAAATGTACCGAAAACGGCGGTATCTACCTGGTAGAGACGCCCGAAGATGTGGCGAATTTAAAAGTCAATAATCCTGATAATCTTGCTTACGTTACACAAACCACCTTATCCATGACCGACACCAAGGTTATGGTAGACGCATTGAGAGCACGGTTTACCTCCATCCAGGAACAGAAAAAAGACGATATTTGCTACGCCACTCAAAACCGCCAAGACGCCGTTCATGACTTAGCCAAAACCGCAGACACCATATTGGTTGTCGGCTCACCGAATAGCTCGAATTCCAACCGTTTACGCGAAATTGCCGAACAACTCGGTAAACCCGCTTATTTAATTGATACCGCTAAAGACATGAAACAAGAATGGTTTACCGCCAGCCAAGTCGTAGGCGTCACCGCAGGCGCATCGGCGCCCGAAGTGCTAGTCCAAGAGGTAATCGACCAACTAACCGCATGGGGCGGCAAATCCGCAGTAGAACTGAAAGGCATCGAGGAAAAAGTTGTCTTTTCTCTGCCAAAAGGACTAAAAAAAACAGCTTAACTTGTGCTGGTAGAAGCCGAATCGATCCGCCTCGATAAATGGCTGTGGGCCGCCCGGTTTTACAAAACCCGGAGTCAAGCGGCCGAAGCCATTAACGGTGGCAAAGTGCATGTCAACGGTCAACGCGCCAAACCCGGCAAAGAAATTAAATCAGGTACAGAAATCAGCATCGGTAAAAACGGTTATACCTGGGATATCACCGTAACCGCCCTCACCCTGCAACGCCGCTCAGCAAAAGAAGCCGCCTTGCTTTATGAAGAAGCTCCCGGCAGCCTCATTAAACGGCAACAACAAATCCAAACCGAACGGGAGCAAAAAGCATTACTTCCGTATGAAGGCGCAGACCATAAACCCAATAAAAAAGAACGGCGCTTAATCCATCGATTTAAGCGAAATACTGATTAAACCGCACAGTGCAAGAAAACCTTAATCTATTGATCTGTAATAATTTTATAAACATTAAATCGAATTTAATGGCCTGTAAATCTTAGCTAAGCCTTACCAAGCGCAATTTCATCCCGATGCAAAATACACGCTGCAAGGCATTACTGAATCGCTGGAAAAATGGAAAAAAGGGGCCGAAAGACAGTCAATAAATCGGCTGTTAAGAACGAAGATTTACGGCGCAGACTGGATGAGGCCGAATACCGCACAATTTCGAATGGTTTTGGCGAAGGGGCATTCATAGAATAACGGCACTACTGGGCGGATCAGTTGGCGAATTTGGGGATTAACAAAGGTTTGCTAACTGGCCGGGCTAAGGCCGATAGAGCTTGATAGAATAAAACGAAACAAATAACAGTCATTCCTACTATATTCTTACAAACAAAATGTGGGTAATAAGAAGAAAACTCCCAGATTCCGTTATATTGCACCCAAGCGGCTTTACTGCAACTTAATTCACATCAATAAAATGGCGCCGTCTATCTTTGCCGCCTTGCAATCAAACGTCACCACATAATCGCAAGTCATGTGTTGGTATTTTGCAACCACTAAGTAGCCGGAGAAATCTGCGTTGCTGTTTTCAAAATGTAATAACGCCTCTTCGAGAATATCTTCAGTTTCGATTAAGACATCGGTGGATTCCCATAAGGCTTTGAATAAGCTTATAATACGGGCTTTGTCAATATTGGCGCAAGCCCGCAACACCCATTCCGTTTCTTGTAAGGTCAGTAAGCTAATCACCAGCAAGACTTGCTCGGCAATACACTTTTCAATCAGTTTATTGGCCAACTCGGCTTGCTGCACATCGTCCCGTAACACATAACGCACTAGCACATTGGTATCTAAACCAATCACGGACGCTGCATGTCTTCTATGCTGAGGGCTGGCCTGTCCGCCGCTTGGTGCAGCATCCCGTAAACCGATTTAATGCTTCTCTTCGTTGCCTGCATTATCACCTTGCCATCGCTCAACAAGGAGATTATCGTACGGCTGCAACCCCAAGCTGTCTCTGATTTCTTTGGGGATGGTGGTTTGGCCTTTGCTGGTTAGGGTGGTTTGTGCCAACATGAAATTTCCTTACTAAAATTCATTACGTAAGGATTGTCGCTTATTTTCAAGTTTGTGCAATAGGCTTGCGAATATACAATAGTCCGCAGGATGATCGCTTGGTATTTTGCACCCATAACAACAAACTCGCCAGCGTCTCGGCTTACGGCGCAGGCCCATAAACCTGCGATGCCTATTTTGAAGGTTTAGAAGAGGTGGGGTTTAGCCAAAAAGTTTAATGGCAACTACAGGACAGGCAAACTAGCGAATTTAATTATTGGATAGGGTTTGATTTAGCATACCAAATAAGCAAAGATTGCACATAAGCAACAAACCTATCTATAATTCCAAAATGCCACCTAAGTCTATAAAATTCCAAAACTTATTAATTGCTTTGCTGGCTGTCTTTTTGCATGGCTGTTTATCGCCAATAGCTTTGGATCGTGCCGTCATAGCCTACGACAAGGCCAGCAATGATATTCTATCCAAATTGCTGTTGCTGAATATTGCCCGAGCGCATTTGCAGTTGCCACTGCATTTTACGGGAATTTCTAACATTGCCGCGACATTTAATTTTCAATTCAATGCAGGTGCAACACCGGCGGTAACTGGCGATAACGGCTCATTAATGACACCCGTATTTGGCGGCACTGTCTCCGAAAACCCCACAATCAGCATCATTCCCATTGAGGGGGAAGAATTTACCCGGCGCTTGTTGACACCTTTCCAAGAAAACAAACTGACCATGTTGCTGCGCCAAGGCGCGGATGTCGATTTGATACTGCGCTTATTGGCAGGGGAACTAAGGATATATGCCGATAAAAGGGCGGGAATTTACGCCAATAAGCCCAGCGATAAAGAAGGGTATCGCTATTTTCGACAGGCAGTGTTGCATTTGTCCTCAATCCAGGACAGAAACCGCCTGTATGCCGAACCCTTAATGTTTGATGAGGAGTTGACGTTCTCGACCGAGTCAATAACACCCGATCAAGTTACGGCAATGCAAAAGGAATACGCGGTTACGTATTCCGCTAATAAAAAGCAGGTAAAACTGAGTAAAAAAGTGGTGGGGCGTATCGTATTGACCAATTACGACCCATCCGTTTTAAGCAACCAAGAACGGAAAATCTTGCATGAAGAAGCCAGCGAACGCGCCGACAATGATGTGATGGTAGACATAAGGCCCGGCTACACGGGCGGGGAGTGGCCTATCCACGGTGTTTTCCGTTTGCGTAGCTTCCATAATGTGCTGAATTTTATCGGCCAATCCATAGACGGGGGAAACCCTGAATATCCAGTGGACAAACACCCTGAAACGCCCCGCGTGAGTGAGAATCCGGTATCGACCTTGGGCTTTGTGGTGAGCGGCAATGAGCCAGAAAATGCGGATATTTTTGTTGAGCTTTACAATAAATATTACTCGTTAAAACCTGAAACTGGATACCAATGGAATCGCGAAGGTTTTCGCTTGTTGTCTCAGATATTCCAAATGACAATGACCGAACTAGGCCAGCAAGTCGCGCCCTCCATAACCATTGCTAAATAGCGGTTTGCTCATTTTTTCATCAGGTCTTTCAAATTCGCAAACGGATTATGGCTGTCCGCGTTTGCACTCGATGAAGCAGTCGATTTGGCACTAGCAAATCGCATCTCCTCATATTTCTGATGCTCGTTGTCGTGGCAATACAGGCACAGCAATTCCCAATTGCTGCCGTCGGGCGGGTTGTCGTCGTGGTTGTGGTTGCGGTGGTGTACCGTCAATTCGCTGAGGTTGGCGTGGGTAAATTCCCGCGCGCAGCGTCCGCAAATCCACGCGTACATTTTCAACGCTTGCCCACGGTAAGATTGCTCCCGTAATTCCTGCTGCTTTCTGGCTTCGGAAACGATTTGGGCGGATTTTTTCGCGTCGATTTGGGTTTTCTTGATCGTCATGGTGTTACACCGTATGGATTGGTCTTCTTCATTTTATCTTCAATAAGCCGTTGTTGCCAGCCATCATGGACATTCTCAATGGCTTACAAGCCTAAATACTTTACTTAGGAAATAAATAGTACTAAAATAGTCCACAATTACAGGAAGAACTATGTTACGTTTAAGCAAACTCACTGATTACGCAACCGTCATATTAAGCCATATTGCCAAAGAAAGTTTGCATACCCATTCGGCAATGGGCGTGACGGAAGCGACCGGAATCGCCCTGCCGACAGTTAGCAAGGTCTTGAAAATTTTGGTGAACGCTAACGTGCTGGTGTCAACACGCGGGATTAAAGGCGGCTATGCTTTGGCAAGACCGCCCGAGCTTATTTCCGTGGCTGACGTGATCAGCGCCTTGGAAGGGCCGATTGCCATGACCGAATGCAGCATAAGCCATGAAGGCTGCGAACAGGCTTCGGGTTGCGGCATCAGCGGCAATTGGGGCTTAATCAACCAAGCCATCCGTACTACCCTAGAGTCGATAACCCTTGCCGATATGATAAAACCAGCCCATGTGCCGCAAGAATTCATGATCCCTGTTTCCAGTTTATACCGTTCGAGCCTATAACACGTTATGTCAGCAAGCACCCAAGAAATCAACAAGATAATCAATAAAAGCTACAAGCAAGGCTTTGTCACCGAGCTGGAAACCGATACTTTTCCGCCAGGGTTGGATGAAGATGTCATCATCAAACTGTCTAAAATCAAAAACGAACCGGAATTCATGACTGAATGGCGCTTGCAGGCGTTCCGCCACTGGCAAACCATGAAATCGCCGGATTGGGCGCAGTTGAATATCGAGCCGATTGATTACCAAGGCATCAGTTATTACTCCGCCCCGAAAAAAAAGGACGGTCCCAAAAGTTTGGATGAAGTCGATCCTGAAGTGTTGGCCGCATATAAAAAGCTGGGTATCCCGCTGGATGAACAAGAGAAGCTAGCGGGTATCGCCGTCGATGCGGTATTCGACAGCGTGTCGGTGGCGACCACTTTCAAGGGCAAGCTCAAAGACGCTGGCGTGATTTTCTGCCCGATCTCCGAAGCCTTGCGCGACCATCCTGAGTTAATCAAACAATACCTGGGTTCGGTCGTGCCGACGGGGGATAACTTTTTCGCCGCGTTGAATTCCGCCGTGTTTACCGACGGTTCGTTCGTGTACATTCCCAAAGGCGTGCGCTGCCCGATGGAATTGTCCACCTATTTTCGTATCAACGCCGCCAATACCGGGCAGTTCGAGCGCACCTTGATTATCGCCGACGAAGGCAGCCATGTCTCTTATTTGGAAGGTTGCACCGCGCCGATGCGCGATGAAAACCAGCTTCATGCCGCTGTGGTGGAATTGATTGCGTTAAAAGACGCGACCATCAAATATTCCACCGTGCAAAACTGGTATCCCGGCGACAAGGAAGGCAAGGGCGGCATTTACAACTTCGTCACCAAACGCGCCGATTGCCGGGGCGATAACGCCAAAGTCTCGTGGACGCAGGTGGAAACCGGCTCCGCCATCACCTGGAAATACCCAAGCTGCATCCTGACCGGCGACAACACCATCGGCGAGTTTTATTCCGTAGCCGTCACCAATAACAGGCAACAAGCCGACACCGGCACTAAGATGATTCACATCGGCAAAAACACCCGCAGCACGATAGTGTCCAAAGGCATTAGCGCAGGCCGCGCCCAAAACACCTATCGCGGCTTGGTTAAGGTGCTGAAAAGCGCCGAGAATGCCCGTAATTACACCCAGTGCGATTCCTTACTGGTCGGCGATAAATGCGGCGCGCACACCTTCCCGTATGTGGAAGTCAAACAGCCGTCCGCGCAGGTCGAACACGAAGCCACCACCTCCAAGATCAGCGAAGACCAGTTGTTCTTCTGTCAGCAACGCGGCTTATCAGCGGAAGATGCGGTATCGATGATCGTCAATGGTTTTTGCAAGGAAGTGTTTAAGGAGTTGCCGATGGAATTTGCGGTGGAAGCGCAGGCGTTGTTGGGGCTAAGTTTGGAAGGGTCGGTTGGGTAATCAATATTTTCTAAAATAATTAGACATATTAGTACATTCAAAACTATTAATTTCGTCTCCTCTAAAGAATGACGATTTATTAACATTTAATACATCTATACAGGATCGTATAGGATATTTTTTACTCATTTTTTGCGGTTTTTTGGGTTCAATTGTTTTTTTCGTTTTTACTAAAGTAAACTTTGGAATATATGGAAACTTGTTGGTTGGAGGCATTACTGGATTCAACGTTTTATTATTGTTCTATTCATTGTTGCAATTATTCAAGCAGAGTCCACGAATAATAGTTTCAAACTCCTCTCTAGTCATTATTAGCTACCTAGGTAAGAGAGAAATTAAGTGGGGAAAAATAACAAGTATTATAGAAATTGGACGTATGATGAAATGGCTTTCGATAAGGTATGTCGATGAAACAAATAATAAAAAATCTTTTCTATTGGATGTCAATGGATTATGCCCAGATTATGTTCAATTATTGATTTTAATTCGTCGTTACACAAATGGAAAAATGCATTAAAAAATGGACTAGATGTAGAGCTAGGTAGGTTGGGGTGAATAAAATGAACCCCAACAAATTCAATACACAAATTTTAGTCAAGTTATGAAAAACAACTACACAGCAGTCATGAAACAAGATGGCAATTGGTGGCTAGGTTGGATTGAGGAAATTCCAGGTGTGAATTGCCAGGAGACAAGCCACGACGAATTAATTGAAAGCCTAAAAGTGACTTTGCAAGAGGCTTTAGCTTTTTTATATTCAACCAAACCGTTCGTCCTGAGCTTGTCGAAGAATAAACGGTAACAACAAAATTATTCGGTTCGTTCATGGTTCGACAAGCTCACCACGAACGGACTATTTGGATTGGTATTTAGCGAATTTTATTAATTGATATGCTTAAAATAGAAAACCTTCACGTCAGCGTTGGCGATAAACCCATCCTTAAAGGCATTAATCTCGAAATCAAGACAGGGGAAATCCACGCCATCATGGGGCCGAACGGTTCCGGCAAGAGTACCTTGTCGCATGTGCTGTCGGGCAAGGCGGGTTATGAAATCACGCAAGGCTCGATTACCTATCAAGGTAAGGACTTAACCGACATGCCGCCAGAAATCCGAGCGCGGGAAGGGATTTTTCTGGCATTTCAATATCCGGTGGAAATTCCCGGTGTCAGCAATATCTATTTGCTAAAAGCGGCGTTGAATGCGGTGCGTAAGCATCACGGTCAGCCGGAAGTGGATGCGATGGATTTTCTCACCTTGGTGAAACATAAGGTGAAAATGCTGGAGATGGACGAGAAATTTCTGTACCGCGCCGTAAACGAGGGCTTTTCCGGCGGCGAAAAAAAACGCAACGAAATCCTGCAAATGGCGATTCTGGAACCCAAACTTTGCATCCTCGACGAAACCGATTCCGGACTGGACATCGACGCGTTGCGTATCGTCACCGATGGCGTGAATTCTTTGCGTTCAACCGAGCGTGGCTTTTTGATGATTACCCACTACCAGCGGCTTCTCGATTACATTAAGCCTGATGTGGTGCATGTGCTGGCGCAAGGTAAAATCGTAAAGTCCGGTGGGCCGGAATTGGCGCTGGAGTTGGAAGCAAAGGGCTATAGCTGGCTTGAAACTAATCAGGTGGCGGCTTAATGGCAGCGGCAATGAATTATTTAGAAAGTTATAAAGACATGGCGGCAAATCTTTGCGGCCAAGAGTTGCCTTGGTTAGAGCAACTGCGGGCAGAAGCATTAACCAAGTTTTCCGTTTCTGGATTTCCATCGCCACGCGAGGAAGAATGGCGTTATACCAACGTTTCTGCCATTGAGAAGAAGTTATTTACGCCCGTGTTGGGGAACGTTGATTCATACCCCAATCGACAAGCTATTGATACAGTTTGGTTGAAACCCCAGCAGTTGCAAGATGCTTGGTCGGTCGTGCTGGTTAACGGTCATTTTTCTGCAGAACTGTCGATTTTAGAGGGTTTACCCGAAGGCGTTTCTGTTATGAGCATGGCGGATGCCTTGGTAGCGTCGCACGATTACTCGGCTTTACTGGAAACCCATTTGGGGCGTTCGGTCAATCTTACTGAACACGGTTTTGTTGCTTTTAACATGGCGTGGTTTACCGACGGCGTGTTCGTCCATGTTCCCGCTAAATACGTTTTAACCAAGCCGATACAGGTGTTAAATGTCGTAACTGAAACCGATGCCATGTCTACGACACGAAATCTTGTCATCCTCAATGAGATGGCTGAGGCGCAAGTGATAGAAACTTATGTCGGGATGAACCCAGCGAACGCTTATCTGACAGCCGCAGTAACCGAAGTAGTTGTCGGGAATAACGCCCATTTAACTTTTTATAAATTACAAACCGAATCTGAAAAATCCTATCACTTCGGCGGTACGTATGTGAAACAGGCGCAACATGCCCGTTTTACCCATCACAATTTTGCCTTTGGCGGCTTATTGGCGCGTTGCGATATTCATACCGATTTGGATCACGCGGCTGAGTGCGAACTCAACGGCCTATACTTGGGCGTAAAACGCCAGCATTTTGATAACCATACCCGAATCAATCATCTCAAGCCCAATGCGATTAGCCGGGAGCTGTATAAAGGTGTGCTAGATGGTCGCGCCAGAGGCGTATTCCAAGGCCGGGTGATTGTGGCGGAAGATGCGCAAAAGACTGATTCGCAAATGAACAACTGCAATCTGCTGTTATCCAACGATGCCGAAGCCGATACCAAGCCGCAACTGGAAATTTACGCCGATGACGTAAAATGCGGACACGGTGTTACGGTTGGGCAACTGGACGAGAAGTCGATTTTTTACCTGCAATCGCGTTGTGTTGATGAGGAAACTGCACGGAATATGCTGACGTTCGCGTTTGCCAATGAAATGGTAGATAAGATCAAGATTAAGTCATTACACGATCAGGTTTTGGAACAAGTAGTGATCCGGTTTCCTCAAGAGGGTATTCAGAAAGCGTGGTTGTAGAAAAAATAGTTTTTCGGCTTTTTTATACGCACAGATAAACTTCAACTTAAAGTAGTTACGATGAACTTGACAGAAGAACAAGCTTATTTGGCGATGTTCTCTTTTCTTGAAACGGAATATTTACTTACTTCATCTGATGAAATTGGTGGGCTGCTAGGCGGCATGTCATTGCTACCAGATGGTTCAACTGCTGACCCTGCTGTTAAAGATCAGTGGAAAGAGGCAGTGGCACACGTATTAAGAGGTGAGGCAAATGCTGCCTTAACTCTCACTAAGTGATCTGTCTTATGTTTTATATTCTAAATTTTATGAAGTGGAGTACATAGCTTATAAAATCTCTGATACCTGAATACAGATATCAGGAAGTTGCGACAGAGTTACTTTATCTCCTTGATATAAGGTGGTTTTCTCGGCAAACACTTCGCCTTTGGGTTTGCGGTAAACCTCCAGGCAGTTGTCGATTAAGTTTAACAACCAATATTCAGGGATATTGTGCATGGCGTACAACCGCAGCTTTTGGTTTTGGTCGAAATTGAGCGAACTGTCGGCGACTTCGATGAGCAATATCACATCATCGGCAACGGGATGGCGGGACGAATAGAAATCGCTATTCGGTTTTAACAACATGAAATCGGGTTCGGGTTCTGACAAATCACCGAGATGGAGCGGATCTTGAACACTAACAATAGCCTTTCCAGCAACAGCAAGGGTTAACAAATTATTGATACGTTTTAAGTGACCGGCATGATTAAAACCTATGGGCGCCATCTCAAAAATTTCTCCTTCAATAAGTTCGACGTGACTATCGGGCGGAAAAATATTGGCCTCACCCAACTTTCTCCACTCATGGATGTCGGTTAAATGTTTGCGGACGGGAGTGATGACTGAGTTCATTAGTCGAAACCTCAAATAAAACTGATGTTACTTTAACCCTTTGATTTTAATTAATCAACTAGCAAAAATTTTAAGCAAGGCACTGAATTATACTGTATGACAACATTCCCCATTGATAAAATCCGCGCCGACTTCCCCATCCTGTCCGAAAAAATTCGTGGCAAGGACTTGGTTTATCTCGACAATGCCGCCAGTTGCCAAAAGCCCGAAGCCGTCATCGAGTGCATGAACCATGTCTATCGGCACGATTATGCCAATATCCATCGCGGTGTGCATACGTTGAGCGTGCGCTCCACCGATAAATACGAAGCGGCGCGGGATAAAGTCAGAGCTTTCATAAATGCCGCCAGTGTTAAGGAAATTATATTTGTGCGTGGTACGACCGAGGCTATCAATCTGGTTGCCCAAACTTACGGAAAAGCTAACATAAAAGCAGGCGATGAAATTGTTATCACAGCAATGGAACATCATTCCAATATCGTTCCCTGGCAAATGTTGTGCGAACAAACTGGCGCGGTATTGAAAGTAGCGCCGATGAACCAGCAAGGCGAATTGATTTACGATGCCTTTGAAACCTTGTTGAATAACAAAACCAAACTGGTTGCGGTTGTCCATATGTCTAATGCTTTAGGTACGATCAATCCAGTAAAGAAGATAATCGATGCAGCCCACGCGCTTAACATTCCAGTGTTATTGGATGGGGCGCAGGCTATTCCGCACATGCCAGTGGACGTGCAAGAATTGAATTGTGATTTTTATGTTTTTTCCGGCCATAAACTGTATGGGCCTTCCGGTATCGGCGTGTTGTACGGCAAGCAAGCCTTGCTCGAAGCCATGCCGCCTTATCAAGGTGGCGGGGACATGATCCGCACCGTCACCTTTGAAAAATCGACTTATGCCGGACTGCCGCATAAGTTTGAAGCAGGAACTCCGGCCATCGCTGAAGTCATCGGTCTGGGCGCGGCTATCGATTATCTGAATGACATCGGCATGACCAACATCGCCGCGTATGAAGCCGAACTCTTGGACTACGCCACAGAGCAAGCCAAGCAAATCGACGGCTTAAAGCTAATCGGCGAAGCGCAAGAAAAAGGCGCAATCCTGTCTTTCATACTAAACAAAATCCACCCGCACGATATCGGCACCATGCTCGATAGTCTCGGTATCGCCATCCGCGGCGGTCACCACTGCGCCATGCCGGTGATGGAATTTTACGGCGTACCGGCAACAGCACGGGCTTCGTTCGCCATGTATAATACCAAGCAAGAAATCGATGTGTTAATGGAAGGGATAAAATCCTTAATAAAGGTGTTCGGCTAATGTTTGAAGATTTACGCGATCTGTACCAAGAAGTCATATTTGACCACAACCGCAATCCGCGTAATTTTCGGATTATCGAAAATGCCGACCGGAAGGTCGATGGTTTCAACCCCTTATGCGGCGACCGCTTGACGCTGTATTTAAAAATGGACGGCGACAGGATCGCCGACGCCAGTTTTCAAGGTTCCGGCTGCGCCATTTCGACCGCCTCCGTGTCGCTGATGACCGAAATCATCAAAGACAAAACCGAAGCCGAAGCCGAAGCCTTATTTAAAACTTTTCACGAAATGACCACCGGCAAAAGCGAAGACATCCAGCTTGAAGCCGTCGGCAAGCTGGCGGTGCTGGCGGGTGTGCGCGAATATCCGGCGCGGGTGAAATGCGCGACCTTGGCTTGGCATACTTTGGATGCTGCGTTGAAGAACCAGCATGAGGCGGTTTCGACGGAGTAATTGAACTTGCCCTGTAAGTTTTGTCCAATGATGCCGAGAGTAGCTTTGCTCGCAACCGTTTTAAATATATCGAATTAAAGCGGATCGATCTCTTTTGGAATCTATTTAAAACTTGCAAAAGGAGTGTTTTCAGTATGACTAACCACGTTTGGGTTTTAACTGCTTTTTTACTAACAACGATCACTGCTTGCGCCAATACTCCAAGTGATAGCCCAAGTTATTTACCACAACCCCGGCCTTACCTACCCGTCGAAATCAATATCCTCAGCGATGTGCGAGGAACATTGCCGGAATATCCGGTCAACAGCGATGCCAGCCATTACCGGGCGTATCTGCAAGCGAATGATAAGGATCGCTACCGGATTCGCGTCGGCAACAATACCGACCGCCGCATTGGCGTGGTGATTGCGGTGGACGGACGCAATATCATTAGCGGGCAAAAATCCTATCTGCAAAATACCGAACGCATGTATATCCTTAATCCTCGTAGCAGCGAGGAATACGAGGGCTGGCGCAGCGGTCAAAATCAAGTCAACCGCTTTTATTTTACCGAAGCCGCCGATTCTTACGCCGCCGCTTGGGGCGACACTTCGGCGATGGGTGTGATTGCGGTGGCGGTGTACGCGGAAATACCGCCGCCCGAAATTTATGCGCCGATGACGGATATGATGCGCGACCGCGCTGCCGCCGAATCCAAAAGCGCTCCCAAACAAGCCGCACCCGGCACGGGATACGGCGAAAACCGCTATTCGCCCAGCATTGCGGTCAATTTTCAACCTCAGCCCGAACCGTTGGAAAAAGTCTTCCTGAAGTATGAATGGCGCGAAACTTTGTGCAAAAAAGGCATTCGAGCGGCCTGCGATGCCGGGATTACGCCGAAGCCGGACGAAAACCGGTTCTGGCCGGACAATGAGGGTTACGCGCCGCCTCCGCCTCGTCGCCGTTACTGATTTTCAAGCGGCATGGAAATCTTAGTCGAAATTCTTGCAGAGTTTCTGATTCAGATACTCGGAGAAGCGATGATTGAACTAGGTTTTCATTCAATAGGGGAAACATTCCGCAGACCGGCCAATCCTTGGCTTGCTTCAATAGGATTTTGTTTGCTCGGTGCACTATTGGGCGGACTTAGCTTGCTTGTATTCCCAACACATTTTATTTCAGTGGGATACATTCGGCTAATCAACATCCTCGTTATCCCCGTTGCCGTTGGACTTAGCATGGCCTTGTTAGGGGTGTGGCGCGAAAACAGAGGCGATCCGGTACTTCGTATTGATCGATTCTCGTTTGGTTATTTGTTTGCTTTATTGTTTGCGCTCGTTCGTTTTTTGTTTGACGATTAAAATAGCAATGACACAATCGGATGCAGTACTAGCACTAACAGCGGGGAAGCAGGGAATAAATCTAGCCATCCTATCCGAAGACGAAAATACTTATGGTGTCATTTTACAAAAGTTGGCGGATAAACTAAATCTGCCCTTTGTTTTACATTCCCAAGCAGAAGCAAAAAACAGCTATGACTATTTTCTGACCTATCGGGACGATTGTTTAATGTTATTGGATGCGGCGGCGACTGAAAAACTTGGTTTGTTTGTCGAAATAGATCACCGACAGGGTGAACAAAAGTCATGGCCTATCGCCAAAAACGGCGCACTAGCCCAGGCATTAGGCCGGAAAACCAAAACCATCGTCGACGCTACCACCGGTTGGGGGCAAGACAGCTTGGCGATGTTTCGCATGGGCTTTGATGTAACGTGTATTGAGCGTTCGCCTGTCATGGCGGCGTTATTGGCAGACGCTTATCGCCGGTTGAGCGAACAAACTTGGATGCAGCAGCTTGAATTAGCGCCGCCCAGATTGATTTTAGGCAATGCGATTGAAATACTGGGGCAGCTTTCCTTTCAACCGGATTGTATCTATCTTGATCCCATGTTTCCGCCCAAGCGTAAAAAATCCGCTTTGGCGAAAAAATCCATCATGCTTTTACGAGAATTGGTGGGGGATGATGACGATAAAATTCAGTTATTTGAAGCGGCTTTAAAGTTTGCCGGAAAACGGGTGGTGGTAAAAAGCCCGGATTATGCAGAGCCGTTGGGCGGTAAGCCGAACGAAAGTTTCCAGGGGAAACTCTTGCGGTATGATGTGTATTTAAGGAAGCTCTGAACAAGTTGATTTCATTCATACCCTCAAGGGCACAAGTGGTTCGACAAGCTCACCACGAACGTAATCAACTATTTACCGTTCGTCCTGAGCTTGTCGAAGGACTTATTCAGAGTTTCCTTAAAATAATATCAGGAGAAAAAACAATGTCGGATTGGGTTGATGCCGTGGCCGAAACGGCGTTGAGCGAGGGCGAACATGTGGTGGTGGATGTCGATGGTATCGATGTGCTGGTGTTTAAAATCGACGGCGAATTTTACGCCATTGAGGATGCGTGTAGCCACGACGGAGCGCCGATAGCCGACGGTTTAATCGATGGCGACCAAATTATCTGTCCCCGGCACGGCGCACGCTTTTGCATCAAAACCGGCGCAGTCAAAGCGCCGCCGGCGTATGAGGCTATTGCCTGTTTTCCGGTACGGATTGTCGACGGACGGGTTCAGGTGAAGGACGAGCGTTGGGATTAGTTGGGTAAAATCCAATAACAGATCGAAGTCAAGATAAATCTGCCAGGATTGGGTTAAATTGCGAGCTACGCGTCTCGTTCCTCGTCAAATTCTATGAAACTAGCGAGCTCCAACATCAGAGACATTGATTTGTTGAGTTTCATTTAATTCAACCCAACCTAAGCACTTGGTATAATAACATTTCCATCGCTGTTAAAATTAACGGTAGTGTTCTCCGGAAATGTAATTCCTTGAATAACCATTTTTTGATCAGAGATAAATGACTTGATAATACCATTGGGATAAAAATTTATATTTCCCTTTCCGGGTTGAAATTTTATACCCATAATTATGTGCTCTTTTTGAAGACCATGAAGGCTGATTGCCATAATCTTTTTATCCTCGTATAGTTCAATATAAGCCCATCTTTTAAGGTAAAAACTTCCTATTATTGAATCTTTTCCAAGAAAGGCACTGTGTAAACTTCCGAGATAGTTATTTTCACTAGTTTTATAAAGGCGCAGAGGAGCTCCTGGCTGAATAGGTATTTTATCCCATAAAGTTTCTTCTGAAAGTATCACAGATTCAAAACTAACTAATGAAATAGGGTCATATGGGTTAATAGTATATTCATGCAATTCTACATAGGGAGTTTTTATGATTGCATGACCATGATCAATATTAATATCAAAAGGTTCTTCAACTTTATTTTTTCTTATAAAAGCCGATTTGATTGATCCATTTTTGTGAAAGGATATGGACGAAGGAAGAATGTAAAAAAAATAGGGTCCACCCATTTCGATGGCAGACAGGAGTTCACCATAAGAAACTTGTCCGTTTTCTTGGAATCCAACAGTAGTATTTGCTCGATATTTGAATTCTAATTCGTATGGAATGGCTTTATGTTTAACTAAAGTATCCTTTGCAAGAGTACCACTTGACACCTGCATGTTAGTGTATAAATGCAGCATCGTACTACCTTTGTATATGATACCGTTGACAGCAGTATCATTCTGCAAGTCAATCGATTCAAGAAGTCCCGATGGCCCAAATTTCAATAGAGAGCCTTTTAATATTTCAAGACTTCCATAGGGAAAGTCTTCGGATGCCGTAGCAAACAATTCCACTCCGGCTCTTGAGGTGATTTTTATCGGTAGTTTGTCTGTTGGCAAGGTAATGTACATGCTTAATTCTCTTCTTTGGATGTAGCGCCCAGGTCGGGTTAGAAGTGCTTAGCACCAACGCAAAAAAATGTAGGCATTTTAGGGGCGTTGTAACGGCAACTTTTTGCGGTGGGTTTATCGCCCAGTGATAGGTTATACCCTCTAGGGCACAAGCGGCGCACGGATAAGCTTATCGATATTTTAATGTGATTTATTTTGTGCGCCTAACCCAACCTTGTATTATAAAGGATTAGTCGTTCGGCTGCTGTGAAATCAAGCTACCGACTTTTCCCGATTTTCCCCATAATGCGACTGAATATACCGCTCCACAATCCCTTGAAATTCCTCGGCTATCCGGTCGCCTTTTAAGGTCACTGTTTTAACGCCGTCTTCGTACACCGGCGCGACTGGCGATTCGCCTGTTCCGGGCAGGCTGATGCCGATATTGGCACTTTTGCTTTCGCCTGGGCCGTTGACCACACAGCCCATGACCGCGACTTCCATCGCTTCCACGCCGGGGTATTGGGTGCGCCAGACCGGCATTTGGTCGCGCAGGTAGGTTTGGATGTCTTGCGCTAGGCGTTGGAAATAATCGCTGGTGGTGCGGCCGCAACCGGGGCAGGCGATGACCATCGGGGTAAAGGAACGGAAGCCCATCGTTTGCAACAGTTCTTGCGCGACAATCACTTCTTTGGTGCGCGACGCACCGGGTTCCGGCGTCAGCGAGATACGGATAGTGTCGCCGATGCCTTGCTGCATCAAAATACCTAATGCGGCGGACGAGGATACGATGCCTTTGGAACCCATGCCCGCTTCGGTCAAGCCTAAGTGCAGGCTGTAATTGCAGCGGCTGGATAAATCCTGGTAGATGCTGATCAACTCCTGGACGTTGCTGATTTTACAAGACAGGATGATTTTATCTTTGCCCAAGCCCAATTCTTCGGCTTTCGCCGCGCTTTCTAAAGCAGATAAAACGATGGCTTTGCGCGTGATGGCCGCCAAGGGTTCGGGATTGGTCAATTGGCGGTTTTCGTCGAGCAATCGGGTCAACACCGATTGGTCCAAACTGCCACCGTTGACACCGATCCGCACCGGCTTGTTGTATCTAATGGCGAACTCGACCATTTGCTGAAATTGCGGATCGCGCGCCTTGCCGCGGCCGACATTGCCGGGATTGATGCGGAATTTGTCCAGTGCTTCGGCGCAAGCCGGGTTGTTTTCCAGCAAGCGGTGGCCGTTAAAGTGGAAATCGCCGACAATCGGGGTGGAATAGCCTTTTTTCAGCAGTTGTTCCTTGATATGCGGAACTGCCGCTGCCGCTTCGTCGGTATTCACCGTGATGCGCACGATTTCGGAACCGGCGTCGGCCAGCTCGATAATCTGGTTAACCGTTGATGCCGCATCGGCGGTGTCGGTATTGGTCATCGACTGGACCACAATCGGTGCACCGCCGCCGACTTTGATATTGCCCACCATGACTTGGTGGGTGACTTTTCTCATGCTGATAGACATAGGATGCTACTGTGTTAAAAACTAAATGGAGAAATTATACGTTATATCGTCTTACAAATAGCATATAAATATATAAAAGAACTCATTATTATTGTTTTGAGCCTGGCTAAAACAAGGTTGATAAATTTGCGATTATTTATTTAACTCACACTCGAACGCAATTGGAGATTTACAGAAAGAAGTCAAAACCGTACGCCTATTTAATCTGCAATTGAGCGGCAGTTGCCTCGTTATCGCAATCTCCGCCCTGCCCTCGATTTGAAATCTTTATCAAAAAGCTCAAATAGATGTTGACTTAGTAAATAATAATAATTATCATTAGCATAAATGAGAAATCTATCCCTCTATTGCTAAGGAAGATGACGAACTTCGAACTAAATATTGTTTCGCTCCGCTTTCAAAGCCACAGGTAAACTGTGTTATGTTGCTAGGTCAGGCGCACGAGGTTGTCATCGAACATGGGGGTGAAGAATACCGTTTACGGCTAACCCGTCAGACAAGCTTATCTTGACGAAATAGAGTTCTAAGAATTTTGAGAGAGTCTCTTGATATCTCCGTTCGACAGGTTAGACGGAACGATTATTAACCGTTGATCATGAAATCATCAGTCTTTACAAACCGGACACAAGGTTTTGTAGCGTTACTCAATAAAAATATATGCTTTGTACTTCATTGCCGGCCGCTTTTTCCGGCTTTATTGACCTCTCTCCTTCAATCTTTTAAGGAACGAGCAGACCGGCAATGAAGTACAAAGCATATTAACGGTGCGAATGCGCGAAATTTTAATTTCCAGCCATCCATACCACCCCGCGATAACACGCTTACCAGCGAAATCGCGAACTTTCAGGACGAACAGCCCGAGCGATTTCCGGTTTATTTAAACGGTATTTTACCAGCTAGCCAAACGGCGTTTAGGCACCAATAAACCAGCCCATGCAGGTAGTCTAAGCATAGTCTTGGACGCCGGGTAATAAATTACGGCGGACGATCTGCCTAACACGAAGGATGACGAGAAACATGAAAACTGAAAACCTCTCGGACGGGCACACGAAAACACTGCTGGCAAGCCATAACGATTGCAGCGTACTTTACTGCTCGAAATGCGATGCGCTCGAACTTAACTTGGCCGCGCTGACTTTACGGATCAGCCCCGAGTCTTTGCGTTCCCTCAGCACTGTGATGAATCACGCGAAAGTCAAGCTTGCTAAAGTGCAAAACTCGTCAACTGAATACGATGGCTCAGACCGCTCAGTTTTCGAACGGTTTCACTAATCCGTCCCAGATAGACAGCACCGGTTCGTTATACGCCTCAGCACACTGAAATTTTAGTACTGGCTGCACAAATAAATGGGTCGGCCTAGTTTGCACCTTTTTCCTGTTGCTCCTGTTTCTTACCGGCTTGCCGCTTATTTTTTATAACGACATCGACCGTTCGCAAACGGGCAAAGCGAATCTCTTACACCTTCGAAAAACACTGTACCCGCCAATATGGATTTTATTTATGTGGCAACGGCATTCAACTCCGGCGATCAAAAGTTTACCACGCTGGGTCAACACCGGGAGTGATGAACTCGATCAAAATACAGCTTTTGATTTTTAGAAGCCTAAAAAGGCGTGTAAGTTTTTACACGCCCTGGAACGGTAATATTGAATATCCGTTAGCGAGGCGGATAAGCCGGTTGCTGATAGCCTGACGGCGGGTATGATTGTTGAGGATAAGTCTGCTGCGGAGAGCCTTGCTGTTGCGGATAACCGGCAGGGGGGTAGGTCTGTTGTTGCGGATAGCCGGGCTGAGGCGCGCTTTGCGGCGCACCGGCGTTATTGTTGGCGACAATCGCTAATTCTACCCGGCGGTTCTGGCCGCGATTGGCTTCGTCCGTGTTAGGAAATTTCGGCATTCTTTCACCCATGCCTTGTTGGGTAAGCCGCCCGTAATTGACGCCATGTCCCGATAAATAGCTTGCGACGCTAGCCGCGCGTTGTTCCGATAAGGTTTGGTTATAACCATCGCTGCCGATATCGTCCGTGTGACCTGTCACGTTAATAGTTGAAGCAGGGTATTGATTGAGGACATTAGCAACCGAATTCAGAGCGTTTTGCGCATCGGGAGTAATCTGCGCCGAATTAAAACCGAAGGTAATGCTGCTCGGCATGGTTAAATTTAACGTATTTTCCGATGTTCTTTGCACTTCTATGCCGGTGCCTTGCAAGGATTGTTGCATAGCTTTTTGCTGATGATCCATATAAGCGCCTACCGCCGCGCCCACAGCGCCGCCAGCTAAAGCGCCCCAACCGGCATTTTTAAGATCGTTGCCACCGAAAGCCGTACCGGTAGCGCCGCCAACAACGGCGCCGATGCCAGCCCCTTTTGCCGCATTACTGACTCTGGTTTGCCCGGTGTAAGGGTCGGTTACGCAAGCCGCCAATAACGCCGAACTGATGCTTAAAACTAATATTTTTTTCTTCATAGTATCTGCTTCCTAAATCGTTGTTGATTCAAATCGGAAATTTAACCGGTAATAGTTTTTGGGGACTATTACGAGCAAATGTTTTAGTTAATTTAAAATTAAAAAACAGGTAACTTATTAAGGTTACTAAGCGTAAATTTACCCGACAATTATTAACTATTGCTGAATAAACCCGTTTTCTCCTTAATTTAAGCGCCTTATACCGGCGCGCCGTTAGCCCTTCGAGCGATTACCGGGATGTTAACGCCGTTCGTTAGGTCAAAGTTTTGCATTAAAGATTAACAAGACGCCGCCATTCATAGATGAATTTTGAAACCGTAAAAAAGAATATTCCGGCAACGCCCGCTTTCGTAATCGACAAGGAAGGACTACTAGAATCCTTACAAGCATTAGCTCGGCTAAAAGAACACAGCGGCTGCAAGCTATTGTATTCGATAAAATCATTACCGTTAACTTCAGTTATGGAACTGGCTAAACCTTTTGTCGATGGTTTTTCGGTCAGTTCTTTATTCGAAGCGCGTTTAGCCGATGAAATATTGGGCGGTAACGGCGGCATCCATTTTACCTCGCCGGGGATGCGGCCCGATGAAAGCGCCGAAATAGCCGCACTGTGCTCCCACATCAGTTGCAACTCGATTAGTCAATTCCGCCAGATTAAATCTGTAATGCACGACAAGGCCTCTATCGGCTTGAGAATTAATCCTAAACTTTCGTTTACCGCAGATGCCCGTTACGACCCTTGCCGTCCGTATTCAAAATTAGGCGTCAGTTCAACGGATGCACTGGCATCCGGCTTATTCGAGCACATAAAGGGAATCCATTTCCACACGGTTTTCAGCGCTACGGATTACGCACCCCTCATCACGACTCTCGCAAAACTGTTGCACGAGATCGGCGATAAACTCGGCTCATTGGACTGGATCAATCTGGGCGGCGGCTATTTATATGGCCAAATGCCTGATTCCCCCGAGTTTAATAAAATGGTTAAGTATTTGAAGTATACGTTCGATTTAGAGGTGTATATCGAACCGGGTAGTTCGATCGTGGATAAAGCCGGGTATTTAATCGCTAGCGTAATCGACTGCTTCGAAAGCGACGGCAAAACCGTGGCTGTGTTAGACACGTCGGTCAATCACCTGCCCAGAGTATTTGAGTACCAGTTTAATCCTCAGTTGCACGAGCATGCTCCGGACGGCGCTTATCCTGCTCTACTGGCCGGCTGCACTTGTTTGGCCGGTGACTTATTCGGCGACTACCGCTTTAACCGGCCCGTCCAAGTTGGCGATAAAGTTGTATTTAAACAAGTAGGCGCTTATAGTTTAGTCAAAGCCAGCCGCTTTAACGGCGTAAATCTGCCCGACGTGTATGAAATCAGTGACAGCACGATAACACGTTTAAAGCAGCACTCTTACCAGGATTTCAGGCGATTATGGATCCGGTAAAATAGAAGTCTAGCTCAGGTTAATTGCCGGTTACAACATGATTCGACAATGGTTTTGAGTGAATTCATATTATTAATTTGCACACCGCGATGCTTAACCGACACGACGCCGGTTTTGGTCAAATAACTGAGCTGACGGCTAACCGTCTCCAGCGATAAGCCGAGATAATTGGCGATATCGAGCCTGGTCATGGACAAATTAAACTGCCGCCCGGAATACCCTAGAGCATAAAACCGCCGGGATAATACCCACAGAAACATCGCTACTTTTTCGGTCGCGGACCGTTTTCCGAACAGAACCCTATCGTTTTGGCCGGATACAATTTGCGCCCCGATCATGTTCATGTACCGGCTCCGTAATGCCGGAATTTTTGCGCATAAATCGTTTAACCGCGACACCGGCAGATCGCAAACTGAAGCGGTTTCCAAGGCAACCACTGTGCAATAATGCCGTTTGTTTTGTTGCAAAGCGTCCAAACCGATTAATTCGCCCGGCAAATAAAACCCGATGGTTTGCTCGCTCCCGTCGGTATCCCAGATAAAACTGCGGAACGAACCGGACTTCACGACAAATAAGCTCGCCGAAAGATCCTCTTGCCGGAATAAATAATCGTCCGGTTTTAAAGTGCGTTTACATCTAACAATTTTTTCGAGATCATCAGCTTCTTCACGGTCTAATCCGTAAGAAAAGCAAAGTCTTGAAAGTCGGCATTGGCTGCAATTGACTCTTTGAAAAACTGATTCCATCGGCTGACTCCATCATTAAAACATCATGTTAGTTATGCACTAGCCCATTATGGGAAACAGCTCACGCGCGCTTTTGCAAAAAGCCAAATCGCATTGAGTTGCTTGCTTCCTTCTACTTAAAGGTTCACACTTGAGAACTCATTCGACAACGGCCTAAAATAAGGTATAAATTGGATATATAAAATATCATCCATTTAATGACTTGATTTAAAACAACAGTTAAAAAAGCGGCGCATTACTTTTCATCTAAGATTGGCAGGAGCGAATGACATAACTTTTAACGTAAGCGATTGTTATTTAGAATAATATAAGGCTTGTCACACAGACACGGCTGGCCGTCTCGAAATACAACTTAACCAACGGATGCCTAACAAGCAGGTGTAATCGATGAAAAACTCAAATCAATTGAAATTCGTATTAACTTTCATTGCATTCTATTTGAGTTTGACCCTCAACCCCGGAGTAAGTGCAGTTAATTTGCAAGCGCCGCAACAAATCATCCAGCAAGTATCGGATACGTTGCAGAAACAATTGCAAGACGACGTTTTTAGGCAAGATTTTGTCCGCGCCACCCAATTCGTCAATCAAGTCATAGAACCGCACACCGATTTTGTCAGAATCGCTCCACTCGTGTTGGGCAAACACTGGAAAACGGCTTCAGCGTCCGAACGGGAACGGTTTACACGCGAATTTCAAACGTTAATTATCAGAGCGTATACGAGAGCGTTCATAGAGTACCACGACTGGAAGATTGAATTTCTGCCACTCGATGCGGCAAAGATTACGGATAAGACGGTGGTTAAAACCAAGGTACTGCAACCGGGAATTCAACCTGTCGAAGTGTTCTATCGCATGTTCGACCGTAATGGACGGTGGAAAGTGTACGACATCGTGATCAACGGCGTGAGCCTGGTAACGAATTACCGTTCAACTTTTAACGAAGATATTCAAAGAAAAGGCTCGCTGGCCCCGGTAATCGACGATTTGGCTAAACGTAATACGGAAGCACTTAAGCCGAAATAATTATAAAATCTTCAATACCTTGGCGCCGCGGATTCGGCCTTCTTTCAAACCGGTAAGCGCTGCGTTCGCGGCCTCCAGCGGAAAAACCTCAATTTCGGGTCTTAGCCGCAGCAACGGCGGATTGGCATGAAGTCGTGGTGCAGATAATACAATTCAGCTTATGCGGCGCCGGTTCCGAAGTATCGCCAGCTCAGCGCGCGCCCAATTCCAAGGCGAACGCCCTCTTCAATCTCGTCGTGTCCGGTATGGCAAACACCGCAATATGCTATTTTTAGCAATATATCGTGTTAGCCGGGGACCGGTACCGGTAACTCCATCAATTCGAGCGGCATCTGGGTTTGCTTCAAATCGCAAATAGTGTCCAACACCATCCCTTTCATAACATTTTTCTCGCGGCAATATACATAAACTTTATTTACTTGGCGTTTAGCCACCGGGATTTTGGCTTTTAAGTCGGTTGACGGCGATCAATCCAATCCGTTCTAATACCCGTTAAATTAATAAAGGTAAAAGCCTGATTTTCCATCAGCCTGGAGATAAGCACTTGAGCGCGCGGACATCGGTATCTCATACTCAGCCGCCATGGCTGAACGGACTTTTTCTGCCCGCGGCTTATCCGCATGCTATCTCGCCGGTGCGTCTTATTGAGACCCATATTTCTTGGATATTCCTGACTGGCGAATATGCTTATAAAATCAAAAAACCGGTTAACTACGGCTTTCTCGATTTTTCCACCTTGGCGCGACGGCGATTTTATTGCGAGGAGGAAATCAGACTAAATCGCCGCTTAACGCAAGATTGGTATCTTAAATCCGTGTCCATTAGCGGCCGTATTGACCAGCCCCAAATTAACGGCCCGGGGGAACCATTCGAATACGCCGTGATGATGCGGCAATTTCCTTCCGAGCAAACCTTAAAAGACATCGCCGTCCAAGGCCGGTTAACCAGCAACGAAATCGATCAGGTCAGCAGCATTATTGCCGCATTTCACGCTAACATCGCTATTGCCGGCGAGCACTCGACTTATGGCGAAAGCCAAGACATCAAACACTGGGCCGATGAAAACTTCCTTCACATCAAGCCGTTATTGAACGCGCCGGATCAGCTTTCGCTTATCGAGTCTATAGAGCAGTGGAGCTACCGCGAATGGGCTGCGCAGTCACACGTCATGCAGCAACGTAAACAGCGAGGCTTCGTCCGCGAATGCCACGGCGATTTACACTTAGGAAACATGACCCTGATCGACGGACATGTCGTGCTATTCGATTGCATCGAATTTAACCCCATGCTGCGCTGGATCGATGTGATCAGCGAAACCGCTTTTCTGATTATGGATTTGATACATTTGGGATATAAGGTATGTGCTTACCGTTTTCTTAACCGTTATCTTCAACAGACCGGCGATTATGCCGGACTTGCCTTGCTCCGTTATTATTTGGTTTACCGGGCCATGGTCCGGGCTAAGGTGGCATTGCTGCGGATAACCCAAGAGTCCGATCCTGAAATCTGTCAACTAATCCGGTCTGAATACGCGGATTTTACCGTCCTGGCTGAAAAGATTAGCGCATCCGATACACCGTCGTTGATTATTACGCACGGCTTTTCCGGATCTGGAAAATCGACTTATGCCAGCCGGTTAGCGGAAACTCTCGGCGCCATTCAGATACGTTCCGATATCGAACGCAAACGGCTATCCGGTTATAAGGCCGAAACCACCACCGGTAGCGGCATCGGCAAAGGCATTTACAGTATCAAAGCCAGTGAAAAAGTTTATCGACACTTACTTGAAATAGGTAACGCGGTTTTAATGGCAGGCTTTTCCGTCATAATCGATGCTGCTTTTCTGAAAAAGCGAGAGCGTGACATGTTCCGCCAGCTTGCAGACAGTCTTCAGCTCACGTTCGTTATTCTCGATTTTCATGCTTCGGAAAACACGTTGATCGAACGCATCCGTACGCGTCAGAACGATCCGTCGGAAGCAACCGTCGTGGTGCTTAAACAACAACTGCAAACGTGCCAACCGTTGACCCAAGAAGAATTGCGCCATACGATTCCGGCGAACACCGAATCAGACGATCTCTTAGAAACATTGCTAAACGCCCTCGCTTCGGTTTCATGGTGACGGCATTTCCCTCCTGTTAACCGCCTTCTCTTTGTTTAAAGGCTGGGCAGGTCATCCTGTAGATGTTTACTGATATCCGCCGCATCTTGCGTTGTTATGTTTTTATCGCGGTCGAAAACGATCCGTTTTTTTACCGGCTCAGGTAAATGATGCCGCAATAAACCAAGGAAAGTAGGCTCGGCAATTATCAGCAGTTGCTCGAATTTGCCAGCGTTGTGCGCATCTTGCAAATAGTGGACAAACCGTTGGGCAAAGGCATCGGCTTCGTGTTTTTTCGTATCGATGCGTTGTTCAAACGCATGGCCGCCGCCATCAGCGCTTTTGATTTTGACGGGCAAACCGGTTGTGATATACCGGTCGTGCAAACGGCCTTCCGAATGCCTCATATAGTCGGATTCTTGCAACGGAGAAGAAGACGTATCACCGTAAAAAAACGGGTGCTGAGATTACCGGCAACGGAAATTAAAGTTTCATTGCTATTAACCAGTAAAACCGGCTGGTGCGGCGCACATCTTCATTAAGCGATAGAGGTTTGGTTTTCCCAGAAAGCCGTTCAGCCGATAGCAAAACTCGTCCAGGTACTCCTGCACGGGCGTCCTGATATACCCAATTTGTTATCATTAATAATGCCGATTTCCCGTATATACATGACATTAAATACTTTGTCGCGCATGAAATTAACGGCGGATTGGTCGCAACGCGCGGAAGTCTGCTCGGCCAATTGTTTAAGGTTTGTTTGGGTTACCTTGAGTATATTGCCAGCACGTCTGGCTGTTGCGTCGGCAAGAAACGACATTTCGCGCTCGATATTGGTTTCGATCCAAAGATAGGAAACTTCCAATATAAGTACTTCAGGCAGCAATGCGATTATGATCATAACCGTCAGTTCATACCGTAAAAAGATACGCTTCGTCAGCTTTCCGCCACGTCGTTGTCGTTTTTGCATTACGCCTTTAAATCGAGGTAACATAACCGGCCTGATCCACTCCGGATGTTTCTTGGAAACCTTTCTAAATCAGATAGTTTCATCCCTTAAAAAATTGAGTTGATGATCAACTGCCTGCACGGAGCCGTTCGCGCCATCGCTCTTCGCCGAATTACTGATTAAATCTCTTGAGCTATACGCTCGCTTACTCTATCAGGAAAAAATGCTCTCAATTTACTCAAAGCGAGACGCTGTGAGCGAGTTTTTATCGCCCGGCTTAATTCGATCAGTGGATAAAAGCGTAAGAATCCGGTTTTAATTCATCTTGATCGACTGCAAACATTCCTTTTTTTGATCGTGTGTAGGATGTGAAAGTAACGCCGTCTCCCACTCCGAGTGTTTGTCTACGCTATCATAAGCAATCGCTTTTAGCTGGTGAGACCCTGGATTTAAGCCGCCTGCGGGAAGCTTCATCTCATACGGAAAATTTGCATCCGAGTCTACTTTCTTTCCGTCTAACCAAAACTCGACACGGTTAACGGCGCCCGAATCGTCGCTGGCAACCGCATGTACCGACCGTTCCTTACTAAGGTCGCCGCAGTCTAAGGGCCATGTTAATACAACACGCGGCGGCTCGCTATCCGTACTTAATTTTTTTGCTTGCTTTTGTCCGAGCTGATTATTCGTTTGGCTAATTTTTTGTATCAATTTATTGTTATCGCTTGGCTCTAAACTGTAGCCGGTATGCTGATTGTCTCGAGTAATATGAGGCGATTTTTGATAGAACTCCCATACCCACAAAGCACTATAAGGTACTCTTAAGTCACGAATTCTATTTAACATCCGTACGGTGTAAGAGGCGGGAGAGTCGGTTAAATCGTCCCTATCGCCGAATTCGCCGACGAATAAAGGCTTACCTATTTTATCGGCAATTTTTTTAATACTCTCAAGTAATTCAACACCGTGCCGGTCTTTAGCGCCGAACCGGACATTGGCTTCATTGGGATAAATATGAACGCTAATAATATCAACGCCTTCATGGATAAAAGCTAGATTTTGCTGCAATTGCTCGAGGCTATCTTGCCTAAAATCGGCTTTACCCGAAATCCACTCCGGACTGGCGCGAAGATGTTCAGCCGAAGCACGAGGCACCGAAAAACCGGATGAAATTGGGCGGGAAGGATCGATGCCATGAATCAATGCCGATAAGCGCTTAGTAAATTCAACCATTTCCGCAGATGTGTAATGTCCTTTAGCGTCGCATAAAGCCGCTTGTTTTTTCGCGTTACACCGTTTTTCGGCTCCGAGATCGGCCCCAAGATTGAGTTCGTTGGTCAGCTCATAAAATAAGACCGCTTTACGATTTTTGTAGCGCTGCACGAACTCCCGTATATAACGTTCCGCAGTCTGGTAGCTCTTAGAATCCGGTTGAGTGATTAAGTCGCGAACCGTTTCGCCGGTCATTGCCGGAAACTGTAGAGGGTTCCAGATCAGCGTAAAAACACCTTGCATTTCCGCCGTTTCAAGGTCCGTCATCAACTCATCGAATTGCGACCAATATTGCGCCGGATTGGTTAGCCAAAGGTCTAAATCGCCTGGCTTACGATAAGCGGATGGGTCGAAACCGGTAGCGGAAATCCTCAGGTACGAAACATTCGCGTCTCTAGCGTCAAAAATCGCTTTTCTACCCATCGCTTTGGTAACTTTAAGGTAAGGTAAACTACCATCGCCACCGCTTGCTTTACCCATATATTGCAAAGCCAGATCGTATTTGTTAAAACCGACGGAAGCCGAACCGCTACCGGGAAATCCGGATGATTTTACCGGCGGTTCTTGTGTAATAACTGCGGCTTGAGTGTTTTTTTGAGGCGTCGCGGCAGCAATTGCAGTCTTATCCGAACGAAACGGCGAAACAGGTAAGCCCTGTTTGTTTTTAAGATTACCGTTTGGTCTTTGCGCCCACGCATAACGCACCGCAACAGGATTTTGAACTTCGGGGCTTTTAACAACAATCGAATTGCCATCAATCGCGGCTTGCCCAGCCCGCCAAACATAATCGGATCCTGCTAAAGAAAAACCGGTTAACGTTTTACCGTCGTGAGTCATTTCATTTGCTTCGGATGTAAAATTGACGCGCATAGCATTGGCTTCAGCCTCCGCGGATTTAAAAACCGGTACGGCGGAAATACCGTTAACATTATATTTTAACCGTAACGCCTCATTGGCTAGACGCATCCCGACGATATCTTTTTGATCGGGATGTTTATTTTCTTTACCCATATCAATGGTTGTGACTAAACCGGTGTCCGGTAATTTTTGAGAAACGCTAAGTTGCGCTTCGCGAATTAGCGCCCAACCGCTTTTTTCTTCCACTTTATCCGTCAACGTACCGTATCCGGCTAATTGAACAATCAGAAATGCAAGTTTTTGATCGCCCCAAGCATCGCGCCAGCCGGTAATCAGTGACTCTAACGACGCTTCATAGGTTTCAGGCGCACGGGAATCCCCCTCACCTTGATACCACGCGACTCCAGTCGCCGGAAAACCGGTAATAGCCGCTACCATATCGCTAAATAGACTTGAAGGTGCGAAATCATGGTTTTTTTCCCCAGAGATATCGCTCGCATCGGATTTTTTACGGTATGCGGCACTTCTCGCCAACTTATTTTTTTTAGCTAACCGGTCTGGCGTTAACGGCTTTGAAAGCGTTGTAATGCTGTTGGGGGGTAGCCATGCAGAAATCATCGTTCCAGGATAAGAAACATTAATCAGGCCAACAGGTACATTTAATTTATCTTGCAGCGTTTTGCCGAAGACGTAGCACACCGCCGAAAAGTTTTTAACGGATTCGGCGCTAACATGAAACCAACTGCCTCGGTTTTTCGTTTTCAACCGTTCCGTTTCGATGAAGGGAACCGTATAAAACCGCAAATTTGACGAATACGGGCCGTTAGCGAGCGCTGGCGGCAATGGCGTATCCCTTACCCGTATGGACATGTTGGATTGACCGCCGCACACCCATACGTCGCCGATTAACACGTCTTTAAGCCGGATCTGAGCAGCGCCTCCGGAAACAACTAATTCATAGGGACCGCCCGCCGGTAACGGCGGCAACGTTAATTGCCATACGCCTTGAGCCGAAGCGGTTGTAGTCCAATGTTGCCGGTCTAATGCCACCTGTACACTCTCGCCCGGAGCCGCCAGACCGGAAATAGGAATATTTTTCCCGCGCTGGAGCACCATGCCCTCTTTAAACGGAACATCGACGGTTATTGCGCTATAAACCAACGGTGTGTATCCGCCTCCAAAGGCAAGTATCGAAAGCACTATTTGTAACAAACGGATTTTCATAACGCGATCCTGCAGGAAAACGATTTTCAGCTAAATTTAACGATGTCGTCAGGCGCTAATTGTTTATCTAAAGCGCGAAACGATGTTTCAATAAGTGCGTAGGGTTCGTAGTAAACTGTTTCATTACCGGTTTGGACCTTATCCGAAATGGTTAAATTGCAACCTTTCGCGATTGCTCTTGCCGGTATGTTCAAGTTCAATTGATTTACGACCACAGGCATTAATGTGGGTATTATGCGCAGAAAAGGCTCTGGTCTTCTATTTAAAACCGGGGTTTCGGTTATTCTGCATGCAATTGTTTGTAATAATCGCCGCGCAACAACTTGTAATAAATACTTTACAGGATGATTGAAAGTAAAAAAAAGTTGTTGAGTATGCCAATGTTCAACAATTTCGTCGGAAACAATCACATTTAAATTCGTTTCACGTTGTTGTAACGCTGTTAACGAACCGATGGCCTCCTCTTCTAATTGGATTAACCAATCGCCGCCTTCAGTCATGAGCTTTATAACTTCAGAAACGGCAAGACCTTTTCGCCAGCCGTCATAAATCACACGATTTTGATATTGCCATAAAGGACCAACTATCCGGCCTTTCTCGGGATGAGTCACATAAAATAGATCGGGACATTGACCTCTAAAGAAAATATTGGGCCACGATATTACTTTATCCTTAAATTTTTCTTTGATGGCAGTCGCTCTCAGAAATTCGACCGGATAACTATCGCTAACCCACTGGGCAAAAATGTAGTCGGAAGAGCTGTATAATTCGAAAGCTTTCTGAGCCTCATCAGGCTTAGCGAGATGGGTAATTGTAATTCCGGATATTTCAATATTGGGCGCCAATAAACGAATAATACCCGCCATCGGACGGGCTTGACAATTTGCAATGACAGCGATTCGAAGGGGTTTCACGGATTCTAATAAATGTAGTTCTATCAGTCTGTATTGAGAATCAACTCTTTTTAAACGGTTACATATAACACAATACCAAGAAATCATTCCAGATACTTGCTATTTTGCAGACTGACCGCGTTTTTCAGTCAGTTAACTTCATAAATAACGAATAAAGCCGAGTCAGTTTGCTAAATCAAGCGGTTTTTTGAGACTGCTCCAATTTTTCACGCACCGCCTCATAGATCGCGAAATCGCCCGAATTGATCTGAATAAGGTGTGCGTATAAGCTATCTCCAAGCTCTTGTTTAATTTTAGCTAACCGGTCAGCGAGGGGTATCGTATGGTCTTGACTGACATTTTTAGCTTTAGGAGCGAGTACGTTGAAATCCGGAAAATACGGCGTTAACCAATGGGCAAGGCACTTGATCGATTTATCGAACTCTTCCACCAACCCGACAAAAGGCAGTTCATCAACAGCTTTTAACGCAAACTCCGTCTCGTCTCCTGCTTGCCCGTAATACATCTGAGCGAGCCGGGCAACATGGAAGTTATTGCATTGCCGGTCACGTCCAAGCGACAAACGGATTTCAATGTAGCCGCCCAGGGAAGTATTCCGGGCTAAAACCGCTCCGAAACTATCCCCTCCCTGTTTGCGTTCAAAAGCATACGCCGACGCGATCCGGTCAATCGGATGGCGCACGAAGATAATAGGAAAAACAGTCATATTTTCAATGACCGGCGGCGGTAGCGCCGCTGTGTGCGATGAAAAAACCACCGCTTTGCTTTCCCGCTCAACCCATCCTTTAACTTTTAAATTATTATTTGCATGGTTGCCGTTAAATTCCTCGGTTACCCAATGTCCTCTGAAATTTTGCTTTAATAATTCATCGACGGAAGTACCGGCATTTTTAAAAAGATGGTAATGAAAAATAACATTTCGGCTCATTAAACTCGGATATCCTATTTTGTCTTGCGCAAACCCGCCGTATTTATGCCTGTTGGTATACTAATGTATTATGTTGACTTGGCGGAAAAATTCCCGCCTCTTGCAGTGCTTTAGCCATCAATTCACGCCCGCCTTCGAAAGAAAATTCTTTTTTAGCAAAACTTATCGAAGCACTGGACATATTATCCCATTTGGTTTTATCGGTGTAGAGTTCCGAAATAGCATTGATCCACTCATCGGCGTCGTTAACGATACGCACCTCTAAGCCGTCTCTTAAACCGATCCCTTCCGCCGCAACCGGAGATAGAATCGAAGGTATGCCATGCGCCAATGCACCGGCTACTTTACCTTTTAACCCTGCTCCGCTTTTTAAAGGCGCAACGAAAAGTCTAGCGGTATCATAAACTTCAGCCACAGATTCGACATAACCTTTGATAACGATATTATCCGACTCCATTGCTTTGATATGTTCGGGAACGCGGCTTCCGTAAATAAGCAATCTAATATCGGGCGCTTTTTTAATAAGTAACGGCATAACTTCGGAAACAAAAAACTCTATCGCCTCAACATTGGGATAGTGACCGAAGCCGCCCAAAAAAGCGATATCTCTCCTTTCTTCAAACGCGGGCACATTACCGGATATTTCAACTACCCAAGGGCAACGCGCGACTTTGGAAGAATCCAGGTTATGGGATAATATTACCGCATGCTCTGTTTCGTTATACGAGAGTACGACATCGACATTACGCATAACCCCTAATTCCGCATCCCGTGTATTGACGGCTTTTTGAATGATATCCTGGCTTTTACTGACGATACCTAGCCTTAATTCACGTAAAAAATGTAAGTCGGCGTTATTAAATACAATTTTTGCATCCGGCGCGATTTTCCGGATCTGCTCAAGAACCTTTTCCGCAACGGAGTAGCGGGTAATATAAAAAACGTCAAACTCCTTGCCGCGTCTTTCAAGCAATTCATGCACACTGCTGACATATGGCGCATAAGCGCATTCGATTCCCATGCGTTCTAGCGCTTCCGTGTAAGTACCGAAATAAGCCAAATTTTGCGGAATAAAGGTCAGCTTAAAACCCAACGATTGCAGTAAACGCATTTCCTGTATCGCTGCGTAACTACCTGCATCACGGTCCGGCTGGGGCGTCTCGGCATCAATAACCAAAGCTCGAAACGTTACGTTACGGTCTTTAGCCAAATCCGGCTCTCTACCGGCCTGACCGTTGTTATGATAAGCAAGAGACCATCGAGACTTAAACTTCGGCTCATTGATCTTTTGGTAACGTTTGGTGCCGGAACTCACGCTAGTACCACTACTCATCCCTTCGAAATGAATCACTTGGCTAAGATGCGTGTAAACGGTTTTTAAGCCTTTTGCCCGCACCCGGAAGGCGAGGTCGTTATCTTCATAATACGCTGGAGCGAAATATTCGTCAAAACCGCCTAATTCATCCCACAATTTTTTCGGCAGCATAATACAAGCGCCCGATATATAGTCGACCTGCCGGACATAGTTATATTTCGGGTCGGCCGCATTACCATTCCGGCCGTAATTCCAGGCTTGACCATTACCCCAGACTATACCGCCGGCTTCTTGAAGTTTGCCATTCGGATAGAGCAGCTTTGCACCGGCTAAGCCGACATTGTCGAATTGTTGAAACACGGCAATCAGCTCGTCTAACCAATCTGGCGTTACCTCGGTATCATTATTGAGCATAACTACGAATTTTCCGCGCGCGCGGGTAGCGCCTAAATTACTTGCTCTAACAAACCCCTGGGCTTTTTCGTTTCGAACGACTTCAATACCGGAAACAAGCTCAGGAAGAGTCAAGGTATCGTCTTCCGAACCGTCATCGACAACAATTACTTCAAAGGACGCTTTCGCCGATGTTAAAAAGATCGATGCCAGACAATGATAAGTAACAGGAAACTTGTTGTGTACCGGAATCACAATGGACACATCCGGTTGCGCCGGTTTATTAAAAATAAGATTCGGGTATTGCTCGCCTTGTTTTTTACTTTCAAAGCCTTGGACTAACTGCTGATGGGCGGCGTTTATCATGGCTGTGGAACTGATAATATTCTCGCTCTTTGCGGAATTAGCCAATTCATTTATCTTTCTTAACAAAGATTCATATCTAAATTGTGCCGAAGGCGATTCAAACGCTTTTACCCCCTTTGGAATAAATCGCTGCAAAACATCGTAGGGCGTACTGTAGGCCGGGAGTATATCCGCCAAGCCACTTAACATTTGTCCAGATTCTTGATCGTGAATGATAAAAGCATGAGGGCGCCCGTCAAAACACTCGTCTGGCAATAACAAACGAAAGCCGCATAACCCCTTTTCGCAGCTTTTATTCGCCAGCCCTTCGGATAATTTTTTTCCATTTTCGTATAAAACCAAACTGATGGGAGTCTCTGACGGCGTATTATTGGATGCCCAGCCAACAACAGCTTTCCCCTCTAGTTTTACATCTCCGCATTCAATAATCTTATCGTATTTAACTAAAATTTCTCCGGCCAGAAAATCGCCGGTTTGCGCCACCCTCAGTCTTAAAACATGTTCTTTCCGGTCAGCTAAACAAGCTGGCAATTCTATTTCAAAACTATGTTTCCCGTCGCCAAGACCGGCTTTAAGCAAATCGGGTCTAAATTGATCAGCTTTCCCAACGGTATGTACTAGATCGCCTTCAACAAGCTCGACATCCAAAGAACTATCGGGATTACTCATGTCGATTGCCCAGCCCTTAGCTTTAAAGGCATCCACCTTATCGAAGGTTCCTTTGATTTTAGAGGTGAGACTCTTCGAGGCTGGATCTATCTCCTGAGACTTGGTAATTAAGCTTTCATCATTCTCATTTTGTTGAGCATTCATTTAAATTTCCTTGTTTAAAATAAACATGCGACTCTATTTTTATTTGAGTTACTTTAGATTAGGGAGCTAAGTAAGTTAATTGAGCATTGAACTTAAAGTTTAATAGACGCTTACTCGTTAATTTAGAAAATTGATCGGTAAAACAAGGTATTTATTTGAGCTAATCTGATGGTACTTTAAATACGATGGCTTTTTCACGTTAACCATTTAATGAGTAAAACACTATTCAGCGCTACCTGAGTTTTCAATCATTGTCACAAAATGGCCTAGTGTCTTGAAAAAAGCTAATAATATTCACAATATTAAAGTCGTTGGCGACCCGTGCAGTTGTTGAATATCGCCTTCTACTTTCACACTAATGACATCACCCTGCTTGGGTTTGGCTTCTTGAGGCCAATAAAACTTGAAACCGCACTCACCAGTAGGGTGTATCCCAATGTCTTTAACGCTTCCTCTCATTAACTTGGCTTTTACACTATACCTAAGCATTTCGTTAATATAAATCTGCACATTGGCGATTCTATTCGGTTGTTTTTGGTAAAACGCCCAGCCGCTGCAAAAATCCGCATTAACTTCGTCCAAACACCCTTTCGATTGGGTAATCCGTGAATTATCTAAATAGGCTTTGGATGCAGGTTTAATTTGATTTAATGCATTAACCTTTAAGTCCGGCACGTTAAGCTCAAGAAACTGATCTATCGCGTCAACAAAGTCAACCGGCGATAGAAGCGCTTTCTCGTAGGATGTTAACAAAATAGGACCATCCCAATTACGCAAAAAACTTATCATAGTATTAAGATGATCGACGGAACTCTCCATGTTTTGAAAAATATCCGATAACATGGAAATCCGGTTACGATTCGCAATTGCAAACGGATCTCTGAATATAGCTATTATGTAAGGATTACGAAATAATCCACTCCAAACATCCCGGTACTGAATCGCCGAAGGTCTTTTCCATCCCCACACCGGATATGCTTGGTTTCGATTTTGGACGATTTCCCTGGTTAGTTGAAAATTTCTGGCTTCTATCGCTCCGCTTAAAACAACGTCTTCGAATACCGGCCCAAGTTTTTCGCCCATAAATACACCGAGGGCTTGTAAAACACCAGCCACCATGCTGGTCCCGCCCCTAGCTGAACCAAGCACGATCACCGTTTTTTCTGCTGTTTTAGTTGAAGGTTTATTTAACTCCAGCACCCCGGTATTTCTTAACTGTTCAAAATCCAAAAATGATCTCTCTATGGTTAACGTGATTTATTTCTCAATGATTATCAAATTTAAGCACTAACCATACAAGGTGAGTTCCCAATTTTAAAATCACTATTAATCGGTTGAACGCTGACTTGCGTTCCAGAAGTTAAATACTTTTCAGGTTTAAAACGGAAAACAAAACCACACAGACCGGTAAGATGCCAGCCTTTTTGCTTAATAGCAGGACGCGGCTTATTGGCTATAGTCTCGGCAATTTTTTTTCCGTCTACTAACAATGCAACTCTTATCGGAACATTTGGATTGTCGCCCACCACCCATCCAGATATCAATCCCGGCTGAGCCTTTTGAATCACACCGGTCAGTTTCCGCTCTTTGCTTGTCTTTTTTACTTGCGCTACTATGTTTTTTTTAGGTTTGTGAGGTTTCTTCGCTTTTTCACCGATAAGCCGCATAAAATAAGCCGAACAATGATCTTTAGCAATTTGAGGTTTCTCGTTCAGCCGCCAATCGCTAGAGTCATAACCGTATTTTGTTAACCAAGGCGATATAATAGGTTTATAGATTTCTACATCTTCTTCGGTAAACCAGTTACGCCAATCGCCGGAATCTTTAGTCCGGTTTACCCGGCTCAACGACTCGGGAACATCTGCCTTTCCGGACATGGCAAAGCCAAGATATTGTTCTAGCGGCAAATACTCGCCGGAAACAAAAGATTCATATTTATAAAGCAACGAATCGGGCATTTGGTCTACATAATCGTCAAACAATTTTAAAGAGGCTTCGACAGCCTTTCTATGATTAAGCTCTCTATTCTCATTCCCGGTTAACTTCCCTATATTCTGTAACAATTCTTTTATAGAAATACCGGACGGTGTAGCTTCTTTCTTTTCTAACAAAGCCTTGATTTCTTGAATAGCATGAATGTCGTTGACATAATCCGCATGGAACTGAGAATAAAGCAAGCTACTGATTATGCGGTCCCTCGGATCACGAACTATCGTAATTTTTTTATTAAAACTGGAAAAAGATCCAACGTTTAAGTGTTTGCCAATAAGAACTTTCGCAATAATATTTTCATTGCTTGTTAATAACTCGGAAGGACACTCCGAAGGCTCAAATAAAAGTTTTGGTTTTTGGAAAAATTCGCTTTTACTCTGTGAAAATGAATTAACAACAAGAAAATGAAGTCCCGTTGTTCCGGTTTTGGCAAGGCCAGCAATTAAAATTCTCATATCTAAATCTCAAAAACAAAATTTGGTGGACGCATTCTTTACTTCGTCCAATGTTCCTACAATGACATAATTCTCAAACTCACGGCTTTCTTTCTCCGGCGATTTTGCGAAACTCACAAAACGCGAAGTAATAGTATTCGGAAACCGGGTATAACCGTAAAAATCATCGGAACTTAACGGTGATTTATTACAAACAATCACTGCATTACGTTCATCATCGGTACTTACAATATACGGGAGCTTACCTCTTTGGTTTTTCTTTTTTAAAACCTCCTTGAGCTGACCAGAATTCGACACGCTAAAAACTCGAGTAAAGTTTTGTGGCGAATGGGTAGCTATAGGGACATATCTGGCTTTTTTTTCAATGCTTGGGGCACGGAATTTTATGTTGTACTGGATAACATTAGGGTAATCCTTCATTCCGACCCGAATTGTCCTATTCAAAATATAACCTCCCCGAAAATCCTTATTAATCGCCGTGCATTGCTTACGTTTATCGGCAACCTTTTGCCCCGGAGCCATCCAGAAAGCCATATCAGTTTCAGTCATGATCGTAGTCTTATCCGGACGCTGTACCGATAACAACTTACTGTGCGAGTCTAATTGACCAACGTCGTATTTTCCGCCAGCTTCTGTAGGATTGAAACATTCTTTTGCATCTCTATATTGCACAGCGCTTTGAAGTTGCCGTCCTCTATCAGGCAGTCCTTCCGAATTAACATTATTAACGTATTCAACCCCTCTATAGTAGAGTGACACAACACTGCCACCAAAATTTTTGCCCAGAGTAATTGTTGGCGATTTTTCTCCGCCGTCTCCGGTTAACGTGATCGCGTCGTCTCCTTGAAGTAATTTTTCAACACTCTTAGGCTGATTTCTGGAATAGGCAGGAAACTGAATGATTAAAGTCAAAATGACGAATGTTAAAGCTTTTCCTTTCACGATATTGGATTTCATATCGAAAAATCCTCCTTTGCTAATGTTAAATTTCTATTGTAATAAGGATCCGCATCCAATAGTTTACCCCATTTAGTCTTCATAAAATTAACTTCCCTATTAAATCGCTCAACTTTCTCCGGCGTATCTTCGGCTCCGCGCGACTTTGACTCATGATGGTATAGTTCGGCATAAGGCGTCCAAAGATTACGATAACCTGCTTCCCTGACTTTCAAACAAAAATCGACATCGTTAAAAGCAACTTGCAATTTTTCTTCATCCAAACCTTTGACTTGCATGAAAACGTCTTTTCTAACCAGTAAACAAGCGGCTGTTACCGCCGACAAATTTTGAACAATTTTTAACCGATGAAAATAACCTTCGGCATGTCTTGGAAAGTATTTGTGGGAGTGCCCTGCCACGCCACCTAAGCCGGTAATCACTCCGGCATGTTGTATAGTGTCGTCGTCGTAATACAATTTTGCCCCGACACAACCTATTTCCGGACGGCAAACGTGACGCACCATTTCTTCCAGCCATTCGGGCGATATCACTTCCACATCATTATTGATAAGGCCTATGATTTCACCATTGGAGTACTCAACTCCGAAATTATTGATAGCGGAATAATTAAACGGAAAATGATAAGGAACTATTTTTACCTGAGGAACATTTAATTTTAGATATTCGAAATAACTTAACGTTTCTGCTTGGATGCTTTCATTATCTAAAATGACAATTTCAAAATTTTTATAGGTCGATTTGTTAATTATACTGTCAACACATGGTTTTAAAACCTCCAGCATATCGCGGGTAGGAATTAGTAAACTCACCAAGGGCGCGGGGTCTGGAATAGGATAGCGGATCCTGTATGTATTAGGGGCTAGTCCAGGAAGCACTTTTACCCCTTGCTGTCCTTGATTCTCAAAATAATCTTTCAACGCCTTAATACTTGCGTCGGACGTATAATTTTTTTCGTTTGCCGCCAGCGCAGTGGATCCTTCGAGCATACGCCAATGGTAGAGAACTTTGGGAATATGCACGATATTTTGGGGTTCTACACAAGGTAAACAACGTAGCAATAAATCATGATCTTGACTACCCTCGACTCCGGTTCGAAAGCCTTTGATAGCCGAAATCACCTTCCGGTCGTACACGCCTAAATGGCTGACGTAATTTTGAGAAAAGAAAAGCTCAGGGTTCCAATCGGTTTTAAAATGAGGACCCGAGCGATAACCTGTTTCATCGATTTTATCTTCATCGGAGTAAATAATCTGCGCCGACGGGTTACGGTTTATCGCCTCAACCACATAGTGTAGCGCGTGCGGCGATAATTCGTCGTCATGATCCAGGAGCGCGATAAAATCTCCGTTGGCAAGTTCCAAAGCACTGTTGCTCGCTTCCGAAATATGACCATTCTTTTTTCGATAAACCGCTTTAATCCGACGGTCTTTTTTTACGTATTCATCAATAACTTTACGTACGTTTTTATTTGGCGAAGCATCATCCGCTATGCAAAGCTCCCAATTAGGGTAACTTTGCTGCAGGACCGATTCGATGGCTAATCTTAAAAAAACCACGGAAGTATTATAAGCCGGCATAATCACAGAGATGAGCGGCTTCATCTTAAATTCCGTTTGGTTTTTTAAGATGGTCTTCACATCGCTAAACTCAGGCGTTTCAACAGAAATTATCCAATCGGAATAATCACCCAATCCGTTACTAACAAAAGTACCGTTATAAAAATCCCAGAGCAATTTTGTGACTGGTATTTTTTGTTTTTTTGCTTTCTGTGTGACTTCTAAAAAAACTTTAACATAGGATTGTGCTTTATATTGAATGGTATGGTTCCGGAATCGTTTAAGCATTCCATGGTAAGCGGACAATGCGGATACTTTTTTGAATCTTATCAATTTCACAGAAAACTGAGCTTGAGAATCGATAGGATCGAAACGAACGGCTTTCGGCAATTTAGAAAACCGGTATAGCCGTTTCTTTAAACGGCCATTATTGAACGGCACCTCAACAGAATTCGCTTCGGAATAGCCATCGCCGTAATCGTAATAAAATTTAGCATTGCCTTTGGTTATATTGGAAGTAATGCGTACTTCGATCAAATACCAGCCTAAGCGCATTTTCCGGCAAAAATCGTCGAACTTAAACCAGGGATCGTTGTGTATCGAACGCCAGCAGTATTTACCTCCTTCATTTAACGCCAGGCCATGCACTGGCGTTATCGTACCGATATTCCCTTCACGGCCGCCAAGCGCCTCGTAAACATTCGCTTGCGCTAAAAACTCACCGCTTAAATTAGCAATCCCATGGGGCCGTTTTACACAAATCCACTTGATTTTAAATCTACCCGGCTTGATGTCCGGATCAAAACGAATCGCCTTACAGTTGGCAGGGATAAAAATAGGTATACGTTGCTTACCTGGCTTATCAATTTGAAAATCCAGAACGGCCGCTCCATTGAAGCCATGTCCGGTATCGAAAAATATCTGAGCATGTACCGGGACATCGGAAGAAAAATTAAACTCTAGTAAATACCACCCTGCGAAATTTTGCCATGATCGTTCAGCAATGAGTAAAAATTGAGGATCATTGCCATGCGCATGCCAAGAACCGTCCTTAAACACTAAATGATGGAGAGGGTGGAGACCAACCTTGACACCCTGAACTAAACCGGAGATAACATTAAAAACAGCGCGTACCGGGCCGAGCAATTTCCATAAAAACGACTCGCGTAATAACTTAAGCCGGTAACCGAATTGAATGGCGCTGTTATTAAGTTGATTAAGTGCGATATTTTTATTTTCAACTTCCGCTCTTAACGACGATACTTGCTGTTCTAACAGCTTAATTGTGTTATCGCGTTCAGAGAGAACTTGGTTTTCAGAAGTTAATACAGCTTCATTTTTTTTCATTTCAACTTTAACGGCTATCGACAAAAACAATTTGGAATGCGAATTAACATCTAACAGGTCAGATGATACGTTTTATTTGTTACAAGACTCTTAACAAAACCTAAATTTAGACAGTAATCGCAGCCTTAGAAAGTTTTATAATTGAAGTATTAAACTCATCTTCGCTTTTAATTTTCTTATCAAGTGGCTGCAGCTTTTCAACGCGATAACAATAGTACTGATAACGAAACTGGATGGATAAGCTAGGTTGGCAATTAACGTTGGATTATGGCTAATATTTTAAAGGGGTCTCTGTACAACTTGATTTCATTGACAGTTCGAAAATCTCCCGCAAACAGAATCAATTACTTACCGTTCGTCCACGACTGCATATATGCAGGGTCAAGGCTAATCATGGATTAGATGCCGAGAGCCTGCCGAACGACTTAATCGGAGTTTCTTTAACAGCATAATGCGGCTGTACTTGCGCTGAATCCAAGAGTTACATAGGGATAAACCAATTTGTAAATCAAATCGTATATCAAAGATAACTGAAAACCACGAGAGTTACTAGACAAAATAAATAATAGTTCAAATCCCTTATTAAACAAGCTACCAAAAGACCCGCAATGTGTAAAATTCTATTGTAGATGATCTGATTATATTTGCTCGTTTTAGCGGCAAGTTTATCGACGACGGATAATCGTGGAATTTACCGGTCTACTTACAATATACGGCCTAAAATTTCAGCTTAAACTCTAAGCCTTGGACAAACCTAATACCGTGATATTATTTCTCAACAAGTTCAAAACGATAGCCACCTATTTTTGTCTCTATCTTAGCGAAAGTCAAACTGATTTCAACGGTTTCATCGGCGGCTATTACAGGGTTTTGTAACGATTTAGCGCCCGGCCAATAGATCGCCGGATTAAAAATCCGTTGCGCAAAAACTTGATCGTTGTAATCAAGCAAGCTTATCTTTATATCCGGCAATAACTGTCTAAAAACGCCTTGATTATTGAGCACTGCTTTAAATAAAAAAGATCCGTCGTCAGTCGCCGACAGAGAGCTTTGCAACACCGCTATTTCAGCAAGATTTCGGTATTCCGCTAACCGGCAGCCAAACCATTGACAAATTTTCTCTAGGTAGATCCGGCAAGCCGGATGCTGAATCCAAGCGCTGCTTTCAAAGTATAGCAATTGTGCAGTTAATAAAATTAGCCCCGCCATGAAACCCAACAACCAATTAATCGTTAATGGGGGCTTTTCAGCCTCCCAGGGCAGCAACCCTATTTCATCAGCTTGATGTTGACTTTCAGCGTCTTCAACACTCGGCAATCTATTCTTAAGAAAACGGCTAGCGTCGGTTAACTGAAAATCGCTGTTTTGCTCCTGTTTTAACTCGGCGCTTGGCTCTTGTCCAGCCCGGCGGACGGAAAGATCTTCAATTTCAAGACCGGTGTTGAAACGAGCTTGAACCGCACTTGATGAAACCGGTGCGTTAAACTTCTTTTTACAATTTGAACAATAAAATTTCGTTTTTTTTGCCCGCGACTGTTTTTTGGTAACCGGGTAGAGCTTTTTGCAATCTGGACATTGCGTAAACATGGCGCCTCGACTAACAATGAATCCCGGATAGCCTGACCCAATCCTCCTTTTGCTCGGGCTTATTGAACGATAGATAAGACCGGTAAGCACCCATAACCGAATCGGTTTGTTCGGCAAGAATGCCCGATAAAACAAGTTGTCCGCCAGAAACTAAGAGTCCTGCGATTTGGCCAGCCATTTCAATGAGAGGTTTCGCCAATATATTAGCTAAAACGACATCCGCCTTGACATTTTCGGTATTAAACCGGTCCGGCAAACTACATATAATCTTGTCTTTCACATTATTCTTCTGCGCGTTATTTTCCGTTGCAGTTATCGCTTGCGGATCGATATCAATAGCGTAAGCTTGCTTTGCCCCTAACAGTAAGGCCGCAATAGCCAATATGCCCGAGCCACAACCGTAATCGATAACTGTTTTGCCTTGTAGATTGTGGCTTGCCAGCCATTCCAAACATAAGGCCGTGGTAGGGTGCGTTCCGGTGCCGAAAGCCAGACCGGGATCCAGAATCAGACAAACCGTATTGTCTTCCCGTTGTTCCTGTCCGGTTGGGCAAACCCAAAGCTTACCGGAAAATTTCATAGGATGGTAATGAGCCATCCACGCGCGCTCCCACGCTTGGTCTTCTATAATTTCAAATTCCCAATGCTTGAGGCAGTTTTGTTGAAAGTGCTTAAGCGACCGGCTTCTGATCTTTGCCGGATCGGCGTCTAACTCATAAAGCGCAATAACCCGGGTCTGAGTCCAAATCTTAGTTTCGCCAATTGCCGGTTCATACACAGGCTCATCCTCGGCATCCATATATGTTACGGACACCGCCCCGAGATCGCTAAAAAAATCGGCTACACTTGGCGCAATTTGTTCGCTGGTGATCACTGAAATTTGATGCCAAGCCATACAGAGTAACTAATAGCAGTATTCTAAACGCCGGTAAACAATCTTGTTCTTTAACCGCTCATCGATTAAAAATATCAACTCTGCAATCCCAATTTTTTTTCGAGATAATGAATATTCTGCCCGCCCGCGACAAAACCGCTGTCATTCATAATTTCTTGTTGTAGCGGAATATTTGTTTTAATACCGTCGATGATAATTTCATTCAATGCGGTGTTCATACGAGCAATGGCGCTTTTCCGGTCTTCGCCGTGGGCAATCAATTTTCCGATCATGGAATCGTAATACGGCGGTACCTTATAGCCGTTATAGATATGGGTTTCGCAACGTATTCCAGGACCGCCCGGCATATGGAATTGCTCGATCGTACCCGGACACGGCATGAACGATTTAGGATCTTCCGCATTTAAGCGGCATTCAATCGCATGCCCGGTCATCCTTACTTGGTCTTGGGTAATGGATAAAGGCATACCGGCGGCAATGCGTAATTGTTCCTTCACAATATCGAAACCGGTAATCATTTCGGTGACCGGATGTTCGACTTGTACGCGGGTATTCATTTCAATGAAGTAGAATTGCCCCCTTTCGTATAAAAATTCGAAGGTTCCCGCGCCCAGGTAACCGATGTCGATACACGCTTTAGCGCAACGTTCGCCGATTATCTTACGCTGCTCTTCGGTAATACCCGGCGCTGGCGCTTCTTCCACTACTTTCTGATGGCGGCGTTGCATGGAGCAATCGCGCTCGCCGAGATGGATCGCATTACCGTGCGCATCCGCGATAACTTGAAATTCGATGTGTCTCGGGTTTTCGAGAAATTTCTCCATGTAAACGGTATTGTTACCGAACGCGGCGCCAGCCTCCGCTTTGGTCATGGCAATGGCGTTAATCAGCGCTGCTTCGGTATGAACCGTGCGCATTCCGCGGCCACCACCACCACCAGCGGCTTTGATAATAACCGGGTAGCCGATTTCCTGCGCCAATTTAAAGTTTTTCTTGGGATTATCGCTCAGCGGATCGTTATTGCCGGGTACGCAAGGAATTCCGGCAGCCAGCATGGCGTTTTTAGCGGAAATCTTATCGCCCATCATTCGTATCGTATCGGCATTCGGTCCGATAAAGACAAAGCCGCTTTGTTTTACTTTTTCGGAAAAATCGGCGTTTTCCGACAAAAACCCGTACCCTGGATGAATGGCTTCCGCATCGGTTACTTCCGCCGCACTGATAATCGCGGGTATGTTCAGGTAACTGTCGATGGATTGCGCCGGCCCGATGCAAACTGATTCATCCGCTAGCCGGACATGTTTCAGATCCCGGTCGGCCTCGGAATGGACAGCAACCACCTTGACGCCTAATTCCCTGCAAGCGCGCAATATGCGCAGAGCAATTTCGCCTCGGTTGGCGATGACTATCTTATCGAACATGGCTTTCCCGTCCAGTGACTATTCAATGATGAACAAGGGTTGACCGTATTCGACAGGTTCCGCGTTTTCCACCAAAATCTTTGTTATGGTCCCGCTTTTATCGGCTTCGATCTGGTTAAGAATTTTCATGGCTTCGATTATGCACAATGTATCGCCTACCATCACAGAATGTCCTATGTCTACAAATGCTTTAGCGCCGGGGGAAGCCGAACGGTAAAATGTTCCGACCATAGGCGATTTTACGATATGTCCGGTGATCACTTCCTCGTCCGGCTTGCCTGCCGTGACGCTAGGCATTTGCTGCGGCGCGGGAGTCTGAGCCGCGGGCGCATAGGCAACCGTAGCCGGCGCAGCGGAGTAACGGCTGATCCGAATCTCTTCTTCGCCTTCTTTAATTTCCAGTTCGGCGATCCCCGACTCTTCTATCATTTCGATTAATTTTTTTATTTTTCTAATGTCCATGGTTTGTTGTCTCTTGACTTTTAATTTTCTGGCAAGCCGCTTCAAGAGCGAGCTCGTATCCGGTTGCGCCTAAACCGCAAATAACGCCAACGGCTATATCCGAAAGAAATGAGTGCTTTCTAAATGCTTCCCGAGCATGCACATTCGATAAATGAACTTCTATAAAAGGGATCCGGGTTGCCAGCAAAGCATCGCGAATAGCTATACTGGTATGCGTAAATGCGGCGGGATTAATGATGATAAAATCGACTTTGGTTTTAAAAGCCTCATGAATATACTCTACTATCTCATGTTCGGCGTTACTCTGGTAAAAATTTAAACGGCAGCCGTATTCAGCCGATTTATGTTGCAAGCTTTTTTCAATGCCTGATAAAGTTTGGAGACCATAATGGTCAGGTTCACGCAGACCTAATAAATTGAGATTGGGGCCGTTTAATACTGTTATTGTCGACATGGCCGCACTGTTCCCGGAGTTAGATGATCTTTTGCGGCTAATTGTGCCTAAATTTGCTAATTTTGTCCATATTTCCCCGCAATTTAGACTATTTCATTTCCGTGCTCACACTGTGCTCAAAATAAAACATACTCTATTGCTCAATAGCCTATATCAATTAAACCGTTTTTTGTTAACATGAACGGCTAGTCATAAGATATAGAAATTTTATCACCCTCGATTCATGGTCTTAATATTGACATCGCATAGAGTACACGCATTCGTTTTCGAGAGTTTTTAATGCGTTTACAAGTTTAGTATTATTTCTGAATCTTTATTTTGGATACGAATATGCCTCATCGGAATTTTAAAAAAAGCGCGCCCCTTTCAACGATCTGCTCCCTTCCTGAGTTAGGTATGGACGAACAACACCTTATGACCGACTTCAAACGTTATTACGGTCATCGTCTAGGCCGGGACGCGAACTGCCAGTCCCTCCATTATGCTTATGAAGCCTTATCGATGGCAATCAGCGACCGGCTCATCGAAAGGTGGAAAAAAACCTATAATGCTTACAAAGAGAGCGATTGTAAACGTGCGAACTATCTGTCCATGGAATTCCTAATGGGACGCACCCTTAGCAATGCGATGATCAATCTCGGGATTACGGATACCGCGCAAAAAGCGATGTACGAACTCGGTCTTGAAATCGAGGAACTTATCGACAGCGAATACGACGCCGGTCTCGGCAATGGCGGCTTAGGCCGTTTAGCCGCTTGTTTTATCGATAGTTGCGCGACGTTGCAATTACCCGTTACCGGCTACGGTTTACGTTACGAATACGGCATGTTTTCGCAATTGATCATCAACGGCGAACAAGTCGAAAAACCGGACCATTGGCTACGAAACGGCAATGTGTGGGAAATCGAACGCTTCGAATATAAACAAGTCATTAAATTCGGGGGCAGAACGGAAAGTCACATCGACGAACGCGGTAAAAAACGGGTATGCTGGGTGGATACGCACGATATATTAGCCGTCCCGTTCGACACGCCAGTACCCGGCTTCAGGAACAATACCGTCAATACATTAAGACTCTGGAAAGCAACCGCAACTGAAGAGTTCGACTTACAAGAATTTAATGAAGGCGATTATGCCGAAGCCGTCGCCGCTAAAAATAGCGCCGAAAATATCACTATGGTGTTGTACCCAAACGACGCCAGCGAAAACGGTAAAGTGCTGCGCCTAAAACAGCAATATTTACTAGCATCCGCCAGTTTGCAAGACGTAATGGCAATCTGGGTCGGAAGACACGGTAACGACTTTACCGATTTCGCGGCTAAAAACTGCTTTCAGCTTAACGACACCCATCCCAGCATCGCAGTTGCCGAACTAATGCGCCTGTTAATGGACATTCACGGTCTGGAGTGGGAGCAAGCCTGGTCGATTACCAAAAACACCATGGCTTACACCAACCACACCCTATTGCCGGAAGCGTTGGAACGTTGGTCGGTAAGCTTGTTCAAGCAGCTTTTGCCAAGACTCATGGAGATCATTTTTGAGATCAACGCCCATTTCCTAGCTGAAGTATCCGCTCATTGGCCGGGCGATAAAGACCGGTTAAACCGGATGTCTTTGATTGAAGAGGGACAAGAACAACATGTCCGCATGGCTTACCTAGCGATCGTCGGCAGTTTTTCGGTGAACGGTGTCGCCGCATTACATTCGAAACTCTTGCAACAAGGTCTGTTCCGCGACTTTTATGAACTCTGGCCGAATAAATTTAACAATAAAACCAACGGCGTTACACCTAGACGGTGGCTGGCTTCATGTAACCCCGAACTGGCTAATTTAATTACGGAAACCATCGGCGGCGACTGGCTGACCGATTTGTCCTTACTTAAAAATCTGGTGCCTTACGCCGACAAAAAAACTTTCCGCAAACGCTGGCAAGAAGTTCAACTCAATGCCAAACAACGGCTTGTCGATCTTAAAAATCAGGAAAACGGCTTCGACTTGAGAGTCGATGCGCTTTTCGATGTGCAAGTAAAACGCATTCATGAATACAAGCGGCAACTCTTGAATGTATTACATGTTATCCATCTTTATGACCGTATCAAACGCGGCGACACCGCCAATTGGACTAACCGTTGCGTCTTAATCGGCGGTAAAGCCGCGCCCGGCTATTACATGGCCAAAAGAATTATCAAGTTGATTAATAATGTCGGTAGCGTTATCAATCACGACCCCGATGTCGGCGAAAAACTTAAACTGATATTTCTACCCAATTACCGTGTCTCGGCAATGGAAATTATTTGTCCGGGCGCCGACCTGTCGGAACAAATTTCAACCGCCGGCAAAGAAGCCTCCGGCACCGGCAACATGAAATTCATGATGAACGGCGCTTTAACAATCGGGACATTGGACGGCGCCAATATCGAAATCCGCGAAGAAGTAGGCGATGAAAACTTCTTTTTATTCGGTTTAACCGAAGACCAAGTGGAAACCATGCGCAACCATTACGATCCGCAAAGCATTATAGAAGGCGACGAAGATCTGAAACGGGTCATAAATCTGCTCGAATGGGGTCACTTTAACCAATTCGAACCGGGTATCTTCGATGCCGTTATCGGCTCGATGCGCAGCCCGCACGATCCTTGGATGACCGTTGCGGATTTCCGGAGTTTTGTCGAAGCGCAAAAACGGGTCGAAGCCGTATACCGGGATACCGACCGTTGGACCCGGATGAGCATTCTTAACACCGCCGCCAGCGGTAAATTTTCAACCGACCGGACTATCACCGAATATAACGACGAAATCTGGAAATTAACGCCAGTTAAAGTAGACAACCCGCAATGTGACTAATTTATTTTTTATTGCATTCAAGCCCAACACGTTGATGATCCGAACGTGTTGGGCTGTAGGATTTCTGCATTTAGTAAATCGATTCGGCTAACGCTGCCGCATAGCCGGTATAAGTTCTCGGCGTTAGCGCAAGCAATTCATTTTTAGCGCCCTCAGGAATAGCCAAATTGTTAATAAACGTACGCAATTGATCGGGCGTGATACGTTGTCCCCTCGTTAATTCCTTTAGTTTTTCATAAGGTTTTTCAATACCGTAACGACGCATCACAGTTTGAACGGGTTCCGCCAGCACCTCCCAATTGGCGTCGAGATCGGCGTCGATTGTTTCGGAATTGATTTGCAATTTTGAAAGTCCTTTTAAGGTCGCTTGAATAGCAATACTGGTATGGGCGACGCCAACTCCGATATTCCTAAGCACGGTAGAATCGGTCAAATCGCGCTGCCATCGGCTAACGGGCAACTTCTCCGCCAAAAACGAAAACATAGCATTGGCAAGCCCCAAATTGCCTTCCGAGTTTTCAAAATCGATCGGGTTGACCTTATGCGGCATCGTGGAAGATCCCACTTCTCCCGCCACGGTTTTCTGCTTGAAATACCCTAACGAAATGTAACTCCAAACATCGCGGTCGAAATCGAGCAGTATCGTATTAAAGCGGGCTAAGGCGTGAAAAAACTCCGCAATGTAATCGTGCGGTTCGATTTGGATGGTATAGGGATTAAATTGCAACCCCAGCGACTCGACAAACTGTTTTGCAAACGACGGCCAATCGACTTCAGGATAAGCCACGGCATGAGCATTGTAATTGCCGACCGCGCCGTTGATTTTGCCTAACAGCGGAACAGTCTCTAATTGCGCCTGTTGCCGCATTAACCGTGCCGCGACATTGGCGAACTCCTTCCCCACTGTCGTGGGCGTCGCAGATTGTCCGTGTGTGCGGGATAACATGGGCTGAGCAGCATTTTCGATAGCACATTGCTTAATCGCTGCTATGCAGGCTTGAATTTGGTTCAGTATTAGTTCGCGGCCTTCTTTAAGCATCAAAGCATACGAGAGATTATTGATGTCTTCGGATGTGCAAGCGAAATGAATAAATTCACTGACTTGCTCGAGCTCGGAGGTTCCTGATATTTTTTCTTTCAGAAAATATTCGATGGCTTTAACATCGTGGTTGGTGGTTTTTTCAATCGCTTTAATCCGTTCCGCATCGGTTAAGGAAAAGTTGGCGACTATATTTTCCAGTACATTGTTGGCCGACTCGCTAAAAGGCCTCACTTCAACAATCTTGGTATTTAACGCTAGCGCCTTCAGCCAGCGCACTTCGACCAAGACACGATACCGTATTAAACCGTATTCGCTAAAGATGGGCTGCAGGAGTTCAACCTTATCGGCATAACGGCCGTCAATGGGAGAAAGTGCTGTTAAATTAAAATGACTCATAATTGCCGTCCGGTTAAGCTGTTATTTAGAATATGATGTGTTCGATCTCGTTTCAATAACGCCACCGCCCAAACAGATTTCGCCTTGATAAAACACCACCGACTGGCCGGGAGTGATCGCTCGTTGCGGTTGCTTGAAAACCGCCCGGCAACGGTCGATGCCGACCGGCTCTAAGCGGCATGGCTGGTCCGGCTGCCGGTAACGGGTTTTCGCCGCACATTCGATTGGCTCTGTCGGCGGCTGATTACTACACCAGTCCAAACGGCTGGCTTCCAAGGTATTATGCAACATGAGAGGATGGTCATGACCTTGCCCGACGATCAGAACGTTATCGGTCAAATGCTTATCGAACACGTACCAAGGTTCATCCGGCGCATCTTTTATTCCGCCGATGCCCAAACCTTGGCGCTGACCGAGGGTATAGTACATCAAGCCTTGATGAGTACCGATAAGCCGGCCGTCCGGCGTTCGTATTTCGCCGGGCTGGGCCGGCAGATAGCGTTGCAGAAACTCGGCAAACTTCCGTTCGCCGATAAAACAAATGCCTGTGCTGTCTTTTTTCCGGTAATTATCGAAACCGGCTTGCTGGGCGATTTGCCTGATTTCTGCTTTATAAAGATGACCGATTGGAAATAAGGTCCGCGCCAACTCATGCTGACCCAACGTATATAAAAAATAACTTTGCTCCTTTGCCGGATCGAGTCCTTTAAGCAAGAAATGTTGGTCATCTTTGGTCTGAACGCGGGCATAATGACCGGTAGCAATGGCATCGGCGCCTAAATCCTGGATGGCGTGATCCAAGAACGCCTTAAATTTAACGTATTTATTGCACAGAATATCGGGATTAGGCGTGCGTCCCGCCTTAAATTCGGACAAAAACACCTCAAAGACATCATCCCAATATTCGCTGGCGAAATTCACCGTTTTCAATTCGATGCCTAACTTATCGCAGACTTGCTGAGCATCGGCAAGATCGGTCATTGCCGTGCAATATTCCGTACCGTCGTCCTCTTCCCAGTTTTTCATAAACAAGCCGGTTACTTGAAAGCCTTGCTCCAATAACAAAAGGGCTGTGACGGACGAATCGACCCCGCCTGACATGCCGGCGACAATACGTTTAGCCATGTGTTGAATCGAGAAAGGTTTTCAGCATCGCTAATGGATAACGCTGACCGCTTATGTATTCATCCACTGCAATCATTACCAATGGGCTGCGCAAACGGTTTTTTTGCGATTGAATCTCTTGCGAGGTCAACCAGTGAATCGCAACAATGCCTTCATCAAGCGGAAGGGCTGAGTCGTAACTATGGCATTGCCCGGTAAAGCAATACCTTAAAAAAGTTGTCGATTTCTGCGACCTGCGCCAAAGTTGAATAGACATGAGCGCATCAGGCTCAAATTGCCAGCCGGTTTCTTCTAGAACTTCGCGCTTGACGGCATCAACCAAACTTTCGCTTTCTTCAAGATGCCCGGCGGGCTGGTTAAACTGCAAACCGCTGGAAGTCTGCTCTTCCACCAGCAAAAACTTGCCTTCCCGCTCAATGACAGCGGCAACCGTTACGTGCGGCTTCCACACCATTATTCATTCCAACCAAATTAAACCGGTATTTTACAAGATTTATCCCATTCATTACGGCAAAGATTGCTCGCTTCTTTGGCAATGATTTTTATAGCCGGTTATTTTGCGCTGATACCTACACTTTAAGCAACAAAATCACCGTCATTCAAACCTCGCTCTTGGCAATCTATGCAAAATGGCGGTTATTCATAAAATAATAAGCGGCTCATTGAACTCATTGCATCGTATAAAAGTCGTCGATAAAAGTAATTCATGTTTAATCCAGTCATTTATTAGAATAGCTCTGATAAAGTACTTCGACATGGTCGGTTCCAAACGGACATAAAAGTAGCATTTGATTTTTTCTTAGTGTGCTTATATAACCGCTTGCGCCCCTGGATAGCAGCGAAATCAACTTGTTCAGAGCTTTCTCAACCCCCTACTGCTCGCAGGAGCCTAAAATGATAAAAAACGGATTAATGATTATGGTTTTTTTTCTGTACGCTTGCACCGGTAAGTTAACCAAATCCAATCCGGCGAATACCGAATACTTCTCGGATGCGAGCGACTGTATTCGTGCTTCCGAACGAAAAGAATACGTTAAAGTGCCTACCGGACTGTCATTTTCAGTGATTGAAATTCCTCTCAGCACCGATGCAGAGACTTTTCGGCTGTGCATGAAATATAAAGGACATCCGGTAACCACCGGCAAAGAAAACCCCAGCGCTTATCTTTCTATCGCCCGCGCCTGCCTACAGGCCGCCCGTAAATCGTCAAATCCGGACCGGGATTATGCCCATTGTGTAGGGCAAGGAAAGATTACCGTTGAAACAATACCGCCGGATAAGTAAGTAGTCATTCATCGGAAATTTAGGCATTCGTAAAGCAACTATCCAAAACGATTAGATAGCCTTTATTGGTTTTTTTTAATACCCTGAGAGCCGCCGGTTTGAACTAACAGCAACAGAACTGTCCAAACTAGCGGTTTAAATAATTGTGTTCCATAGCGCAAAGCAGTTTTGAATTTATTGTTATAATTAGGTTGAATTCTGCCACTATCAGCATTATGTTAGTAATATGATTTTAATGACGGTTTGTTATGTCTGAGTTTGAGCCTTATCGAGATAACGATCAAGGACTGGCTCTTCAACCGGCTAAGCCCCTGTTGAAGAAGCCGCCCTTGTATAAAGTTATCTTACTCAATGACGATTTTACCCCCATGGGTTTTGTTATTGATATTTTGATGCATTTTTTCGGTATGCCCGAAGACAAAGCTACCCGGGTCATGTTGCAAATTCACACCCAAGGCGTCGGCGTCTGCGGAACTTATACCAAAGATGTTGCAGAAACCAAAGTGTGTATCGTCAACGAATATTCGCGGGAACATCAACACCCGTTGTTATGCTCAATGGAAGAAATGTAACTTGGAGCGTATATGCTAAGTAAAGAACTTGAAGTGACATTGAACAATGCCTTTAAAAATGCCCACGACAAGCGTCATGAATTTATCACGGTCGAGCATTTATTGTTGGCTTTACTTGATAACGCCTCGGCGGAAGCCGTAATGCTAGCCTGCGGGTGCGATATCAAAGCCCTGCGCGGTCAACTGACCCAGTTTATCGATGAAACGATTTCTCTGATCCCCGACGGAGTTCAACGCGACACCCAGCCTACGCTCGGATTCCAGCGGGTTTTACAACGTGCGGTCTTTCATGTGCAAGCTTCCGACAAAAAAGAAGTCACCGGCGCAAATTTATTTGTCGCACTATTCAGCGAGCAAGACTCGCACGCCGTTTACTTATTAAATAAGCAAGATATTTCTAGACTTGACGTGGTCAATTATCTTGCCCACGGCATTTCTAAAATCGACCAGGATAATTCAAGTTCCGACGACCAAGCCACCGACTCTAATGTGCAAGACGCCGAATCCGCCGGAAGTCCGTTAGAAAAATACACAGTGAATTTGAATGATGAAGCGCTGAAAGGCCGGATTGATCCTTTAATCGGTAGAGAACTTGAAGTCGAGCGAACGATTCAAGTGCTTTGCCGCCGCCGGAAAAATAACCCTTTGCTGGTGGGCGAAGCCGGTGTCGGCAAAACCGCGATAGCCGAAGGGCTGGCAAAACGCATCGTAGAAGAAAACGTCCCCGAAATCCTGTTGAATCATGTGATTTACTCCCTAGATTTAGGCGCTTTAGTAGCTGGAACGAAATACCGGGGCGATTTTGAAAAACGCTTAAAAGCTCTGATCAACAACCTCAAAGTCAGACCGGACGCCATTCTGTTTATCGACGAAATCCATACCATCATCGGTGCCGGTTCGGCATCGGGCGGGACAATGGACGCTTCAAACTTAATCAAACCCATGCTGGCGGCGGGGCAATTGCGTTGTATCGGCTCGACAACTTACCAAGAGTACCGCGGCGTATTCGAAAAAGACCATGCCTTAGCGCGCCGTTTCCAAAAAATCGATATCCTCGAACCTTCGGTTGAAGATACTGTACTGATTTTAAAGGGTTTGAAATCGCGTTTTGAAGAGCATCACGACGTCACCTACTCAGCGGAAGCGCTCCGTTTAGCCGCCGAATTATCCGATCGTTACATTACGGACCGGCATTTGCCGGACAAGGCTATCGATGTCATCGACGAAGCAGGCGCTAAACAGCGCATGACCACGGCAAGCGACCGGAAAGCCATTATCGGTGTGATGGAAATTGAAGAAATCGTTTCGAAAATCGCCAGAGTTCCCGCAAAATCGGTTTCAACCAACGACATTGAAAAACTTGCGAATTTGGAGAAAAACCTCAAAATGCTGGTTTTCGGACAAGACGAAGCCATTTCCGCATTGGTGACAGCAATCAAACTGGCTAGAGCCGGACTCCGGGAAGCGCAAAAAACAATCGGTTCATTTCTGTTCGCGGGTCCTACCGGCGTCGGTAAAACCGAAGTCACCCGCCAGCTAGCCAAAGTCTTAGGTATCGAATTGATCCGCTTTGATATGTCCGAATATATGGAACGCCATACGGTCTCCAGATTGATCGGCGCACCGCCCGGCTATATCGGTTTCGACCAAGGCGGCTTATTGACGGAACAAATCAGCAAACATCCCCATGCCGTTTTATTGCTCGATGAAATTGAAAAAGCTCATCCCGATGTCTTCAACCTGTTGTTACAGGTGATGGACCACGGCGCGTTAACAGACACTAATGGGCGTAAAGCCGATTTCCGCAATGTGATTATGGTCATGACGACCAATGCCGGGGCCGAGGAAAGCAGCCGCGCCTCTATCGGATTTACTCAGCAAGATCATGCCACCGACAGTTTAAAAGTGATCGAAAAAGGCTTTTCGCCCGAATTCCGTAACCGTCTGGACGCGATTATTCAATTCAAACCGCTCGACATCTCAATTGTCGGTCATGTGGTGGATAAATTCATTTTTGAACTGGAAGCGTTACTTGCGGATAAACAGGTGACTTTATCGCTCGACCCCGAAGCGCGCTTATGGCTTGCGGAAAACGGCTGCGACCCAAAAATGGGGGCGAGACCGATGGCGCGATTAATACAGGAAAAAATCAAAAAACCGTTAGCAAACGATTTATTATTCGGCAGATTGGCGCACGGCGGCAATGTTCGTGTCTATTTGGAAGATAACGAACTTCGGTTTGCGATTGAGAGCAAGGAACTAGCCGTTTCTGAAAACAACTGAGAGGACGCGTTTCGTTTGAAAATAATTACAAACGAAACAAACTTAGCGCATACGGAATGAAATGCGGCCTTTAGTTAAATCATAAGGCGTCATTTCAACTTTAACGCTATCGCCGGTCAGAATACGGATGTAATGTTTACGCATCTTACCCGAAATATGCGCGGTAACAATATGCCCATTTTCCAGCTGCACTCTAAACATGGTATTAGGCAAGGTATCGATCACCTTCCCTTCCATTTCAATTTGATCTTCTTTCGCCATAAATAATAACCTTTAAATTAAACCCAAAATTATAACATAGCAGTGCTATCTTCAATAGCAAGGCTTTCGGTGGAATTAAAACACCGTTACGTTTCTGAATTAACGGCGCTTCGATTCTCGAATAATTTAAAATATTCGCTTTCGGAGATAATATCCAAAGAATTCTCCACCCGGTCTAAATAGACCTTACCGTCTAAATGATCGGCCTCATGCTGAAAAACTCTTGCAACAAAATCATAGAACAGTTGCTCGGTTGGACGTCCGGATTCGTCGATATAATTCACCCTGATCGTCTTATAACGCGGCACTAAAGCACGAATGCCCGGAATGCTCAAACAACCTTCCCAGTCTTTTTCCTGCTCGTCCGACAACGCCTGGAAAGCCGGATTTATCATAACTGTAGGCTGCATTAGCGGCGCTTTGGGATAACGTGGCGTCGGCTTGGAAGCGACAATTATAATCCGCTTTAATTCGCCCATCTGCGGCGCCGCCAAACCAACACCTTGGGTATTTCCTAAAGCGGCTTTCATAGATTCTATAAGACGGCGTATTACCGGACTGTCCGCCTTAGCTACCGTTTCAGACTTTTGCCGTAATACCTTTGCGCCTAATTGGAAGATTTCGCAATGTTGAGTCATGGCTGAATTTGTAATTCTTGTAATAATGCATTCTGAGCTTGCACAATTTTTTCATCTTCTTTTCGTTCGATTCGTTTGTAACTGCCGTCGGATTGCAATAGCCAAGCTTGACTGTTGTCTTTTAAATAGCGTTCCAAATCGTATAAAACGCGATTTTGCAACTGTTTGCTTTCAATCGGGAAACACGCTTCTACCCGTTGAAACATATTTCGATCCATTAAATCGGCGCTGGATGCAAACACTTCCCAATTGCCGCCGTTTTCAAAGGCGTAAACCCGGGCATGCTCTAAAAACCGCCCTATGATCGAACGCACCTCGATATTGTCCGAAACACCCGGAATTCCCGGCCTCAAACAACAGATACCGCGCACAATCAGTTTTATTTTTACTCCGGCTTGCGATGCCCGGTATAAGGTTTGGATAGCTTGCTGTTCGACAACCGCATTAACTTTGATAATAATGCTGGCTTTTTGACCTGCCTTAGCATGTTCGATTTCTCGTTCTATTCTTTCAATAATTCCGGTATGCAAGGTAAACGGCGATTGCAGTAATTTATTTAATTTGCTGACTTTGCCTAGACTGGTTAGCTGGGTAAATATTCGCCTCACATCTTCGCCTAAATCTTTATCGCAACTAAATAACCCGTAATCGGTATACAACTGCGCCGTTTTCGGGTGGTAGTTGCCGGTGCCTAAATGCACATAATTCCGTAGCTCTTTGCCTTCCCGCTTCAACACCAAACACATTTTAGCGTGGGTCTTATAACCCACCACACCGTACACCACATTCACCGCCGCTTCCTGTAATTTAGACGCCAAACTGATATTATCTTTTTCATCGAACCGTGCTCTTAACTCAATCACTACTGTCACTTCTTTGCCGACTTTCGCGGCTTTAATGAGCGCGTTGACAATGGGAGAATCGACCCCGGTACGGTACAGCGTTTGCTTAATAACCAGCACATCGGGAGAAACCGAGGCTTGCCGGATAAATTCAACAACGGGTGAAAACGATTCAAAGGGATGATGGAGCAAGATATCTTGCCGCTTAATCGCGTCAAAAATATCCCCGCTCGGCAACAATTGATGAGGCGTACTGGGTTTGAAAGGACTAAACTTCAAATCCGGCCGGTCGACTAAAGCGATAATCGCCTGCAACCGGTTCAAATTAACCGGACCATCTACCAGAAACAGCCGGTCTCGAGTCATTTCAAAACGGTCGAGTAGAAAACTAACCGTTTCATCCGGACAATTGGCGTCGATTTCCAACCGGACTTCATCGCCGTAATTGCGCATCGCCAGTTCGCCTTGCACCGCAAGCAGTAAGTCGTCGATGGCGTCATCGTCAACGAACAGATCCGAATTCCGGGTAACGCGGAATTGATAACAGCCTTTAACCGTCATGCCGCTGAATAAGCCGCCGACGAAAGCATGAATAATCGACGACAGAAACACAAAATCGGCAGGTCCGCTAAGCGTTTCTTCTTCCGGTAATTTGATAATACGGGGTAACGACCTGGGCGCTTGCAAAACGGCTCGGCCGCTGTTGCGGCCAAAAGCGTCTTTTCCCGTCAGCGAAATAATAAAATTCAAGCTTTTATTCAAGATTCGCGGAAACGGATGCGCCGAATCCAAACCGACCGGCGTAAGAATAGGCAATAACTGGTCGTTGAAATAGGTTTGCAACCAATTATGTTGCGTGGAGGTCCATTCGGTTCGACGAATAAACCGGATGTTTTCGGCGCCCAGCAATGGAATAAGCAGATTATTGAGTACCTCGTATTGCTCGGCTACCAATTCATGAGCGTGCAAAGAAATAAGTTCTAACTGTTCGACCGGATTCAAACCGTCCTGCCCGGCTAGCTTGGGGTCGATTACCGCCATCTGGATCAAGCCGGCGACTCGCACTTCGTAAAACTCATCGAGATTTGAGCAAGAAATACACAAGTAATTAAGCCGCTCCATTAAAGGCACATTTTCATCCTTGGCTTGCGCTAATACCCGTTTATTGAATTCGAGCAAACTCAGTTCCCTGTTGATGAATAACGCAGGATTTTTTAAATCTACCGGTTTATACTCAACCGGTTCGGACGAAGCTTGAGGCTTCTTCTGGGCAACGAGGCCGTTCAATGGATAACTCCTGAAACAAAGACATGACGATCACTGATTTGCTCGACTTTCAAATTCAAACCCGCATCGGCTAATTGTGTTTTGATCTCTTCGATCGTAAAGGCGGCCAGCAATGAATTATAAAAATCCCGGCGCAGAATTTCAGGTTCGCAAGCAGCGTACATCTCGACTAACGTATTGGCTAAATAAGGTTTTTTGGGTCTGATTAAATCCATTATAGCTATGCGAACGCCCGCTTTAGCATAACTTTTAATAACTTGCCAAAGCGCCTGCGGCTCGTGTAAATGATGCAGAAGACTGTTCGAAACAACCAAATCGTACTCGAAACGCGGCGGCTTTTCATCCGGCAACTTAGCCCGGATAAAGTGCAGCCGGTTCCGAGATTTTTCATCCAGTGTACTTGATGCAAATTCGATCATCAATAAAGAACCGTCGATAGCATCGATAGAACACGATGGAAACGCCTTAACCAAACGGCGGCTTATATCGCCGGGACCACAACCCAAATCCAAAACACTGCCGGCAAAATTCTGATTATTAACTAAGGCTTTGATCCTCTTTATAAAATCATTATGAGGCTTATTGAAATCAGCCCTTGCATAAGCAAACACTTGCTCAACCTCTTCCATCAATTCCGGTTCCAGCACTCTCGGCATCATAACTCCCCCTTTTTCCCTGTAACCCGCCGGTATGTACGGCAACAAGACGGCATCCGCTGGGAAAATAGCCTTTTGCAATCAAATCGTAAATGCCGTACAACATTTTTCCAGTATAGACGGGTTCTAAAGGAATTAAGGTTTTTTCTTCAAAATCATCCATGAACATGGTTAATTTCGAATCGCATTTAGCAAATCCGCCGAAATGATAACCCTGCAATATTGCCCAATGATGACAATCGCGCGTCAATAACGACCGGACTTCGCCTTCCAAATACTGGGCGTTTTTAAGCGCCACAAACCCTAACACGGAAACCTCCCTTGGTACGGCATTGATGAGACCTGCCAAAGTAGTACCTGTTCCGCACGCCACGCACACAGCATCGATAGGAATATCGATTTCATCGGCTATTTCCGCAACCCCTTTGAGCGCCAATGCATTGGCCCCGCCTTCGGGCAACCAATATTCGTTGTTTTTAATCCCGGGTAAGTCCTGCCAGTCTTTGTAATTTCTGAGTAACCGGTATTCGGAGCGCGATACAAAACGCAAATCCATTCCCCACTCTGCCATATCTTGTAGAGTTGGTGTTAAAGCTATGGGCCGTTCGCCGCGGATGAAGCCGATGGTCTTTATATTAAGGATGTTACCGGCATAGGCCAACGCATGAAGGTGATTGGAATAAGCGCCGCCCATGCTGACAAGGGTGTCGGCGCCTTTAGACAGCGCATCGTCCACATTGTATTTCAGTTTGCGCCATTTGTTGCCAGAAATAACCGGATGAAGCAGATCGTCGCGTTTAAGCCAGAGTGTTAAATTATTGGCTGTTAGCAGAGGATCTGAAATCGGCGTCAGAGGGGAAGATTGGAAAGTTTTTTCCAGATTGATAAGTTTTGGATGCACGGAGGTTGCAAAAATTAATTTACGGCATTCAGACCGGGATTCATTAAAGAGTCGATTTCGTTCGCTGTTCACATGTCCATCGCAATCTTCGGCCCAAGCACCCACTCTGCGGGGAGAGGTTTTTATCCGTCATACAACGGAAAGCTGCGGTTCGTACCTCACCGCATCCACACATCTTACGGCCTTATTCACCAAAGCTGTTATTGTCGGGTTTACACGGCACCAGCCCAATCCGGCGGATAAATCCCAGGTGAACAAACCGATGAAAGCTCGAATAAGGCCAGTCCGCAACACGGGCGCCAAACCGTGTTTCACCGGGTTCCAATGGATGTAGCCGCAATGTTTCTCGAAGTCCCGGTCCTCGCGAATTTGGCGTTCCCAGTAGCGTGGTTGCCAAATAGTTTGCTCTCGTTTACGTTGTTGCACGGCAGTTGGTAGGTTGGGCAGAGCGGTAGCGAAGCCCAACATCCAAGGCTTCGTTTATGTTGGGCTTCATTACATTCAGCCCGTATATGGACTCCTCTATTTTGCAAGTTTTTTCACTTCGATATAATCCTGTCAGATAACGCAGTTGCGCCCATATATCCGGCCTATTGTCGAGAACATATTGTCCCTGGCCCTGATGGATTTTCGCGTGTTTCCCTCTCTATCAACCTATCGGACTCGAAGGCCCTTGCGTTGAGCGGATTGTTGAAAACACCGGCCTGACCATTTTGCCACTTGTGCCCTTTGGGTATCGTCTTGAAATAACTTAAGCAACTTGTTGAAGCCTACCGTTAACCCTTAACCTTAATTTCTACCGTTAGGCCACGCTTTCCATCCGCATCGGGCTTGGTGCCACATAAGCTTCCGCTTTGGTCAGCAATGCCCACACTATCCTGGCGTTTTTGTTGGCGACTGCCACCGCCGCAATGTTGCGGTTGCGCCGTTTCACCAAGTCGTTGATCCAGCGGCTTTGGTCGTCTGCCTTGTTGGCGGCGACCTTGACGACTGCCCTGGCCCCGTGGATCAATAACGTCCGCAGGTACACATCGCCACGCTTGCTGATGCCAAGCAGCTTCGGCTTGCCCCCACTGGAGCACTGCTTGGGCACCAGCCCTAACCACGCCGCCACTTGCCGGGGTGAACTGAAGGCTTTGCCGTCGCCTAACGCAGCCATTAACGCGGTTGCGGTAATAGGGCCGATGCCCGGAACTTGGGCTATCCTTCGGCTCACTTCACTGCCCTCATGTAAGGTTTGTATCTTTTTGCCATATTCATTGACACGTTTGTCCATCTCAACCAGCTGTTCTTGCAGGTCAGCGAACAATGGCCAGGATATCATCGTCAAATTGTTTTCGGCATCTTCTAAAATCTCCGGCAACTGCCGACGCAAGGTGGCCAGCCCTACCGCAACCACAATGCCGTATTCGCCCAGTAACCCCCTGATCCGGTTCGCCAGCGCGGTACGCTCTTTTACTGACCCGCTGCGTATCCGGTGCAACATCTGGATATCTTGCTGTTCGACGCCCTTTAAGGGCATAAAACGCATGTTGGGTCGACTGACGGCTTCGCAGATTGCTTCGGCATCATTGGCATCGTTCTTGTTGCCCTTGACATACGGCTTGACAAACTGTGGGCTGATCAAGTGGGCATCGTGGCCCAGTTTGTTCAACTCGCGTGCCCAGTAGTACGCCCCTCCGCAGGCTTCTAGCCCAATCAAACTCGTGGGCAGGTCGGCAAAATACGCCAGCACTTGAGTACGCTTAAGTTGTTTGCGGATAACCGCCTTGCCGCCCTTGCCACAGCCATGCGCTTGAAATACACTCTTTGCAATGTCTAAGCCTATTGTCGTAACATTCACCTTGGATTCCTCGCTTTCTGTTAAGTGGTCGTTTTTCTTCCACTTTGGCACATCGCGATGCCGTTGGGAAGACGAGGCGTCCATACCATTAACCTACGGCCCTATGCGCACATCTTATCGGGTTATAAGCGTATCTTATGGCCTTTATGAATTACCCCTTATCGGGTTGGTTTTCGGCGGAACGCCTTGCGTGTTACTCGCTAGGGCTTATCAGGTTGATTTATTTCAAGCTTATAAGGCCTCAGAGATGGATACTGATGAAATATTCTCTCTAATAAATCCCAACCGATATCTGCCATAATACTAGCGAGTATTGGTTCGATTTGTGACCGAAATTCGCTACTGCAATTCTGTCTCGAATACTTACCACATTCGTTGAGTATGTTTGTGCATTCCAGCAAAAGGGCTGTCAATTTCTCGGCATCTGCAAGGTTGATTTGTATTTGTTGGTCATCCATATTATCTAAGTCTTCCACTTTGAGTTATAAGAACTGCAACCATTTTCTATCAAACATTCCGCTATGCATTTCAGATAGCCGTTACCGTCTCCTTTATCAAAGATAGGAAAACATTGGTTTACGCATTGTTGTTTTATCGCTTTGCAATCTTTATCCGGACACTCAGACTTAGGGGGTGGATCAATTGGTGGGCTCTTTTTGTCATACCAATCCCAAAATTCACTTAAAACACCACCAATTCCACGACTTGGCGCACCGTCAGTTCCTGGGCTTAACCCTAACGGATCGGTGTAATTAACCGGGTTCCCATTGACATAGCTGTAAGTATTAATCCCCCCAGCCAACTCAATCGGGTCGGATGTGGTGTAAGTCCCCGTGCCTGGGCTGTAATGCCGGTGGACATTGTAATACAGACCAGTCTCCGCGTCATAGACTTGGCCGGAGAAGCGGGGGTTGTACTTGAACAGCCCCAGGTCGCTGGGGTCCTGGTTGGGCTGGACGGCGCCGAAGGGGTCGGTATGGTCCCAGCGCCAAACCATCCGGTTGTCGGGCGCGCCGGTGCTGTCGTAGGCGCGGGTAATGACGCGCGGGTAGCGTCGCCAGTCCACCTTGCCTAAAGCCGGGGACGGGTAAGGCGAGCTTCCAAGTGAAGCCGTCGGTGCTGACGGCTAAGTACAGATTTCTCCTCCAATCATGAGATGAAAGCAGCCGTTTGCTTTGTCATCCGTTATTTCCGTGTTTGCGTCCGCCAAAGATTGACGATTTCATCCACGTTTAGATCGTCCGGTCCGATCCGCCAACTGGAAAAATAGTCTACGTCGTTACTCTTAGGTTCCGGGTTCGGACGGTAGATTTGAACCCTCGTCGGCAGAGGAGCCGCTTCGCCCAACACTAACGCCTCGCCGCGACCGAGCGAGGTCAATATGTCGGTAAGATCGCCTTCGGCTTCAGGTACTAGGCCTTTAATATAAGCTTGGTCGTCCGGGTTGGTGGTGCGTAAGCAGATAAAGGAACTGCATTGCGCCAACATGGTTTCGGATAACTCTGTGGGCCGCTGGCTGACTACGCCGATTGAAACACCGTATTTTCTGCCTTCTTTAGCAATTCGCTCCATCATTTTTTTGGTGCCGTCGAATTGGCCGCCTTTTTCCCTGGGAATGTAAGCGTGCGCTTCTTCGCATATCAAGGTAATCGGAAAATCGCGCCGCCGCGGGTTCCAATAATTGAATTCATACGCTAGCCGGCCCACTTGCGCGGAAACGGACGGCCGAACGTCGGTTGGCACGGAGCTCAAATCGATCACTGTAATGTTGGCTTTTTTATCGCCGAGACCAACGAACTGCCGCAATAAATCCGCCATACTGGCGGAAGTATTCCGTTTTTTAGGTTTTAATAAGAAATCGTAACGGACATCGTTAAAACGGCTTTGCATCCGGATTAAAAATTCGTCGAATTGACCGAATAATGCGCCTTGGGTTTTACCGAAATCCTTCCGTTCTTCATTGGCGTTTTTGAATTGCATGTACATTTCCGCCAGTGAAAAATAAATCGGGGTATCGATTGAAACCGCCGGCATACCGATCTGCTTGGCTTCTTTGCGCTTCAATTGTTGTAATACTTCCCGCATGAAAGACATTTGCAAGGATGCGCCTTTATCCTCGCGGTCGATAAATAAATCCACCAGTTCGGCATAGGTCATCATCCAATACGGCATCTCCATGTCCAGCGCATCGACGTATTGCACGACATCCTCCGGAAAAGCCGATTGCACTTTGCCGAGTTTATCTTTCCAGCAATACTCGCCGTGTAAATCCAACATGATGATGTGCGATTTCGGCATGGCTTTAATCGTGTTTTGGATCAAGCTGGTTACGGTCCAAGATTTGCCCGCTCCGGACTGACCGACAATTGCGAAATGCCGCCCGAATAAGGCCCGAGGATCGAGACTTAAGTGATAATCTTTATGAGAAGCCAATTGGCCGATGAAGAATTTGTATTCCCTGAATTTAGAAAAAATAGCGTTTATTTCTTCCAGTCCGACCGCATAAACTTTAGCGCCCGGCGTCGGATAATGCCGGATTCCGCGTAGAAAAGAACCGTTTTCCTGAATTTCACCTACCGGAATGAGCGCGATAAACCGGTCCGTGATCCGGTTATCCTTCGTATCGAAACGGTCTTCGCCCCAAGTTTTAAATATCAGTGCCAGCACATTGATATGCTTCTGTTTAATAACGGTATAGGAACCGATCTGTCCGGCTAAGATATCTTCCCCGTCGATAGTTATCAGCGGCAATTCGCCTGAGTGGTCTTCGATAATACGAGCTTCCATGCCATTGCCGCGGACCTCTGTTAAGAACCCGAGAAGGATACTAGAATTTTGATCTGACATAGTTTGGCCTAATACTTATAAAGTACGACAAGCTTAGACCAGATTAGGATACAGGAAAACCATTCGGTGTTTTTTATTTTCGCGGACTAGAGCATGTTCTTTCAGCGCTTATTTTCCGACCCATTCGTAAAGCTCGATTAGCGCAGGATCGCATTTACAACAACCCGATGCGCACGACGCGCCCGAAGGCAATTTTTTAACGTAACCTTTTATAATCCACTTGTTCAACATACCGCGTAACGCGTCGGCATCGACATGGAAATGAATTTCCATGTCTTTCAAGGCTGCCCGTTGCTGGCGTTTTAGATAATCGCGCAATTCGGAAAGAATCATTAAGCAGCCCCGTGCGCCGACGCCGGTCTGGTATTTTTTCCCAGCAGCCACAAACCGCCCAAGACCGACAAAAACGCTAGCAGCAAGCCCGCTATCCAGGCCGAAGAATAACCCGGATGCAGATGATAGGTCATGGTTTGATATGAAATGGTTGCCGCAATATAAGCTAATCCGGTAGTCCAGCATAAGACAAAAATTGTCCAGTTAAGATTGGTTTCCCGGTATATGGCCGCCGTTGCCGTAACGCATGGCGTGTACAGCAGAATAAAAAGCAGATAAGCAAATGCGCCCGCTTGCCCGTCGAAACTGCGCCGCATGGCGCTGAAAGTTGCGGTTTGGACGTTTTGCTCGCTGGCTGCGGTCTCCAAGTCTTGCACTTGGCCGATATTAAGTCCTAAAGGATCCAAAATGTTACCAGCCAGTTTTTTGAAGTTTTCAGGAATGGTTTTACACGCATTGAGCAAAGCCTCTCTCATATTAAACGCGGGTTGTCCGGAACTATTATTAATGGTTGCGCCCATCTGACCGTACAAGGCATCCAACGTCCCTACGACGGCTTCTTTCGCAAGCACACCGGTGAAAATTCCGACGGTTGCCGGCCAATTTTGTTCAGACACCCCCATCGGTTTAAATATCGGCGTTAAATTCTTGCCGATAGCGCTCAAGACGGACCGGTTACTGTTTTCATGGCCGAACGTGCCGTCAATTCCGAGCGCATTTAAAAAATTCAGCACTAAAACCATGGGCACAATCACCTTGCCGGCATCGAATAAAAACGATTTCAATCTATCCCACGTTCTGATAAACACGCCTCTGATAGTCGGAAGGTGATAAGCCGGCAACTCCATAATAAACGGTGCGGATTTGCCTTTAAATAAGGTATGCCGCATTATCAAACCGGTTAACACGGCAACCGCAATCCCTAATAGATAAAGCCCAAACACTAAATTTTGTCCGCCGATTGGAAAAAAAGCCGCCGCAAACAAGGCATAAACCGGTAAGCGTGCGCCGCAAGACATGAACGGATTCATTAAATTAGTCAAAATCCTATCGCGCGGGCTTTCGAGCGTACGGGTCGCCATGATGGCAGGAACGTTGCAGCCGAATCCGACAATCATGGGCACAAACGATTTGCCGGGCAATCCGATCATACGCATAAATCTGTCCATCACGAAAGCCGCTCTAGCCATATAGCCTGAGTCTTCTAACGCTGAAAGGAACAGAAACAAAAAACCGACGATTGGAATAAAGGTGGCGACGACTTGCACACCGCCGCCCGCCCCGTCGGCGATCAATACGATCAACCATTGCGGCATATTGAGTTTAACCAATTGCTCACTGAGGCCATCCACTAATACAGACCCTACGGCTTGGTCGAAAAAGTCGATAAATGCACTGCCGATGTTGATGGTAAACATGAACATCGCATACATGACCAGTAAAAATACGGGAATGCCTAAAAAACGGTTCAAGACAAAACGGTCTATAGTCTCGGTGGTTCGCCTTCCGATATCGCCGATACGGCAGACTGCCGATTGCGTCAGCCGGTTAACGAAACCGTAACGGGCATCGGCCGCCAAGATATCGATTTCGTCTCGCGCTTCCTGCTCCACCCGAGTTTGTAAATGGGTAACCAGCGACGATACATTGGGTTCGACCAACCGTTTAGCCAACGTATCGCCTTCCAATAAGCGCAGCGACAACCAGCGTAAGTCGCAAGCATAATCTGCTTTGTTTAGGGTGAGCATCAGTTCTGCAACAGCATCTTCCAGTGCTTTTGGATAATCAATGCTGACGCTGGGCACCGGTTGACTCATTATCGTTTCGTTGATAATCTCTTTGAGCGCTTTTATACCTTGTCTTTGCGATGCCGATACAGACAATACAGGACAACCTAGCTGTTGGGAAATAAAGTCGAGATCGATTTTGATACCGCGCTGTTTGACTGTATCCATCATGTTGAGCACCAAAATCATAGGCACACGCATTTCAATAAGCTGGGAAGTCAAATAAAGATTGCGTTCGATGTTCGAAGCATCAACGATATTGAGAATGAGATCGGCGTCTTTGGACGCCACGTAATCCCTGGCGACTTTTTCATCGAGGGACACATGGTCGTCGGACGATTCCAGCGTATAGGTTCCAGGCAAATCGATCACTTCGATGCGCCGATTATTAAAACAGTACTCGCCGGTTTTTTTCTCTACGGTAACGCCCGGCCAGTTGCCGACGTGCTGGTTGGCGCCGGTTAGGGCGTTAAAAAGGGTAGATTTACCGCAATTAGGATTGCCAACCACGCCTACCCTAAATTGATTTGCCATCAAACTTTCTCGATTTGAAGTACCGACGCCTCATCCTTACGCAGTGTAAGCGAAAATCCACGCAAATTGATTTCAACCGGATCGCCTAAGGGCGCATAGCGAGTCACTTTAAATTCGGTTCCCGGCGTCAATCCCATCGCCAGCAGTTTTTTTCGATAAGCTTTGCCGGAAGGCTCGAAGCCGACAATTTTACCCAAATCACCAATGTTCAGATTTTTTAATCCCATCATAATCTTGCTCATCAAACCAGTTGCGTATAGTTGTTATTGAATTTCACAATAGTTATCAATAATCATTCTCATTAATATCAACTATACCATATCCCGAGTACTAATCAAGGTATCTGTAGCGATTCCTTGATTTAAATCAGATTCAATTGTTAACTCAGTCTTTTAAGAAGCTTTACCACGCATATTCATCATGAAATAAAATATCTATTAAATGGTTAAGGGAAACTCTGAACAAGCTGATTCCGCACATGGTCCGGCAAACTCAGTATTTAAGCCTCTTGGGTACGAACGGAATCAACTACTTATCGTTCGTCCTCAACTGTATGGATGCCGGATAGAGCAAAGCAAGGAGCAGTTGTCTAAAACATGACCTAGGACTTAATCAGCGACTCCAAAGGTTTATCGTTTATAAATTAAGAATCCGGTTAAAATACGTTATCAAATTTTAGCGATGTAATAACGTAATCTTCTTTTTCTTTCGAGACCCGGGCGGAAAGCCAATCCGTGACAGATTTAAGTTCTTTTTTCAGTAACAACGGCGCTTTGGCCGCTATTTTGGACGGTTACACACCAAGGGAAGGACAAATTGAAATGGCCGAAGCCGTCGCAAGCGCCATTGCGGAAAACCGTAATTTGATCGCCGAGGCCGGTACGGGAACAGGAAAAACGTTCGCTTATCTGGCGCCCGCCATTCTATCGGGCAAAAAGACGGTAGTGTCAACGGGTACGAAAAACCTGCAAGATCAGCTCTACAACAAAGACTTACCGGCAATCCGGAAAGCGCTTAAAACACCTTTTATCGCTGCATTACTGAAGGGCCGCAGCAATTATGTCTGCCGTCACCGGCTGCAAAACGCGCTGGACGCCACCTTCGGCTTCAACAAGGAAGAAGCGCTGGCTTTAAGCAAGATCAAGTCCTGGTCCGAGCGTACTAAAAGCGGCGATATCGCGGAAATGTCCGGAGTTGGCGAAAGCGATCCGGTCTGGTATACGGCAACTTCAACGGTGGAAAATTGCCTAGGTCAAGATTGCCCGGTCTATAGCGACTGTTTTCTGGTCAAGGCTCGAAAAAAAGCCCAGGAAGCCGATTTACTTGTTGTAAATCACCATTTGCTGTGTGCGGATTGGTCGCTCCGTGAAACCGGATTCGGCGAATTATTACCGGATGCCGAAGTCGTTATTGTCGACGAAGCGCACCAATTAGCGGAAACTGCGTCCAATTTTCTGGGCGATCACGTCGGCGGCAAGCAACTGATCGATCTGGCTAACGACACATTGATCGAATATTTCAAGGACGCCGCCGATCTGCCCGAACTTAGAACCGCCAGCGAAAATCTGGATCAATACGTTAAAGAATTACGCTTGGCTTTCGGCATTGAGTTGAAACGCGGCGACTGGCAAGACATTAAGAACGATCCCAAAATTCAATCAGGGCTGAATGCCCTACAGGACAGGCTGCAACGCTTGTGCCAACAATTAAAGCTAGCTTCGGTCAAAACCAAGGAGTTGGATTTATGCTCTCAACGGGCTGAAGCGATTTCACTGCAATTGCAGGACATTCTTAACGAAACATCGGGCCGCTGGATTCGATGGTACGAAACCCATCGAAAAACGTTTACCTTAAGCCGGACGCCGCTGGATGTTGCCAGCGAATTCAAATCATTCATGCAACAGCACCAAGCGACCTGGATATTTACTTCGGCAACCTTAAGTGTCGCCGGTAAATTCGACCACTTTGCCAACCACCTTGGGCTGGATAATGTAACGAGCAAACAATGGGAAAGCCCTTTCGATTACTGCAATCAATCCCTGTTTTACCACCCTAGGGGATTGCCCAAACCGGAAGACGCTAACTTTATACCGGCCATCATCGAATTCGCCGTTCCGGTCCTGAAAGCCAGCAAAGGCCGCGCGTTCTTCCTGTTTACCAGCCACCGCGCTTTGAAGCAGGCAGCGGGCATTCTAAAATACCGTACTCCCTATCCTTTATTGATTCAAGGCGATAAGCCCAAAACCAAATTATTGGAAGAATTTAAACACAAAGGCAATGCGGTATTACTGGGCACGGCCAGCTTTTGGGAAGGCGTGGATGTCAGGGGCGAAGCCCTGTCCTGCGTCATCATCGACAAGCTGCCTTTCGCCTCTCCGGGCGACCCTGTTCTGAAGGCTCGGCTGGATGCGATTACCCGATACGGCGGCAATCCGTTTTTCGACTACCAAATACCCGCTGCGGTTATCGCTTTAAGGCAAGGCATAGGCCGGTTGATCCGGGACGAATGCGACCGTGGCGTCTTGATGGTATGCGACCCGCGCTTATTGAAACGATCATACGGTCAAATTTTCCTGGATAGCGTTCCGGCCATGAAGCGAACCAGAGACATCGCCGATGTATTGACATTTTTTCAATCAAAGCCTGTTATCCAAGAGCAAGTCTCATGAAATTGCTAGCCGTCGAAACCGCCACAGAAGCCTGTTCGGCCGCTTTGCTGATCGAGGAAGAAATTATCGAACAATTTTGCTTAAGCACAAATGGTCACAGCAAATTGATCTTGCCGATGATCGACGCTTTATTAGCCGAAGCCGGTTTGCAACCTTCCGGTCTCGACAGCTTAGCGTTCGGCCGTGGACCCGGTTCGTTTACCGGCGTTCGCATTGCGGCGGGGGTTGTCCAGGGCATTGCCTTCGCTCTCGATCTGCCCGTCGTCCCGGTATCCAATCTCGCCGCTGTAGCGCAAGATTTTTTCGATCATAATAACGAAAACCTGGCGTTTGTCGCGATGGATGCCCGCATGGATGAGATTTATTGGGGCGTATACCAGCGTAATCCCGAGGGCTATGCAAAACTACTCGGAAATGAAGCTGTATTGCGGGCGAATGAAATCGAATTTCCTGACATGCCAGGTGCGGGTATCGGTTCGGGCTGGAAAGCGTATCCTCAAGAATTGCTCGCTCGCTTAGCTCACCGCGTTATCCGCTACGAAAACGATAACCTGCCTAGAGCCAGAGCCGTGGCTCGTTTAGGCGCCGATGCTTTTAAAAAAGGATTAGCGGTATCCGTGGAACAAGCAATGCCGGTCTATTTGCGAGACAAGGTCGCGAAAAAAGAATCGGAAAGATAGTTAGCAAACTTTACTGGTAACAACCTTGCCCCTTCAAAACCAATTCACGCTATACGATTGTGGGACTTAACAGTCAGTGATATTTATTTGGCAGTTAACCCTAATAGGTTCATTTTATTGCGTCCAAACAGTTCCAACTCATCCAACAAATTTGTATTTTCCGCTGTTTTTTCTCGAAGCTGCTGAATCCGGGCAAAATAGTCGTCTAGGACAAACCCGCCGTTAGCTTGTTTACACACAACTCGGCTTATACAAAATTGGCGCCACTTAAAAAGCTCCTCCGGCAGCAAAGTCTCCGGAAAATTACGCGCCCGGTAACGGAATAGCATCTCAGTTAACCGGCTGTCCATGAAGCCGGATGTGATCGATTGTAATTGCCCGGGCGACGATGCTCTGACCGCCGCCATTTTTTGTTTATCGGCGTCCGGAAAAAAACCGCCAGAATAAATAGCAATATCCGGATCGGTTTCCGCAATCGAGTCCGGAATCTCGGTTTTAGCAAATGCTTCTGTAATTTTTTTGCCTATGTCCCGATCGGTTTTGATCATTTCGAGATGCCGGTAACAAGCAGCAAGATCAATCCTCAACCGATCCTGATCGCCGGTTTTGAGCACATTGAGCGGCGCTAGAACAGGACATTTGTTTAAATGAACGGTTTTTAACGGAATTCGTTCGGCTCCCTCCGGCAAATCAGCCGATGCGGTAAAAATTCGACGGCGGATGTCTTCGGCTGACAACTCTAGCATTGCGCTCGGGTCGGTAGATAGATTATATAGAATGATTCCGTTGGTATTCGTTGGGTGCTTGCAGATTGGTAATACAACCGCCAAGCAGTTATTCCGGTTTGAATAACGTCCAGAAACATGCACTACCGGTTTATAGCTCCCAAACTGAAGTAAACTATAAGCTTCTGTTTTAGTGCGGTTTCGCCATAAAAACTGATACAACCTAGGTTGCGCCTTGCTAATGAGTTTGGCTAAAGCAATGGTTGCGTACACATCGGAAAGTGCATCGTGCGCTGCTTCATGTTCCAAACCGTTGGCTTTAGTAAGCTCTTCCAATCTAAAACTCGGAAATCCCTCAGCGTCAACGGGCCAATTAATACCCTCCGGGCGAAAAGCCTGAGTTGCTCTAACTACGTCGATAATATCCCAGCGGGAGTTGCCGTTTTGCCATTCGCGCGCATAAGGATCGTAAAAATTGCGGTAAAGACAATGCCGGGTAAATTCATCGTCGAATCGAATCGAGTTGTAACCAAGATTGCAAGTATTGGATTGAGCGAACTGAATATGAATAAGCCGGCAAAACTCAGCTTCACTAACGCCTTTTGATTCGGCAAGTTGCGGGGTAATTCCCGTTAAAAAGCAGGCTTCAGGGTCGGGCAGATAATCTAACGGCGGTTTGCAATAAACAAGCAGCGGGTTATCGATAATATTAAAGTCGGCGTCTGTCCGTACTCCCGCAAACTGGGCAGGCCGATCCAGCCTAGGGTCTATTCCGAATGTTTCGTAGTCGTGCCAATAGAGACTATGCGCCATTGACAGTTAATGGAATGGGTTAGATGCGGCCTTCCGCTTCCATTTTCTTCCGTTTTTCACATTTTTCTACGCATACGCAATTACTTGAATTCAATCCGCCGCACGAACCTTTTATCGCACGCCGTCCGAACATTACGCCGATCGCCAGCAATCCCACGAAAATTAACATAACCGCGAAGGTCGCTAAGAAATAATTCATTTTGTTACCTATGTGTGAATTAGATATAAAATTTAAATATTTTGATATTCTGAAAAAAAATTTAATTATTTAGAAAGGGTTAGTATTGGACGCGATTGAATGTAACCTATTGCTTAATTGTCTGTTAACCGCATTTTTTAGGTTTTTTAACGGTGATACTTTCCTTTCCCTAAACTGATAACTTCAACTAATCTGCCGTTTTCGAAACGTAATAATTTTCTTAATCTAGAACTGCCGAAATTATAAACCCATTCTTCAACCAATACTTCTACATCCCGGTAATTCGATTGTCCATAAGTGATCGAGTTTCCGGAAAAACGTCGATTGCGATTGTACTGAGATATATCAGCATAATTAACATTCGCCCTTTTTTCATAATGAGATTGAACAGAATCCGGGTCGCCACAGTATTCAAGGACATCTTCTTTAAAATCCCCCGGCTGAATTAATGTACGATCACATCTTAGGGCAAAAACAGGCATTGATAATAGTAAACAGAGAGTAAACACCAGGCATTTCGTTTCGTTCATAGTTAACATCCTGCGCATTTAAAAATTTAAGCTTTTTTAAGCCCATAATAGAACTCAATGAATATTTTAACTATGACAAAATGAATTATGCCTGAATTCAGAATTTCTTCTCAGTCAAGAAAAATAAAAAAGCCCCGCACTTGGATACAGGGCTTTTATTAGATGCGTATACTTTTACAGCTAATTAACAAACTTCTTATTTAGTTCTTAAACTAACCGCCGAAATCGTCAAGCATGATATTTTCCGGTTCGACCCCGTTATCTAACAGCATTTTAATCACGGACGTGTTCATTATGGGCGGACCGCATAAATAATATTCGCAATCTTCGGGCGCCGCATGGTTTTTGATAAAGTTCTCGAACAACACGTTGTGGATAAAACCTGTATAGCCCGTCCAGTTATCTTCCGGTAAAGGTTCCGATAAAGCCACATGCCAGGTAAAATTTTTGTTTTCTTTTGCCAGCATGTCGAAGTCCTCGACATAGAACATTTCACGTTTGCTTCGCGCACCATACCAAAAAGTCATCTTCCGCTTGGATTTTAACCGGCGTAACTGGTCGAATATGTGCGAACGCATTGGAGCCATACCGGCACCACCGCCGACAAAAACCATTTCCGCATCGGTATCTTTAGCGAAGAATTCACCGTAAGGACCGGATACGATACATTTGTCGCCTGGTTTCAGACCAAAAATATAAGACGACATGATACCCGGCGGTACGCTTTCGTCGGCGCGCGGCGGGGGTGTCGCGATACGCACGTTAAGCATGATTTCATTTTCTTCAGGATAACTCGCCATGGAATAAGCGCGTAAAGCCGGCTCTTTCACAGTGGAAACATAACGCCATAGATTGTATTTGTCCCAGTCATCGCGGTATTGCTTTTCTACGTCGAAATCGCTGAATTTAACGACGTGTGGCGGACATTCAATTTGGATAAAACCGCCTGCTCGATAGTTGATTCGTTCGCCTTTCGGTAAGTCCAACACCAATTCTTTAATAAAAGTCGCGACATTATTATTGGATTTAACGGTACATTCCCATTTTTTGATACCGAAGACTTCATCTTCGACCTCAATATCCATATTGTATTTACAAGCGACCTGGCAAGAAAGCCTTTCGCCGTGAGCCGCTTCGCGTTTAGTGATGTGGCTTAATTCAGTCGGCAGAATTTCACCACCGCCGGCATTAACTTTAACCCGGCATTGCCCGCAGGTACCGCCGCCGCCGCAAGCCGATGAAACGAACAGGCCGTTATCGGCCAGCGCTTGTAGCAGCTTTGAACCAACGGGAACCTGAATCTTTTTCTCATGATTAATCAGAATTTCTACATCGCCTTCTGCGACCAGCTTAGATTTAGCGCCAATAATCGTAAAAACCAGCGCAATAACTATCGCGGTGAAAATAATAATCCCTAGTATGATTTCCAGCATGACTTACCTTTTTAAAGTTGGATTCCGGAGAAAGCCATAAAACCTAGCGCCATTAACCCTGCAGTGATAAAGGTTATGCCTAGCCCCTGAAGTGCGACCGGTATGTCACTGTATTTGAGTTTTTCTCTCACTCCCGCCATAACCGTGATCGCCAACGCCCATCCGAATCCACTTCCGATGCCGTAAACCACGCTCTCTGCAAACGTATAGTCGCGTTCGATCATGAATAAACTGCCGCCTAAAATCGCGCAGTTCACCGTAATTAACGGTAAGAAGATACCTAAAGCAAAATATAAGGCCGGAAAGAACTTATCCAATACCATTTCAAGAATTTGGACTAATGCCCCGATAACGCCGATACAGCTCAATAAGGCTAAAAAGCTTAAATCAACGCCTGTTATTCCCATCCACGCCAAGGCGTTTTCTTTTAACAGAGAATGGTAAACAAAATTGTTGGCTGGCACCGTAATCGCCTGCACCACCATAACGGCAATGCCTAACCCCATTGCCGTGGAGATCTTTTTAGACACCGCAATGAATGTGCACATACCTAAGAAAAAGGACAGCGCTAGGTTTTCGATGAAAACCGATTTAACGAATAAACTGATTAAACCTTCCATTAGTGATGCGCTCCCACGCCATGTTCTCCCGCATCTTCACCGTGTGCAATAGCCATGATTTTAAAATCGTTAGCCTCTCTTTGTTCGGGTTTTAACTGACGCACCGCCCAAATGATCAAGCCGATAATAAAAAACGCGCTGGGGGGTAACAACATTAAACCATTCGGCTCATACCAACCGCCGTCCTTCACCAGCTTAAAAACTTCGTAACCTAATAATTTGCCGGAACCCAAGGTTTCGCGGAAAAACGCCACAGTAATTAAAATTAAGCTATAGCCTGCGCCGTTGCCTATGCCATCGATAAAACTTTCTAACGGCGGGTTTTTCATGGCGTAACCTTCGGCACGGCCCATAACGATACAGTTAGTAATGATCAAACCGACGAAAACCGATAATTGCTTGCTTATATCATAAGCGACCGCTTTTAAAATCTGATCGACTACGATAACCAACGATGCAATGATCGTCATCTGCACAATAATACGGATACTGCTGGGCGTATGGTTTCTCACCGCACTGATCGCTGCGCTGGAAAAAGCGGTTACCAAGGTTAACGCCAAAGCCATGATCAACGAAGTGGACATTTTGGATGTCACCGCCAAGGCGGAGCAAATCCCAAGGACCTGCAGAGTAATCGGATTGTTATTGACTAACGGCTCAACTAATACTTTTTTGGTCTCATCGTTAAGAATTTTACTTTTTAAATCATCGCCAATTACCGCACTCATGACTTAGCCCTCTTCACTCTTACTTTACTTAAATACTTGGCAAAACCTTCTTTGCTCATCCAATAGCGCACCAGATTAGTCACGCCATTACTGGTTAAAGTAGCTCCCGCCAAACCATCCACTTGATATTGAGCGCCCATTTTTTCAGAATCTACGCTACCCTTAATTAAAGCGATTGCAGGTTCGCCAACATCGGCTTCTTCAATTTGCCCTTTATCCAGCGTAGGTTGATCGGTCTCTGCGAAGACTTTTTTGCCTTTCCAGAGAGCCCGCCATTTTGGATTAACGACTTCCCCACCTAACCCGGGCGTTTCCGCTTGATCGTAGAAGTTAATACTTTGAATAGTTTGACCATCGGGTTCTAACGATAAGAATCCGTACAGCGTTGACCACAAACCGTAACCGCTAACCGGCAAAATAATAGACTTAACTTCGCCGCCTTCTTTCACCAGATAAACTTTGGCGACTTTGGCTTTCGCGCGGATATGGGCAATATCCTTTTCTTTAGGAATCGCTATATTTTGTTTCGGATCTTTGGCCGCTTTCCGTTGATCGTACTCTTCGATATTCATGTTCTCAACATAATCGCCGGTTTCAATATCAACAAGTTTAGCTTCGATTTTGTCTGCGAATGCTTTATCTATATCGGCGCCTTCTTCCAATAAACCGGCAACATCAAGAATGTTCTTCTTCATATCGAGGTTTTTGTTATAGGCTTGCAACGGTTTTAAAGCCACTGCGCCGAAGGACACCAATACCGCACAAACCAAACATAAAGCCACGGCAATCGCGATAGTTTTTTCCAAACTATCGTTACCCATAGCCAAAACTTTATTTTTATAGGCGCTAAACTTTTGATAATGTTTGCAATTATCAAGCTTTGCCTGGAAATTTTTTATCGCTTCAGGCATGACGTTTCATCCTTCTTCTGATATTAGCTTGCATGACGAAATAATCGATGATGGGTGCAAACATATTGGAAAACAAAATGGCCAACATGATGCCTTCAGGGAACGCCGGATTGACCACGCGAATCAACACCGTCATGAAACCGACTAGACAACCGAAGATCCAGCGCCCGGTGTTGGTCATGGCTGCGGACACCGGATCGGTGGCCATATAAACCATGCCGAAAGCGAAGCCGCCCATCGTTAAATGCCAGTACCACGGAATGGAAAACATCGGATTGGTGTCGCTGCCGATAACATTGAAGAGAATCGAAGTTCCTGCCATACCCAAAAACACGCCGCCCATAATCCGGTACGAAGCGATTCTGGTATAGAGCAGAAACGCCGCGCCTATTAAACACGCCAACGTCGAGGTTTCCCCCAAACAACCCGGCTCAAAACCTAAAAAGGATTTTATCCAAGAATAATTCGCTTCATAAACCGCTTCCAAACCGCCGTTAGCGGCTAACCCCAAAGGCGTCGCCGCGGTATAGCCATCAACCGCAACCCATACCGAGTCACCCGTCATGGCGGCGGGGTAAGCAAAATATAAGAAAGCACGTCCGGTTAACGCTGGATTCAGAAAGTTTTTTCCCGTGCCGCCGAAAACTTCTTTACCGATAACGATACCAAAAGAAATACCTAATCCTACCTGCCATAACGGGATGTCAGGCGGCAAGATGAGCGCATAAAGCATTGACGAAACAAGAAAACCTTCGTTGACTTCATGACCACGCACCGTGGCAAACAACACTTCCCACACCCCGCCCACCGCTAATGTAACGATGTAGACAGGAAAGAAATATAATGCGCCATGCATGATGTTCGCCAGCGGGTTCATCGGGTTGTAGCCAAACCACATAAACCAATCGCGCCAATTGGAAACTTGCTTCGCACCCATGACTTCCATGGCGTGATTCGCCTGATAGCCGGTGTTGTAAATTGCCATTAGCACACAGAAAAAAGTCGCAATAACGACAAACGTCATCGTCCGCTTTAAATCGTTTCCATCCCGGATATGAGTAGCGCCGCGCGTCACAGTAGGCGGCGTGTACAAAAAGGTATCCACCATTTCGTACAAACCGAAATATTTTTCATACTTCCCGCCGTTTGTAAAATGCGGCTCAATTTTGTCCAAAAAATCTCTGGCCGACATTATCCTTCCTTCTCTATTTTAGTTAAATTTGCTCGTAATACCGGACCGAAATCATGTTTACCCGGATCGACGAAGGTAAATAAAGAAACATCTTCCTCATCAAGCTCCAAACAGCCTAATAATTGAGCTTGGTCGGTATCGCCAACAATAATCGATTTCAACAAAGGCGTAGGCAAGATGTCCATCGGCATGACGGTTTCGTATATTCCAACCGGAACAACCGCACGGTTACTGCCATTTCTATTGGTTGTAAATGAGTAAAGGCGGCCTGATTTACGGTCTTGTTTGCCAGTAATATACACATCTAAAGCGGAATACTTATCCTTACCGGGAACAATCCAGCCAAAGAACTCACGGTCCCGGCCTTCTTGCAACACCGAGACTTGAAGATGATAACACCCTAAAAACGCCGCCCAATCTTTGGCTTGATGACCGTGCAACACGGAACCTGAAATAACCCGGTTCTCCGAATCGCTTAGTTCGCCGGCCACTAAATCATCGGTATTAGCGCCTACTCGGGTACGGATCAACCTAGGGTTTTTGACGCTTGGTCCGGCTAATGAAACCACTCGCTCAACATTCAACTTGCCTGAGGTAAACAATGCACCTATCGCTATTACGGCTTGGTAATCGACATACCACACGAATTTATTAGCATTAACCGGATCGATAAAATGAATATGTGTGCTTGGCAAACCGGCAGGATGCGGGCCGGAAAACTCGTGAACCATAACCGAAGCATTATCGCATTTAGGCAACTCAGCACCGCTCGCCTTGCATACGTGAACCTTTCCTTCGGTTAACCGTGAAATTACATGCAAGCCGTTCACAAAGTCCGCTACGCGCTCTTTTATAACGACCTCTGGATCAGCGGCCAGCGGACGGGTATCAATTGCCGTAACAAAAATCGACTTGGGCTTACTATCAATCGCCGGAATCTTACCGTAAGGCCTTGCTCGCAGACTTGTCCATAAGCCGGATTTCAGTAAATTAGCCTTAACTTTTTCAACATCCAATGTTGCTAAGGCAGATTCTTCGAATTTATCGAAAGCTTCTTGCGCCGAACCTTTCAGTTCGATAACAACGGATAATAATGCTCGTTTATCGCCACGATTGATATTTTTGACGACACCAGCACCGGGCGCAGTGAAATTCACTCCTGGATTTTTCTTGTCGGTGAACAGGATCTGCCCTTGCTTAACGGCATCTCCTTCACTCACCATCATAGTAGGCTTCATACCCACATAATCCGCACCCAGAATCGCAACAGTTTTAACTTTATTGCCATTCTCAATAACTTGTTTGGGTTCGCCGCTAATGGGAACATCCAAACCTTTTTTAATAACAAATTGCATTGTGATAAGCCTGCTCTCCAGACGTGTTGCAATGACATTATTCCTGAACCGCAGATTTGCAGTTAGGCGCTTAATAACGATGAAATAAATCTTTAATATTAGACCACGAAAACTTCATTTTCTCAACCTCGAACACGGCTCAACGAGTTAACAAGGTGTTTAAGAAAATAACCGTAAGCCATCGTTCGCATAAAAAAAACCAGCTGCAAAGGCTGGTTTTTTCGAACTTAATCAATTGGTACCGATGGCCGGATTTGAACCGGCACGACTTGCGTCACCACCCCCTCAAGATGGCGTGTCTACCAATTTCACCACATCGGCATAATCAATTACTTTTTCTTTTTAATAGCTTTTTTAGCAACTGGCTCTGCTTTTTTCGGTTCTTCTTTGATCTCAGATTCTTTTTCTTCCACAACTGGATTGTCGGCCTGAGGAACAACCTCTTGCACTGGAGCCCTATCAGCTGCCGCAGGAGGCGCTGGCGCCGCTGTTACCGGCTGTCCGGCTGGAGCAGGCGGCACCACAACCGTACTTTCTTTGCCGTCCGCCTGAGGTGGCATCGGCAGACTTTCTTTAAGCGCAGCATTCCCAACATTAGGTAAACCAGAATCGGAACTTTCTTTTTCGACGGCAGGCGTAGCCATAAAATCCGCAGCAGGGGTGGTTTTATTGCCATTCAGCCACGCAAGACCCAAGCTCGTAACAAAGAACATCGTTGCCAAAATAGCCGTGGTGCGGGACAAAAACGATGCCGCACCTTGCGCGCCGAACACCGACCCGGAAGCGCCGCCACCGAATGTTGCGCCCGCATCCGCACCCTTACCTTGCTGCATTAAAATCAAGCCGATGATGCCCAAGCCCAGCAGTATATGAATTACAATAATTGCCTGATACATAATTTAAGTTTTTATGCTTTAAACCGAATAATAAATTTTTAAAAAGGACTCTGCATCCAAAGACGCACCACCAATAAGCCCACCGTCGATATCAGGCATGGCGAACAAACCTTTCGCATTTTCAGGCTTGGCGCTGCCGCCGTAAAGGATTTGGATGTTCTCGGCGACCGTTTGGTCTTTGGCAGCCATATATTGCCTTATAAAACAGTGCGCTTCTTGCGCCTGTTCGTCGGTGGCCGTCCTACCGGTGCCGATAGCCCAAACCGGCTCGTAGGCAATAACGGCATTATTAAAACCGGCAATACCGGCGGCAGCCACAACAGCATCAAGCTGAGCAGTGAGCACGTCGAAAGTTTTTTCTTGCTCCCTTTCCTCAAGGGTTTCGCCAATACACAAAACGGGAATAATGCCCTGGTCTTGGGCCTGGCAAAAACGCGCGGCAACGGACTGGTCGGTATCGCCGTAATAGGTGCGGCGCTCGGAATGACCGACCAAAGCATATTTACAACCGTATTCTTTCAGCATGGCGGCGGAGACTTCGCCGGTGTAGGCGCCTGACGGTTTGTCCGCCACATTCTGCGAACCAAATCCCAAGCGGGTATTTTTAACGATTTGCCCGATCTCATTCAGGAAAACATAAGGCACACAGACGGCAATGTCGGCAACATCTTCGCCTAAGCCCGCGATAATGCCTTTCGCTAATGATTCCGCACTGCTGCGAGTGCCGTTCATTTTCCAATTTCCTAACACCAGTGACCGACGCATCGCTCTCCCCAAAATGATTAAACCGCTTATATTATAATGTAATGCTTGTATATTCAAGCATCGACTGCTTTAGCCACGCTTTCCGCCAACTGATTGGCGTAATTGTTTACTTTATCCTCATATAATCCTTCAACCATGACGCGGATCAACGGCTCAGTCCCGGACGCCCTTAACAGCACCCGGCCGGAATTACCTAACTTCTTTTCAACGTCTTTGACCGCCTTCTGGATCGTCTCGTTGCCGTCAAGATCATGTTTTATTTTGGTTTTAATGTTCAATAAAACTTGGGGATATTTTGTCATCCCGGATTTCAGCTCATGCAAATTCTTTCCAGTGTGTTGCATTTCCGCAATGACTTGCAAGGCGGAGATAATCCCGTCCCCGGTCGTGGTTTTATCCAGGCAGATGATATGACCTGAGTTTTCTCCGCCCAGAATGCCTTTATTTTCGAGCAAAAGCTCCATGACATAGCGATCGCCAACCTTCGCCCGTAACAGATTGACGCCCAATTGTTTTAAGGCGTGCTCCATCCCGAGATTGGTCATGAGCGTACCGACCACAGGACCGCTTAGCTCTTTAGCTTCCAGTTTAGATTTAGCGATGATGTAGATAAGTTCGTCGCCGTCGACGATTTCGCCTTTATGATCGACCATAATCAGCCGGTCGCCGTCACCGTCCAAGGCGATACCCAAATCCGCCCGGTACGCCAGCACGGTCTCCGCCAATTTTTGCGGATTGGTCGCACCGCATTCGTCGTTGATATTAAGACCATTCGGATCGACGCCAACGGAAAAGACTTCGGCCCCGATTTCGCTAAAAACATGCGGCGCGATATGATAAGTAGCGCCATGCGCGCAATCGACAACAATGCGCAAGCCGTCAAAATCAAGACGTGTCGGCACACTGGCCTTACAAAATTCGATATACCTGCCCGCAGCGTCATCGATGCGTTTCGCCTTACCCAAATTGGCGGACTCCACGGTCGTCATCGGCGCATCGATAAAATGTTCAATTTCTTCTTCTATTTCATCCGCCAATTTGGTCCCGTGAACGGAAAAAAATTTGACGCCGTTGTCGTAATACGGATTGTGCGAAGCGCTGATAACAATACCGGCCTGCGCCCGCAAAGTGCGGGTAAGATAAGCAACACCCGGCGTCGGCATGGGACCCAGCAAACGGGTATCCACACCGGCGGCGGTAAGGCCTGCCTCTAATGCGGATTCGAACATATAGCCGGAAATACGGGTATCTTTCCCGACCAGTACAAAATCATGCCCGCCTTTTGCGAACACTTGCCCAGCCGCCCATCCTAACTTCAACAAAAAATCGGCGGTAATGGGATACTCGCCGACTTTACCCCTGATACCGTCCGTACCAAAATACTTTTTCGCCATCTTTCAGCCTGGTAAAACGTAAAATACGATAAAAATAAAAAAGGAGAGATCAACGACCCCTCCTCTTTGAGTAAGTAAACAATAACTAAATAATAACTAAGCGGCGCCACCCATTGACTGTCCGGCTTTTATTTCGCTATCCTTTTCATTTGCATTATCCACTTCGGCTCCGCCGCGAGGCGGCATGTCTTCCCAGCCTTCTGGACTTTTTACCGGCCTTTTCGCCATCAGGTCGTCTATTTGATGCCTATCTATAGTTTCATACTTCATTAAAGCATCAGACATCGAATGCAGTATGTCTATGTTGCCCTTAAGTATCTTTTCGGCGCGCTCGTAGTTTCTATCAATGATCGCACGAATTTCTTCATCGATAGTATGGGACGTTTCGTCGGCAACGCTTTTATGCTGAGTGACCGAACGTCCCAGAAATACCTCGCCTTCTTCCTCACTATAAGCCAAAGGACCGAGACGTTGCGATAAACCCCATTTCGTCACCATATTCCGCGCCAATTCGGTAGCTCTTTCGATGTCATTGGAGGCGCCGGTACTGACCTGTTCCCAACCAAAAATAATTTCTTCCGCGATTCGTCCGCCGTAAAGACTCGAAATCATGCTGTCGAGCTTTTGCTTACTGGCGCTGTATTGGTCCCGTTCCGGTAAAAACATGGTAACGCCTAGCGCCCTTCCTCGCGGCATGATACTAACCTTATAAACCGGATCATGCTCGGGGACTAAACGGCCCACAATAGCATGTCCCGCTTCATGATAAGCCGTCATTCTCTTTTCTTTTTCATCCATGACCATCGTACGGCGCTCGGCACCCATGATCAGCTTGTCCTTTGCCTTCTCTAAATCGGCCATACTCACTAACCGCTTATTCACTCGGGCTGCGAATAACGCCGCTTCGTTGACTAAATTGGCTAAATCGGCCCCGGAAAACCCAGGGGTGCCTTGTGCGACATATTTGATTTGTATGTCGTCGGCGACTGGTACTTTTTTCAAATGCACATTTAAGATTTGCTCCCGGCCTTTGACATCGGGCAAACCGACCGTGACCTGACGATCAAAACGGCCAGGCCGTAATAAAGCCTTATCCAATACATCGGGCCGGTTGGTCGCGGCAATCACGATGATGCCTTCGTTGCCTTCGAATCCGTCCATCTCAACCAGCAACTGATTTAAGGTTTGTTCGCGCTCGTCGTTACCGCCGCCCAAACCGGCGCCGCGCTGACGGCCTACCGCGTCTATTTCGTCGATAAAGATGATGCACGGCGCATGTTTCTTAGCTTGCTCGAACATGTCTCTAACCCTGGAAGCGCCAACGCCGACGAACATTTCGACAAAATCAGAGCCTGAAATAGTAAAAAACGGTACTTTCGCTTCGCCGGCAATTGCCCTGGCTAATAAGGTTTTACCTGTTCCCGGCGGACCTATCATTAGCGCGCCGCGCGGAATTTTGCCGCCTAATCGTTGATATTTAGCCGGGTCTTTTAAGAAATCAACCATTTCCACGACCTCTTCCTTGGCTTCATCGCAACCGGCTACGTCGGCGAAGGTTACTTTAATTTGGTTTTCCTCGAGCATCCTGGCTTTGCTTTTACCGAAGCTCAACGCGCCTCGTCCGCCGGCGCCTCCGCCTTGCATCTGCCGCATAAAGAAAACCCAAACAGCAATCAAGAGCAACATCGGGCCGAAAGAAATCAGCAGTTGCATTAACATGGAAGGCTGCTCGGGCGGAACCGCCTTAATATCAACGCCATTAGCCAGCAAATCGTCAACTAAATGAGAATCGGTAGGCGCATAGGTTTTGAAGGATTGACCGCTTTGAAACGTTCCTTTTACGATGTGTTCGTCAATTGTAACTTTTTGCACTTGCCCGGCTTTTACCGCTTCGATAAATTGAGAATAGGACAGTTGCGACGAATCCCCCCGCTCACCCTGAGTTCCGAAATTATTAAATACGGACATTAAAACTACTGCGATAATGACCCACAGAACTATATTTTTCATCATCTCATTCACTACACACCCCAGACCTGAACGGCTCGGTTAAAAACAGCTTTCATTATATCAGGATACATCGCCCCTGACCGTTACCTCTAACAAACTTGCTCAAGCTTACATCTTGGCAATGACATGGGGATGGTTTGCGCTTATTTAAAGCCCCTAGCCAAAATATACACCTCATTGCTTCTTGGTCTTGAAGCTTTCGGTTTTCTGATCACGACTTTTTCAAAATGATTTTGCACCTCCCGGTGGAAAGCTTCGAAACCTTCCCCTTGGAACACTTTAACCAGGAAAGCACCGCCTTTCGTTAATAGCGCCTTGGCCGTATCCAATGCTAACTCGCATAAATACATAGCATTGGGTTGGTCGACGCCTTTATTGCCGCTCATATTAGGCGCCATATCGGAGAGCACTAGATCAATACCACCTTCATCGAGTATCAAGTTAAGCATTTGCCAAACAGAATCTTCGCGAAAATCGCCTTGAATAAACTCAACGCCGTCAATCGGATCCATCGGTAAAATATCCAATGCAATCAACTTACTTTTTTTACCCAAAATGGGCCTGATCCATTGCGACCAGCCGCCAGGCGCAGCGCCCAAGTCAAGCACACTCATTCCCGGCTTGATAAACCTGTCCTTTTCCTGGATTTCCTTGAGCTTGAACACGGCGCGCGAACGGTAACCTTGCGCTTGCGCCAATTTGACATATTCGTCTTCAAAGTGCTCCTGCATCCAGCGGCCGCTGCTTTTACTCCGGCTCATAACGCTAGTTTAGGGTAAAATATAGCTTTAATCAGGTATAACATTATGGATTCCGCAAGCAAGAAAAAACTTAAAGCGTACGCTCACAACTTAAAACCGGTCGTTATCATCGGGCAAGCCGGACTCACCGATGCCGTACTGGCGGAAACCGTAATCGCTTTGGATCATCATGAACTGATTAAAGTAAAGATCCGCGCCGAACGCGACGAAAGAAAAGAAATTTGCAGGCAACTCTGCGTTAAAACAGGGGCGGATTTGATTCAAACCATCGGTCAAATTGGAGTTTTATACCGACTTAACCCAAAGAAATAACCGCCTTCATTCTATCGATTACACATATTCGACCGAAATAATCTCATACTCCACATCTCCGCCTGGAGCTTTTACGATAACGGTGTCGCCTTCCTGCTTCCCGATGAGCGCCCTGGCAATCGGCGAACCGATGGAAATGCGGCCTTCTTTAATGTTGGCCTCGTCTTCGCCTACGATTTGGTAGGTTACTTTTTTCTCCGAATCCATATCTTCAATTGCAACGGTGGCGCCAAATACCACTTTGCCGTTCGCATCGACTTTTGTCACGTCGATAATCTGAGCGTTAGACAGCTTGGATTCAATCTCCGCTATACGGCCTTCGGCAAAACTTTGCTGTTCCCGCGCGGCATGATATTCGGCATTCTCCTTCAAATCGCCATGTTCTCGAGCGGAAGCTATCGCCGCGATAATTCTTGGCCGCACGACCGATTTTAGCTCTTCCAGTTCCGCTCTTAGCTTTTCCGCGCCGTTAACGGTCAATGGTACTTTATTCATTTAATCAAACTACTCCAAACTATTTAACTTGCTTATTCTTAAATATGTTATTAAAGCCTCTAAAACAGCTATTGTTATAGCGTACAACGGCGATTCTAATCCGGCGAAGAATTTTTCAAACCCGCATTAGGTCAGACTACTGTGCAAATCCTGCAAACAGTTGACATCGCCCGCTTCCAACTCTCCTAGCGCATAGCAAGCCGCCTTGGCTCCGGCCATCGTCGTATAGTAAGTCACCCGGTGTTGCAACGCCTCCCGGCGCATAGTGAACGAATCCGAAATCGCTTTCTTACCTTCGGTTGTATTGATAATCAATTGAATTTGATCGTTTTTAATCATATCGACCGTATTAGGGCGGCCTTCGTTAACCTTATCCACCACTTCGCAAGGAATGCCGATTTCTTTCAAATAGCGCGCCGTGCCTCGTGTCGCCACAATCTGGTAATTCTTGCCGACCAGCATTCTGGCAATTTCGGATAATTTAGGCTTATCGGCATCGCGTATGCTGATTAACACCTTGCCGCTGGCGTTCAGGTTAACCCCGGTAGCGCGCTGCGATTTGGCAAACGCCTCACCGAACGTTTTACCCACACCCATGACTTCGCCCGTGGATTTCATTTCCGGTCCCAACAAGGGATCGACGCCGGGAAATTTAACAAAAGGAAACACGGCTTCCTTTACCGAGTAATAATCCGGGATACGCTCGACGGTGACACCTTGTTGCGCCAATGTCTTACCCACCATGCAGCGGGCGGCTATCTTCGCCAACGGATAACCGGTGGCTTTCGACACAAAAGGCGCGGTGCGCGATGCTCTGGGATTGACTTCCAGCACGTAAATATCCTCGCCCTGGATAGCAAACTGGGTATTCATAAGACCGCAAACACCTAAGGCTTCCGCCATCTTGCCGACCTGTTCGCGCAATTGGTCTTGAATAGCCTGCGCCAATTCGTACGGCGGCAACGAACAAGCCGAATCGCCGGAATGAATCCCTGCTTGCTCGATGTGCTCCATCAAACCGCCGATCAACACCCGTTCGCCGTCGTAAATCGCATCGACATCCATTTCGACAGCATCGTCCAGAAACCGGTCCAATAACACCGGCGAATCATGAGACACGCTCACGGCTTCTTTCATGTAACGCTGTAAGCCTTCCTCATTGAACACGATTTCCATCGCGCGACCGCCCAAAACATAAGAAGGCCGGACGACCAGCGGATATCCCAGCTCGCGCGCCGCACTGATCGCCTGCTCAATCGATCGCGCCGTCGCATTGGGCGGTTGCTTCAAGTTCAGCCGCTCCAGCAGTTTTTGGAAACGCTCCCGGTCTTCCGCCAAGTCTATAGAATCGGGCGAAGTGCCGATAATCGGCACACCTGCAGCCTCTAACGCCTTAGCCAGTTTCAACGGCGTTTGCCCGCCGTATTGAACAATAACGCCTTTCGGTTTTTCGATATGCACGATTTCGAGCACATCTTCGAGCGTAAGGGATTCGAAATACAATCGGTCGGACGTATCGAAATCAGTGGATACGGTTTCCGGATTACAATTGACCATAATGGTTTCATAACCGTCCTCCCGTAACGCCAACGCTGCATGGACGCAACAATAATCGAATTCGATGCCCTGCCCTATGCGATTCGGCCCGCCGCCTAGAATGATAATTTTTTCTTTGCCGGTCACCCTTGCCTCGCATTCTTCCTCGTAAGTTGAATACAAATAAGCGGTGTCCGAAGTGAATTCGGCGGCGCAGGAATCGATCCGCTTATAAACCGGATGGATAGCTTGTTTAAATCGTACATTGCGGATTTCGTGTTCCGCCGTTTCCAGCAATTTGGCTAAACGCTGATCGGAAAATCCCTTGCGTTTGAGCTTGTAGAGCTCACCTTCTTTCAAGGTGGCCAAGGTTTTAGTGGCCAGCGATTGCTCGGTTAAGACCAAATCTTCGATTTGAGCCAAAAACCACGGATCGATTTTGCTGATTTCATGCACGTCTTCTAAAGCCATGCCGCTGCGGAACGCATCGGCCACATAAAGCAACCGATCCGGCCCCGGATGGCGAAGTTCACGCTGAATCTTGTCGCGGGCGTCTTCTTCTTGCAAATCGACAACTTCATTGAGTCCGTTGATGCCGATTTCCAAACCGCGCAAGGCTTTTTGCAGGGATTCCTGGAACGTTCTGCCGATCGCCATGACTTCACCGACCGATTTCATCTGGGTAGTCAAACGGTCGTCGGCTTGCGGGAATTTTTCAAAGGCGAAACGCGGCACTTTGGTGACCACATAATCGATCGCCGGTTCGAATGATGCCGGAGTTGCGCCGCCGGTAATTTCATTTTTCAATTCATCCAAGGTGTAACCGACCGCCAGTTTTGCCGCAACCTTGGCAATAGGAAAACCGGTTGCCTTGGACGCTAACGCCGACGAACGCGAAACCCGTGGGTTCATCTCGATCACGATCAAACGGCCGTCCGCCGGATTAATCGCTACCTGCACGTTGGAACCGCCGGTATCGACGCCGATTTCCCGCAGCACCGCACACGCGACATTCCGCAGGATTTGATATTCCTTGTCGGTCAGGGTTTGCGCGGGCGCGACGGTTATCGAATCGCCGGTATGCACACCCATCGGATCGAAGTTTTCAATCGAGCAAACGATGATACAGTTATCTTTGGAATCGCGCACCACCTCCATCTCAAACTCTTTCCAGCCCAGGACGGATTCCTCGATTAATAGTTCATTGGTGGGCGACAAATACAAGCCGCGTTCGCAGATTTCGATGAACTCTTCTTTATTGTAAGCAATCCCGCCGCCGCTGCCGCCCATCGTGAAAGACGGCCGGATGATAGTTGGATAGCCGACTTCTTGTTGCGCCGCCAAAGCTTCTTCCATGGTGTGCGCAACCTTGGATTTGGCGACTTCAAAGCCGATTTTCCGCATCGCTTGATTAAACAACTCCCGGTCTTCGGCTTTTTTTATCGCTTCCTTGGTTGCGCCGATCATTTCCACGCCGTACTTTGCCAATACGCCGTGTTCGTCCAAGGCTAAGGCGCAATTCAATGCGGTTTGTCCGCCCATCGTCGGTAACACAGCGTCAGGCCGTTCCTTTTCGATGATCTTCTCAACCGTTTGCCAGTCGATCGGCTCGATATAAATGGCATCGGCCATCTCGGGATCGGTCATGATGGTGGCGGGATTCGAGTTGACCAGGATAACCCGGTAGCCTTCCTCGCGTAACGCTTTGCACGCCTGGGTGCCGGAGTAGTCGAACTCGCACGCCTGCCCTATGACAATTGGCCCAGCGCCCAATAACAAAATCGATTTTATGTCGGTTCTTTTTGGCATTGTTTAAACTGCTAAGAAACTAATGTTTGCCGTGCCGGTTCATCATGGCGATGAATTCGTCGAACAGATCTTCCACATCATGCGGACCGGGACTGGCTTCGGGATGGCCTTGAAAGCTGAATGCAGAACAATCCGTGCGGCGAATTCCCTGCAAGCTGCCGTCGAATAAAGAATGATATGTCGCCTCGACATTGGCCGGCAGGCTACTTGCATCAACCGCAAAACCATGATTTTGGCTGCTGATGAGAACCCGCCCGGTCGTTTTTTCTTGCACCGGATGGTTCGCGCCGTGATGTCCGAACTTCATTTTGACGGTTTTGGCGCCGCTCGCCAAGGCCAGTAATTGATGCCCAAGACAGATACCGAACACGGGAATTTTTACCGCCAAAATGGTTTTGATAGCTTCGACCGCGTAAGTACAAGGTTCTGGATCGCCGGGACCGTTGGATAAGAACACGCCATCTGGATTCATTTCCAGCACTTTTTGCGCCGCTGTTTGGGCGGGCACGACGGTGACTTTACAGCCCCGGTTAACCAATAATCTTAAAATGTTCCGCTTGATACCGAAGTCGTAAGCGACCACGTGTTTAGTCAGGCTTTGACCTTGGGTATGGCCTTGTTGCAAATCCCAAATGTTCTCAGTCCATTCGTAAGGCTTATCGGTAGTGACCACTTTCGCTAAATCCATGCCTTTCAAACCGGAAAAACCGCCGATGGCTTGCTTAGCTCTTGTCATATCAATTGTTTCAGCCGTTGCAATGCAACCGCGTTGCGCGCCTTTATCCCTCAGCAGCCGGGTTAATTTGCGGGTGTCTATGTCGGCAATAGCAACGACATTGTTGTCAAGTAAATACTCTTGCAGGGTTTTTTGCTTACGCCAGTTACTGGCGGCTAACGGCAAATTGCGGATCACTAAACCGCTCGCAAACACTTTAGCGGATTCGTTATCTTCGTCGTTCGTACCGGTATTACCAATGTGAGGATAGGTTAATGTCACGATTTGTTTGGCGTAGGACGGATCGCTCAAAATTTCCTGATAACCTGTCATCGCCGTATTGAATACAACTTCTCCCGCAACATAGCCGTCTGCGCCGACGCCTATGCCGTTGAATATCGTTCCATCTTCCAAAACCAATACTGCGGACTTTGCCAACACGTCACCTTAAATGTGCAAAACGGGGTGTAACCTGGCGGCAACACCCCGTTATTAAAACCATGAAAACCGAGTAATTTTACGGGATAAAGTCGCTTGGGTCATTAACAATTTTGAAACAAACCGTATACACCCCTAACATCTAGCCGCACAAAAAATACCTATATTATTGTTTTTTATATATTTATATTTTTATCGATTTGGTCATTCAACCTTTGGAGTACAACGAATTACGCCGCCGAAAAATCAGCCCTGCTTTTAGTGCGCTTTCAGCATCATTTCATAATGCCTAACGCGTCATAAGCCCCTCTCGTGCTCAACCGGATCGAGACCGGCTTATCGGTATCATTCTCCCAATACCAACCGTGAACACCTTCAAACGAGGCTGTTAATCTGCCGGAGGATTCAGCGCCCGTCGTTTCTAAATAGCTTTTAAAATAACCGTTAGTTGCGCCTTTAGGTTCGCCGTGAAAATCGAAATAAATTTGACCGTCATCGGTTAACCAAGAAAACTCAAGCATTGCATTCTTCACCATTGCAAACTTGTACTCCAAACCTTTTTTGGGCGGAATCACAATCTCCACCGAATCTTTCCATTCGATCTTATCGGCGTTTGGGAGCGGCTGCAGTTCGTTGTTCGCGCCGGTTTCATCATTAGCTGCAGAGTTGACGGCGCCGGACTGCTGAGAATTTGAACAACCGGAATTTTTAGACTGAAAATCACCTTTAGACAAAGCCAGTAAACCCATTTTTCCGCCTAATCCGGTCGGGTCAATACCGTATTCTGCGGGTAACACGGCGGCAAATAAAATAATTAGCGCTAAAAATATTGCGCCTAAGCTGGCATTGATAAGCGCTTTTACAGAACTATCCGGTAAATTTTCCTGATTCACAGCGTTATCCCTCCATTATAAAACCAGTTAGTTGATACCCAAATAAAACCCATCCGCTGGTCATTATTAAAGCATTGGTTACCGAAGCAAATGTGAAAAAACTTGCCGATCGCCGCCAAAAACCGAGCGCTATCAAAATGAATAATAAGGCTATACACTGCCCAATCTCTACGCCGATATTAAAAGCAACTAAATTCTGCCATAAATAGTCTTTGGGTAAATTAAATTCCTGCAGTTTAGCCGCCAAGCCAAAACCATGAAATAAACCAAAAACCGCTACCGCTATTTTATTGTTAGGTTGAAAACCCATTAAGCGCCGGAAACCGCCTAAGTTGTCAAACGCCTTATAAACCACCGATAAACCGATAACGGCGTCAATTAAATGGGTATTAACGCGGTACTCAAGCAACACGCCGAGTAGTAAAGTTAAACTATGACCTAACGTAAACAGACTGACGTAAATCACTACATCCCGGAGACGGAATAAAAAGAAAATCACGCCCGCCAAAAAAAGCAAGTGATCATAGCCGGTTACCATGTGCTTAGCCCCGATATACGTAAATGCGCCAATCGCTAAGCCTTGGTTGGCCGTTAAAAAATTTTTTGTTGTTAGATCAACGCCGTGCGCAACAGCACAGGATAAATATGACAAAAACAACAATATAATCGCCATTGCTTTTAACATGAGTTTCCTAAATATTCCNNATTTCAGACTGTGTTTACAGTTTACGAAAAGTAGTTTTTCGCAAAATCATATTTATTTCGTAACTAAGCTCTAAGCCGCCGTTTATAACTGCCACATTATAAGATGCGTTTGTCTTAGGATAGCCAAAAAATATTAAGGCTTTTTATCTTTAATAATATTTACACGGCTACCTGAACTTACCCAATTACGCTCGCCTACCGCGCGAGTTAATTCCCCAAGCGCGAAGGCAAATTATGTCTTCATAAAGCCGGATCAATACGCACTTGTTTTTACAGGTTACGAATAGAGTTTTCTGTAATTTTTAAAATCGCATAATTACTTACAAACAATATATTATTCATAAAGTTAACAGCGTTTTATTAACATCGGTTAAAAATGATAGTGCCGCTATTTTTGCNNTTTTGCGAAAGATTTTTCCGGGCATCCTGCTTGAAAAATCGGCAAAAATTACGCGGCAGCCATTGCCTTCGGCTGCCCCAGCCGTCTGTCCATAGACCCTCCTTGTGGGGGCTACTCTCGTTTTATAACCTAAAAATCACAAGTACCAGCAATGGGTATAAAACTTGTTACGCAATGACTCGACGCGATGTCGTAAAGCCTGCATTTTCACTACGCTACGCTTCGTGAAAACACATGCACCTATCGCTTCTGGGGACTACTCNNACGTTTCCAAGATTTTCAGCGATCGATCAGTTTTTACGACAACTTCCCCAAACAGTCTTGTCATATTTTCCTTCAAATTAAGCCGTTAAATTGACGTAGCGTAGGCTTGATAAACCGCCGATAAATGGAAACTTTTTTCAATACAGTTCGTTATAAATCTTTTCTTTG
>DLHW01000064.1:101526-104119 GCA_002483425.1 Methylococcaceae bacterium UBA7658
TCTCGAGTCCTAATCATCATCGCATGAAAACAATGTCCGCTCGAAATAGAAACGGATTGAATGTTCTCAAAAATGTGATTTCCTTCAAAGAATATAATAAAAAATTAGACTTTACTTGACCACGCAATAGCCAATCGTTATTGGATGTCCAGTTGTAGAAATAGGGGTGCGAATTGTACGCTTTAATTATATTTTCATATTCAATCTTGTTTCTTTTTATAAAGGAAGCTGTCTTTCCAGTAGTTTGGCCTGCCCTGGCAAACCGGCGGCTCCGTTTCAATAAATACTCTCCATAAATTATTGTCGTTTCTATTCTGAAACGTCCTTAACGCTTAACTCACTGGCGGCTGGGTAAAAAACATACCAGTAACCTGTCTATTTTTTGATGTAAATATCCATTATGAATAATCTACTCGAACTACAATCAGCTAATTACAAGCATTTCTCTGCTTTTGTAAAAATCGCAATTCTTTTCGTAGTCTTACTAGGAAAGACTTTCGCCGGCAGTTTAACTCTGTCTTGGGACGCCAGTACCTCGTCAAAGGTCGGCGGTTACAAAATCTATTACGGGACAAGCAGCAAAAACTATACAAAGATTGTTGATGCTGGGAATGTTACTTCTTTTGATGTAACAAACTTAACCGAAGGAACGACCTATTACTTTGCTGTAAAAACATATAACACAACCGAGACTTCGGAAAGTGCTTTTTCAAGCGAGGTTTTTGGTAAGGTACCTGTATCTACAACATTATCGGCAAATTTTACAGCCAATAAAACGAGCGGGATCGCACCTCTAGCTGTGCAATTTACCGCCGTTACGACTGGACCGGTAACCGGCTGGAACTGGGATTTCGGTGATCCGTCAATACCTAATTCGACCCGTCAAAATCCGGCGGTAACTTTTTCAACAGCGGGTACTTATGATGTAAGGTTAACAGTAACCGGTAGCGCAGGCAGAAGTGCAACACGCACAAAAGTCGGCTATATTACCGTTAGCGCGCCTACAACACCGCCAGTAGCAAACTTCTCAGCAACGCCTTTGTCCGGCAACGCGCCTTTAACGGTCAATTTTAACAACAACTCCACCGGTAATATTACCAGCCGCACTTGGAATTTCGGAGATGGCGCCACCAGCACTGCGGTCAATCCGTCGCATGTTTACAGTGCTATCGGAGATTACACAGTTAAATTGACGGTTTCCGGCCCAAGCGGCAGCGATTCTAAAACAAGCATTGGGCTTATTCATGTCACCGCACCGGTAAGCACCGGCGGCAAAGGTCTGGTCGCCGCGTATAATTTCGAGGAAATCAGCGATTCAATCATTGCCGACGCTTCCGGTAAAAATAACCACGGAGTTTTAAGAGAAGCGCTTAGAACGGCTTTGGGACGCTTCGGGCGCGCCTTGAAATTCGACGGCGTTAATGACTGGATATCCGTACCCGACAGTATTTCGCTGAGTCTCGGAACTGGATTTACCTTGGAAGCCTGGGTAAAACCTGAATCGCTCGGTCCGCAAACTATCATCAGCAAAGAATCGGCCACGGGTTCGGTCTATAACCTTTACGCATCGGACAGTAACGATCTACCGAGCACTTCGTTGCATAACGGCACAGCTTATCAGATTCTCACCGGAACATCGGCATTACCGGTTAACCAATGGGCTTATTTGACATCCACTTATGACGGCAAAAAACAACGGTTATTTATTAACGGCAAACTTATTGCCGAAACCGCTCAAACGGGCGCTGTCATAAATTCAATGGGCCTATTGCGCATCGGCGGAAGCAGCATCTGGGGTGATTTTTTCGACGGTTATATCGACGAAGTGAGAATCTACAATCGGGCTTTAACCCAAACAGAAATCGCTACCGATTTTAAAACAGCAATCAAAATAACCAAACCCAGAAAACTCGTTTTAGGCGATGGCACATTAGCCAGTAAAATCGATAGCAATCCTCAAGGTACTGCCGAAGCATACAGGACAACAGCCACCAAGAACGGCGTCATTACCGCAATAAGGGTTTATATCGATGCGAGTTCAACCGCGACTGAAATCGTAACCGGAATTTACGATAACAATTCAGGTCGCCCGGGGAAATTGCTTGGTCAAGTGAAATCCAAAGTTACTCAAGATGGAACATGGGTGCAAATACCGATTCCGACGGTTAAAGTTACTGCGGGGAAAACGTATTGGATCGCAATTCTTGGCTCTAAAGGTCAACTTAAATTTAGAGACCGCTTAGGAAGCGGAACGGCGCCATTAATAACTAGCGCTCAAAAAAGTTTAACTAACCTGCCTAATACCTGGACCACAGGCTCGGTCTATCCGGACGACGGCCCGATTTCCCTGTATGGCGCGGGTTATTAAGCAATGCTGAACAGTCTGGTAACTTAACTTGCAACCCGATAAGGCCTTATAAGCTTGGTAGTGCTCTAAATCGCACTGGTTAAGAGCAACATTAACCCAAGTCTCAAGGGCCTTATTGCTTGGTTAAGTCCTTCGACTAGATCAGGACGAACTGTAATGGTCAACAAAAACCGGACACTTTTTCCTTCGCTGAAAATCTTGGAAACGTAGCGCTAGCGGAGTGAA
>DLHW01000047.1:0-236 GCA_002483425.1 Methylococcaceae bacterium UBA7658
ATGGTGCTGGTGGCCAGCGAGCAAAAGCTGATGGTCATGCGCCCGTACCAAATCTTTGCAGTCGAGAATATTGTCAAATGTATACACGAAGACAGGGGCAATGGTTACATCTGGCATACTACAGGCAGCGGCAAAACGCTTACTTCGTTCAAAGCCTCCACTTTGCTCAAAGACAACCCAGACATTGAAAAATGCCTGTTCGTAGTTGATCGTAAAGACCTCGACCGCCAAACCCG
>DLHW01000047.1:268-4609 GCA_002483425.1 Methylococcaceae bacterium UBA7658
GTTATCGGAAGACTACGCCGATAAAGTCATTGTCACCACCATCCAAAAGCTCGGCTTGGCGTTAGACGAAAACAGCAAACGCAACCAAAACCACAAGCAGAATGGCAAACAGACTTACAAACAACGCTTGGAATCCTTGCGCGACAAGCGCATTGTCATTATTTTTGACGAATGCCACCGCTCACAGTTTGGTGAAAATCATAAAGCGATCAAAGAATTTTTCCCTAAAGCGCAACTNNGCTTCAGCAATGCGCAGATGTTTGGCTTTACCGGCACGCCGATTTTTGACGACAACGCCAGCTACAAACAAATCGACGGCACGGTCGGTTCATTTAAAACGACTCAAGATATCTTCGAAAAAGAACTACATGCCTACACCATTACCCACGCCATTGATGACAAAAATGTACTGAGCTTTCACATCGATTATTTTGGAAAAGACGATAAAAACCAGAAAAAACCCAAAAAAAATGAAATTCCACCGCCAAAAGCGGTCGTTAAAGCAATATTGCAAAAACACGATGCCGCCACCAACTCGCGCCGCTTTAACGCCGTTCTAGCCACGGCTTCCATCAATAACGCCATTGAATACTACAGCCTGTTCAAAAATCTCCAGGCGCAAAAGCAAGCGGAAGATGACAGCTATCATGCGCTCAATATTGCCTGCGTGTTTTCACCGCCCATTCAAGCACTAGCCAAAGACGGCGACAATCAAAACAGTAAAAACCTCGCCGACACCAAGCAACTGCAAGATGATTTGCAGCAAGAAAAAATCGATAACCAAGAACAACCGGAAGAGAAAAAAGCCGCCTTAATAACGATCATAGCGGACTACAATCAGCAATATGGCACCAACCACAGTATTTATGAGTTCGACCTCTATTATCAAGATATTCAACAGCGCATTAAAGATCACAAGTATTCTAACCAGGACTACCCGCGCCAGAACAAAATCGATATTGTAATCGTCGTGGATATGCTGCTTACCGGGTTTGATTCCAAATACCTTAACACCCTATACGTGGATAAAAACCTCAAATACCACGGTTTGATCCAAGCCTTTTCGCGCACTAACCGAGTACTAAACGACAGCAAGCCTTGGGGTAACATCATCGATTTTCGTTATCAGGAAGATGCGGTAGATGAAGCCATTAAGCTCTTTTCTGGCAAAGACCAAGGCCGCGCCAAGGAAATCTGGCTGGTAGACCCCGCGCCCGTGGTTATCGATAAACTTAAAACTGCAGTTTGCATGCTGGATACCTTTATGAAATCCCACGGCTTGAACTGTGCGCCGGAACAAGTGGCTAATTTAAAAGGCGACACCGCCCGCGCCGAATTTATAGATAAATTCAAGGAAGTACAGCGGCTTAAAACCCAAATCGACCAATACACCGACCTGGCCGAAGACCACAAAGACCAAGTCGAGCAATTGCTGCCCGAAGATACCTTACGCGGCTTCAAAGGCGTTTACCTGGATACCGCCCAACGCTTGAAAGCCCAACAAGGCAAAGTTGGCGAAACCAACGAAAAAGTGCAGCAACTGGATTTTGAATTCGTCCTGTTCGCCTCGGCGGTGATCGATTACGACTACATCATGGGTCTAATCGCCAAATCCACCCAAAAAACCAGCAAACAAACCATGACCCGCCAGCAATTGATCGAACTGATCAGTTCCAGCGCCAATTTAATGGACGAGCGCGACGACATCATTGCTTACATCAGCAGCCTAAAAGCGGGTGAAGCCTTAAATGAAAATGCCATACGCGACGGCTACCAGACCTTTAAAACGGATAAGGCAGCCAAAGACCTAGCCGCAATCGCCGAAAAACACGGCTTGCAACCCCAAGCCTTACAAGCTTTTGTCGATGCCATCATGAGCCGCATGATATTCGACGGCGAAAAGCTGAGCGACTTGCTTGCGCCACTGGAACTCGGCTGGAAAGCCCGCAGCCAAAAGGAACTGGCATTGATGGAAGACCTGGTGCCGATGTTACATAAGCTCGCCCAAGGCCGTGAAATTTCAGGATTAGCGGCTTATGAGTAATCGCCAGCAAGAAACCCACAGCCCCGCAACACAACAAGACTTCAGCCAAATCCTCAGGCAAATACAGGCATCTCGGCAAAAAGTCTTTGCCCAGGTCAACACGGCGCTGATCGACCTTTATTGGCAAATAGGCAAAATTATTAGCGAGAAAGTGCAACAATCCACCTGGGGCAAAGGCGTAGTGAGTGAACTGGCCCGCTATATCGCGCATAACGACCCGGACATAAAAGGCTTCAGCGACAAAAACCTGTGGCGCATGAAGCAATTTTATGAAACCTATCAATCAGATGAAAAACTCTCAGCGCTGGCGAGAGAATTGCCCTGGACTCATAACACCATCATCTTCTCGCGCTGCAAAAGCGTGGAAGAACGCACTTTTTATCTGACCTTGTGCAGCAAAGAACGTTATTCTTCACGCGAGCTTGAGCGCCAAATTGACGCTTCGCAGTATGAGCGAACTCTGATGGGCAAACAAAAACTCTCGGCAGTGCTGAGAGAAATACACCCCAGCATCACCGACACATTCAAAGACCACTACGTGCTGGAGTTTCTCGGCTTGCCCGAGGCGCACAGCGAAAACGACCTGCAAAAAGCTCTGACCCGCCACATCAAGGCGTTTATCTTGGAACTGGGCAAAGACTTCATTTTCATGGGTGAAGAAGTCCGCCTGCAAGTCGGTAACCAGGATTTCTATATCGACTTACTGTTTTATCACCGCGGCTTATCCGCCTTGGTCGCCTTTGAGCTAAAAATCGGCAAATTCATGCCGGAATACATGGGGCAACTGAATTTTTACCTGGAAGCCCTCGACCGCGATGTCAAAAAACCGCACGAAAACCCCAGCATCGGCGTACTGCTGTGCCGCGACAAAGACGACGAAGTGGTGGAATACGCGCTGTCGCGCAACCTCTCTCCGACGCTGATCGCCCAATATCAATTACAACTGCCCGATAAAAAGTTGATTCGGGCGAAACTGCATGAACTGTTGGCGGAGCTAGACGATGTTGGTGAACCAGCAGACGGAGAAACGCCATGAGCGAACCTAAAATGCGCTTTCCTGAGTTTCGGGAGAATGGGGAGTGGAAGGAAATAAAACTAATTGATACAGCCGATAAAAAAGTAAGGTGGAGTTTTATAGGTGGGCCATTCGGCTCAAATCTCAAGTCATCTGATTACGTTGACAAAGGCATTAGAGTTATTCAACTGCAAAATATCGGTGATGCCGGATTTTTAAATGAATATCAAATTTTTACTTCTGAAGAGAAAGCAAATGAGCTTTTAAGCAACAATATATACCCAGGCGATATTATCTTATCCAAGATGGGCGACCCAGTAGGACGCGCTTGTTTGATACCTAATGTGCATACACGATATGTAATGTGCTCCGATGGAATACGTTTAACGGTAAATGAAAAGTTACATAGTAAATATTTTATTTATTCACTAATCAACGCAGTACAATTTCGATCATTAATTGAAAAAACAGCAACAGGTTCAACAAGAAAGCGGATTGGCTTAGATGAATTAAAAAATCTGCCAATGATAGTACCAGAATTACCAGAACAACAAAAAATCGCCGATTGCCTGTCTTCCATCGATGAACTGATTACCGCCCAAACCCAAAAACTCGAAGCCCTCAAAGCCCATAAAAAAGGACTGATGCAGCAGCTATTCCCCCTTGAGGGCGAAACCGTCCCCAAACTCCGCTTTCCTGAGTTTCGGGATGCTGGCGAATGGACTCGGAAAACTGGTGATGAAATAACGATTAAGATCACAAAAGGCAGCTCACCAAACTGGCAAGGATTTAGTTACCAGAGTCAAGGTGTTTTATTTATAACAAGCGAAAATGTTCGTGATGGATATTTGGACGTTTCAAATCCTAAATACTTACCTGAAGAATTCTATGAAAAACAGCAAAATAGTCAGTTATCTTATGGTGATATTCTCATTAATATCGTTGGAGCATCAATTGGTCGAAGCTGCTTATATATACTAGATGGTAAGGCATTTACAAATCAGGCAGTTGCCCTTTTTCGAGTAAATAAAAATACATTTTATAAGTTTATTAGCTATTACTATCAGAATGATGAAATGAAAAGGGATATGTATGGAACTCAATCGGAATCAGCACGCCCCAACTTGTCACTGTCTGATTTAAAGAATATGGAATTTTATCTTCCATCATTTATTGAACAACAAAAAATCGCCAGTTGCCTGTCTTCCATTGACGAACTTATCACCGCACAAACCCAAAAACTCGATGTACTTAAAACCCATAAAAAAGGGCTGATGCAGCA
>DLHW01000052.1:0-22755 GCA_002483425.1 Methylococcaceae bacterium UBA7658
GAAGGGAGGCGCATCGTTCGCGTTTTGTCCGCATAATTCGCATTTTATAAAATGGCACTTGTTTTGCTGGGGCGTACCCCGCACATCCAACGGAATGCCGGAAGAAACCGGCAACTATTGACCTCTATTGCGCCCTTGCCCACTTAAGGTTCCCTGGAAATTTCGTCCGGCTACAAGGGCCGTCCGATTAGCGATAGCNNAGCTGGGTAATGACCGTTTCAAAAAACGCATCCAAAATCAATTGAACCACCGGGTCGAACCTAAGCCCAAGGGTGGCGATAGAAAATTCCCGCGATTCAAGGCTTATCAAAACTCTTCGCTTAAAAATACAACCCACTGAATGACGACTATGGAGAATTTTTGAAAAATCTTCGGCTGGCTGCTTAGGGTCNNCCGAGCCGATAAAACAATTATTTAGTTGCTTTTCAATGTCTGCTTTTAATTAACAGGGCAGACTTAAAGTAACTAAATATGACTAATTTTACCTTTTCGAGGGGATGGGCAAAAATAGCCTATATGAGGCTAAAAACACCGGCAGAAACCGGGTGGTTTTAGGTTAACCATCTAAAAGTTAAACCATTAACGCCTGTTTCGCCCCCTAATTTTTACTGTCCGCGTAGAAAAAACTTATCCAAATCGCGGGTAGTCAATTCTACCCAGGTAGGTCTGCCGTGATTGCATTGCCCGCTCCGTTCGGTTTTCTCCATGTCTCTAAGCAAGGCATTCATCTCGTCGATGGTGAGTTTACGGTGCGCCCTGACCGCGCTATGACATGCGATCGTCGCCAGCAACTCATTGTTGTGATTTTCTAACCGGTGACTGAAACCATGCTGGTTAATATCAGCCAATATGTCTCTTATAAGCGCTTCGCTATCCGTTTGACCCAATAAAGCCGGCACCGCCCGGACGAGGACCATTTCCGGTCCTGAGCGCGCCACATCGAAACCTAATTCAGAAAAAAAATCACCAGATTCCTCAACCACTCCGGCCTCTGCCGGACTCACCGCCAGTTTAATCGGCAATAACAAAGGTTGGCTGGGAATCCTGCCCTGGCTGGTTTGCGCTTTTAACCGCTCGTAAACAATTCTTTCATGAGCGGCGTGGGCATCGACCAGAATCAAGCCGTTCCGGGTTTCGGACAAGATATAGACACTGTGTAAATGAGCGACGGCATAACCTAGGGGCGGAAACGGCGTCTCTAGCGGGTTAACGGGTTCCTGATTAGCCGACGGATTAGAATAAAGTCTACCGTAGGCTTGAATGGTTTCTTCTACCTGGAAAGGCAGCAGCGATTGCGAGGCGGAGTAGCCTTTATACGTCGGTTCCATTTTGCTTTGCGGATCGTGTCCGCTAGTTATATCCGGTCCGGCAGGCTCGACTATCCGATGCGCCGGTCGAATCTGAGCAATCGCCCGGTGCAAAGCAGAAAACAAGAAATCATGCACCAACCGGCCTTCCCTAAATCTGACCTCCAATTTGGCCGGGTGGGCATTGACGTCGACCAGCATAGGTTCCAATGTCAGGTATAACACAAACACGGGATGCCTTCCGTGAAACAACACGTCTTGAAAAGCTTGTTTAACGGCGTGGGCAATCAATTTATCGCGCACTAAACGACCGTTGACATAAAAAAACTGCATGTCTTGCTGGCTTCTTGAAAAGACCGGTAAACCGACCCACCCGGTTAAGTGCAAACCGGATGCCGCCACATCGACGGAGATTGAGTTTTCCAGAAAAGCCGAGCCTAATATGCAGGCAACCCGCTGTTGCTGTCCGGTTTCAGAATTGGCTTGGCGGAGCCGGAAAACTTCTTTTTGATTATGCGTCAATAAGAATTCAATATCGAACCGGCTTAAAGCCATTCGTTGCAGCACTGTTAAGATATGATCGAACTCGGTTTTTTCGGTTTTCAGGAATTTTCGCCGGGCCGGCGTGTTGTAGAACAAATCCCGCACTTCGACTGTAGTCCCTTTCGGATGCGAATCCGGTTTCGGCTCGAAATCCCGTTCGGAGCCGTCGGCTTCAAGCCGCCACGCGCAATCGGACCCGGCAGTGCGGGAAATTAACAGCAGCCGGGAAACCGAACTGATGCTGGGTAACGCTTCGCCGCGAAATCCCATTGTGCCGACTCGCTCTAAATCGCCGAGCGAAGCAATTTTGCTGGTCGCATGGCGCGATAAAGCCAACCCTAAATCGTCCTTAATAATGCCGCAACCGTCGTCCCTGATTCGAATACGCCGGATTCCGCCCTGTTCGATGTCGACATTAATGGTTGTTGCGCCCGCGTCGAAACAATTTTCAACCAATTCCTTGACTACCGACGACGGTCTTTCCACGACTTCACCGGCCGCTATCTGATTGATAAGCTGAGCCGGAAGTATCTGAACACGCATAGCTAAACCGGAATGTAAATTGCGCATTTTATACGACCTTTACAGTACCTGGGTAGCGCATTCCTATCCTTAACCCAACGGCAAACCTGTTCAAATCCACTTAGCGTCGATGCACAAAGCCTTGTAAGCCGGAGATATTTATCCGATACTACTATTTTAATTGTCTCCAAATTTTAATAATCGATGGATATTATTTTCTTCGGCGGCCTGAAAATAGATACCCTGATCGGTATATACGATTGGGAACGTCAGCAAAGGCAAACCGTCATACTGGATATTGAGATGGCGCACGATATTCGAAAAGCGGCCGAAACCGACGATATCCGGTTTGCGCTGGATTACAAGACGGTGTCTGATCGTGTGATCGAATTTGTCGGCAACAGCAGTTTTTTTTTGGTAGAACGCTTGATTTCTGAAATTGCCGAATTAATTCGGAACGAATTTAATGTGCCGTGGGTAAAAATTACTTTGAATAAAAAAGGCGCGATCGGGACCGGCGTCGATGTAGGCATAACCATCGAACGCGGGCAAAAAACCGGATGACGCGCGGTTATATCAGCGTCGGCAGCAATATCGAACGAGAACACCATATCGCGGCGGGATTAAAAGCGCTGGAACAACTATTCGGCGGTTTAATTGTTTCGAGCGTTTACGAATCGGCTCCGGTCGGCTTTTCCGGCGACCCTTTTTATAATTTGGTTGCCGGTTTCGATTCAACCTCGGATGTCTTTACGGTTGCAAAACAACTAAGAGACTTAGAATTCGCCCATGGCCGTCCGGTCGAAAGCCGAAAACTTTCATCCCGGACACTCGACCTCGATTTGCTTTTGTACGGCGATTTGATAATCGATAACGGTAATCTCAAACTGCCGCGCGATGATATCGAATGTTATGCTTTTGTTCTTGAGCCACTGGCCGAACTCGCGCCCGAGTCGATCCATCCCGTGCTTAAAATACGCTACGCCGACTTATGGCGGCAAATGCCTAAACATGATCTTCGACAATCGAGAATAAGATCCTTATAAGCTTATAAGACTACCGTTACCTGTCTATTTATTTGCTTCGCCTGTTAATAACGGTAAATTAACCCGGAATCAGGACTCAATAAGACTAAAAAACTCCAAAAGGACCCTGCCATGCTATTTATAACCATGCCCGCCCGCCCTCAATCGAACTCCCGCTTAACGCAATCCGTCGTTTCGGTAAATAGTAACGGATAAAACCGGCGATGAAATCATCGGACAATGGCTTAACGGTTGCGATTATAGGCGGCGGTGCAGCCGGCATGTCCTGTGCCTTGTGGTTAAAACATCTCGGTTTGACGCCGGTTATTATCGACCGGAACGACCGGCTCGGCGGACAATTACTGGGTATACAACGAATCAACCGTTGGGTATTGGGTGCAATCGATAAAACCGGAGTTGAACTCGCCGGATGTTATGCCCGCCACATTCACAGGGAAGCCGTTACGGTCTTGCGCCGGAGCCGGTTAATATCGGCCTCAAGCAATCCGGAAAGTTTCAATTTGATGATCGAAACAAACGGTGCTCCGTGTGCTTTAACGGTACGGGCGCTTGTAATCGCAACCGGTATAAGACCTGCCGGAATAGAAATTTTCTCCGGCGTCCCCGGATTCGAGCCGCTGTACCGGGCTAAACGGATTTTCTTTTTTCCGTTAGACCACCTTGATGAAACGGTTAGCTTAACCGGCAAAACTGTTGCCGTAATCGGGGGCGGCAATAATGCTTTCTTTACGGCAATCGACGCCGCAACAACCGGAGCGAACGTCTATTTATTAATCCGCTCCCGCCCTAAAGCTCGAATGGCGGTGCAAAATCAAGTGCAAGAATTAACCGTTCAAGGCCGTATCACGCAACTTCAGGGTTTCCGGACCACCGGCTTTGAGTATAAGGATGAAAAAATTACCATTATTTTGCACGACGATAACCAACAGCAACGGCGAATTGAAGTAGATACCGTTTTTGTGCGCACGGGTTTTACACCGAATAGCGATTTTTTAGACGATTTCGAGGTCTTTTCAGGACTCGCTAAAGAGAACGGTTATATCGAAACACAACCCGGTCAGCGCGCCTCGGTACCCTGGGTTTATGCCATAGGAGACGTCGCCAACAGCAAACATCAATCGGTTGTTGGCGCTATCGCCGAAGGCGCCATTGCCGCACAAGATTTGGCCGAACGGATTTGAAGATGAAAACCGGACAGTCAAATAATCCGCAGCCTTCTCCCTTGGTATGGGTTGTGGATAGCGCTTATACCGGAGAACTGCACGCTCGCATCGGTGTGGCGGAACGGCTAGGGTTCGGTTACGAAATTATACCGGCGCCAAACGGCGACGGCTGCGCGTATACACAAATCTTGGAAAGGAAGTACGCACGGCAATGTAACGGCTGGCAACCGCCTGTAGTTATTATCAGCGGTACCGGTGAAGAAACCACAGCGCAAATCGCCGATTTAAGGAATGTGTTCCATGAGCGTTTGTTGAATGTGTACCTGGCTTCAATTTTGCCGGAAATTCCGCATCCGCGCCTCGGCGAGTACGATTTGATCGCCTCTCCGCAATTGGAAGGCAATAACATCATAACCTTAACTGGCGTACCCCACCCGTTAACGCATGCGCGGCTAGCGGAAGCATCGAAGCAGTATGCTGCTTTCTTTAATACCTTGACTAAACCAGTCATCGGACTATTAGTAGGCGGTAATACCCGCTACTGCAACGGCTTTGACGAAAACCATGCCCAACGCCTGGCAGTCCGGATCGCTGACATTGGTAAAGCTCAGGCCGCCTGTATCGTGGCGACAAACAGTCGAAGGACGCCCGAAAGCGCTTTAAACACGTTACTGGCAGGTTTGGCAAAGGTTCCTTATTATTTTTTCGATTGGCGAGAATCCGGAAAAGATTTTTACTACGCCCTGCTCGCCCATGCCGATCTGTTTATCGTGACCGGCGATTCGTTATCGATGTGTTCCGAAGCTGCATTTACCGGCAAGCCTCTCCTAGTCGATCTCTGCAAAAAAGCTACGGAATGTTACCACCGGGAAATCGTCGGTAGACTAATAGATTACGGCGCCGCAAAATTGCTCACGGATCAATTCGAACCTTGGTCGTATTCGCCGCCGGATCCGGCGGAAGCTGTCGCCTCCGCAATTCTTCGAAGAATTCACGGTAATTAACGGAATTGTTGACCCTTGTTTAAACTTATTCAGGTATCCAGGATTGGCTCAATGGATGACAAATAGCCAATTACTCACAGATTTGCCGGGACTAATTGGTTGAACCGTGACAAACCTGATATTCCTCTCAAACAAAAAATCTCTGCTTTTATGGAATTCGGTGTTTTTGTTACAACCGTGTTACCAAGACATGCAAGGTTAGCGAAAAATCAGTCCTTGTCTTAGGGTATGCATACTAGGCATCTTTAAGATCACAAATCTTGTCCCCTGTATCTTAAGCCTTGTTAGAGTTTGAGATACGGCCGATACACTTTCAAAACACAATTTTGATGAGCTTTGCGGACTCTATCCAGTTTTTAAACTACTATTCATGCCTTCCAGCTTTAGCTGGCGGTTTCTTAGTGAAGCTCAGAACAAATTGATTTCGCTCGTACCCAGCGGCGAGCGTGGTTCGACAAGCTTTTTATGCAAAATTATCCTAGGAAAAAGTTGCGAACCGTACTGATGCATATTGGCAAGTTTAATCTTTACCGATCATCACAAATCCCGCCCAGTAGAATGGGTCTTTGTAGCGTTCATGCTGCCGGAATTCGGCTTGGGTTTCTTGGATAGCTTGTTGCGGCGGTTTGCCGTCCAAATAACGGTTATAGAAACTTTTCATAAAGTCGGCGGTGGCTTGGTCATCCACTGTCCAAAGCGTGGATAACACCGCTTTGGCGCCGGCTTCCTGAAAGGCGCGGGATAAGCTGTACACGCCCTCACCGTTTTTGACTTCGCCGTTGGCGGTATCACAAGCCGATAGCGTCACCAAATCAGTGTCGGCCAAGTCTAGATTCAACACTTCCAGGGCGGTTAAAATGCCATCGCTACCATCGGCTTGCTTGATGCCGTTGATGCCCAAATTCGCGCCGGAAAACGCCAAGCCAGAGCGGGTAAGCGGGTTTTCAATGTTTTTTAAGGGTGCATTGCTTTGATCCATCCGGCGCATCAAGACGGCTGACAAATCTTGGCTCTCGGTTTTTTCGTCGTCCAAAAAGAAACCGTGCGTGGCCAGATGCAGAACTTTGGGCGAATGCACGGCGTTGATCGCCTGCTCGGTGGCTTGTTGTTTCAGGAAGAGCTGCGAGGGTGTTTTGGTTTTAGTGTGGAACAGCTTGTCGATTTGCTGGCCTTCAAGTAAAGTGCCAGGTAAAGGTTTAAGATATATTTCCTTAGACTCCCGATTAGCCGTATCTGTTACGTCCCTTTTAAGATTAGACATTCCGTAATCAGGAGAGGCAAAAATAACTGGCTTGCTCGGCTTACCAGTACGTGGCGGGGTCACGATATCTAGTGCAGAAGTTAGTGTTATCAATTCAGTTTGTTCCCCTAAGAAGCGCCCAGTTTCGTATTGCAACGCTTTGAATGGCAGTAAAATTAACTCGCCGTCAGGTACAATATAAACAGTCTTTTTATTAACCAAATAAGGAGACAAAGGTTGCCATAATGCGCTATACAGCTTTTGTGAAATTTTTTTCAGATTTTCACTTCGAGAACCCAGATTGCTGTTAGAAGGTATAACGGCATTTTTAAATTCCTGAATAGCCTTTGAAATGGATGCCAATTCACCAAGATAAACCATTTTAACGCCATTAGACTGATCGGCAATCAATGCAATAATTTGTTCTGTTTCGCTGTTTTTACGATTTTTAAAATCGTTTTCTTTAAAAATTAAGTAATCTATAAGAACTTCATTAGAGGAAAGTTTTGTAGTTAATAGTTCTGAAATATAATGCTTAATTGTTATTGGAGCTGTAGGGCTAAAAACTCCTAGTTTATTGACTGATTGTGATTCTGTATTGTTACCTGCTTTTAGCTCAGGTTCTAACTGTAATATTTGATCATTAATAATCTTAGCTTTATAGCGCATAAAATTGCCAGAAACAAGCATATTAGAAATTTGAAATCTGAGATTTTTGAGGCGTTCATATTTTCGTGTTATTATTGGATTTTTATTTTGAGCAATTAAAGCACTAAATTCCTTTTCTTTCCGTAATAGCCAATTTTTAAAAGTTAGTGAAAATTCCAAGGCTTTTCCAGGAAAATTTCGCTTTTTATAATAGCTAACAAACATATTTCGCGTTGGTTGCCATTCTTGGAAAAAATTTTCTTGTTGGTCTCTAGCGGCATCTGCATACCCCTCAATTATCTTCATATTAGTAGACATTGCCCTTCGCATTACCTCATCAGCTTCGATATATCTATCTTGGCTAAGATAAATACGAGCCAAATCTTCTAGGTTGTCTTTGAGATCATATAAGTTCGCATCAGAATGCTCAAGGTCAATTGTATTCAATCTGCGTTTAGCAAATGATTCGGCTTGATCAAGTTTATTTTGGGCTAGCTTTATTTTCGTTAAGTCGCCTAAGCCTCTAATTTCACCTGAACTAGCCATATCTTTTTCTGTTTCATTTAAGTAACGTAATAAAAATGATTCAGCCTGATCATGCTTTCCTTGCGTAAAATACAACCTAGCAATTTCAGATAGTATGGAGTTTTTAAAGGAAGTATCTTTATTATTATTTAACAATTTTAAATTTATAGCTATTGCTTGGTCATATTTAGTTTGTTTCTCATAACAATTAGCCAAGGCACCTAAAAAGTTTATGTCATTAACTGAATTTTTTTCTAATATTGCTATGCTACGCAAATATATAAGTTCAGCTTTGTTGTATTGACCTAATGTTTCATAAGCCTGAGCCAGATTAATCAAGCTGTAAGGAGCTAGACGTTGATGTTCTTTGCCAAAATATTTTTCTAATACTAACTGGCTACGCTGTAAATAAAGATCGCTTTTCACCAAATTTCCATATTCAGCAAAAAAAATACTTACTTGCAAAAGATATTCTGCGTATTGAACTGTGTTTTCTTCATTAGGATTTCTGCTAATAAAAGCTTTTTCTTTTATACTTGCGCTACGTTCTAAAATTGGTTCGGCTTTTTCAGGTTTTACTAAGCTTAAATAATACTTAGCCAAATTATCTAAAGCATTTGAAACCTGATAATGTTCTTTACCTAAATTATTTTCGGTGATGGCTAAAACACGTAATAATAGAGGTTCTATTAATTCTATTTTGCTTTGTTCGTAATAAATGTTTGATAAATCGTTTAAAACAAAAATAATGCTCTGATCATCAAGATTATTATCTTCATCATTGAAAGCTATGATATGATTATAGATAGCTTCTGCTTTGTCATAGTTGTGCAAATTTTCAAATATCTTAGATAAGTTATATAAAATCGTCATCAACTCAGGATAATCCTGTTTAGGTGATTTATAATACTTAGCGAGTGCATTTTCAAAAATAGGTAAACTTTGCTTAAAAAAACTATTAGCTTGCTTATACTCATATTGAGAAAAATTACTAGCCAAATTATTAAGACTTATGCCGACTTGTAAGTGATTTTTACCAAATATTTTTTTTCTTATTGTTATACTTCTCTTTAATAGCGGCTCTGCAAGCTTATATTGTTGATACTGATTATAATAGGAAGCCAATTTATCTAATTTCTCTAGCACTTCTGGATGTTCTTTTCCTAATGACTTTTCTGTATTTTCCAGATCGTTGCGAAGCGATAACTCTTGTTTTTTTGATTCGTTGAAAGCAGTTTGAATACTATCTTCAACGGTGCTTGATTTTTCTTTTTTCTTAATTTGTTCATTAACATAATAGAGTCTATCAGCCGATTCTTGATCGCCTTGTTTCTTATAAACATCGGCTAAATGCAGTCGACTTTCTATTGCGACAGGATGGTCTGCACCTAAAGATTTCTCAAATAATTCTAAGCTACGCCATAGCCACATTAAAGCTTCGCGCCAATCACCTGAGTTGTACATAGCGTCACCAAGTGCCCTCGCTATTTTAGGGTCATCTGGATTAGCAATCAGCTCTTTCCTGAGATGTTCAATGTCTGTATTTGCCGACTTATCTAAAGCCTCTGTGTTTACGGTGAATACGAGACATATAATGAGCAGAAGATTACAAATCATCTTCATACGGTTATATTTTGTTACACAACAAATTAAAAATTTGTACAAGTATTGTCATCTGTAACAATTGCCTGTTGCACCGTATCGGACAGTTCGATTTCATCTGTAGTCAGTTCGGGGTTTAATGAGCCAAAGTGTTGCCACAGCAAGCTGTTGTCCGCCTTGTTGAACACCACTACCAAGGCTTTGCCCTTGCATTGGTTCAGTTCTTTGGGTAAGTCGATCCGCAGCCGGGTTTTTGTGCCTGAGCTTGCTTTAGGGGTGGTGAGCGGGGTAAAGCCACGGCCTATGAAGGGGATGGACTCGTTGTTGGCAAACACCAAGGCGCTTTTAGTGTCGGCTTGATATTCGATGGAGATGGGTTCGCCTTTTTTGACAATGACAAACTTGAGGTTTTCACTAAAAGTCACTGCTTTCCGCCACTGCCATTGCCCGTTTTGGTAGTTGATTGGGTCTTCGCGCACTGTTTCGCCATTGTCCAGCACCCGTAAAGTCAATCCGTCTTTTGGCCGAAAGCGTTTAAGCCCGTCTTGATCGAATTCGACCACGGTTTTTAAGTCTGGGCCGACCGTTACATTGTTAAAGCCATAAATCAGTTCTGCGCTTTGGGCTTGGGTTAAGGCCAGCAGGGCGCATAGGCCGGACATCAGTCGAGATAGTTTAATTCGCATGGGTGATAACCTCCATTTTTGCAATTGGAAAACGGGGAAACGGTCGCATACTGGTGCGTGGCAATGACCAGGTCTTGTGGAATGTAGCTGATTTGGAAGTAGTTCAGCCGGTCGTAAATATACAGTCCATCAGCCGATTTCTGCAAGAGCAGCACACCGTTTTTATGGGTGATTTTGTCTGTGTTGGCAATGTCTGTTGAATTGATGGCGAGATGGCTCTGGTTGTAGCTGATGCTGATGAGCGGGTACTGGTATTGAGCACCTAAAATGCCGCAGTTGAAAGGAATAAAGAGGGCTTGCACCAGGAGATAGAGGTACAAAAGCCACTTTGCCCATGTATTTTGCCGATGCCACGCCAACACAAGTGTATTCACACTCACTATTATGATAATGAGCATTAAGGCATTGAGACGGACAGCGTCATTGCCTGATACGTCGTATTTTTTTGGTATTGAGAAAAATTGTTGGTTGGCGGAATTGCTCTGATTAAGCATTGCTATCCGGCGGGGAAAATCAGACTTCTGACTTTGATTTTCAAAAGCGGTTAAATTTTTTTTCTGCTGAAAATATTGCACCGTGTTTGCGGGTTGCAAAACATTTTCGACTTTGAATGGACTGACTTCTATTTGTAAAGTCGCAAGCATCATAACAAACAGCAAACTTAACCTTACCGATTCTACCCATCGATTGCTACGTAACCGAACAGCTAAAGCGCTGCTGGATAACTTTAATAAGGCCAGCATTATGGCTAATAACAGAAAAGCCGATACCCATACCCATAAAGATTTGGTATCCCAGAATGGACTATGCAATAGGGCAAACCAAAGCTCAGGGCTAGTGAATAGATAAATATAGGTTTGCAAAATAATCAGCAAGTTTTTACCGGCAAATTCGGCATATATTTGCGGATTGCCTTCAATATTGGCTAAGCCAAGAACACGGTAATAAGCGATAAAGGATAAAAACCCGCCCGCGTAAAAAAGGAGGACAATACTAAACTGCGAACTGATTACTTTTAATGTCGATCGGGTTAATCGGTCAATCATAAGCTGTTTTTTACAGATAAAAAATTACTGCTGACTTCTATTTATTGCCTTATTTTAATTGAAAAACATAGTATTCGTATGACAACCTAAAGGGCAGATATAAATGATAATTAAAAAAACCAGTGTGCTTAAAATTAGAGAAACTCGCCCGCAAATTTATTTTTTGCAAAACTTAGTCATTTATTAGCGGTTCTATAACAGCACGATCTTCCGCACTCAACTCAAACTCGAAAATCGCTAGATCCTCTCGCATATGCGTCTCCGATGTGGTTCCTGTCAGCGGCACGATGCCGGTCTGGGTTAAATAGCGGAAAAAGACTTGTTCCGGCGTACGCAGGTAGTGTGCGGCTAGTTTTTGCAGTCCGGCGTGATTTAAAATCTGCGGGTTTGCGGTGAGCGTCCAAAAGCTTTGGTAGATCATGCCCTGCTCAGAGCAAAAAGCGCGGAGTTCCCGGTCGTAACCGGTTTGGGCGTAGAAGCGGTTTTGGAGAACGGCGGGTTTGACGGCAGCAGCGTCGTAGACGCTTTGGAGTTGTTTTAAGTTATAACAGTTACTAATGCCGAGTTGTTTTACATAGCCCATCCGGACTAATTTTTCCATAGCTTGCCAGACTTCCATAGTTTGTTCCATTGCGGCTAAGGGCGAATGCAAAACCAAGCCATCCAAATAACCCGTTTGCAGATTAGTCACCGAGACTTGAAAAGACTGGGCGACTTGCTCGCTTAAATTCGTTGCGGGATCATAAGGTATCCGTAAAGGGTCATGCCCGTCTCTAGGGGTAAATTTGGTTTGTAAATACAGTTCATCCCGTTTTATAAGACCACGTTTTTCGCAAGCGGCAATGCCTTCGCCAACGCCGGGTTCGTTGTAATGCTTGGGTTGACAGGCGGTATCGATCCCGCGAAAACCCAGTGTAATGGCCCGCTCCACCCATTCCGCGGTCCGTTCTTTTTTCCAGGCTGTGCCGTACAGAATCATAGGTATACGGACATTTTGGCGGGTTAAAAAATATGTGCCGGGCGTCATAAGGCTTGTCGACAAAATTATGTTGTCAATTATTTCATAATGTTATTCTAATGCTATCGCGCCGTGGGCGGAGCCGACTGAGTATCCTGGCTGTTGGCTTGAGTCATTAGCTTTAGTTTTATTTGCTCGGGCAAGTCCGATAATCCTTCACACGTTTTCAACTGGGTTGAAGTCTTAGACAAGGCGGACGCTAGATCGTAATCGGGATCGCCAGCGCCGGATTTTTCAAAGGCCCTCCGGCAGATACCGGCCGCAATCGTAACATCCGAACACGCCAATGCGATCAGTTCGGGAAATAACGCCGCCCGGTAAGCATTCATCTGTTCCGGCTGTCGGTAGACGCAGGGCAAAACCGCCGGATTATCGCTGTAACATCCGGTCAGATTGGTTAGCTTATCGAATGGGTTAGCGGGTTTCAACGTGTCTATACGTTCTTCGAAGGCGTTAAATTTTTCGGCGTCGAATAAGGCCTTGAGGGTCGCTCTTAATTGATGTTGCTGCTGAGACCAATCAGCATACGCGCTACCGGACAGATAACCGGCTGTAAGATCGGCTTCCGGCCAGACCGCGCCTTGTAATTGCGTTTTCCGGAACACCGTTCCTCGAAGCTTGGTTTTACTTAAATCGGCGCCTTGCAAGTTGGCGTAATCCAAACTGCCCGCGGCTAAGTTCGCCTCCTGCAAATTGGCGCCTTGCAAGTTTGCTCCGCGTAAATCGGCGGCTTGCATTTGCGCCTTCCTTAAATTAACGCCTTGCAAAACCGCACCGCGAAGGTCGGCGCTTTGTAAATTGGCCCATCCCAAATCCGCGCCTTGTAAGTTTGCACCGCGCAGGTCGGCGCCCCGTAAATCGGCTTCAATAAGGCCCGCGCCTTGTAATTGAGTGCCGCCTAAAACCGCGCCTTGCAATTGGGTTTTATCCCATCCGATAACACCTTGCAGTTTAGCGTTCAATAATACCGCGCCTTGCAATTGAACATGGCGGAGATCGGCTTTCGGCAAAACGGCGCCGTAGAAATTGGCAAAACGTAAATCGCGGTTTTGCAAATTCAGCCCTTCAAACTCCTTAAAAGCACTGTCGCGCACCGGTTTATCGGGATCGGTGGCGCGGGTTAGCAGCGCCATCGAGACCTCCTTAGGCACTAGCTTGGCTTCTTTTAAATCGAGATTGCGTGGAAATAGGTTTAAATTAAACCAGCCGCACGTACCCAGCACGACTTTTAAAATGGTGGCTTCCGATTTTTCTGCTTGGGGTAACGAAGTGCAAGCCACTGTATTGTATTGGTAAGCAGCAACGCTTAACCAGGCGGCTGGAACTTTCCGGATTAGCCAATCCTCGAAATAGCGCGGCGTTTCTTCATGATCCTGGCGCTCCGCAGAGTCTTCTTCCGGATTGTAATAGTTTTGCAAAGTTGTGTTGCCCGGAATTACCGCCAAAAGACTAAGAAAAACCACTAAGGGTACCGAAATCAATAATACAATCATCCCTTTGGGAATAACTTCCGAATGCATAACCGGCTTGTTGACGCCGGTTTGCCTCGCCGTCGTCTTATAAGCCGGACGGATAATGTTGATGATCCGATGGCCCATCTGCACGGCGGCGTATTTCAACCAGAGCAGCCAACTGGATAACTGAAACCCCGCATTCCGCCACCATTCCAAAGCCCGGTCTTGCGGCGATGCAATCAACGGCCATAAGGTCAGCAACAAAATGGCGTCTACCCAAACGGCAATGCGTTGCGACCAGGTAATGGCTTCATCGTGAAAAGGCAGAAAACGGATTTGAGCCGCCAGTAAAACAAATAAGGGCAAGGCAATCAATGTGATACCCACGACTAAGGACAACAGCCAGCGAATAAGAAAAACACTCGAACGGCCCGCGATAAGGTGGGTTAACGGAAAGATGAATAAGCGGTCGCGCACTTGTTGCCCGGCTTCGTTAGCGGGCAAATCGCGATCTAAATTCCACAACTTACAGGATAATAATTCTAACTGCATCAACAAATTGAAATGCAAGAGCACGACCATCCACGGTACGAAATTGTAAAACGCAGTCAGCGGCAACTCCACATCCAGAATCGGCAATTTGACCGGACTGATCCGTAACAAATCTTCATGCGTCGTACCCCAAACAATTACCCCGACATACGCCACAAACGCTAAAAAAGCGATGTGCAATGCCGCAATTGTTTGCGAAGCCGAATTAGCGGCGTCGAGTAGTTTTTCGATGTGATCGGACTGTATTTCCTGTTTTTCTTCGGTCGAATTTTGCATGTCGTTTACACTCACATGCTAGTTACAGGAATGATTATTTTATCGCTGCCAATAATAACTAGCTTTTTGATACAGGTTTCTTTAAAAAGCCATTAGCTCTTTCAAGAGCAAGTTCTTGGGAACTAATATGAAAAATAAGTAAAACTATAGCGCTAATGGAAATTGTAATTCTCGAACTATGAAAGTTAAAATCATCCGGAAAAAAGAAGAGCGGTATGCAAAGAGTAGCCGCTATGCGCAACAAGGCTGACTCTGCAATTAATTTTTTAACAACACTTTGTTGGTCTAAATTTAAATCAGAAATATCATTCAATATATCTCTATTCCTTCTGTATATTTGCTTTTTAAAAAAAATTACGACATGTTTATTATTAAATAAATATACAAAACAAGGTATTATTGTTAATCGACCAGTAACATCAGCAACATAACCAATGAAATAAGAAAAAACAAGTAAACAATCCCAGAAGTAAAAGAAGAAATTTTTTCGGTGCTACAGGGAAAAATGTAAACAGCTATCAACATCCCGCCAGGAATTACTCGCGCTATTAAGTCAAAATAGAGTTCAGGAATAAATTCACTCCATTTAGTCGTTGTGGTTTCATTACCCATACTGTTTCACTTATACCACTAATTTGTTAATAATGTTGTTAATTATTTGATTTTTATTAAATATATTTTTGCATAATCTAAATAATTTTAAAGACCGAATTAAATTTTGTTCAGGCTCTGTTACTTTAAAATACAAATTACCATTCAAATAATCGGTATAAAACCGAAGCCCTAATTCAAAGGGTATCAACCGAATCGCCGAATAGAAATAGTTAAAATCGTACCGGGTCAATAACGCGCCCATTTCGTTGACATAACCGGTCAATACCGCTTTACAAATGTCCAGATCGAAACTATCGTCGCTCTCGATATGACAACACGAGCGCAGACAGTCGCCGATATCGTAATGAATTAAACCGGGTTTAACGGTGTCGAGATCGATTAAACTGACGATTTGACTGGTAACTTTGTCGAACAGAAAATTATTCAGTTTCGGGTCGCCGTGGGTTACTCGCATCTTTAATAAGCCCCGGTCTTTGGCGTCTTCCAGATCGTTAATGATATGCCGGTGACGTTCGATAAAATCCCGGCATACGGCATTTTCAAGGGCTTCGGTTCGAGCTTTAACCTGTTGATAATGGTTGTAGTAACAAGGAGCAATGTGAAATCCGGGCAAAGTATCGTGAAATCGGCCGGCAGCCATGCCGTAACCTAAACGATGAAATTTACCCAAGGCAGCGCCTACTTGTTCCGCTTCCATCTTATTATTTAAAGTTTCCAAACAATAAGTATTCGCGATATACCCCCATGCCCGCCAATATTCATCCGATTCGTCCACGACATAATAGGCTGCCGCTTGAGTTTGGAGAAGCTCGGGAATTTTTAGCGTCACGCTGCTACCGTTAAGTCCGGCAACATGACGATTGAGTTCCGCCAAGTTCGCCATAATTAACTCAGGCTGCTGAAACACATGACGGTTGATCTTCTGCAGCACGAATGGCTGCTGACCGGTCGTAACTAAATAGGTATCGTTAATTAATCCATTGCCCAGCGCTTCGAGTTTCTCGACAAACGGCGCAAATTGTTTTGCAATGACCTCTGGATCCATGAAAGATTCTATTTTTAATGATGCAAATGCGCCGATAACCAACGCGCCGCAACGTCTTCCGCCATGCCTTTGCGGCGAGCGTAATCCTGCAATTGGTCTTGTTCAATTTTGCCGACATTGAAATATTGCGCTTCCGGGTGCGAAAAGTACCAGCCGCTCACTGCCGAAGCCGGGTACATGGCAAAGCTTTCGGTCAGTTTTATCCCCGTCGTTTCAGTGGCATTCAGCAACTCGAACAATTTAGCTTTTTCTGTGTGATCGGGGCAAGCCGGATAACCCGGCGCAGGGCGTATACCTTGGTAGGCTTCCTTAATCAACTGCTCGTTTTCCAAGGTTTCATCTTCTGCATAACCCCAATATTCTTTCCTTACGACTTGGTGCAGGTATTCCGCACCCGCTTCCGCCAAGCGGTCGGCCAAGGCTTTCAGCATGATGGAACTGTAATCGTCATGATTTCGTTCAAATTCTTCCAGTTTTGCTTCAATGCCAATTCCTGTTGTCACCGCAAATGCACCGATGTAATCGGGTTTGCCAATTTCTACCGGTGCAATAAAATCGGAAAGGCAGTAATTAGGCCGCCCTGGCGCTTTCATGTTTTGTTGACGTAAGTGATGCAAGGTTTCGAGCGTCGCACTACGGGTTTCATCCGTATATAAGATAACATCATCGTCTTGGCTTGCCGCAGGGAAAAAACCTATGGCCGCCTTGGCTTTAAGCCATTGCCCATTGACGATTTCTGCCAGCATCTTCTTGGCATCGTCAAACAGCTTTCTGGCTTCCTTGCCCACAACCTGATCATCGAGGATTTTAGGATAACTGCCGGCCATTTCCCAGGTTTGGAAGAAAGGTGTCCAGTCGATGTAGTCGAGCAAAGTGGCTAAGGGGATATTATCGATGACTTTCGTGCCCAAAAATTTCGGCTTAACCGGATCGTAGTTGCCCCAACTAAACTTATTTTTACGGGCAGTTTCCAGGTTATGCTGTTTGGTTTTAGATTCCTTGCCTTTGTGGCGCTCGCGGACTTCGGTATATTCATCGCGCAACTCTTTTACGAATTGTGCTTTTAAATCATGGCTTAACAGGTTGCTAGCCACGCCAACCGCACGCGAAGCATCGGCGACATAAACGGTAGCATCGTTATGGTAATTGGGTTCTATTTTTACCGACGTGTGCGCCCGCGAGGTCGTCGCCCCTCCAATCATCAATGGAATGCTAAAGTTCTGCCGCTGCATTTCCTTGGCGATATGCACCATCTCATCGAGCGAGGGGGTAATCAAGCCACTTAAGCCGATGATGTCCACTTTTTCCAAACGTGCGGTTTGCAGAATTTGCTCCGCAGGCACCATCACGCCCATGTCAATGACTTCGTAGTTATTGCATTGCAGGACTACGCCGACGATGTTCTTGCCGATGTCGTGGACATCACCTTTTACCGTCGCCATCAGGATTTTGCCGTTGGTTTGGCGGTCGGCGGCGGACTTATCCGCTTCCATGTACGGCATCAAATAAGCCACGGCCTTTTTCATGACCCGCGCCGACTTCACCACTTGCGGCAAAAACATTTTTCCCGCGCCGAACAGGTCGCCGACCACGTTCATGCCATCCATCAACGGCCCTTCGATAACGTGCAAGGGGCGTTCGGCTTCCAGCCGCGCCGCTTCGGTGTCTTCGTCGATGTAGTCGGTAATGCCCTTGACCAAGGCGTGTTCCAAGCGTTTGGACACAGGCCACAAACGCCATTCCAAATCTTCCTGCTTGGCGATGCCCGTGCTGCCGTCGCTTTTGTATTTTTCGGCGATTTCCAGCAGCTTATCGGTGCCGCTGCCGTCGTGGGTATTTAATACGACCGCTTCGACCGCGTCGCGCAAATCGCGGGGAATGTCCTCATAAATTGCCAACTGTCCGGCGTTCACGATGCCCATCGACATCCCAGCCTTGATCGCATGGTACAAAAATACCGCGTGAATGGCCTCGCGCACCGGATTGTTGCCCCGGAATGAGAAAGACACGTTCGATACGCCGCCTGAAATCAAGGCATAAGGCAAAGTTTGTTTGATTTCGCCGGTGGCTTCGATGAAATCCACGCCGTAATTGTTGTGTTCCTCAATGCCGGTGGCAATGGCGAAGATATTGGGGTCAAAGATGATGTCTTCCGGCGGATAACCCACCTGTTCCGTCAGTATCTTATAAGCGCGGGCGCAGATTTCGACCTTGCGTTCCTTGGTGTCGGCCTGACCTACCTCGTCGAAAGCCATCACGATGACCGCCGCGCCGTAGCGCCTGACCAGCTTGGCTTGTTCGAGAAACTTGGCCTCACCTTCTTTCAGAGAAATCGAATTGACGATGCCCTTGCCTTGGATACACTTAAGCCCTGCTTCCAGGATGTCCCATTTGGACGAATCCAGCATGATCGGCACTTTAGCAATGTCAGGTTCCGATGCAATCAGCATCAAAAACCGCACCATCGCGTCTTTCGACTCCAACATGCCTTCGTCCATGTTGATGTCGATGATTTGGGCGCCGTTTTCCACCTGCTGCCGCGCTACACTTAAAGCGGCATCAAAGTCACCTTTGATAATAAGGTTTTTGAATGCCGCCGAACCTGTAACATTCGTACGTTCGCCAACGTTTACGAATAAGCTGTCTGAGCCAATTGACATGGTTTCTAATCCGGAAAGATGGCAGCGTTTTTCCAAGTCAGGAATTTTACGAGGAGAATATGGGCTGACCGCTTCAACAATCGCTTTAATGTGGTCAGGCGACGAGCCGCAACAGCCGCCAACAATATTGATAAAGCCATTTGCCGCCCAGTCAGCAATTTCTTTTGCCATCGGCTCAGGAAGCAAGTCATATTCTCCAAACGCATTGGGTAAGCCCGCATTAGGATGAGCAGAAACATGAGTGTCAGCAATTGATGAAACTTCTTCAATATATTGACGTAATTTTTCAGGCCCTAAAGCGCAGTTAAAGCCTATTGATAGTGGATTGGCATGTTTGACTGACACCCAAAATGCAGATGCGGTCTGTCCAGCTAATATTCGCCCAGACTCATCAGCAATGGTGCCGGAAATCATCACTGGCAACTTATAGCCTAAGTTGTCAAATAGTCGTTCTACAGCAAATATGGCTGCTTTGGCATTGAGCGTGTCGAATACAGTTTCAATCAAAATTATGTCAGCGCCACCATCAATTAGCCCTTTGGCGGCATTAGAATAAGTATCGAATAGCTCGTCGAATGAAATATTACGAAAGCCTGGATCGTTGACATCAGGGGACATGGATGCAGTGCGATTAGTCGGGCCAATCACACCTGCAACAAAGCGTGGTTTATTCGGAGTCTTGGCGGTAAATTCTTCCGCAACTTCCTTAGCGATTTTGGCAGCAGAGACATTCAACTCATAAACCAAGGCTTCCATGCCGTAATCGCCCATACCGATACTGTTGGAATTGAACGAGTTAGTCTCGACAATATCCGTACCCGCCTCAAAATAAGCGGCATGTATCGCTTTAATAATATCCGGCTGGGTAATCGAAAGCAGGTCATTATTGCCTTTCAGGTCGCTTGCCCAATCGGCAAAACGCTCGCCGCGATAATCTTTTTCTTCCAGCTTATAGCCCTGGATCATGGTGCCCATCGCACCGTCAAGAAACAGGATGCGTTTAGCGAGTTCTTGTTTAATCAGATCCGATTTATTCATTAGATTATTTGGCAGATATTTAGGATAGGTTTATGATTACTTTAACATAATCATTTCTTTTTTGAGATTAGGGAGTTAGCTGTGGCGGAAAATTCGATTATACAAACAATTAAAAGCGTTTTAGCGGCGTTTATCGGGGTGCAGAGTAATCAAAATAGGCAGAGCGATTTTGAGAAGGGTTCAATGACAACGTACATTATTTCAGGCTTAATTTTTACGGTCTTATTTGTTTTCGCCGTGCTCTTTATCGTATCCAGGGTTTTAAGCTAGGAAAATCAAAAAACTATGCGGCAAACCGGAACAAACGTTATGAGTTTTTTCCTTTGTTCGCGCACCGCTTATGAAACCGGAAAAAGAGTATTTTTATACCCTTCTTGAAAATGAGAAACGCCTAAGCTAATGACTCCGTTCAAAACAAATTAACAGTCTCAACCTCGATAAAACACTGCAGTTAGAAAATAAAAAGCCCAAGCACAGCCTGGGCTTTTTCCGGTTTTTCAAACCCAATTATTGCTGGTCTGGGTTTTTAAAACTCTCTTTAATGCTTTTGAACATATCGCCTAACCCGCTGAATAAATTCGATTTGGTTAGCGATTCTTTTAATACGAATTTAGTCCGGATGAACGCGACAAGCAAAAACCCCGCAACCGGCGGGAACAATTCAAAAAAGATCGAGAAGAAAGTGCCTTTAGGCCCTTGAAAACCGCCCATATTCTTTCTATCGCCGATACTTGTGATGTCGCGTTCATAGCCTTCGCTTACGTTCGCCCGCATTCCTTCAACAACATAGTTCGCCGCTCCTATCAGAAAAACTTGCGACACCAGATAAGCAGCGGCGCAAACCATCACCCAAACCACTGCATTATTTACATTTGCTTTTGTTGCCGACTGGTAAACCCAGATCAAAGCTAAAATACCAACAATACCACCAATCATAGTTACACCCTTTATGTTATAGTTTTGTTAAAAAGAAATAGAGAAAGGGACATTTTAAGATCATTTCCGAACCGGTCTTCTCTACAACCTTACAGTCTTCAAACTTTTCCCGGCCAGGAGAAACCTGCTTTTTTATTATACCGTTTTCAACGCTATATTTGACAGGTATGTGCATCTCATTCGTCCGGCCGCCAGCATCCGTTGCGATGGTTTGAAGTACGCCGCCAGGTTGGAATTCCCACTCCACTATAACCTTTTTTTTCTCTCCGTCTAGTTTTGCCGCTTCAGCTGTCACTTTCCATTTGCCCAGAATTTCAGACTCGTCTTTCAACATCACGTCCGCATGGACTGAAAGCGTAAAAAAAATAGCCGTTACCGGCAAAATCGCCAAAATTTTTTTGATCATCTGCCAACTCCTCATCTTTATTATCATTTTTAAAGGATAGATTCTAAACGATACTGCTTCCGCTATCGAGCTTTAAATTATCGATCCTAAATAATCGAATCTAATTTTGATTCTCTTTTAAATTTACTTGGATGATAACGATCTATATGACATCTGTGTTTTTTACACAAATTCATGGATGTGTTAAACTGACTCGCATACTTGGTTACTATAATTAGGTTAGGTAAACCAAATAAGATTACGGCCAAAGCTTATAATGAGATTTGTATGACAGTAGGCGCAATAAACCCCGACATTCAAGACATCATCACCAGCCTCAAAGACAAGCCTGGAGCGCTGTTACCGATTCTCCACGGAATCCAAGATCTGCTTGGGTATGTACCCTCCGAAACAGTTCCGGCAATAGCCGATACGCTGAATTTGTCGCGCGCCGAAGTTCACGGCGTTATCAGTTTTTACCATTATTTTCGCAACAATCCGCCGGGTAAAACCACCGTCCATGTGTGCCGTGCCGAATCCTGTCAGGCCATGGGCGCAATGGGGCTGGAACGGCATATTAAGCAACAGCTAGGTATCGATTATCATGAAACCACGCAAGACGGCGCTTTTAGCTTGGAGCCGGTGTATTGCTTGGGTCTATGCGCCAGTTCGCCCAATATCACGGTAGGCCACGATATTCACGGCAAGGTGACGGCGGAATATTTTGACAAACTGATCGCGGAAACCAAGGGGGCAGTATGAGCCTGAAAGTGTATGTTTCTTGCGATTCCGGTGCGCTGGCTCTGGGCGCGGAACTCGTTGCCAACGCTGTGGTTACCGAAGCGCAAAAACGCAATCTGCAAATCGAACTCGTCCGAAACGGCTCTCGTGGCCTGTATTTTTTGGAACCGATGGTAGAAGTCGCCACGAATAAAGGCCGTATTGCATTCGGTCCCGTTAAGACAAGCGATGTAACCGGTTTGTTCGACGCCAATTTTCTCAGCGGCGGCAGTCATCCCTTAGCGCTCGGCTTAACCGAAGAAATTCCTTATTTTAAAAAACAGCAACGGTTAACCTTTGCCCGTGTCGGTATGAACGATCCGGTCAGTCTGGAAGATTATTTGGCGCATGACGGTTATCTTGGCTTAAAAAATGCTTTGGCGATGACCGGCGCGGATATCGTCAAACAGGTGACCGATTCCGGACTCCGCGGCCGGGGCGGTGCGGCGTTTCCGACCGGTATCAAGTGGAATACCGTTTTAAACACTTCGTCCGAGCAAAAATACATCGTTTGTAACGCCGACGAAGGCGATTCCGGCACTTATTCCGACCGCATGATTATGGAGGGCGATCCCTTCGTGCTGATCGAAGGTATGACTATCGCCGGTGTCGCGGTAGGCGCAACGCAAGGTTACATCTACTTGCGCTGCGAATATCCGCATGC
>DLHW01000052.1:22786-95744 GCA_002483425.1 Methylococcaceae bacterium UBA7658
GGCAAAACATTTCACCTTGAAGTCAGACTAGGCGCAGGCGCTTATGTCTGCGGTGAAGAAACTTCCCTGCTTGAAAGCTTGGAAGGCAAACGCGGTTTAGTACGCTTTAAACCGCCGTTACCCGCTATTAAAGGTTTATTCGGACAACCGACCATTATTAACAACGTCATTTCCCTAGCTTCCGTGCCAATTATTTTGGATAAGGGCGGCGAGTTTTATAAGAATTTCGGTATGGGACGGTCGCGCGGCACCTTGCCTATTCAATTAGCCGGAAACTTAAAGCAGCCGGGTTTGGTCGAATTGGCCTTCGGTGTGACCTTGCGCGAATTATTGTATGACTACGGCGGCGGCTCCGCGACCGGGAGGCCGATCAAGGCCGTGCAAGTTGGCGGGCCGTTGGGTGCTTACTTGCCGGAATCGCAATTTGATACGCCCGTGGACTACGAAGAATTCGCTAAATTGTGGGCGGTATTGGGACACGGTGGGGTTGTAGCATTCGATGACACCGTGGACATGGCGGAAATGGCGCGCTACAGCATGGAATTCTGTAAGATTGAATCGTGCGGCAAATGTACGCCCTGCCGGATCGGTTCAACGCGCGGTATGGAAGTTATTGAAGATATTATTAAAGGCGTAGAGGTTAACAAAAATGTTCCGTTATTGCGGGACTTATGCAACACCTTACTCAACGGTTCGTTATGCGCACTTGGCGGTATGACTCCATATCCTGTGTTGAGTGCACTGAATCATTTTCCAGAAGACTTCGGTTTGAGTAAGCAAGCCGACGCCGCCTGAATTTAAGAGGTATTCACGATGGCTATGAATAAAGATAAAGATTACGGCACTCCAGCCAGCGAATCTGCACAAACCGTCAAATTGGAAATTGATGGTTTTGATGTGACTGTCCCTGCGGGAACGTCTGTGATGCGAGCGGCGGCTAGTATAGGCATCGATATCCCGAAATTATGCGCCACCGATAGTATCGATCCTTTCGGTTCGTGCCGCTTATGCGTGGTTCAAATTGAGGGTGGCCGTGGCATGCCCGCCTCTTGTACCACACCGGTAGCCGAGGGGATGAAAGTCGTCACTCAAAACGACCGTTTGGCGCAGGTTCGCCGCGGCGTGATGGAATTATACATTTCCGATCATCCTCTGGATTGCTTAACCTGCTCTGCTAACGGCGATTGCGAACTGCAAGATATGGCCGGCGCCGTTGGCTTACGCGAAGTTCGCTATAATCCAATGGGTGAAAACCATCTGAAAGCAGAAAAGGATGCCAGTAATCCCTATTTTACTTTCGATCCGAGCAAGTGTATTGTGTGTTCGCGTTGCGTCAGGGCCTGTGAAGAAACCCAGGGTACTTTTGCTTTAACGATCGACGGACGCGGTTTCGACTCCAAAGTCTCGCCGGGGCAGAATGAGCCGTTCATGTCGTCCGAATGCGTGTCTTGCGGCGCTTGCGTCCAAGCTTGTCCGACCGCGACTTTGATGGAAACATCCGTCATTGACCAAGGCACCCCCGAACACGCCGTAATAACCACTTGCGCTTATTGCGGCGTCGGTTGTTCGTTCCGCGCCGAAATGAAGGGCGACAAAGTGGTGCGCATGGTGCCGGACAAAAACGGCGGCGCTAATCACGGGCACTCGTGTGTTAAAGGCCGGTTTGCGTTCGGCTATGCGACTCATAAAGACCGCATCACTAAACCGATGATCCGCAAAAGCATTAAAGATCATTGGCAAGAAGTAAGCTGGGAAGAGGCGATTACCTATGCCGCTTCCGAACTTAAACGAATTCAAGCGAAGTACGGTAAAGATTCCATCGGCGGTATTACCTCATCGCGCTGTACGAATGAAGAAACTTATTTGGTGCAAAAACTCATCAGAGCCGGTTTCGGCAATAACAATGTCGACACCTGCGCCCGCGTTTGCCACTCCCCGACGGGTTATGGCTTAAAACAAACTTTCGGCGAATCGTCCGGCACCCAAAACTTCGATTCGGTCATGAAAGCCGATGTTATGATAGTAATCGGCGCCAATCCGACAGACGGACATCCCGTGTTTGGTTCGCTCATGAAAAAACGTTTGCGGCAAGGCGCGAAATTGATTGTGGTCGATCCCCGCGAGATTGATCTGGTCAGAACGCCGCATGTCGCTGCCGATTATCATCTCAAACTCCGTCCGAGCACAAATGTGGCGTTAGTCAACGCTATCGCTCATGTGGTAGTCACTGAAGGTTTTGTTGATGAAGCTTTTGTTAGCGCGCGCTGTGACGTGCAATCTTTTAACAAATGGCGAACATTTATCGCCGACCCGCGGCATGCCCCGGAAGCCGTCGAAACAACCACGGGCGTGCCTGCGGCAGATGTTCGCGCGGCCGCCAGACTCTATGCCAGCGCAAAGAATGGCGCAATTTACTACGGCTTAGGCGTTACCGAGCATAGTCAAGGCTCTACTACGGTCATAGGCATCGCCAATTTAGCTATGGCGACTGGAAACTTAGGGCGCGAAGGTGTCGGGGTTAACCCATTACGCGGTCAAAATAACGTTCAAGGCTCTTGCGACATGGGTTCGTTTCCGCACGAGTATCCAGGCTACCGGCATGTTACCGATCGGACTACCCGCGAACTCTTCGAAAGCAACTGGGGTGTTAAATTACAGCAGGAGCCTGGGTTACGCATCCCTAACATGTTCGATGCAGCTGCCGATGGCACGTTTATGGGCTTATATGTCGAAGGTGAAGACATTGCTCAATCCGACCCCGACATCCAACACGTTCACCACGCGCTGAAATCGATGGAGTGCGTCATCGTTCAGGATTTATTCCTCAATGAAACAGCAAAATTCGCCCACGTGTTCTTACCTGGTTCTTCTTTCTTGGAAAAAAGCGGCACGTTTACCAATGCCGAACGCCGTATTTCACCGGTAAGAAAAGTCATGGCGCCTCTGGGCGGTTATGAAGATTGGGAAATCACTCAAATGCTGGCCAACGCGATGGGATATCCTATGAATTATCAGCATCCTTCGGAAATCATGGATGAGATTGCTAGGTTGACACCGACATTCACCGGCGTAAGTTATCAAAAAATCGATGAGATAGGGAGTGTGCAGTGGCCGTGTAATGAGGAGGCTGCCGACGGCACACCGACCATGCACGTCAATGAATTCATGCGCGATAACGGCAAAGGATTATTCATGTTAACCGAGTTTGTGGCGACGCAAGAAAAAGTCACCAAAATGTTCCCGCTGATTTTAACGACAGGAAGAATTCTTTCGCAATACAACGTTGGCGCACAAACCCGCCGCACCGATAACAATAAGTGGCACGCCGAAGATTTATTGGAAATCCACCCGCACGATGCCGAAGAGCGCGGCATCAAAACCCACGATTGGGTTGGCATCAAAAGCCGGGTCGGTGAGACAGTATTACGCGCCTTGGTGAGCGAACGGGTGCAACCCGGTGTAGTTTATACCACATTCCATTTTCCCGAATCCGGCGCAAATGTGATTACGACCGATAATTCCGACTGGGCGACTAACTGCCCTGAATATAAAGTCACTGCCGTACAGGTCAGTAAAGTCAGCCAAACATCGGAATGGCAACGGAATTACCATGATTTTTCAGAGCAACAATTGGAATTACTTGCGAAAGGTTAAACAATGGCCAACCCCAATGTTGTTCCGCCAACATTAAACCTTGAATTGGGTTGGCCTAGTTATCAGCAAATTATTGTTGAACGTTGGCAAGGAAATAAACAAACCGTTAAACAAGACTATGTAGCGGAAGAAGTGCCCGTCGCCTTGGTTTATAATGGCACACCGCACGTTGTCATGCTGGCGTCCCCAACCAATCTTGAAGATTTTGCTTTAGGCTTTAGTATCACCGAAGGCATTATCCAGCATTCCGGCGAATTATTGTCCTCACATATTTATAATCATGCTAACGGCATTGAAATCAGGCTTGAAATATCCGACCAAAGACACTGTATGATTGCTGAAAAGGGCCGTAATCTTGCCGGGCGCACCGGTTGCGGTTTGTGCGGAGCCACGACCTTGCAACAAGCCGTTAGAACGCCAAATCCGATAAAAAACGTGCTCGATGTGCCTATAACGGATTTATTATCTGCGTTGAATAAAATCGAGCAACAGCAAAAACTAAATAATTTAACCGGAGCTGTACATGCCGCAGCTTGGGTCATCCCAGAAAATGGTATTCAACATGTTCGAGAAGATGTCGGACGGCACAACGCACTCGATAAGCTTATCGGATTATTACTCCGTTTGGGAAAAAATCCAGCAATGGGATTTATCGTTATTACTAGCCGTGCGAGCTATGAAGTGGTGCAAAAAACTGCTTGCGCTGGAGTTAATCTTTTAGCAGCCATGTCGGCTCCCACCGGCTTAGCTATTCGCATGGCGGAAGAAACCGGGCTCACGTTAATCGGTTTTGCCAGACAAAATCAATATGTCGTTTATAGTCATCCCGAACGGCTTATTCAAGCCCCCTATCCAACCTTAATACAATAAATTATTCAATGAATATAGAAAAATTGATCAAAATGGCTAATGATATAGCCGATTTTTTCAATGCAGAAAGCGATAAAGAAATCGCTGCCGAAGGCGTAAAAAAACACATATTACGATCATGGGATCCTCGGATGAGAAGTGAAATTATTAAGTATTTTCAATCAAAATCAAATGGCGATGGCTTAAATTCGCTCGCGTTACAAGCTGTCAGAAAATTAACCGAAATGATATGAGACATTTTAATTTCCACCGTCGACATTGCTTTTTTACGCTGTACTCATAACTGTAATACCGTAAACACCGTTACAAACCGCTTGCCAAAATTTGCACCGGGCCGTATTTCAACTTACCCGCTTAGAAATGAAATAATTTATTTTTAAACAATTGCTTAGATGTATTTAAAAATTTTTTCAATCATCTATTTTTTTGTAAAAAAAAGCGGCCNNGGCCTATAGGTCCAGAGAATTCGTGAAAAACGAAAAAGACGGATACTATGAGTCAAAAACAGATTCAAACATTATCATTAAATAACTAGAGGTTTTATACCGCCTAACTTACCCCCCAACCTGCGTGATGAGAAATAATAATGAGAAGAATAATCTTATATGCAGCAATACTCGAAATCGTATACTTAACACTTTCTTTTTTTATTGCCCAATCTTTCGGCCAATGGTCCTATGAAGGGGAACTTATAAGGACTTTATTAAGAGTAATATTCATCGTGTTTTATGGTTATTATTATCAAAAATATTTTTATAACGAAAAACAGCCTTTCGCCGCCAAAGCACTCATTTCTCCGCAACTAGCCGCCGCATTGTTGTTATTCTTTATCTTTGCACTGAGCTATACTAATGCTGAAAATGAAACAGTCCTATGGCAAATTATATTTGTCATTTCAGGCATTACGGCAGGCATGAGAGAAGAGTTGTTTTACCGGGGAATTGTCCAAAATACTCTACAAAAAAAATATAATTTGAAGCGGGCTTTAGTGTTAACGACACTTATTTTTGTGTTATCGCATGTTCAATACATTTACTACGGTCAACTAACAAATTTATTATTTATCTCGTGCGCAGGCATTGTTTTTGGAAGTCTTTTTATTATTACAGGGAGCGTCGCTTTTACTGCTATTATTCACGGCTTATACGACGCGATTTTATCCGTAAAATTAATTCCATTTAAATTAAGCAACGATGTGGCCTTAACGGTACTGTTATTAATCACTTTATTCTTTTTAATAATTAATAAAAAGCTGTTCAAGGCTAATCAATCGAACAGCATTCCATTATCGCAGTCCGATGAAGATGACTTTAGCGTACAGTAACTTTTTTAAACTTTATCAATAAAGAACGTTTGATCACTACATTTAAAGAAACTCAAAACAAGTTGATTCCTTTTGCACCCTTAAGGGTGTAAATGCTTCGACAGGCTTTATACCCTTTGGGTTCTTAGCCTGTCGAAGGGCTTAAGCAAAGATTCTTTAAATACTATGATTTATCTAGCGGTGAGTTGCCACTCTACCCAAAAGCCGCATTACGTTGCGAATGACAAATTCTCATAAACAAGTTATCTTCATTATTGAGGAAAAGATCAACCCTTCAACCGATTATTTTATCGCTCCTGCACTAATGGATAATCGGTGCCAAATTATTCGTTGCGATTTTTCAATATTGCCCGGCGCTCCAAACGAATTAGATCATGCTATCGTGATCTTTATCCGCTACATTCCGGAAAAATGGGCGAAGTTTATAGAAACGAATCGGGGCCGTCTGAAAGCCTTGATTTTTTTTATGGATGACGATGTGCTCGACCTTAATGCTTCTATTGGAATGCCTTGGCGGTATCGTTACAAACTGGCTCATTTATCGGTGCGCAGAGTCAATTGGTTAAAACGCCAACGCGCGGAACTCTGGGTATCAACGGCTTATCTACAAAAAAAATACGCTGTTTGGCAACCGAAACTGATTTTGCCAAGCCCTATGAATGTTGAAACCGAATACATCAAAGTTTTTTATCACGGTTCAGCTTCGCATAAAGCTGAAATCGAATGGTTACATCCTATCGTCGATAAACTGCTTGCTCAAAACCGTAACATCTGTTTTGAAATCATCGGAGGGGCCGATGTTAACCGGCTTTACAAAAATGTCGAGCGGGTCACCGTTATCCATCCTATGAAGTGGTCTAGTTATCAGGCTTTCATAGCCGCACCCGGCAGACACATCGGTTTAGCGCCATTATTGAATATTCCTTTTAACCATGCCCGTTCCTACACCAAGTTTTTTGATATCCATCGTTGCGGCGCCGTTGGTATTTTTTCGCCCCAGAACGCATGTGCAGAAATCATAGAACACAATAAAGACGGTATGATTGTAGAACTTGATCCGCAAGCCTGGATCAATACAATAGACGATCTGGCCAATAATAAACCGTTACGCGATTTTTTACGAACAAACGCCGAAATAAAACAGACTCAATTAAGAATTGACGTGCGAAACGCTTATGCGAATTTGTTCAAGGACTAAAGCTGGTCTCTCGAATAATTAAGCACTCTGAATAATGGCAATCATCACCCCAGATATCGAAATCAAACGCCTTCCCTATCTATCGACCTCGCGTAAAATTAGCAATTTACCGCTTTTAAATCAATTATTGGGCGCTCCAATTTGCTATTACAGGAATATCAACGCACAGACTCAATACGGCGGCGTTATTGCCTGGGGTAAAAAGCCCAGCTCCGCAAAAGCCGAAGCGTTTGCAAAGCGGCATCATTTACCCGTTATCAGAATAGAAGACGGATTTCTCCGCTCAGTAGCTTTGGGAAATCATGCGCCGCCATTATCCTTGGTTTTTGACGACTTAGGCATTTACTACGATGCGACGGCGACATCCAGGCTAGAATTATTGATTTGTAAACAATTAAACGAAAATGAGTTGCAGCATATTCGCGGTTTGATAAACAGTTGGCGTTTAAACCGGATCTCTAAATACAATCACGCCCGCGAATACACGGACGCACTTCCGCCGCGCTATGTTCTCGTATGCGATCAAACATACGGCGACGCCTCGATTGAATATGGATTAGCCAAAGCATCTCATTTTAATGACATGCTGGAAGCCGCTATTTGCGAAAATCCTGATTGTGCAATTTGGCTCAAAATCCATCCGGATGTTGTGAGCGGCGCAAAGCGCGGTTATTTCGATATCGATAAATTGACAAAAAATCCTCGTCTCGTTTTAATTACCGGCAATGTACATCCCGTATCATTGATCGAGCACTCCCAAGCCGTTTATTGCGTAACGTCTCAACTCGGCTTCGAAGCGTTGTTGTGGGGAAAACGGGTGCGGACGTTCGGCATGCCTTTTTACGCCGGCTGGGGCCTGACCGAAGACGCGCTACCGCCGCCGGACCGCAGACGTCCGGTCGCTCTTGAAAATTTAGCGCACGCCGCTTTAATCGATTATCCGCGATACATTAACCCGGAAACCAATACGCTTGGATTTGCCGAAGATTTAATAAATTGGCTGGGATTACAAAGGCAGCAACTGGAACGTTTTCCCCGTCAACTCTACGCCTACGGCTTTTCGTCCTTTAAAAAGCAGCTGATCCGGCGGTTCTTCCAAGGCAGTGAAATTCGATTTGTACGCCGGCTGAACCTTATACCGGACGACGCGACCTTACTCGTATGGGGAAATAAACCTGTTCAGCGACCCGATTCATATAAAATGAAGGGTATCAAATTACTTCGATTGGAAGATGGTTTCTTACGCTCGGTTGGACTTGGCGCGGATTTTCAAATCCCCCCGCTGTCCTGGATAGCAGATAGCCGGGGGATGTACTACGATCCGTCCCAAGAATCCGATCTTGAACATATTCTTCAAACAAGCGAATTTTCTATCGAATTGATAAACCGCGCCCAAACTCTGCGCAAGCGGATTGTTGAACACGGTTTAACAAAATATAACGTAGGCGTTATTAAAAAAATCGAACCGAAACCGTCTTCGAATCCGGACGATTGTATAAAGCGCAATATTATCTTAGTGCCAGGACAGGTAGAAACGGATGCATCCATCTTAGCAGGCGCACCGGATATTCGCCATAATATGGCTCTATTACGCGCGGTCCGGACAACTAACCCCGAAGCTTATTTGATCTACAAACCTCATCCCGATGTGGTGGCTGGCTTAAGAGGAAAAGGTGTTGGCGAAAATGAAGCTGAATGTTGGTGCGATGAAATCATCCTCGACGGCGACATGGGTGATCTTTTGAATCAAGCCGATGAAGTTCATGTTTTGACCTCCTTAACTGGATTCGAAGCGCTTCTGCGCGGTAAACGGGTGACTTGCTACGGGCAACCGTTTTATGCGGGCTGGGGCTTAACTTCAGATCAAGCACCCGTTCCCCGGAGAACACGCAAATTAACTATAGATGAACTGGTGGCGGGCGCCTTGATACTATATCCCTTATATTTAAGTCCTAGCAATTACAGGATAATCAGTGCGGAACGGGCTGTCGAGGAACTAAACGCGTGGAAAATAAACCCAACGCCGCAAAAACTTTCTTTTTCGCGTCAAATTGCCCGGTTTATACACAAACTGATAAAAAATAAATGATTGCAAACCTGTTTTATAAGGCGTCAACATTCTAATTCAATTTAATTCTTCACCGTCATATGACCCCCAACAGCCAACACCCGCGTATATTTCTTTTTCTGCAAGGCCCCATCACGCCATTTTTCAAATTGATCGCCGATGGTTTGGAAACTCGAGGACATCGCGTATTGCGCATCAATTTATGTTTTGGCGATTGGCTTTTCTGGCGGCGAAAACAAGCAACGAATTATCGCGGCAAACTCGAAGCTTGGGGTAAATTTATCGATAATTTTATGGATCGCGAGCAAGTTACCGATTTAATTCTGCTGGGCGAGCAGCGTGAATACCATAAACGCGCGATCAGCGCTGCTAAAGAACGAGGAATCCAAATCGTAACAACCGATTTCGGGTATCTCAGACCTGACTGGATTACTTTCGAACATAACGGAATGTCGGCGGATTCGCTTTTTCCGCGCGATCCTGAAAAAATCAAGGAACTGGCCGCAAAGTCTCCAGAACCCGACTTAAAACGCCATTATAATGACAGCTTTTTTACTCAAGCCGTTTGGGATATGGCTTATCATCTGTCCAGTACTTTTTTCCGTTTCCTTTACCCCTATTACGACTCCCATCAAATGTACCATCCGATACTGGTTTATTTAGGCACCGGCTGGCATTTACTCAAAACCCGGCTCGCTGCTAAGAAAACCGAAGCCTTGATCCGGCAAATTCAACAAGCGGGTAAGCCTTATTTTGTCTTTCCTTTACAGATGCAGAATGATTTTCAAATCCGGGTCTATTCGAATTATCCCAACTTGGAAGCTGCAATCCGGGAAGTAATGCATTCTTTTTTGCACAACGCCCCTAAGAATGCCGGGTTAGTCATTAAAGTACACCCCCTGGACCCTAGTATGATTAATTGGGAACGCTTTTGCCTGAAATTAGCTGATGAATTTAATCTTAAGGAACGCGTTCATTACTTGGATGGCGGTTCGCTAGAAGCTTTACTCGAACACGCGCAAGGCGTGGTTACAATCAATAGCACCGTTGGCGTGTGGACATTACTGATGGGACGACCTTTAATTACTTTGGGCAGCGCCGTTTTTAACATAGACGGCTTAACCTTCTCAGGACCGTTAGACCAGTTCTGGCAATCGCCTAAGGCTCCCGATATTCCATTACGCAACGCCTTCATTAGGGCCTTGGCGGGTTCTATACAACTCCGTGGCGTTTATTATAACCAACCCGGTTTATCCGCGGCTGTTACGGAAGCCGTGGAACGCCTCGATCAAAATAAAATCAACCTACCCTTATAAAAAATAATGAATATCGTTATCACGGGAGCCAGCGCAGGTATCGGATTCGCTTTAGCGAAACAGTATGCTAAACCAGGTAATACTTTAGGTCTGTTGGGACGAAATAGCGCTAAATTAACAAATATAGAAACCATTTGCCGGAACCAAGGCGCCAATACCGTTACGGCGGCGATTGACGTTACCGATTGTACGGCCATGGCAACATGGCTACTCGACTTCGACCGGCTATTCCCCGTCGATTTATTGATCGCCAATGCCGGAATAACCAGCATTATGCCGGATAACGGTCAAGGGGAATCCTGGGAAGCCGTTTGCAATGTATTGGATGTGAATATTTACGGCGTATTTAACAGTGTGTACCCGCTGATAGAACCCATGCGCCAACGTCGGCAAGGTCAAATCGCCATCGTAAGTTCATTAGCGGCATTCCGTGGAATGCCTATAAGCCCAGCGTATTGCGCCACAAAAGCCGCCATAAAATCCTACGCGGAGGCTCTGCGAGGCTGGTTGAATCATAATCATGTGCAAGTTTCGGTTGTTTGTCCTGGATTCGTCAAGTCGGAATTGAGCGATCAATTTCCCGGACCGAAACTATTGATAATCACTGCCGATGAAGCCGCGCAAATCATTTACAAGGGGCTATGTAAAAAAAAGGCACTGATCAGTTTCCCTTTTCCGTTGGACATAGGGATGAAACTGCTAGCGCTTTTACCTGCCAGAACCGGCGACTGGATCTTGAACAGATTAAATTATGGCGTACATTCAAAACGGGAAGCCAAGACTGGATGAAAGTCTGAACATCCCTAAGTAAGAGACTTTACCTTTAGATAAATCGGTATTATTTAAAAACCGGAATAGACGCTTTTAAAGCAGTCAAATAATCCGTTATGTTAATTAACTGTCCGCCACCTTTTTTGAATTGCCTAATATCAGCCGCGGTTGGCCATGAATCGTAATTTCCGCCTATATTTTCAGTAGGTTGAAAGACATTCTCGGTTAATTGTTTAATGACGTAAGCCGCCAATTTTCCACCGAGCCGGAAAAGTTGAAACTGGTGATAAAACACGCTTCGGCTCTTCTTAACAGCTATTTGATCTTGAATTAAAATAGCTCCCGTATCGAAATTATCGTCTACCAGATGCACAGTAACTCCCAAGTTTGGCCGCCCCGAGCACAGGGCTGCAAAAACGGGATCAACTCCTTTAAAATCGGGTAACAACGAAGGATGAATGTTTAAACAAGCCAATGCAGGTGTGTTAATCACCGTTGACGAAACTTTTTGATTGAAATTGGCCAGTAAAATAACATCCGCGTTTAATTCCTTTAAAAAAGCCAGTCCCGATAGATTATTGATATTTTTTGTCTGTAAAACCGGAACAGTCTTTTCAATTGGGCTGGCTGAAAATAGAATTTTAAGCACCCGGTAACAATCGGTTTGAAGGAATTGTAAGACGCCGTAATGAATTCCGGATGTCTTAATTAAGCGCCAAGCCCCACCCGCCCAGCTTTCCGTGGCGGAAAAAATCCGCTGGGAATACACCAGTCCGGCAAGTTCAATGCAGTGAATTTTGCTTAATTCATTGAGAACAGTATCGGCAAAAATACCTGGATATGTGCATAGCACCACCCGGACTCTAGGCGTACCAACTGGAGATACAAGCGGTAGATCTTGATGGTCGTGCGTTAATGTGTTCAATCAAAATAATAATGGCCGAATAGTCGTACAAATTTGGTCTCCAGAGCTAAGAACTTAGCCGGATTGTATACTAGCAAAACGAAACCGATATCCGTTTATCGAAAAATTAAATTATTTTTTTCAATTCTTGGGCTAGGATTTGAACAGTGGTATCAATTTGATCTTCAGTATGTTCGGATGAGAGGAAAAACCGCAATCTTGCGCTTTTTTCCGGTACAACAGGGTACATGATCGGTTGCACGTTGATACCGTGTTCATACAGCGCCAGCGAAAGCCGCGCTGCGCTTTGAGAACTGCCGGTAATCGCAGCAATGATGGCGATACCTTGACTATGACCGGTATCAACTCCGGCAGCTTTAGCTTTTTTCAGAAAATATTGCGACAATGCTTGTAACCTTTGCACTCGTTCCGGCTCTTGCCGAATAATTTTCAACGCTTCCAAACACGGCGCTATAACTTGGGGCGGAGAACCCACGCTATACAAAAAACCGGGCGCCAGAAATTTTATATGCTCTACCAAAGCGGATTCGCCAGCGATAAAGCCTCCGCAGCCAGCCAGCGCTTTACTTAACGTCCCCATCCATATATCCACATCTTTGCCGTCGACATTAAAATGCTCCCGTATCCCGCGTCCGTGTTCGCCCATCACACCGAACGAGTGCGCTTCGTCGACCATCAAAAAAACACGATGTTTTTGTTTGACGGCAATAAATTCCGGTAAATCGGGAAAATCGCCATCCATGCTGTAGAGACCTTCGATAGACACCAGCACACGTTCGTAATTTTGGCGCTGTTCGCTAAGAATACGGTCCAAGGCTTTATAATCGTTATGGGGAAAGAATAATCGCCGTGCGCCCGATAATTGCGCCCCCATCAGCACACTATTATGTATCAACTCGTCGTGGATGATAAGATCTTTATTACCGAATAGATGACCGATCGTCGTGACATTAGTGGCGTGTCCGCTGACCAAAACAACGGCATCCTGAACTTGATACGTTTCGGCTAGGGCTGCTTCAAGCTCGCGATGTATAGGTCTTTCGCCGGAAACGAGACGGCTTGCGGACACGGAGGTGCCATAGCTATCCACAGCTTTTTTGGCGGCATCGGAGATTCGCTTATCACCCGAGAGTCCAAGATAGTTGTAGCTGGCAAAATTGATGAAAGATTTACCTGCAATCGTCGTCGCCGCACCGGCAATACCTTCGTGCACCCTGAAAAACGGGTTAGCTATACCCAGTTGTTCGCCGCCTTTGTGGATAATCTGCATCTGTTTGTAACCCGGGTGCTGATCGAAGCGGTAAAATGCAGGCGGTATATCCAATGACTCTTGCAGAGGATTTTTACGGTTGTTTTCAACCTCTTCCTCATGTCGTTTTATTTTTCGTTCGATCGCTTTTTGGATAAGCTTATCTTTTAATCGATCGGGCAAACTTTTACCTGACATATCAGTGGACTATCCTATTGTTTGAGCCGTCTTTATCCATTTGTTTGGTAAATGTCTCAATTTGTTCGGGCGTTACATTGGATCCGTGTACTTTTACTAAGTCAGTGACGACAAGCGACGTGGCAGAAGCCGGTTCGGATGCATTCGCACCGCCACGCAATTGCAAAATCAGCTTATCAACCAGTTTGTTCAAAGTCGATGCTTCGCTTAACGCCATCACCGGAATTTGGATTCCGAAACGGGACTCGATGGCGACCATCAGTTCAACACCCATTAATGAATCCATCCCCATATCATACACTGATTGATTCGGATCTATCTTATCGGCAGACAGCAACAAAATTTGCGCTAATTCTTGTTTGAGCATGTCGATAAAAATAGTTTTTAATTCTTCGTCGGTTGATTCATCCACAAGCCGTTGAATATCGACAGCGGATTCATTATGTTGTGTTGAGTCTTGGTGTTGTGTTGCTATTTCACAGAATTTATCATCCTGCGCCGTGGGTAAAAACCGCCCCAAGGAATGCCAATCTAGCTCCATGACGCCCAAAGTTGCGCTGCTGGAAAGCAACATTTGTTCCATGATTTTTAGCGCCTTGACCGAACTCAGCATTGAGCCTCCCATACGATTTTGGAGAGTCTCCTTGATTTTTTCATTTCGCGCCAAATACCCTGTATCGCCAATTGCGCCCCAGCGTATACAGGTTGCCGGCAAACCGCGTTGCCGCCTGTGCGAAGCCAATGCTTCCAACCATAAATTAGCGCCGACGTAACTGCCCTGCCCTGGATTACCGAACAGCGTAGTAGCCGAAGAATACAGAATAAAGAAATCAAGACTCAAACCGAGCGAAAGTTCGTGCAAATTCAGGGCGCCCTTAATTTTTGGAGCCAGAACACGTTCTATCTGAGCGGATGTTAAATTCCGCACCAAGGCATCGTCAATCACGGTTGCCGCATGAACAATACCTTTCAACGGCGGCATTGCGGCTTTGATATTTTTAAATACCGCCTTGAGTGCAGCCTTATCAGTTACATCGCAGGGTTTAGCATAAATCTTAACGCCCTGTTTCTCCATGATTTGAATTACTTCTTGAGCTTCTTTAGCGGAAGCGCCGCTACGGCTCAGTAAAATTAGATTTCGAGCGCCTTTTTCAACCAGCCACTCGGCTGTCTTTAAGCCGAAACCCCCTAAACCTCCGGTCACAAGATAACTTCCTTCGGCTGATAAATTTAAAGGTGCTCGTTGATATTTCTCAAAACCCGGTTTCGTCTTAACGCCATGCTCATAAGTGACGACAATCTTACCAATCTGTTTAGCTTGCTGCATGTAACGAAAGGCATCGACAACTTGGTTGGCATCGAAAACGGTATATGGTAACGGATGTAAAACTCCTTCTTGAAACAGCTTCATCATATCCGCAAACAGTTCCCTGGTCAGATTAGGCCTTTCCAGCATTAACTGATCGGCATCGATTCCAAAGTAACTGATATTATTGCGAAACGGACGTAAACCAATATGCGTATTTTCATAAAAATCGCGCTTCCCCAACTCCAGGAAGCGGCCAAAGGGTCTTAAAACTTGGAAATTTCTGTTGATGGCTTCGCCCGCTAATGAGTTAAGCACCACATCGACTCCGGCATTACCGGTGTCGGCCAGAATCTCTTCGGCATAACCGAGCGACCGGGAATCGTAGATGTGTTCAACTCCCATTAGACTTAAAAAATCCCGTTTTTCACCCGATCCGGCTGTTGCGAAGATTTCGGCACCTAACCATTGCGCCACTTGAACGGCGGCTATTCCAACACCTCCCGCTGCGCCGTGAATTAATATTTTTTCCTTGGGTTGTAAACGGGCTTGCGTCACTAAAGCATAATAAGCCGTAAAAAAGGTGCTCGGTATAGTTGCGGCCGCATTAAAATCAATCCCCGGAGGTATAACGGCAAGAGCGCTGGATTTAGATCTTACTCGATTACTGAAACTTGCCGAACCAAACCCTACAACTGGATCGCCGACTTTAAAATCTTTGACTTTACTGCCGACAGCAATGATAGAACCGGCAAACTCCAATCCCAGAGTCGCCCCGACAAAACCATTTTCCACCGCCTCATCGGACAGCAAGCCCAAGGTAAACATAACATCTCTAAAATTCAGACCGGTTGCTTTAACTTGAACGTCTACCTCATCGGCGGCTAACTCGGTTAGCGCTATACTTTCCCAATGCAAATTACGTAATTGCCCAGGCAGCTTAAAGCCGAGCCGTTGAATTTGACCCTCTTTATTAATAACTTTCTTTTGAGGATCCAATTCTAACCGCAACCGGGGCACAAAGCGCTTACCATGGGAATCCAAAACAACTTCGAGTTCGCGTTCTTTGTGTAAGAGTTCATCGGTTAACCCTTCTAAAATTTGCGTCTGACTCAACTCCCCGCAGCTATCTAATAGTCGAACCTTATAATTGCTTGCCTCATTCAACATCGTTCGGCCAAATCCCCATAAGGCCGCATCATGTGCAATATCAGGAGAGACATTATCAACGAAACCGGCCTTTTCTTGGTCGCAAGAAAAGAGTGAACCGACAAAATTGGTTAATAACCAAATGGTAGCGTTCGTTGCGGTAGTCTCGCAGGCTTTTACCATTTCGCTCGCTATTAAACAACGGCTTAATTGAGCGTCAACTTCGTTCTTGCCAATCCCGTAGAGATGAACGATATGATCGTAAGGCGCGCCATTAGTTTTAGCTTTGTTCAATTGATCCAGAATCGTATCGTTTTTATTGAACTTAAGTACATGGACTTTTTGACCGCTGCTTTTTAACTGATGCGCCAACGCACTAGCAGATCTCAATTCACTCCGGCTTTGACTCGCAACGATGAGCCAATGTTCGCTGTTTTTAACGGCGCTTTCTTCTTCGATCAGTCCAGACTTTCCGGTAATGATATACATACCGGAGTAACCGTCATCTTCGGGTTCTAAAATTCGTGTTTCGGTAAACCCCAAGGCTTGAAGCTGTTCGACAACTTGCTGAGCCGTCAATTGCGGCGATAAAACTTGCTCATCTTCGTCTGTCAGCCACCATGCTTTAGACGCGCCCAATACAATATCAAGCCATTGCGCCGGATGCTGTCCGAGAAATATGACCGGACTGCCTGGCACAAGCAACGCGGGCAAATCGGTAAACATTGCTTTAAGTTCTTTTAAATTAACCGAATTCAGGCAAATAACAGCAAAATTGGACGGCCGGTCATAACCTCGTCGATTGGCTTTTTCAATTTGAATCGCTGGGAGTTTAACAACTTCCAATATCGGAAAATGTTCCCGAAGCAATTCTGCATTATTTAGCGCTTCCTCGCAAAAACTGGCGAATCGATAGTCGCTTACTTTAAAATCCAAGTTACTGCAAATTGCAGCAGCAAAAACCGGTTTATAAGAACTGATTTCTAATAAACAAAGCCGTTCGCCAGCCTCTAATTGGGTTATAGCCTGTTCAAAATAAGCTTGAAACAAACTTGTAAGCGCTTTTTTACACGTCTGTTCTAAAACTTGAAAAGTTATCCGGTCATAAAGTTTTGGGGTAAGATCAATCTGCTCGGCTTTTATTTTGCCTCGTAAAATATTCTCCAAATGAATGCCTGAACGTCCCGCCAAATTAATCAAGTAAAAATAGTCAGGGTATTCTTGCACCAAGGCTCGCCAAATACCTTGTCCGGAAATATCCTTTTCCAGCACATTCGCCTCTAATTGCCAGCCTTTATCTTTAACCACTGTCAGCAGGCGGTTTTTAACAGCAAAATCGATCGTATTTTGAAAAACTCGTTGCAAGTTGTGATCGGCGGTTTCAAGATCGTCAAGCAGGTTCTTCTTTAATAAGCCATGTCCGTCGGTAAATTGCGCCAATGTTTCGGCAATATACTGTAAACATAAACTATCGAGTAAAGGCTCTACTTCGCCACTGTATCGCCCGTTAAAGCTATCGTTTTGACTATTTTCGAAAGTTTGAATGATGAGCTCCGGTATCCGGGCCGTCATCTCGCAGGTAAACAAGCCGGTTGTATTTGCGTGGAGAACCGGGGCAGCCGTTAAGTGATAATCTAAATACTCCGGGTTTTGGGTATGCTGCTTATGGAGTCTTATCGCCCGGAACCGGACATCGCTAAACACTGCAATCGCATCACCTTCGCAATCGAAAATGGTAAATTCGGTATTAATCGAATGAGGCGAACGCTTTATAAGCCTCGCCTTTGCAAGATAAGGAGCCGCTTTATTCGCTCGTAAATAAATCCGGCCAAATTTTACAGGTACAAAAGCAATGCCTTCATAATTAAAGACTTCATCTTTCAGCACTTGAAAAATCAACTGAAAAGCACAATCTAATACACCCGGGTGCAAAAAGTAACTCTGTTGGGCGGATTGAATGCAAGAAGGCGGCTCAAAAAAACCGATAGCACTCGATTTATCAGACCAGCCGTGCGTTATCGTCTTGAACGCAGGACCGTATTGAAGTCCGGTCCATTCGGTTAATTCGGTATGGCTTGCCAGCGTAAAATCCGGTTTCCGCCGGGGCGCGGACGGCATCTCTAAATCTAATTTCCGGCCCGTTGCGGACGGAACAATCCTGCCAACGAGATGTTGAATCCAATCATGACCGTTGGCTAAATTACGGCTAAGCAATTTTAATTGACCGCTAGGATTAAGTATTTCTGTCCTAATAACTTTTGCATGATCTTCGTTCAACAACAGCGGTAAGTGAATTTCAAGTTCTTCGATTTCCAGAAATTCTTTTTCCGGGTTGACTTGATGGGCGGCCGCCAAAGCGATTTCCACAAAACCGGCTCCTGGAAAAACAATTGATCCGCCGACATTATGATCGGCCAAGTAAGGGTAAAGCTGGGTATCTAATTGGTTTTCCCAAGTTAATTCGTGTTGAACCAAGGCATAGCCCAAGAGCGGATGATCCTTATGTCTTGTCATTAAGCCGTAAGATTCCGCAGTTACCGGTTGACTAAACTTTTCTTTTTGCCAAGGATAATTAGGCAGTTTATTAAATTGGCCTTTAACGGGAAACCATCTTTTTTTATCGGCCTCGACACCTGATAGTATAGTTAAGGCGATCGATTTTTTTAGCTGGCTGAATGAGTCTTTGCCACGCATCACGGTAGGCACGATAACGCCTTCGATTTCATTCTCTTTGATACTATCCTGCAAATAAGCTCTCAAAACCGGATGTGCGCCTACTTCAATAAACATATTAAAGCTATGAGCAATCATAGCTTTAAGCGCTTCCTGAAATTTAACCGGCTGCCGGATATTGTGCCACCAATATTCGGCATCCAGTTTATCGTCAACCATTAAAGCGCCGTTTACTGTTGAATAAAACGGTATCTTCATGTGATTCAGCGATAAATGCCCAAGATCAGCAACCAGGCCGAGTTTTATGGTATCCATCGCTTGACTATGGAACGCATAATCAAGATCTAAACGTTTGAATAATACATTATGCGCTGCTAATTCGGCTTCCAGTCGTTGTAATTGCTCAGTAGGACCGGCAACGGTAATCCCCCTGAAACTATTATTTCCGGCTACGCATAATTGGTCGGCATTGATTTGCTTAAATACGGATTCGATATCGCGCTGTCCTAGGCCGACAGCGGTCATTTGACCGGAACCACGGGTGCGGCCTTGGTGATGGCTCCGGTAATAAATGACTTTGACCGCCGTCGGCAACGACAAAATACCGGACGCCCAAGCAGCTGCAACTTCGCCGACACTGTGTCCGACCACCGCAAGCGGATGAATGCCGTTTTCACGCAAAACTTCAGTGACGCCTACCTGTAAAGCAAACAAAGCGGGTTGAGCAATCTCGGTATCCTGATACCGGTTTTCACCGTTCAAACCTGCTAATTCGTCCAATAACGAATAGTTAGCGTATTTACTGAAAAGCCGGTCTATTTCAGTGATTACACGGCGAAATGTTTGAGATTGCTCTAAAAGCATCTTGCCCATCCCCTCCCATTGACAACCGTTGCCGGAATAGACAAAAACCGGGCCTTTCGGTTTATTAAGCTTGACGCCGAATGCTACCGAATCGCTTTGATCGTTGCCAGGGCTTGAAAACTCTAGCAGTTGCTCCGCGGCTTCTTTTGGGTTGTCGGCAAATACTAACGCGCCTTGTCCATGACGTTCACGGTTAAAAAAAGTAGAATATGCCGCATCGTAAAAACTATTTTCAGGCAAATCCGCAAGAAAACCGGCCATATCGCCCGCCGACTCTTTTAACCCGTTAACGTTTTTAGCCGACAGCAGGAACGGCAAAGGATTTTTATCAAGACGTACGACCGTGCTTTTGGAAGCATTGTGCGTACGTTCCGTGCTTTCTAATATAACGTGCGCGTTTGCGCCGCCAAAACCAAACGAATTGACGCCGATAACCAATTTGCCGTATTCCTTTAACGCGAGCGTTTCAGTAGGAATAGAAATATTCCAATCTTCACATTTGATCTGCGGATTAAGCTCTTCGATCCCTGCAGTTGCCGGAATCGTGCGGTGTTTCATGCAATTTAAAGCCTTTACCAGACCGGCGACACCCGATGCGGATTCTAGATGACCTAGATTACTTTTAACCGAACCTATCGGCAAAGGTGTTTTTCGTTTCTGCGCCAATCCCAAACTGATCGCATAAGCCTCGATTGGGTCGCCGACCGGAGTGCCGGTGCCATGGGCTTCCAAATAATCGATATTATCCGGATCGATGCCTGCTTTCTTGTAGACACGATCAAGCAATTCAGCCTGGACGTCGGCGCTTGGAATCGTCAAACCCGATTTATGACCGTCAGTATTAACCATACTACCGGCAACGAGGGCAAGAATTTGATCGCCATCGGCGACAGCCTGATGATAGTCTTTCAATAAAAAGAGACCGCCGCCCTCCGAACGCACATAACCGTCAGCTGATGCATCGAAAACATGACACCGTCCTGTTTTGGACAACATAGACGCCTTAGAAAACGAAATAAAGCCGTAAGGGTGCAGATGCAGGTTGATACCGCCGGCTAATGCTTGCGAAACCTCGCCTGAACGAATGGCTTGACAAGCCTGATGAAAAGCGACTAGCGCCGAAGAACAAGCCGTATCGACAGCAACGCTCGGCCCTCTGAGATCATAGACATAAGATATCCGGTTAGCGGCAATGCTAGGCAAATTGCCTGTTGCGGAAGCGCTGTCCAAGGCAGCCAAATCGTCTGCAAGACGATAGGCACTGTCAACGCTTGAAATACCGATAAAAACGCCGCAATCCGACCCTTTCAGAGCGGAAGGAACTATCCCGGCATTTTCGAATGATTCCCAAGTCAACTCCAGCAACATTTTTTGTTGCGGATCCATGTGGCTTGCTTCGCGCGGCGATATTCCGAAAAATCCGGCGTCGAACCCTGAAATATCGCCCAGACTACCGGCGGCAAACGAATAACTTGTCCCCGGATGCCGCTTATCGGGGTGTAAATAGGTTTCTTGAGACCATCGCAAAGGTTCTACTTCAGATAGCAAATTCCGTTTAGCAATCAGATCGCTCCAAAAATTTTCCGCGCATGTGCCGGGAAAACGGAATGCGTATGAAATAATGGCTACACGTTTTTCCATATAAGTAAAGCCGGGTTATTTATTGAACAAAGGATTCATGGCTAAGCGTCATGAATACAGTTTATTAAATCGAACCGATCTGATAGATCGTCAACTAGAAAGACAAGATGTAAAACAATATTAAATCGTTGAAAGTAATTGTTTTTTTATAAATTTTGGATAGCTCACTGTTGTTCTGCATACCACTCCTTAGGTATTTCCAGGATTGCATTCTATATAAATATCGGGCTTACGGCAATTAACATTTCTTCTAAGGCCCTAATAGGCCAAAAACCTAAAGGCGGTAACTTAATCTGGTGGCTAGTATTAATCAGGTTAATTTAATTTTCCTTAAAATAATCAAGGTTAGCGCAACAACTCAATGTAATCTGAAAAATTGTAAAGCCACAAAGTTAAGCGCGTGTTACAAGATAAACTAACATCCAATCAAGCATGACCCGTTCTATTTTCTACTGGAAAGTTTTAAAATTTTTTAAGGCTCTAAGTTTGAATGGATATTTATCGTTAAAAAGTGATATTTCTCACAACAATAACCGGAAATATTTCACAGATTTATGCATTGATAGGATTTTTGAATCCATTTGTGATACGTCAAAGTATTTGATATGAAAATTATAGGTCAATTAACGTGCGCTTTTCTCTGGTAAAGCCTGCTCCAAGATCAATCTGAGCCTGTGGAATCTTATTATTTATCCTACCGGTAAGGTTACAATTTGAACTATTTCTTTATTGTCCTATTCACAATTTTGGTATCTCAGAGGTGATAACTGATAGATAAATCAAAGTAACACTTTAACGTGACCGGTTATTGTCCATACGGAACTGTTAATTTCGTCCGCTACCAGGCGGAAAGCCTAACAGCCCCGTCTTTTGTCCGTGCAAAGGTCTCAGCTTTTATTTCAATAGACAAATTTGAAATAGCATTGAAATTTCAATTTTTTTAGCAATCGCGAGGATATTATGAGAGCTTCATTCAACAAGATACTTCTATCCAATGCCGGTTTTGAAGCGCTTGTTCTGCGCATACCGGTCGGATTAATTTTAGCGGCGCACGGTAGCCAAAAACTGTTCGGCTGGTTTGGCGGTTACGGTCTGGAGGAAACCGGACAGTGGATGGCCTCGACCGGCTTAAATCCTGGCTATATCATGGCGTTATTGGCAGGTTGTGCGGAGTTTTTTGGCGGTATCGCCCTTATGATAGGCTTCATGACGCGCCCAGCAGCTTTGATAAGTGCAATCACAATGCTAGTTGCGTTGTTTTGGGTGCATTGGGGCAACGGTTTTTTTCTATCTGACCACGGTATCGAATATGCCTTAGCATTATTTTCCGCCACTTCGTCGCTGACCATAATGGGCGGCGGATGTTATTCCATCGACCACTATATTATCAAACGCACTACTCTAGGTAGCCAACCCCGTTAAACACAACCCGGAATAATGCTCAAGCCCTTTTGATGGCAATTTTATTATGAAATTACTGCTCTTATTTGGCATATTGACGGGTCAACCGCAATTAAATTTTAAGGCTATAAACCACCAGAAGGCCCAATGACAGCCTAGAAAGATGTTAAGAACATATCATGTTAATATATTGTTATTAAACAACTTATTGTCAAAACACCTATCTGCGCGTAAACACTCTCAAGGGATAAATGCAGAAACGGTGTTAAGCGCTCAAACTAAACAGAAAGACTTCTTTATACAGGCTATCTTGCAGCCGATTGCGATGATATGCCGGTTATCAAACCAATACCGACATGCTCCATAAATAACAATTAGCCGGGAACTTGGTTTTACCCATGAGTGTAAATAATTCTGTGTAACTGCTTACAGGTTTAGTTAAATATAATTCTGTAACCGATCCTCGAATTCAATCAAAAACCGGTTTAAGGCAGATTTCCGATTCTTGATCGGCAGGGTTTATTTTTGAGAAACTACCTGAATAGCCAGATAAACAACTTTTTTGGCGGGATCATCGGTTGGAAATAACTTTCGTTTTTGCAGTACCTTACGAATAACGCTGTTCAACCATTCGATGGCTTTTGATTTTTCCTGGACATTTTGGTTCAGTGTTATCGGAGGGTATGCAAATGCAGATCCCGCACATAAAATCGATTGTCTCCTACAGAAACCCGGCTAATTATGTTCCTGGATTTTTCCATTTCTCAAACCCTGCTGACGGTCTTAATATTTGTCTGGGCCGGATTTGTGCGGACCGGCCTCGGCTTCGGCGGCGCTGCGCTAGGTTTGCCTTTGATGCTATTCATATACAACGATCCGCGCTTATGGCTGCCGATTATTGGCGTACATTTGTTATTTTTTTCAGGTTTAACCCTATCGACCCGGCTCCACAATGTCGATTGGCGTTACTTGAATAAGTCGTCTTTATATATCATCCCGCCCGCCCTCCTCGGCGTATTCGGGCTGCTTAATTTCCCCATTCTTTGGCTGAACGTGTTTATTTACACGATCACCTTATTATACGGTTTTATGTGGCTATTAAACCGCGCCATTAAAAGTGGACGAAGTTGGGCCGATAAACTGCTTTTAATCATCGGCGGCTATGTCGCTGGCGCGTCTTTGACCGGAGCGCCGCTGATGGTCGCTGTTTACATGCGCAACGTCAGTAAAGAAAAACTGCGCGACACTTTGTTCGTCTTATGGTTTATTTTGGTCAGCATTAAGATGGCGGCCTTCGTCGCCTTCTCAGTCGATTTGCATTTCTTAACATCATTGACGCTATTACCCGGCGCAGCGGTTGGTCATATAATCGGCTTAAAAACCCATCACGCCATTATGCGTAACGATCTGCTTTTTAAGCGGTGGATTGGCGGCGGCTTGGTGCTCGTGAGTAGCCTAGGATTGTGGGCGATAAAAGACGGAATTTTAGAGTCTGTCCTGGCAATGTGGAAAATCATCCTTTCTCGATAGCCTTCGGCTGCTGCCGATTTGTGAAATCCGGACGCCGGGGCTATACTGCGAAACTAGACATTATCAAATCTGTCCGGCTGAGTTTACATGAATACGTCTAAAGCACTCATTCTAATCGGTTCGCTTTTTGCCCTTCTACTGCTCGTTTGCGGAATTTTTTTTACCATGGGCGGCATTGTGAATACAGGCTCCAGTATCCCGTCCGGATTATATTGGAAAGTCGATAAACCCTTGGCCATCGATAAAACCGTCGTATTTTGTCCTCCTAACAAAGCTGAATTTCAAACAGCTCGTAACCAAGGCTTAATTAGCGGGGGTAACTGCCCCGATAATTTCGATAACCTGATGCTTAAAGTAGCCGGTAAACGGAAAGATATCGTGTCAGTTAATGCGCAAGGCGTTACGGTTAATGACGTTTTATTACCGCTCAGCAAACCTCTAGCGAATGCTAAGGGGGAGCAATCCATGCCTGCATTTAAGCTCAACCGGTATGAATTAAAAGAAAACGAAGTTCTGTTGATGTCGGAATCCGTAGAGAATGCCTTCGACAGCCGGTATTTCGGCCCGATCAATACCGATCAAATCGACTCCGTTATCAGCCCTATTTTTTAGCGTCAACCGGGTTTTGATCTCAATCATTCGAGGTACATCATCCGCCAACTTACTAAAAACTTCCGCCAGGCCGTTTTTATGTGCTCAATAAGAACTTACCTACATCTCAAGTTTATTTTTAATGCGTTCGGTTTAATTAGCGCGACCTCTACCTCAATTTGAATTATCAAACTACAATTAGGTTTTTATTTAAACTTCTTCACTATTCTTCCTCAGATCTTAATCTAAAGCCAAGGTATAAATGATGAGTTTACACTCATTGAAGCTCTCAAAAGCTTTCCCACCCTGTCCGCCGGGAACCGGTAAACCGTTGCCGTTCTCCATAGACGAATTCCAATTTACTGTTTGGCTCGACACCTTATCAGCCCAAGATGAGATAGCAAAATGCCAAGTTCTATTAAACGTTTTGCAGACATTGAATACGGCTTATCCGCCCGAACGTAAACTGATAACAGGCAGGACGCGGTTATTTTTTCTGGATAAAATCGGTGCCGTACTGACACCAGCGACCACCTTACTGACTCATTTTCCAAGTGTTTCTGATATTTCGCCGGATCCAGACATATCCTTGCAAGAAATGGCAAGAAGCGAATTATCTGTTTGGTGCAGTTTGGAACTTGCCAATGCGTATTCTTTACTCGGTACAGAAGATTGTTTCAAAGAAAACGGCTATTATTCCATTGAAGAAAAAACATCTATCTTAGCCAACGGACTCCAGGCGATGGGACGTGGTTTGCTGTATATCTGTCAAACTTACAGCAAACCTTATTCTTATTTTTGGTATAAATGCTTTCAATTTTACCGGCTGGCGCGCCTTTACCGGTTGAACGACGGCGATTTCAACGCATCCGTGGCGTTAATCGAGAATGCCTTTAAACGGCTTTTGATTTTTGCGCTCAGCAATACTAATCAATTTTCTCCGTCCGAAATGAGGACGATTTACGAACTGCTGGGACATTACGCCGGCTATACAAGCTTGCTGAAATCGGTACCTAAAAAGAAATTCAATGGTATCCCTTCCATTCATTTAAAAAGCGGCGGACCGCCGACGATTTCTAACGACGATTCCGACCATCACGACCCAGACCAGCTGTTCATCGCCACGGTAACCGTTGCCAGCAAAATTTTAGAAGCGACGAACGATAGACGATCTCACCACTTACCTACCGACCGGCTCATGCTATTGCGGCTAGCTAAAACGTTAACATTAAACGAACAAAGAAAAGATACCCGCGAGACAACGGACGGCAATCACTTGGGCATTGTAGGGTTCGGCAATATTCTCGAGTTTTTAAGAGGAAAGGAAATCGAAAAACAAAATATGCTGGCCGGTACAGGTAAATTCGATCCGGTCAAACCGGGTGAAATCCGGGAATTGGATTTTGAATTAAGTAAGCCAGTTCATAAAGAAGATGATAATATTTTAGACTATAAAAGCGAGCCGCAATCTGAAAAAACGGCGCCGTTTTCCTTTCAAGTCGTTGAATTTACTAACCCTGACGATATATGGAAAAATAAACCTAATGTCCAGAAAGGTTCGCAAGAAAGCAATATCCGCTTACTCGACAGAAGTGTCCGGGGTTACGGTTTGCTCTGGACCGACAATTTAATTAAACCCAAGGTTGGCAGTCTTGTCGCCATAATCAATCAAAACCTAACTATCGGTCTTATACGCTGGCTTGCGCAATCTAAAGAAACCGGCATGTTCATGGGCGTCGAACGCTTGGGCTATCAGGCTACGGTCGTCAAAGTAACCAATCCGGGTTACCCGGATATTATGGCCAACGCTATTTATTTAACCCATGAAGAGGGGGAGCCGACGAATCCCACCGGCAGTTTAATTTTAATCAATAAAGATTTCAGACCCAGCGAATTTATTTTTATCCACAAGAATTTTAAGAACATCCGTTATCGTTTAACAAAACAATTGCACCTAACATCGTTTATCAATCATGTGGAAATCGTGCGCTCTCATTAAGCGGCTAAATTAGCCGGTATCACTGTTCCTCTTATACAATTACTTATTGAAAATATTTTTCTGCTTTAGCTGTTTCAACACCCGTCAACATGCCGTATACGATATGTGATAAGCCTGTATACAAGAAAAACACCGGAATCGCAGCATCGATAGGGACATTATTGATTTTTCCGTAAAAAGCCAACGACCCAAGCATCATTAACAAAAAATAACCCACGAAAATCATTAATCTGGGCTGCGCAGTTGCATAACAATACAGACAAATTACGATTTCCGTCATTCCCATGTACAACAAAGCCATCCGCAGGTTGTTGTGCATAATGCCATACAACTCCTCATTGAAACTGAATATGGTGTAGCTTTCAGAAATGGCCGTAACACAGCCATAGATTAAAATTAAAACAGAAATATAAAAATTGGCGTCGGCAATAAACTTTATTACCCTTAAAAATTTAGAATTTTGGTTGTTCATCGTGGTTTCTCGATAAAAAAAGCACCTCCCACACTCAAGTTGGGAGGGCTATAGAGGAGGACATTAGGTCAAAAGGCATTATTGGCCCGCATTTAACAAAAAACCGTTTCTAACCGTGGCTTTAACTTACTTGCATGCGTACAACTTGTCAAGATTTTATTATACAAAACCTGTACAAACTAAGACTCACTTAAAATGACAATGCCTTTGCCGCCGCTTGTTTATAACGAGCCAGAGCCGTTTTACTTTCCACCGAATGGTCTAACATCGGCTCCGGATAATCGCCGCTTATACGGCGCCTATCGCCTCTATGTATAATTTCCGGCGATACCTCTCTCAATTCGGGCAGCCAGCGGTGAATATAAATACAATCCGGATCGAATTTTTTTTGCTGTAACCACGGATTGAAAATTCTGAAATAAGGCTGGGCGTCGCACCCGGTCGATGCCGCCCATTGCCAATTGCCGTTGTTAATGCAAGGATCGTAATCGGTCAAACAGCGGGCGAAATAACGCTCGCCCCAGCGCCAGCTGATATGTAAATCTTTAGTTAAAAACGAAGCCGCAATCATTCTCACGCGGTTATGCATAAAACCGGTCTGATTCAACTCGCGCATCCCGGCATCCACAATCGGGAAACCGGTTGAACCATCGCGCCAGCGCTGAAAGGCGTGAATATCGTTATCCCAAACCAGCGTGTCGTATTGACCATGAAACGCTTTGCCGAACACATGTGGAAAATGAAATGCAATATGCGTAAAGAAATCGCGCCAGTATAACTGTCTTATCAGAGGATGGCCGGCTCCTAATTTTTCTGCGATGGCGCAATAAGTCTCCCGGATGGAGCAGGTCCCGAATTTTAAATGCGCGGACAACTGGCTGGTTGCAGCCAAATATGGATAGTCGCGGACTGCTTCGTAATCGGCGTGGAAAACGAGCCGGGTTAAAATAGCAACAGCATGGCTTCTGCCCCCGGCGGGATGGCTTTCATGCCCGGTTAACACGGGAAACTCCGGAAGCGAGGCATTCATTTTGGCATCGAAATTCATGAAATTCCCTTGCGTTTCCAATATCTCCGGCAAAGCAACCGGGAAACGCCGCGCGTTGTTGTAAAAAGCGGTAAAAACCTTATAAGGCATGCCCGCTTTTTTGATACCGTGTTCTGGCTCAAGCAGCAAACTATCGGCCATTACATGGAAATCGATCCCTAAGTCCAGGCACAGTCGCTCTAACTCATCATCCCGTTTGCGGCTGAACGGCGTGTAGTCCCGGTTTACATACACCGCTTCAATGGCGTGAAGTTCAAACATCCGGTTAACCACCGCTACCGGAAAATCGCTAAAAAGCGCTAATTCGCTGCCCAAGGCTTTAAGGTTCTGTTGAAGTTCGATGATCGACTCCAGCATAAACCGTAAACCCGGCAAACTTTGATAAGGATGCTTAGTGATTTGTCTAGGATCGAATATAAAACAAGGTAAGACCTGACTAGAGTCTCGTAACGCTTGATTTAATGCGGTATTGTCTTGCAGACGAAGATCGCGCCGGAACATAAAAAGAACTTTAGCGTAGCGTTTCATAACTTAACGCCGGAAACAACCTAGGACTATGGTTTTATCAGGCCAGCACGTGCATTTTTCTTAATTGCAATCTGAAGGCTTCGATTCGTTTACGGTTAACGCCAAAATCGCTATGACCTAGGCGAGAAGCGGATCGAATGTGTATTACGCCAGTTTCGGCGTCCAGAAAAGCATCGATATCGTCTACAAAACTAAGCACTAAACTGGTAGCTTCGGCATGCAAACTGGATTCGGTTTCGTGAGTAATTACTATACGGTTATGAGTTTTCACAACGTTTCTAAATTCCCGCCAAGCGCGCATAGCGTCGCCGGAAATCTTAAATGGCGGAATATAATGAAGCTTATCGAACGCCTGAGACGAAACGCAATTCGGCGTGTCTTTGCAAGGCGGAAGTTTTTTTTTAGGGCTGATATCGGCTTGCACTGACATACTAGTGATTATGCTTATCAATAATAACGCTTTTAATTTTATCATAGAGAGTCAATCCCTTTAACGGTCTAGCTTAGCCAACGCTGAGTCGGAATGAAAAATTACATCAATCAAAAAAACATAGCCGAAACTCATAGCGTTTGGCGTATTTGCTATCGATTGTAAATTTGCCACAATTTCTTGTAAGGTCAAACCATTTCTAGTTTAAAGTAAATTTTTTCCAAATCGATTGTCATACATCAAACAAATGGTAAATTTTAAACTTGTACTTATGACTTAAATTATATGAAAAAAATTCCAGTCGGCATCAGCAGTTGTTTATTGGGTCAACCCGTCCGTTTCGACGGCGGCCACAAACGCGACGCCTACATCACCGGCACACTTTCCGGATATTTCGATTTACGGCCATACTGCCCGGAAATGGCGATCGGAATGGGTGCGCCGCGTCCCACCATCCAATTGACGGCGACCGGCGATCAAATTCGCAGTGTAGGTGTTAAAAATCCGGACTTAGATGTCACGGATAAACTCCGCGAGTACGCCAGGCAACTGAAATCCGAACACTCTGAACTTTGCGGTTATATCTTTAAAAAAGATTCACCCAGTTGCGGTATGGAGCGCGTGAAAGTCTATACCGGAGGTCAACCCCAAAAAAAAGGCAGCGGTATTTATGCGCAAGAGCTAATGATGCTCAATCCGCTATTGCCTGTCGAGGAAGAAGGCCGCCTTGGCGACCCTAAGTTACGCGAAAATTTTATACAACGGGTTTATGTTTTTTACCGCTGGCAAAAGTTGCTGTCCGAAGGTTTAACACCTGGACGCTTAACCCGTTTTCACGCCCGGCACAAACTCATCGTCATGAGCCGTGAAAACTATATCGATATCGGACGGATAGTGTCGCAAGCAACCAAAGCTAACATCCATGAGATTGCCGGAAGTTATATCGTAAAACTCATGAAAATATTAAAAAAAGTAGCGCACCGAAAAAATCATGTTAATGTTCTGCAACATATCCAAGGCTATTTGAAAAAGGAATTATCGCCCGGCGATAAAGCTGAACTTTGTGAACTGATTGAACGCTACCGCAAGGGCGAAATCCCGCTTATTGTCCCCATCACCTTATTAAAGCATCATTTCAGAACTTACCCCGATCCGTATATCGCAGACTCTTATTACATGTCGCCTTATCCGCAAGAACTCAGATTAATAAATGAAATATAAATAATTCGAAAAATCGGCATCCATGGCAAAAATTCTAATTATAGGTTGCGGTGCGATCGGCGGCGAATTGGCGCTGATACTTACAAAAAAAGGTCATGATGTGACCGGTCTCAAGCGTAATCCGCCTTCTAACGGCAGCCGGCCTTTTACCTATTTTCGCGCCGATATTGCTTCTGCCGAAGATTTAGCTGCTTTGGATACCGGTTTCGAACAAATTTTTTTTATCGTTTCTTCAGGTAGCCGCGATGAAAAGTCTTACCGTGCCATTTATGAAACAGGACTCGACAACTTAATTGATAAATTTGTTCGATCCGGATCCCAAGCCGCCTGGTTTTTTGTGTCCTCAACCAGTGTTTACGGTCAGAATCAAGGCGAGTGGGTCGATGAAAACGCTCTGACTTCGCCGGATAGCACGACCGGCAAACTGTTACTAGCAGCGGAACGAAAACTAACTTTATTAAACACTAACAACGTTATCGTGCGTTTTTCAGGCATTTACGGTCCGGGACGTGAATACCTGCTGAAAATGGCAATGCAAGCGCCCCAAATCCAACGCGAACCGCCCGCGTTTACCAACCGTATCCATCAGTTCGATTGTGTGGGAATATTAGCATTTTTACTTGAATGCCGTTTGCAAGGCCTACCTCTGGAACAATGCTATCTAGCCAGCGACGATAATCCAGCTCCGCTATGGGAAGTCGTCAGTTGGCTCGCATGTCAAATGCAAAAAGAACCGCCGGTACCTTTAGATATTAACGGCAACGTCGGCTTGAACAAGCGATGCCGGAATAATCGCATCAAAACACTCGGCTATACCTTTAAATATCCGGATTTCAAATCGGGTTACACCGGAATTATCGAATCAAAACAGGGAATTAATTAAACGCTTCAATACCTTATCTTACAGTTACAGCATTGAACGGCAAACCGTACCGTATTTGACAAGTTTTATTTCAGGATTATATTTATCCTCAGTAGCAATCATTTGATCGATCTATTTGTCCATGTTTTGTATAACTGGTGTTAGAATAGCACTTGTGTATAAGCATTGCATTTAATCTACACAACCTCTTGCTTAAGCTATGGATAATTCAGGACAGTATTTAATCAGCACGGTATCCAAAAGATCGGGCGTCAAGTCGGACTTGGTAAGAGCTTGGGAAAGACGTTATCAAGCGGTTACGCCGACGAGAACCGAAGGCGGTCACCGGATTTACACCGATATCGACATTGCCCGCCTAAAACTGCTCAATCAAGCTACGAATAGCGGCCATAGCATCAGTCAAATCGCTCATCTTTCTTTGGACGAATTGAAATCGCTACTGAAAAAAGAGGCGGATTCTTCTAGTTTTATCATAGAAAAACCCGCGCCATTGAACGGAAGCAGACTGCATATTGCCGAGGATTATGTCCAAAAATGCTACGCCTCCGTTCTAGCTTTCGACGCTCACGCCCTAGAGTCGCATTTCGAGAACGCCATTGTCGAACTGGGCACTGAAGTCTTTATCGAGAAACTGTTGAATCCGTTACTGACTCTGATCGGAGAACGCTGGCGAATAGGGGAGTTAAGACCGGTACACGAGCATATGGCTTCGGCCATCGTGCGGTCGCTGACTTACATATTACGTAACAACACGCCCTTCTCGCCGAATGCGCCTAAAATGATTGTAACAACTCCACTAAATCAATTGCATGAATTAGGCGCATTACTAGCCGGTATTATCGCGGAATTGAAAGGCTGGAAAGTCACTTATCTGGGAGCGAATTTACCGGCGGAAGAAATTGCCGCCGCGGTCAGATTTACGGGCGCGACTGCGGTAACGATCAGTATTAGTTACAAGTCTGACGATTTAGTCATAACCAAGGAACTGCGGCGGTTAAGAAAACTAATCGGTCATGATGTCGCCCTTATCGTGGGCGGACGCGAAGCGCAATCTTATGAAGCAGTGCTGAATCAAATCGGCGTTTTAAAAATCAAAAACTACGATCATTTTAGAGAAATTCTTGAAGAACTCACCCATAAAAGCCGTTTCGATTTAATTCAAAACAGTTGAATATGCATCACCCGATAAAAATTTAATCAATATCCCCGCCAGGTTCTAATGTCGCCGGTGTCTATATGAACAAAATTGGAATGCGGATAATAACCGACGCCACCGCCTTGTAATGCAAGCGCCACATCTCTAATCGACCTTGTGCCGACGCCCTCAATCCTTATGTCCACCGCTTTACCTTCCATGTGCAGGCTGTGCCTAGCGACGCTTCGGGAGTGTCTTCTTAAATTTGCATTGGTTTGCGGAGAACGATAACCCGAAACGATATGAAACGGTTTATTGCTGCCTAAGAGCAGTTTGATATCATAGAGCTGATCTAGCAGGGCGGGGTCGACCCTATGAACTTCTTCATTATGGTAATCCCTTAAAAAATAGCTAATTTCTTCCATAGCGCCGGCGATATAACGGCCTTGTTCGAAATAAGTTAAATCGATGCTTTCGCCGGTATGATGATGCTCCAAAGACAGCGACTTATAACTGGAAAATCCCGTAAAAGCCGCTTCAACTAATTTTGGTGCGCCTAGTGTCATTACCGGGCCGTACGCCAAACCTTTCAAAAAACGTCTTCTAGTAATTCCAGTTCCATTTCCGCAACCGGTCAAATTTTTTATGTTAGGTTGATTCATAAACCACAAATTCCACGTCTTTTTTGCTAACAATTTCGGATTGTGGCCGCCAATTCTTAAATCTAGCTTAAATATTATGACGTTATGATTTTAGCCAGTCTTGCAGAAATCTTTTTTAATTTAATGTTTAGAATTAAATAAATACTTTAATAGACTGTTTTTTAGATTAAAAAATATTTTAATACCCATTCCATCCGTAATAAAAGCACGTTCCCTGTTGAATAAAAATAAACTCAGTTAAATTTCTGGACTAACTAAAATAGGAAATAATCCTTTTAAACCGCCAGCAATAAATTCCACAGCCAACGCCAGTAATATCAATCCCATTAAACGGATCACAACATTAATCCCTGTTTGGCTGAGGCGTTGAGATAACCACGGTGTTGCGCGCAATACGCCCCATAGTATTCCCGCGACGGCTAGAATTACTAAACTGATCATCAGGTAGTGCTCGACCCCTTGACCGCGTTGGGCATAGAGAATGACCGTACTGATTGCCCCCGGCCCTGCTAATAAGGGTATCGATAATGGGACAACGGCTACTTCCTGTCCTCTTTCGCCCGCGCGCGCTTCATCCTGGTTGCGGACAGTTTCGCTTACTTTGCCTTGTAGCATGGACAACGACATCAGCATCAACAAAATACCTCCGCTAATCCGGAATGCGCTGATGCTTATTCCAAAGAAAATCAATACTTGCTGCCCCATATACAATGCGATCAAAAGCACAATGGTGACCGACAAAACCACCGTTCTAGCTATGGTCTTGAGTTCTCCAGTTGCATTGCGTCCGGTCACGGCGACTATCAAAGGCATCGCCGCCAATGGGTCGACAACCGCTAATAAGGCTATAAAAATTTTCAGATAATCGGTATATTCAAGCATAATGTTATTTATTTAAGTCAAGACTCTGTTGTTGCTGATTGTATTGATTGATGAATGTTCGAATTAATATCGAAGACGACTTTAGTTGCGAACTCTCAAGGCATAGTAAGAGCAGACGCTTATTCAGTAAGACTCGGACTACGCTTGCCTTTGAATCTTGATTCGCCAATTATTTTTTTAATTCGTGTATGACTAACGATACTAGGCGCTTGCCGATGCTAGGGTGGCGAGAATGGGTTGCCTTACCGGAATTTGGAATCCTTCAAATGAAAGCTAAAGTAGACACCGGAGCGCGGTCATCCGCTTTACACACGGTGGATTTAGAAACTTATAGCATAAACGGTCAAACTTGGCTGAGGTTTACAGTAGAAACTAAGCCCAAAAACGGTCAACTGATCGAATGTCACGCGCCGGTCAAAGATCGCCGGTTAGTTTCCGATTCCGGAGGTCATAAACAGCGGCGTTATCTGATAGAAACCCAGCTCGTTTTCGGACACCATCTTATACAGGCAGAATTAACCTTGACTAACCGCGACTCCATGCGTTTTCCTATGCTTTTAGGCCGCACCGCCATGAACCTGCGTTTTATTATCGACCCGCATGCTTCTTATTTACAAGGCAAGCCGAATCTTTCCTTAACTGTGAAACCGCGTCCAACCACATCTCAAAAAGCCTTGAATGCTACCGAATGATCTTTAAAAGTGTTCTTTAACCGTTGCTAAAGGCAATTCCGGCAGTTCAAAAAATATTGACATAGATCAACTTGTCTAGTCTTGAAAAAGATTAAGATAGCCCCGATATCTGTAAGCAACGACAGTCGTTACTTGTATTTAACAATTTTTGGATAAACAATCCGAGGAGGCCGTATGGCTATTACACGTTACGAACCTTTTAATGTTTTGACTCAATTGCAACGCGAGCTCGACCGCTTCCGGGAAGGCGACGACAGCAACGGTCGCATCGCAACAGCCGAGTGGGCGCCCGCAGTAGATATTAAGGAAGAACAAGATCGATTTGTTATTCACGCCGATATTCCAGGCGTTAAACCCGAAGACATCGATGTCAATATGGAAAACGGCGTTTTAACGATTAAAGGCGAAAAAAACACGGAAGCGAAAACGGAAAAGGATAGTTATAAGCGAGTTGAACGGATTTACGGCTCATTCTACCGCCGTTTCAGCTTACCCGATACGGCGGATAACGAGGCCATCAGCGCCAAATGCAAAAACGGCGTATTGGATATTGTCATCCCGAAACGGGAAGCCGTTAAACCTAAGAAAATCAGCGTATCGGTTGAACACTAAGCTGGTTTGATACTAGTTGCCGCGTCTCCCGGCAATACAGTTTATCGAAACGGCATCTCCGGATGCCGTTATTTATCCCGGCAAACCCCAACGCAAGCACCCTATGTTGATCCGGGCCTTGTGAAGCTTAATTTCCGTTCGCCCCCTAGCGCCCTCCGGTATTGAATCTATGAGCGGTTTACTGTACTTCGACACGCTCGGCATTTATAACCTGAAGGTCACAAGTATTCTCTAGATACGAACGGTTCAAACATCAAAGAGCCGGATCAATTAAGGCCGGAAGCTTTCAAATAAATCGATCTGCTCAAAAGACGGTTGCGACGTCCGGTCATCCAAAGACGATAAAGTAATCCCTAGTAAACGGACATTACGACGGCCTACATCGGTACTCTTCAATAACTCATCGAGTAATTCCCTGATTTTGATCGAAGAAGTAATTGTTTGCGGCAAGGTGCGGCTACGGGTTATTTGTACAAAGTCATGGTATTTAATTTTCACGGTTAAAGTACGGGCGGAAAGCTGTTTTTCCATTAACTTCAATAAAGATTGGTTGAAAAGCTGTTGTAACTGTTCGATTATAGCCTGTACGTTGCCGATGTCTTGCTGATAGGTTGTTTCCACGCCTACCGACTGGCTTTTCCTGGAACTGACTACAGGCCGGTGATCGATGCCCCTGGCAATGTCGTAATAATGCGTAGCGGACTTGCCGAAATACCGTTGCAAATCTGCCAGGGAAAACTGTTTCAAATCTATGCCGGTATGAATGCCTAAATCGCGCATTTTAAGCGCTGTCGCCTTGCCAACGCCGTGAAACTTGCCGATGGGCAAGTTTTCGGCGAATGCTGCGCCTTGTTCGGGCGTGATTAGAGTTAAGCCGTCCGGCTTATTCATATCGGAAGCGATTTTAGCGAGAAATTTATTGTAGGAAACGCCTGCCGATGCTGTAAGCCGGGTTTGCTGTTTGATCCGGTTTTTTATCGCTGTTGCGATTAAAGTCGCCGATCCGGCGTTTTTCTCACAACCGGTCACATCGAGATACGCTTCGTCTAAAGAGAGCGGTTCGACCCAATCGGTATAATCGAAAAATATTTTCCTGATTTGCTGAGAGGCCGAGCGATAAGCTTCAAACCGCGGTTTAACAAAAATAGCCTGCGGACAAAGACGGTACGCCCGGCTACTGGACATGGCGGAATGAACGCCGAACGGACGCGCTTCATAACTGCAAGTGGCAACCACGCCGCGTGAAAATGGATCGCCGCCTACGATCAGCGGCTTATTCCGGTACTCGGGGAAATCGCGTTGTTCCACAGCCGCAAAAAAAGCATCCATATCGACATGAATGATTTTGCGAAGCTGGACCACGACACGCTACTTTTTCTGGCGTTTTTTCGGTTCCGGTAGATTCAATTCTTCCGTCATTTCCCATTCAGAAAACGGATACGGCAGAATTTCGGAATTAAATGTGAGAAAAGTAATGATGTGATAGGTGTACAAGGACAAGTTACGCCCGAACTTCAACACATTCGGATTCGGACTGCCGGTAAATAGCACCGATGCGATTTGCAGCAAGATCACCGCCCAGATTAACATCCTGACCAAGCCTCCGATGGCGGCAAAGATCAGCATAAAAAAGATACGTTTCCATGTGCTGATTTTTTTCAGATTTTCTTCGATTTGTTCGTCCATACTCGATTTATCCTCTGTTCATAATGTCGCGTAAATCCAGAGCAGCCGCATTAGCGCGCGCAATATAAGTCGCCATCGATAAAGAATAGTTGGCGAACAAACCGTAACCGCTGCCGTTCAAAACCACCGGACTCAAGGTCGGCGACAAAGCGTTTTCCAACGCTTTAATCATGATGTCCACGGTATTCATCGCGCGTTTATCCAACAGAATATCGTGGAAATCGATTTTAATAGCTTTCAATACATGCAGTAACGCCCAACTGGATCCTCTTGCTTCATAAAATACGTTATCGATCTCCATCCAAGGCGTTTGGCTTAACGGGGCAACTTTCGCGTTTCTAACGGCAACGTTCGGCTCGATAACTTCCAGCCCTGGAATCAACTCTGCGCCTGAGGTACTGGCGCTTAACCGGGTAGACAAATTCCCCAGCCGCTTAATAACAACTTCAGTGTACTGCCAAAGGTTATCTGCGCGCGAATAAAACTGTGCCCGTTTAATATTACCGCCGTATTTTTGCAAGCGGGACATATACTTGTGCAACGCATCGACACCTTTTGTATATTCCGCTTCGGTTGAAGGCAACGCCCACGAATCGTGTTCGTAATAAAAATATGGTTCCGCAATTTTCAAATCGGGATCTTCATCGGACTGCGATTGATCGCGGGTGAAATGATTACGCAACGCCGATGTCGCATCGCGTAACATAATCAACGCGCCGTATTCAAAACTCGGTATATTATCAAGCAGTACGCCGGGCGGGGCAACATCGTTAGTGAGATAACCGCCGGGCTTATGTAATAAAACTTCCGCAATATGCGCGAGCGTATTGGTGTACGTATAACCCAACGGAATATCCGTTGTTTTAGTGAGCTTGGCCCGTTCCATGGCCTCTTCTTGAATGCTGAATTGTTTTGGCTCGATGCTCCACCATTCTGTCAGAAAAGCCAGCACCAGCAACGTTATCAACACAAGAATCCCAAAACTCCAGAGAATACCTTTCGACTTTATATCTTCAAGTGAATCGCTTGATGCCATTTAGGATTTCCTGTGAATTTAACATGTATTTGAGTTTTGGGAGAAATATGCCGATATACCCGCATATCTTATCAGAATTTTTGGTATTTTGCTTTACCGGCAACACTTATGCGCGACAAACGGCCTGCTCATACGAACTCAGCCCAGGCGTTCCTAACCAGATTAATAGCTTATTCAACGAATCAAACAACCCGGCGCCATAGCCAACGCCACTAGATCAACCTGGAATAACATCTTAGCAACGGGCTTATCCGGATTTTTTTTTAGCCCTTGGGTGCGCGCTATCGTAAACATCGGCCAAATGCTGAAAATCCAGATGCGTATAAATTTGCGTTGTGCTTATATTGCTATGTCCTAACAACTCTTGCACAGCCCTTAAATCCTGGCTGGATTCCAATAAATGACTGGCGAAAGAATGCCTTAGCATGTGCGGATGAATGTGTTCCTGGATACCTTTTTTCTTGCACCACTGCGAGAGCCTGAGTTCGATACTTCTTTGCCCCAGCCGCCGACCTTTGCCAGTAATAAACACGGCAGGATCTTGCACGGCATTGAGTTTCGATCGCTCCTGTAACCAGTTTTGCAGCGCTGCGACAGCTTTACCGCCGATAGGCAGCACTCGCGATTTGCTCCCTTTTCCCGAACGGACGATTAAAGCACGGTCGTTCAGGTCAAGATCGCTTAGATCGAGCGCACTTAACTCGCTAAGCCTGAGTCCAGACGAATAAAACAACTCGAACATCGCCAAATCGCGTATTTCCAGTATCGAACTCGTCCCGGCATCCAGAAGCCCTTGGATTTGATCAACATCCAGAGTTTTCGGTAACGTTCTTGCTTGCTTGGGCGCTTTCACATGCTGCGCAGGGTTAATTCCGGTCAGATGGTTTTTTAGCAGAAAGGTAAAGAAACTGCGGATGGCCGAGAGTTCGCGCTGCAAACTTTTACTGCTGATGCCTTTACGATGACGGGCGGCGGCATGAGCACGGATATCGTGCTGTTTAAGGCCGGTCCAAATATCAATCTGTTTAGCCTCGCAATACACCCATAAACATTCCAAATCGCGCCGGTAACTCGTCACCGTATTGAGCGAAACGCGTTTCTCGTATTTAAGCTGACTTATAAACCGGTCCAACAACTCCGTAGCAGCTGGAGACATTATTTATCCTTTAATAAGGAAATAAGCCGTGTTCCCACAATCTCGGACATCTGCGTCAGAAACAAGCTGCCCATACTAAAATGAAAACGGCCTTCTTCCCGACTGCCGATAACCAAAAAGCCCTCCAGGTCGGTAAAAATCATAGGCATGATGGCAAATGATCTGACTTCTAAAGCATCGTCACCAAACAGCAACTTGGCTTGCGTCAGCGTGGGTCTGCCGCAAGACGGCTGGCCCGCAGACAGCTCTTTGCTAAACGGTTTAAGATCCTCGCTATCGGGATGCAAAAATAGATATGAAATGACCGGATCGTGACGCTCACCGATCAGCCGGATGGCGGCAAAATCGGCCAGAAAATATTCGGACAGGACGATTTCTAGATTTTCGACAGCCTCTTGTGCGGTTTTTGCATCCAACATTGCCAAAGTGAGCTTATGCATACGGACATAAGACGTGTCGTTATCCCGCGCGATATCGATCAACTCGGTGAGCTGGCTTTCCAATTCCTGATGTTTACTCCGGAATATTTCCAACTGTTTGGATATTAACGAAATCGCGCTACCGCTTGGATGCGGTATCCGCATCTTTTCCAAAAGATGCAGGTGTTCGTTGAAAAATTCGGGATGATCGCGCAAATATTGTTCAACTTGTGTTGCGGTTAATTCCGCTGGGTTACTTCCGTTCATAGATTGATTTTTCCCTCGAAAACCGTCGCCGCCGGTCCTGTCATGAACACCGGCTCGCCTCGACCAGCCCAGTTAATCATCAATTGACCGCCCGGCAGATCGACCTTAACCTCATTATCCAACAAGTCTTGCTCAATGCCAACGACCACGGCAGCGCACGCGCCGCTACCGCACGCCAAAGTTTCGGCGGCGCCGCGCTCATATACTCGAAGCCTAATTTCTGATCTATCGACGATCTGCATAAAGCCGATATTAGCTCGCTCGGGAAATAAGGCATGATTTTCCAAAATTTGTCCCAGCCCGGCGACTGGAGCCAGCTCCACATCCGCAACCTGAATAACCGCATGCGGGTTGCCCATCGACACCGCACCAAACTCAACCGGTGTGCCGTTTATTTCAATCGAATAGGTTTTCGATTCCCAGTCCGCACATAAAGGAATATCGGCAGGCGAATGCCTGGGAACGCCCATATTGACGACGACTTGGTCATTGCCCGTCAAACTGAGCACCAACTGACCGGAATCGGTATCGACGCGGATGTCATCACCGGCGAACAAGTTTTTTTCCCGTACAAACCGCGCAAAACAACGTGCACCATTACCGCATTGCGCCACTTCGCTCCCATCGGCATTAAAGATGCGGTACTTGAATTCGGCATTGTCACTCACCGGCTTCTCGACCAGCAATAACTGATCGAAACCGATGCCGAAATGTCGGTTGGCCATGAAGCGGATTTGTTCCGGGGTTAAGTTGACGATTTGGTTGATGGCGTCGATCACGACGAAGTCATTGCCAAGGCCGTGCATTTTGGTGAAGTTAATCATCTTTTGTTTTACCAATAGTTGTTACAACAACTCGACTGCCAATCGGCGTGATAAAACAGGCCGTTATTTCGTATTCTTTAGATTCTATCTCTAGTAAAGCAGATGTTTCTGTTACAAAGGGATAGGTCATCTCCTTCATTTTATTTTTAATATCAATAAAAGCTGCCATGCAATAAAACTCTTCAAATTCCCACCGTAGTTTCTTTTTTATAGAAGCATCTTTTATAAAAATTAGCTTATCAAAAATGCATTTATCAATTAAGGAGTAAATCTCATTTTTTTTTATATATTTTATTGATTTACATTTATAGTATTTTTTTTGAGTATTTATGTACCATTCAACCGTGCTTTCAAAATCCTTTTTCATCTTAAAGCTGTTGATCCACATAGTTGTGCGTGGTTCACAAAATAATCGCAACGATATTAAAAAACCTCTTGCTTCATTAATAACGTCTTGGGATCTATACATCATATTGTTTGGTTATCAAATTTTCTTGTTTACAAAGCCAACAAATGCTCCCCCGCCCACAAATGCGAAATCCGCTCGCGGTCGCGCACAACCCTTACTTTCGTGCCATCAACCATAATCTCGGCGCAACGCGGCCTGGAATTGTAATTGGAACTCATGCTGAATCCGTAAGCGCCCGAGGAGCGTATCGCCAACAAATCATATTGTTTAAGCTTTAAAACCCGGTCTTTGCCGAGAAAATCGCCGGTTTCGCAGACTGGGCCGACAATATCCCAATGTTTTTCGGACTCGTCGCTTTGCCGGGTGACCGGAATAATCGCTTGCCAGGCGCTGTATAACGACGGCCTGACTAAATCGTTCATCGCAGCGTCGACAATGGCGAAGTTTTTATGCGGTGTGGTTTTCAAATATTCAACTTGAGTTACTAGAATACCGGCATTGCCGACAATGGCGCGGCCCGGTTCGAGCAGAATTTCATAAGGTTGATCGGCTAAGCGCGCTAAGATTGCTTGTATATATTCGCTCGGCTCCGGCGGTTGCTCGTCTTTATAGCAAATGCCCAAGCCGCCGCCCAAATCCAGATGATGGAGATGGATTCCCTCCGCTTTCAGGGCGTCGACAAGTCCGAGGATGCGCTCAAGCGCATCCAAAAAGGGCGTGGTTTCGGTGAGTTGCGAACCGATATGACAATCGATGCCCACCACTTTAATGTTGGGCATTGCCGCTGCGCGGCGGTATTCGTGCAGCGCTTCATCGAAATCGATACCGAATTTATTTTCTTTTAAGCCGGTCGATATATAAGGATGGGTTTTGGCATCGACATCGGGATTCACTCGAAACGATACCGGCGCAACGATGTCCAGTTGTTCGGCGAGCACATTAATGCGGTCGAGTTCGCCGGAGACTTCGACATTAAAACAGCGTATACCGGTTTTTAATGCGGCGAGAATTTCATCCTCGCGTTTGCCGACACCGGAAAACACGATTTTTTTCGGATCGCCGCCCGCCGCAATGACGCGTTCCAATTCACCTAACGACACGATGTCGAAGCCTGAACCCAAGCGCGCCAGTAAATTCAAGATGGCAAGATTGGAGTTGGCTTTTACGGCATAACAAATCAGGTGCGGATGTTGACCGAAAGCGTTATCGAAGGCTTTCCAATGCCGTTCCAAGGTTGCTCGGGAATAAATGTAGCAAGGGCTGCCGTGCTGGTAAACAATGTCTTGCACAGAGATGTCTTCAACAAATAACTCATCGTTTTGATAATTAAAATAATCCATTGTTTTTATTGTTCTTTGGGTTGATTGTTGTCCGGTTGCCGCGGTGATTTTATCTCTTTTTGCGCTGTTTCGGGCTTTGCTTCCGTTTCTATTTTAGTTTGCTCAGCTGGCGGAACGTAAATAGGCGGTTTATCAGTCGGTAAATACAACGGTCCGGGCTGACCGCAAGCGGAAACCAGTATATAAATGATCGGCAATAGCCGTTTAAAACGCAGTTCTTTCATGATTATTTTCTTGTGAATCTAAGTTGAGCCGAATGATAAGCTGAAATCAATTAAAAGACACCTGATAAAAGCATCTAATCAGCTTGATAACACGCTCCATTACTATCAAAACTAATTCATTTGATAGCTACTTAGATATAATGCAACCGTATCCAAAGAGACGCTAAATAATTTTACACGGACGCTTTTTCCGGATGAGAGCCTAACCTAACATCTACCTTTCCTTAATCTCAAAACGAACGGATGTTAAAATCTCTTAAGATCTATTCAATATCCGGGTCGCTCAAGCCGTTCTCTAAATAATAATTGCCATCTGTTGAAAACTCAGGACAATAAGAGCTGGTAGTTTTAACTTATCGAGTGCATTTTTAGCTTCTTTAATTCATTGTTCATACGGAGGAAATACAGAATGAATTCCCTAAAATTCGGCGCCGTCCTGATAATGCTAATATCGCTTCCACTATATGCATTCGCTGCAGAAGATGAAACAGAATGGAACAATACCTTAAAAAACCGTTATTTTTCCGGTAAAACGATTGAAGAATCAGATAACGTCATCGAATTGGATGCGCCGGTACGGGCGGAAGATCCCGCCCTCGTACCGTTAAAAATCGTCAGTAAAGTTAACCAATCGGAAAACAATTACATTAAAAAGATTTTAGTGCTGGTCGATAAGAACCCCTTCCCTTTCGTCGGCGATTTTGAGTTTACCCCGCAAAGCGGCAAAGCCGATTTGGCGATGCGGATTCGGATTAACACCTACAGCTATGTGCGCGCCATCGCGGAAATGAACGACGGTAAATTGTACATGACTAAAAAATACGTGAAAGCCAGCGGCGGTTGCTCCGCGCCAGTAGGCGCGGATTTGGACGCCGCGATGCAGCGCTTGGGTAAAATGAAATTCCGTCTGGATACCGGCGTTAAAACCAAAGAACCCACGCTGGTGCAATTACTGATCAGCCATCCCAATTTAAGCGGCATGCAGATGGATCAAGTCACCCGGTTTATTAAAAAATCGCATTTTGTAGAAGAAATGAAGGTTAGTTTTAACGATAAGCCGATCTTAATCGCCAAAACCGATATTGCAATCAGTTCCGATCCTAATTTCCGGTTCTTTTTCATCCCGGACACCACGGGCACGTTGAAAGCGGAGATTACCGATATGTCGTGCGAAAGCCCGACATCGAGAGACGTTTGTAAAAAAGGGAATACTTATACCGAAACCTACGCCATTAACCCTTAACCCCAAATTTTAAATTTCCTGCATCTTATTGCCTATCCATAACGCTGGCCTTGCTTGTACCCGATTATAGAAGCTCAATAAGCGGGTCATAGCATTCTCCCGCTAAACAACCAGCGCTTTGAATCAAATCAGTGCATCATTGCGCTTTTTTAGTACGCCTGTTTAACTAAAACCTGAAATTTCCCGGCAAAATCGCATTTATTGTGCGTAATCAGGCCGGTATAAATATTGCTCGAATAATTTATACCGGATTATTTAACATTCATATTTTGTTAACAAAACTAATGTTAAATATGTTTATCGTTATAACTTAAGTGAATTAAGGAGCGCCAAATATGATTAATCCAATAACGCTAGATACACTAATGGAAAATGTGATTCCCGTTACCGAAACAGGTTGCTGGTTATGGTTGGGAGAAACCCAAAAGGATTACGGACGGATCCGGATCGGTGACGAAGAACTTTGCACCGACAAACTGACGTGGGAAACGCAAAATGGCAAAATCCCGGATGGCTTGCATTTAAGCCATCGCTGTAACATTCGCTGTTGCATTAACCCCAATCACTTGTTTTTGACAAAAACTCATTGATCCGGCATCGCCGGTTATAACGGCCGGTGATAAAGCGAGAGTACTTGCTTAACATAATTTCGAGTTTCCGGATAAGGCGGTATAGAATTATTGTATTTCATTACTGCGCCTTCTCCCGCGTTATAAGCGGCAACCGCTAACCCGAGATTATAATTGAACATATCGAGTAGATCTTTTAGATAACGCGTACCGCCATCGACGTTCTGTTCTGGATCCGTTCTATTCATCACGCCGTAACGTTTTGCGGTGCCTGGCATTAACTGCATCAACCCGACCGCGCCTGTGCGGGAAACAGCGCTAGGATTATAAGCGGACTCCGCTTGGATTACAGCATGAACAAGCTTTTCATCGACTTGATTCCTGGACGCCGCATCGGCGATAAGGCTAGAGAACTTGCTTTTGTTGTAAGCGCTTGGACTTGCGCCATAACTGTTGCTGCGGTAGTTATTGTCGGTGAGATGAAATAATGAGGGTAAATCGTAACCTGGCCTAAAGCTGTAGCGATTTGAGCTGGTTTTGATCACATGCCTCGCCAAACTCGGACGGGTATTTCTAAGATAAAGAATGCCGTCGGTATCGAACTTCTTGATAATTTTGCCTCTGACAGTATCGCTGCTGAGGTTGGTATAGGTAATTCGACCGCTGGAATCAACGATTTTCTTGATAACCGTTCCGGCATGCACGACCGGACAAGCGGATAGCGCAATCAATAAAAATACATTTTTTATCATGATATACCTGCTAACATGGGAGAATCTCAATCAAATTTGCGGCTTGCACCGCTCGTTTTTTTGCTTCATCGACGCTTTCAGCCGCTGCCAAGGCAACGCCCATCCTGCGATTTTTTAAGGCCTCCGGTTTTCCGAATAGCCTTATTTCAGTGTTAGGCACCGCCAATGCTTTATCTAAGCCCTTATAAACTATTTCATTTGTTTCGATATCCGAGAGAATGACCGCACTAGCGCCTGGTGTTTGTAAACCGGTTAATACCGGTAAACCCAGGATTGCCCGCACATGCAATTCAAATTCATTCAGCTTTTGAGTCGTCATTGTAACCATACCGGTATCGTGCGGTCTGGGACTTACTTCACAAAACCAGACATCATCGCCTTTCACGAACAACTCGACCCCGAATAAGCCCACTCCGCCGAGCGCATCCGTCACCCGTTGCGCAATGTCTTTTGCTTTACCTAAGGCCGCTTCGCTCATTGCTTGCGGTTGCCAGCTTTGCCGGTAATCGCCCTGCTCTTGAATGTGACCCACAGGTTCGCAAAAATAGGTACGGACAACGCCTTCACCGTCCAATGCCCTGATTGTTAATAAGGTAATTTCAAAATCAAAGTCTATCTTAGCTTCGACAATTACTTTACCGGTATCGACCCTGCCACTGACTTTAGCATATTTCCACGCATCTTCAAGTTTTTCCAGGCTTTTTACCATTGTTTGGCCTTTACCGGAAGACGACATGGTGGGTTTAACGAAACAAGGATAGCCAATGCCATTCTCAACTGCGTCTTTAAGTTGTTCGAAACTTTGAGCGAATGCGTACTTCGAAGTGGGTAACTTAAGCTCTTCGGCTACCAGGGCACGAATCCCTTCCCGGTTCATCGTCAATTGGATTGCTTTCGCATTCGGCACGACTTTCGCCAGCCCCTCCGCCTCAATATCGCGCAACACCTCGGTCGCAATGGCTTCAATTTCCGGGATAATAATGTCGGGTTGCTCCAAATCAATGACTTTGCGCAATGCTTCGGCGTCGGTCATCGTAATGACATGGCTGCGGTGGGCTATTTGCTGGGCAGGCGCATTGGCATAGCGATCAACGGCGATGACTTCGATTCCGTAACGTTGTAACGAGATCGCGATCTCTTTGCCCAACTCGCCCGAACCGAGCAACATGGCCTTGGTGGCGCTATTGGTTAACGCACTCCCTAATATCATTTTGATTTCGCTAAATAATTATCGATATCTTCTTTGGAGAAACCAATTTTTTTGGCCACCCGGTCGGCGTGACTAACCCTCGAAATACCGGGAATTAAACGGTATGTCGGCGCCTCCTTAGCAAATTCAACTTGCATGGGGATGCCGGTTCCGGCGCTCGCGAATTGATCGACAAGTTGATGATTATGGGTTATCAGAATCGTACTATTGCCTTTCCGGTAAAAACCGTTGAGGACATTGGACGACGCTTCCATTTTTTCCTCAAAGGTTGTGCCTTCGGATAGTTCATCCAATACCACCAAGCTCTTAGCCGAGGTTGCCAGAAATATGTCCTTGGTGCGTTTAAGTTCGGTACCGAAACGGCCTTCGCCGTCGTCAAGGTGACTGATTTCGGGCGCTTGGTAAAAAACCTTATCGGCGACGGTTAAAGCTGCCGCTTTCGCCGGAATGTAGCAACCGATTTGTGACAGCACCTGAATTTGGGTAACGGTTTTACAGAAAGCCGTTTTACCGCCGCTATTCGGACCGGTCAGCAAGACCAATTTATCGTCGTCCAACACAAAATCATTACCGACATAATCGGGGTTTGCTTTTCCTAATACCGGATTAACCGCTGCGGTGAGATTGACCCGGTGATGTTTGGCGTCGTCGAATTTCGGCAGCACCGTAGCACACCCGAAGTTTTCCGAAAATTTGATGAACGAAAGCAATTCGTCTAATCGGCCTAAAGCATCCAAAAATTCCCCGATAACCTCGGATTCTTTGTACAATTTCCGGAGCGGAATAATACAGTTATCTCTATCGTATCCGCCGATAATAGGAAAATAAAGCAACGCCAACGGCCCTAAAAAGACCGAAACCGCCGGTAATGACGGAGTGATATCGACAGGCGAAAACATCGAGATAAGCCAAAGCAACAAAACCAGCCCGGATAACAAAAACGGTTTGAATATTTGCGGCTTAAAAATCACCGGAATAGGGAAACGCGAATTGCCTTGTTCTTCCTTACTTTTAATTTTACCTTCTACGATGTAAACCGGCCCTGCCATAAGAGAAAATTCGCGGGTTTCGCTGAACGACTTTATTTTATCGATTAATTCATTGAGATATTTCGATTTTGGCGTTGCAACACCGTGTGCTTGGCTTGCAGCTTCCTGAAAAAACCGGACGCCGTTTTTGTATTGGCGATAGCCGTAGCCTTCTATCTCGTTTTGCGCTCTGGATTGTGAAAAAGCACCCAAAAACTCGCCGAAAAACAATAAATAAAGATTTTTTTCATTCGCCGCGGCAGTTTCAACGATACTTTCGGCCTGTAGCCTCAAAGACGGACTTTTTGCAAGTTCCTTAACGGCGTCTTGTTTTGCCTTAATGGCTTTAATATCATTTAGCGGTTGGCACAAGGAGCGGAATAACACCGCTTTACCCACTGTGGTCGATGCATAATTCGCGGACTCAAAAACTTTGTCAATTTCTAGCGCGTTGAACGCGCTTTCGTCAATAACCGCCTCTCCTACCGGAAGTGGTTTATTAGATTTTACGACCGGCCAAGGTTCGTTTTGCCAGCTTTTTAATATGGTTTCTTGCATTTAATCGCCCTTTTAATCATCGACATCGGATTCACATCTATTTAGCCGCTCAAAACCTTTCTTCCAGTATAGCCCTTATCGCAGCAACGTGCGCTTCCGAGTCATTCAGCGCGGGAATATAACGATAATCCCGGCCGCCCGCTTCGATGAACAGCGCCTTATTTTCCATGGCAATTTCTTCCAATGTTTCTAAGCAATCAACCGAAAAGCCGGGGCACACGATATCGACCGATTTAATACCTTGACCCGGCAACTTTTGCAAGGTATCGGCGCAATAAGGTTTCAACCATTCCGCTTTCCCAAAACGGGATTGAAAAACCAGTAACCATTTTTTTTCGCCGAGACCGAGTTTTTCAGCAATAAGTTTTGCCGTTTCTTGACATTGATGATAGTAAGGGTCGCCCAATTTGGTTAACAACTCGGGCAGACCGTGAAACGACATTACGAGCAGTTCGTTTCTACCGTGCTCTTGCCAATACGCTTGAATTGATTCGGCTATTGCGTCGATGTAGCTTTCATGGCTGTGGTATCCGGCGATGAATTGAAAGTTGGGAAGATGCCGCCATTGATTCAATTCCTTAACAACATCGTCATATACCGAAGCCGAGGTCGTAGAGGAGTATTGCGGGTAAAGCGGCAGGATGATTATATTTTCGATACCTTCCGCCTTGAACATCTGCAACTGACCGGCAACGGACGGTTCGCCGTAACGCATGGCGTAACTGATACTTTCGGATTTAAAGCTTTTAGCTAATCTTTCGCTCAGCAGGCGGGTAAAATAAACCAGCGGTGAACCTTGTCCGGTCCAAATTTTTTGGTATGCGGATGCCGACCGCTTCGGGCGGAAAGGCAACACAAACAAATGTAAAATCAACCACCAAACGGGTCTCGGGATATTAACAACTCGCGGATCCCATAGAAAATCCTTTAAAAACCGTCTTACCGCCGATGGCGTGGGCGCTGCGGGCGAACCTAAATTAACCAGCACTACCCCTGTTTTTTTCTCAACCATAAGCCGGAGTATAGGCTAACGGTTTATTAAGTTTAAAAACTCGGAACGGGTACTGATTTCCTTACGGAACGCCCCGGTCATCACGGAAGTCGTCATGATCGAATTTTGCTTTTCCACCCCTCGCATCATCATGCACAAATGCTTAGCTTCAATCACAACGGCAACCCCTCTAGCGCCTGTCGCGGTCTCGATCGCATCGGCAATTTGTTTCGTCAGTTTTTCCTGGATTTGTAGACGTCTAGCGTACATATCGATCACACGGGCAACTTTAGATAAGCCCATAACTTTGCCTTTAGGCAAGTACCCGACATGACATTTACCGATAAAAGGCAGCAAATGATGCTCGCAAAGCGAATACAATTCGATATCTTTTACGATCACCATATCCTCGGAGTCGGCAGTAAATATCGCACCGTTAAGCACTTCCTCCAACGTTTTTTCATATCCGTTATTTAAGAACTTGAATGCTTTTGCCGCCCTTTTGGGTGTTTCAATTAAACCTTCACGATTGAGATCTTCCCCTATCGCTGCAATAATTTTCGAAAAATATTCTTCCATTGTGCGCTGATTTTATAATTAATTGCGGAAGTATACCTTAATGATTAGTAAATGCGATGGCGTCATGCACCACTTGGAGACCAGCACCCGGCTTTACAGCGTACTCGCTTAAATGCCGGCGCCACGCCCTAGCGCCGGGTTCGCCGTGAAATAAGCCAAGGATGTGGCGGGTAATGTTATTTAATCGGATGCCGTTAGCAAGCTGTATTTCAATATAGAGCATCAGCAAATCCAATATCTCGTAACGTGATTTCTTAGGTGTAGGTAAGTTAAAAATCCGCTGATCTACCTCTGCCAATAAATATGGGTTATGGTACGCTTCACGCCCCACCATTACACCGTCCAGCTCTTTATTCAGGTTTTCGGCATCGTCTAAATCGCAGATCCCACCATTGATAATGATATTTAAGTGGGGGAAATCTGCTTTAATTTGACGGACATCCTCGTAATTTAACGGCGGAATTTCCCTGTTTTCTTTTGGAGACAGCCCTTTTAACCATGCTTTACGGGCATGGATAATAAAAGTTTTGCAACCTGCAACTGAAATTTTTTTAACAAAATCGTGCAGTTCTTCATAAGAGTCTTTCTCATCGACGCCGATTCTCGATTTAACCGTCACAGGAATCGAAACTGCTCGGGACATTTCCGATACGCAATCGGCCACCAATTCAGGTTCAAGCATTAAACACGCGCCGAAGCGCCCGTTTTGCACCCGGTCGCTGGGGCAACCGACATTCAAATTAACTTCATCGTAGCCGTAATCTTCTACCAGCTTTGCAGCAATAGCCAATTCCCTTGGATTACTACCACCAAGCTGGAAGGAGACGGGATGTTCCCTTTCGTCATATTGCAAAAAACGATGATGGTCGCCGTGGATTAAAGCACCCGTCGTGACCATTTCGGTATAAAGCAACGCTTGATTGGAAATGAGCCGGTGAAAAAACCGGCAATGCCGGTCGGTCCAATCCATCATGGGGGCAACGCAGAACCTATGAGGTGCAATGCCGCTATTTACCTGGATATTGCTTGGATAATTCATGAATATTTATTGATCTTTGGGATTATTTTTGCACTTTACCGCACTATATACGCACGATGAATTTCATCGTGCGGTAAAGTGGGGGTGCAATCATGTCAAAGCCGACCAGGATAAAAAACAAAAATGGATTGGTATCTTACCGAATATTTATGCGAAAAACGATTGATGGAAATGAGCATAGGGAGAGCAAGACATTTTCAAAAAAAGAACTCGCGCAACAATGGCACGACAAACGCCTTCAAGAGCTTGAGTATGAGTTCATTCATGGCAGAACATTGGAAGATACCATTGGCGAGATTATTGCCCGGTATCAAGATCAATATGCCAATAGTTACGGACGCTCCAAAAACTACGACATTGCGCGGTTATTGAAGCACCCAATTGCAGAAATACCCTGTGCAAAGTTATCGGCAAAGCACATTATCGCCCATTGCGTAGAACGAAACAAAAGCGCAAAACCGCAGACCGTCCTGAATGATGTCATATGGTTGAGAACTATGCTTCGCACAATGAGTGCCACCGAAGGTTTGATTATCATCCGGGCGTCTTCGAACGGGCAATGGTGGTTTTAAAACAGGAAAGATTAGTTGCCAAATCAGCTAGCCGTGACAGGCTGCCAAGATGAGTTGAATTACTTAAACTTACCCGATATTTTAAGAAGTTAAGCACCAAAACCCCCGTGTCCGATTTAATTTGGTTTGCTTACTTTTCCAGCCGAAGACTATCAGAAATAACCCGACTGGAATGGGTTGACAACAACAAACGGGCATCATCGATGCTGAGTAAAGTGGGCAGGGACGAGCCAAATATGGCGAACACTTGATTCAACGCCTAGCTGACGATCTGACAGCCCGATTTGGTCGAGGCTTTAGGGTGGTCAATTTGAGCCAAATGCGCCGTTTCCATTTGGCTTGACCTCCTGAACAAATTTTTCAGACGGTGTCTGAAAAATTGAATATTGGGACATTACATATATCGCCTGGAATGTCCTCCTCACCCGATCTCGCTACGCTGGCTCGTCGCTTTTCCCTGCCCTGGTCTGCCTATGTGCGGCTGCTTTCTTTAAAGAATGAACGGTCCCCGCGCTTTTTACGAAACCGAAGCCCTGCGCGGCGGTTGGACAGTGCGGCAAATGGATCGGCAAATTTCCAGCCAGTTTTACGAACGCACTACCCTGTCACGCAACATGGCGGCGATGCTGGAAAAGGGCGAGGTGGCACTATTGGGCGATGCACTTACACCTAAAGAAGCCATCAAAGCCACCTGCATATTGGAATTTCTGGATCTCAAGGATAAATATTCGGAATCTGATCTCGAAGACGCACTTATTCGGCGGTTATCGGCTCATTGTTCAAGGCAGGATCGCCAACACCTAATCCGTACTTGAGAAAAGCTAGTCCACCCCAATAAAAAACAGTACGTTACATACGCTGCCTGGTTGTGATGTCAAGTTCTTTGCATAAGCGAACAGTCCTATCCTGACATTTTTTGGATCAGAAAACATATATTTAGAAATTAGGTCACCAAAATAATAAGTTACGCCGTTCTTTTTGTAGAGTTCTATGAATTTGGCCATCAAACACCCTATTTAATGTATAAACTTTCCCAATTTTTTTATATGTATTTCCCTATATTTAGTTGATTAATTCCCTGTTGCACGATATATTGGCTGCTATGGACAAGCAATCCCAACTCTATCCACGGCATATCGAATCACGCATTGCTGAGGCGCTGGCGGATACACCCGTCGTAATGATTGTTGGCCCACGGCAAGCTGGCAAGACTACATTGGTTCGTCAGATTGCAGGCCAGGATCGCAAGTATTTCACGCTTGACGATGCGTTGACCCTATTAGCGGCCAAAGAAGACCCGGTTGGGATGGTTCGCGGCCTGGATCGTGCCGTCATTGATGAAATCCAACGCGCCCCGGAATTGCTGCTCGCCATCAAAAAAACTGTCGATGAAGATCGCCGCCCTGGGCGCTTCCTGCTCACCGGATCGGCTAATTTGATGGCACTGCCCACTGTTGCCGATTCCCTTGCTGGGCGGATGGAAACCTTGACGTTGCTTCCGCTCTCGCAGGGTGAGATGCGAGGTGCCGCCCTCAATTGGTTAGACGAAGTTTTTGCTGGTAGACTGCCTTCAGTCTCTACGCCGCTTGTGGGCGGGGAATTGGTCGAAGCAGTTTTTCAAGGCGGCTATCCAGAAGCAATTGTGCGAACCACTCATCGTCGGCGTACCGCTTGGAGCCGGCAATATTTAGATGCGATTATCCAACGCGATGTACGTGATGTGGCAAACATCGACCGGCTTGACCAACTGCCCCGTTTTTTGAAGGGATTGGCACATATTTCCGGTCAAATGTGCAACTACACCCAGTTAGGTGGTCAAGTGGGACTGGACCATAAAACTGCCTCCCGGTACATTGGTGTATTTGAAGAAATGTTCTTGCTCAAGCGCGTTGATGTTTGGGCCAGCAACCGGCTCAAACGGGTGGTAAAAACACCCAAATTGCAATTCATCGATTCCGGGTTACTGGCTACCCTCGTTGACCTGACACCAGACTTGGCCGGTCAAAATCGCAGCCAGTTTGGCAATGTGCTGGAAACGTTCGTATACTCGGAACTGCTCAAGCACACTACGAATTCCGAAGGCGACTATCAGTTATTCTACTACCGCGACCACGACCAGTACGAAGTCGATGTCGTTGCCGAAAATGCAGGGGGTCAATTGGTCGGTGTGGAAATCAAGGCATCGGCGACAATTAAGGAAAGTGACTTAAGAGGACTCAAGCGCTTGATAAGCGTTGCCAAAAGTCAATTTATGTTGGGGGTCATACTTTACGATGGCACTGAGACCTTGCCGCTCGGTGATCGCCTATGGGCTGCGCCCATTTCGACCTTATGGGGACAACGCTAACGATACCTATTTCCACTCGTATGGACTCTAAACAAAGTGGCCACAAGGATTCGTGCATATTGTTTTTTTGCACTCCCTACCTAAACTTTCGACTATGCGGCGCTTTGGTCTACCAAGTTTGTTGCGTTCATTCCATCCAAAATAAAAATGAGTTTACTCAAGCGAAAATTTACATTCGTGTTCAATCCGCTCGAAAAACTATTAGGTAACTTTCTATTGATTAATAAAGCTTTTGAGGAGTATTCTGCTTTGAAATCTAGTAATAAAGGAGTCCCCTGTCATGAGCCGCCATATAACCCTGCTTAGGGCAATATTTCAGGAACCGGTCAGTGCAAATATGCACTGGCGGGAAGTTGAATCATTGCTCCACCACTTGGGGGCGACCATAGAACCCGTCCATGGCGCCCGTTTTCGTGTGGTGCTCAACCAAATTGAATTTATCATGCACCACCCACACCACGGCAGTGAATGCACCAAGCAAGACATCAAACAACTACGGGAGCATCTCACCCAAGCAGGTATCAGCCCGTCACTCTACGAAGCTGATAAAAACCAACCTTAGCCGCTTTGGGTTACACTCGCCCTATTTTTATAGGTTGCAGAGCCAATTGGGATCGTTTGCCTGACACAATCAGTAAGCTTAAAAATGAACGACACAGAAGACTTAACCGTAAGGGCAAACGCCTTGCAGGAACTGCTTGCCTCACAGCAAACACTGCTGCTGTCGACGGCATCAATAAATAATGAGCCTGACCTTAGCTATGCCCCCTTTGTACGGGATCAGGCGGGCTGTTTCTATATCTTTGTCAGCGAGCTTGCCGCCCATACTGCCAATTTGCTCGCTAATCCCAAAGCTTCGGTTATGTTTATCCGCCCGGAAGCTGATTCCCGTAACCTTTTTGCCCGTGAACGGGTGGTATTCAATTGTAAGGCCAGGGAAATAAGTCGTCATGAGGGAATTCACACTACCCAGTTAACGGCATTACAGGATAAGTTTGGCGAAGTAGTCAATTTGCTGCGTTCCTTATCCGATTTTCATTTATTTGCCTTATCTCCTGAAAGTGGCCGGTACGTTGCCGGGTTTGGCCAGGCGTACACGATTAATGTCAAAGATGGCTCAGTGTCCCCGTTTAGCAATAAGCAAAGCTGAACGGTTATAATGGTCGGTTATTAATGGTGTGTGCTATGCCGCAGGAATAACAACATGCCATCAAAACAAGCCCCTGGCTTTTAAGCGCCGGTTGACTTGCTGATGATAAATTTTGGCGAGTGTTGGGCGTATTATTGGCAGGCCAATCAACCAGGCAATCGGTTTCAACAAGGGAACTTTGCCCATGAGCAGGATATAGGCATCCAATTCCGAAACAACTCGGCCGCTTTCATCTTTGACATGCAGCTCGGGTAACGCTTTTTGAGGATCGATGCCTAGGTTACGCAATTGGCTCTCTTGTCCGGTAATATCAAACCAGCAAACCTGCCCTGCACCCTTCCCCGAGATTTTTTCATAATTATTCCTGTCCCGGACACACACGGGACAAGCACCGTCATAGTAAACGATTATTTTGTCGTTATTTTTACCCATTGGTTGACCTCATTTGACTATAAGTTTGACGGTGTACTTGAGTTATAGTTCTTACTAGACTTGCCCACCATTAATCGCTAATCATTGGAGTAAAGACAATGCCTATTACCATGTACCAAGTTTCTATACCTCATGGGGTCAACGCAGAACCTATGTGATGTAATGTTGCTATTTTACTGGATATTGCCCTGCATATTTATGTAAAAAAATTGATACTTTAGGATATTTTGTACATTACACCACTCGTTATTCACACGTTAATTTTCATCGTGTTTTTACTATGGCAAAGCCAATAAAAATAAAGAACAGAAACGGCACCACATCATACCGGATATTCATTCAAAAAAAGATTGACGGGAAAGTTAGCATTGAGAATAAGCCTTTTTCAAATGCATCAATTGCACAACAATGGCATGATAAGCGCGTAAAAGAACTTGAATATGAGTCTATCCATGACAAGGCTTCGGATGATTTGATTGGTGAGGTTATTGCCCACCATCGAGATCAATATGCCAATAGTTACGGACGCTCCAAAAACTACGGCATTGCGCGGTTATTGGAGACTGTAAATTAATTTGTGTAATTGCTTATCATTGATTCACCTATTGGGAGAGGATAAGCGCTACGAGCAAAGCAGAACTTGAAGCGTTTGCCCGCGAGGCGGCGAAAAGCATAAAAACCGAAAAAGACCTTACTGCCTTCAGCCAAATGCTGACCAAGATAACCGTTGAGACCGCGTTAAATGCCGAATTGGATGAGCCATTCGGGATACGGCAAATACCAGATCGGACGCAGCAATGCTTCTCTAATAAGACCCTGAAAACGGAGGACGCCCAATTTGAAGTGGCTATCCCGCGAGACCGGGACAGCAGCTTTGGACCGCAACTGGTCAGCAAGCACCACTTGTACCCTTGGGTAAACCCGTTTTACCTCCCTGGATGATAAAATCTTGAACTTGTAAGCCAAAGGGCATAAATGACCTATGGGTTATAACGACTCGGGATATTGTTACCGCCTTTAAGGAATTGTACGGTGCCGAGGTATCGGCAACACTGATTTCCAAAGTGACCGATGCGTCATTCCTTGGCCGCAAAACGGTTTAAACGCCATCTTCCGGGTATTTTTTATTGGAATGAAAACTAAATTTCGTTGGCGTACTAAGAACTCGCGACATACGTTGCTGGAAAATAGGAAGGACAGGGCTAAAATCGGCTTTACAAAGCCGTTTTAGCTAAGCTTTAATAGAAAAAAGCAGAAAGGCGCAAACGGGGTATTTGAGGATTTAATATGTAAGCGCTCTAAATTTGAATGATTTATGTTTATTAAAAACTTAGCCAAGAAAATACTATTCTGCCCACAACAACAACTCCGCGCGAATCATTGTCATTGCTGAAATACCGCCGCCATCGCCTGCGACGACTTCAACGCGCTTTCAAATATTTTATCCCGGGTACGCTGCGCAAGTTGCGCGGTCACCAAAGCGCACCGCGCCGGCACTTGCGAAGTAAATAACCGGGGCGGTACAGTCGATTCTTTTTCGACAATACCGATACGCTCCCGGTCCAACCGGTTAAAACAAATCCTGCCCGGACTGTCTTTGGTATTCCAATCGAATAGCAACCGGTAAATTAAAGGATCGCCCTCCGGCAACCGTTTGACTTGAACTTTGATTGTTTGCCGGTTGTTCCTGAATCGCCAAATCAACTCCGAATCGGAAAGCCTTTTACCGTCGGCCGCTTGCCAATTTAGCCGGTCCGATAACCAGCCGACCAGCAGCCAAACCGTAGGTAATGCATGCGGCCCGTGAGCAATTTCGATGGTATGCAGATTATCCAGAGCGCCGGGAGCAGCCAGGGGGTCGAGCACCTGGCCGATCAATTTTCGCCAATTGGTGAAACGCCGCCAAGCCAGATTATGAACAATTTGGGTATTTTGTTGCGCCGCCACCCAACGCGTCATCGTGGCGACACCTTGCGCCGGATTAACCCAGCCGACGTTATCGTAAATAACCTGGTTCGCTAACTCCGCCAATTGTAAAAAAACCTCGCCCGCCATCGATGGCGCACGTTGCGAAGCCCACCAAAACGTCGTGGGTAAATCGCCGATTAATAAGGTCCTCACCACATAAGGCAAACGGTCTTTCATCGCGGTGGCCGCTGTAATATCGATCCGTTCCGCGCACACCTGCCAACCGTGATCCAGTTCCGTGTAATACAGCTCGATATCCGCTTCGATCGAACCCGAGCTTGGACTGCCGTTATCGATTAACAAAATAACGCGAGACGGATGATCATCGACGATACCGGCGATTTCATGATCGATCGTTTCGGCTTCTTGCGGCGTATCGCAATAGATAATTAAATTAGACATGCAAGCGCGCATGATTATGGCGAAACCATCGCTATTGATATCTTGGTTTAACTGCGCCCATAACCGGCCTAGACCAGGCTCGATATCAGCTATGCTGTCCAACTTGCACTCTTGCCGGAAAACCTTAGAAACGCAATCTTTAGCTATCATAATGTGCGCCATTTGCGGTTATCGGTTTCGATGAGCCGGTCCGCCTCAATCGGCCCCCAGGTTCCGGCGGCGTATTCGGGTATCCAGCGCGTCCGGCTGCTTGTCCACGTATTTAAGATGCTGTCTATCCACGCCCACGACGACTCGACCGAATCGCGCCGCATAAATAAGGTTGCATCGCCCGCCATGACATCTAGCAATAACCGCTCGTACGCTTCGGGCGATTGCTCGCCAAACGTCGAACCGTAGCGGAAATCCATTTTAACGGGAAAAATCTTCAACTTTGCACCCGGCAACTTAGTCGCTATGCGTAACGACAAGCCTTCGTTCGGTTGAATACTCAAAGCCAGCACGTTAGGTTCCAACGGTTGATCGTGATTGGCGTTAAACAAAATGGGCGGTACGCTTTTAAACTGAATAGCGATTTCGCTCGCCCGTTTCGGCATTCGCTTCCCGGTACGGATATAAAACGGCACCCCCGCCCAGCGCCAGTTATCGATAAATATTTTAAGAGCGACATACGTTTCAGTAATGGAATCCTGAGCCACACCCGCTTCGCGCCGGTAACCCGGAACATCTTCGCCATGACTAAACCCCGGACCGTACTGCGCACGCACGACATGCTGATCGAAAGTCTCGGGGGTTATCGGACGGAGACAATTCAAAATGTCTTGCCGGTGATCGCGAATGACATCGGCATCCATAATCCAAGGCGGTTCCATCGCTATCAAAGTTAACAATTGTAGAATATGATTCTGAATCATATCCCTGAGCGCACCGGCGTTATCGTAGTAACCGGCGCGCGTGCCGACGCCTTCTTCTTCCGCTACGGTAATCTGAACATGGTCGATGTGCTTGGAATTCCATAGGGGTTCGAAAATCGCGTTGCCGAAGCGCATGGCCAAAATATTCTGCACCGTTTCCTTACCTAAATAATGGTCGATACGGTAGATTTGCTGTTCGTGAAAACTCTCGGATAATGTCGCGTTGACCCGGCGTGCGCTTTCCAAATCGCGCCCTATCGGTTTCTCGACAATAATTCGCGAAAAAGGACTATGGTCGTCTACCGGCATCACTAAGCCGGCGGCTTTTAATTGTCTAACGACGATTTCGATAAACGTGGGCGGAATAGCCAAATAAAATACGCGATTCCCGGGAATGCCGAAACTGGCGTCGATTTCGGTCAACCGGACTTTTAATTTCGCATAAACCTCGGGATCGTCGAATGAACCTTGAATATAATGCAAACAGCTTTCGAAACCCTTCCAAAAGTTTGCTTCTAAAGGTTGCCGGGAAAACTGTTCGACGCCCTTTTTCGCAAATTGACGGTATTCGGCGTCGTTCATTTTTTCGATGGCCAAACCCAGCACGGCAAAATTGGCGGGCAATTCGCCCTCCAAACCTTGATTGTAAATAGCCGGTAATAGTTTACGCCGGGTTAAATCACCGCCGCCGCCAAAAATGACCAACGTGCATGGTTGCGGCGCATGGGTAATATTAATCCCGGCGGTTAACGGGTTATCGGTTTTTAGATCGGGCATTCGTGACTCCGAAAGCTGCCTTGACGGCATTTACAGACATTTTTCATTGATAACTCTGCTTACGTTTTTTTCTTTTCTAAATGACCACCGAATTGCTTACGCATGGCGGATACGATTTTGTCGGAAAACGTACCTTGTTGCCGGGACCGGAAACGCGCAAACAAAGCGGCGGTTAACACATGCGCCGGCACAGCTTCTTCGATGGCGGCGTTAACGGTCCAGCGGCCCTCGCCCGAATCGTCCACATACCCGGAAAATTCGGATAATTCCGGATCCTCCAGTAAGGCAATCGCAGTCAAATCCAGCAACCATGACTCCACAACACTGCCCCGGCGCCAAAGTTCGGCAATTTCACCTACATCGAGATCGTAGCGGAAACCGTCGGGTAACTGTTCTCCGTTCGCATGCCGCATAATGTCGAAACCTTCCGCGTACGCCATCATCATGCCGTATTCGATCCCGTTGTGAATCATTTTCACGAAATGTCCGGCGCCAGCTGGTCCACAGTGTAAATAACCGTGTTCGGCCGTAGCGTCTGGTTTATTCCGTCCGGGCGTAGGTGCGATATCGCCTTTACCGGGCGCTAATGTTTTAAAAATAGGTTTTAACCTGTTGACGGCTTCGCCAGGGCCGCCGATCATCAAACAATAACCGCGCTCAACCCCCCAAATACCGCCGCTGGTGCCTACATCGATATAATGTATACCTTTAGCGGCGAGCGCTCTACTTCGACGCACATCGTCTTTATAAAACGAGTTGCCGCCGTCAACCACCGTATCGCCGGCCTGGAGCAGTTCGTCCAACGCCGTTACCGTCTTCTCGGTAAGCTCACCTGCCGGCACCATACACCAAACCACACGGGGAGGTTGCAATGTACCGACTAATTCTTCCAAGGTATACGCGCCTTGCGCGCCTTCCGCCACTAATGCGTCAACACCCGCTTTATTAACATCGAAACCCACGCATTGATGACCGCCCGCCATCAAACGCCGCACCATGTTAGCGCCCATTTTACCTAAGCCAACCATTCCTAACTGCATAATCCCCTCTTTTTATTTAACGTTAAAGGTCGAGCTGTTTCATATTAGTGCAAAGCTTTAACGATTTGCACCTAAATAGTGACTTTAGCGCTAAATACTTATGTCGATTGCATCGAAATATTTAATTAGGCAATTTTTATACCACTTATATTAAGGCGAACCAAGGAATCTCCTAAAAACGGATTAAGAAAAAATACACTCCCGGCAAACAATCTTTTTAGCTTTCGTACTAACACAAATAACTTGTACGATCATGATTAGACACAAATAACTTAAAAATAAATTAAATTTACTCAGTAATTACTTGAAATTAGCCTATATTAATAGCTCGCAAACTTGCCATTAAACCCGGCGGCGCTAGTTATCACGAAAGTTGCGCCTTATCTCTTATAGTTAAATATTGATTTAACAACGCTTTTTGATTAATAAATCGATAACTTAATAAAATTTTTCTCATGAAGACTATTCGCCAATTAGTACTTGGTTATGTTTTTATAATTGGCTCTAATCCCGCCCACGCTCAACCCGAAAAAGATTTTTTCGACTTAAGTCCGGAAGAACTCATGACTATCGAAGTCACCTCGGTTTCGAAGAAGGCACAGCACCTTTCCGATGCCGCCGCTGCAATATTTGTCATCACTCATGAGGATATTAAACGCTCGGGCGCAACGAATATCCCCGACGTGCTAAGAATGGCGCCGGGATTGGAAGTTAGCAGAATCGACGCGAATAAGTGGGCGGTTAGCGCACGCGGATTCAACGGACGATTCGCCAATAAGCTCCTGGTTCTAATCGACGGACGAAGTACCTATACCCAGGCTTTTTCTGGCGTTTATTGGGAAATGCAAGATGTTATGCTCGACGATATCGACCGGATTGAAGTCATCCGGGGACCGGGCGCCGCACTTTGGGGCGCCAATGCAGTCAACGGCGTTATCAATATTATTACAAAACGGGCTTCGGATACCCAAGGCGGTCTCGTTACCGGCGGCGGCGGAACCGAGGAGCAGGGCTTCGGGGCGGTGCGTTACGGTGCGGATATCGGTAAAGATACCAGCGCCAGAATTTATATGAAAGGTTTTAACAGAGATCAATTTAAACTTCTGAACGATCAAGACGCCAAAGATAATTGGACTAGTGTGCAAGGCGGTTTCCGGATCGATTCCAACTTAAGTTCTAAAGATTCATTAACCGTTTCGGGCGATGCTTATACGTCGGAGATGAATCAAAGTCTGTTCTTTGCCTCATTGCCACCCTCCGGTCCGTTTCAAGATGTCCACGACGCCACGCAAGCAACAGGCGGAAATTTAAGAAGCCGTTTCGAGCATACCATTTCGCCCACTTCAAACTACGCGCTACAGTTTTATTACGATATCTACGACCGCAAAGAAATCTTTAATAACGAAACGCGGCAAACGATCGATATCGAATTTCAACACGATTTTGAACTAAACACTTGGAATAACATTGCCTGGGGGGGAAGTTACCGGTACACCGACAGCGAAAGCAAACTGCCTTTACCGGACATTTTTTCGGTCGGTAGATTAAATCCGATCGATCATTATTTCAGCACTTTTTTCAAAGATGAAATTACTTTAATAGATGACGAACTGTGGTTAACTATCGGAACGAAACTCGAGCACAACGACTATACCGGCTTTGAAGCCCAGCCTACCATTCGACTACTGTGGGCGCCCAACGACCGGCACCGTTTCTGGGGCGCCATTTCCAGGGCAGTTCGAACCCCCTCCGTTATCGACGACACCTTAAGGCTGACTAGCCAATTCATCCCGCCCAATAACGCCATCAACCCGGCCCCATTGCCGATGGCGGTTATTATCACAGGTTCCAACGCGTTCCGGGCCGAAGAATTGCTTGCGTTCGAATTAGGTTACCGGTTGACCTTAGCCAAAGCCCTTTCGGTCGACACCACCGCATTCTATAACGATTACAACTCGCTCCGTTCTTATACCCCAGGCGCGCCGGCTCTGAACAGCTTCCTGATTAATCAACCGCTGGTTATCAATAATAACAGCCAGGGGCACACATTCGGCATCGAAACATCAGTGGTTTGGCAAATGTCGGATTGGTGGCGCTGGGATTTAACTTATAGTTTTCTTAAAACCGAGCTAGAGCAAAATCAGTTTTACCGCGAAACTGTATCGCCTCAACATAAGACCTCGCTACGTTCGGTGATTACCCCAAGCCAAAACGTAAATCTCGATTTTTGGTTGCGTTATGTGGACGAAAGCACCTTCTTTAATGTCCTCGGTCCGCAAAACATCGGCAGTTATGTCACGCTGGATGCGCGCTTAGCTTGGAAACCGGTTAACAACATAGAATTGTCGGTTACTGGGCAAAATTTACTCGATAGTTATCATTTGGAAGCCGTAGGCGAAGCCTTCGCCAAACCAACGGAAATTCCACGGAGCGTGTATGGAAAAATCGCCCTGGAGTTTTGATTGGCTCAAAAGGTATTTTTTGTTTGAATTCATCAACTGCTCATAGCCACCGGACGATAGCGAGGTTAAATCATTTTAATCCGGAACTTATGAAGTTATAAATGCCATTCGCTTACAGCTCATGCTTATTACGATTTGAATAGTCGGTGTGCTTCATCACGCTCAACAGTTATAAACTAAAAGCCGCACCTCCGCTTAGATACGAACGGTACAAACAAATAAAGGGCATGGCCCATAATCCGATAATAGATAACTTTTTTTATAGCCCCATAGTCCCGGCTTAGAAAATTTTTCCAAAACCTTATCAGCTAGAAAACTTTATTTGAAAGGTTAATAAAATTCCCGGCGGCGACGTTCCCGGTATCGGGGTAACCGAAACCAATTCCCAGCCATCGCGGCCATAATCACGCGACATTTGGATCGATAAATTATCGGCCGAGGATGTTGTCGTGGGCATTTGGTTGACGACTACGAACTTAAAATTGAATTTATCCATGACCATTCCTTAATGGACTAATTTTTTACTAAGCGCTTTATGTAATCCGGCAGTATACGATCTCCGCTGTAATTCCGTTATCCGGAGGATTTCTTGATAATCCCGGTCCGTTAAGGCCGCAAAATCGCTCAGGGCAATGTTTTTTAAAATAGCTCTATCGGCCTCGGAAGTGAGTTCTCCCGCAATTTCCCCGGCCAATTTTTCGGCAGACGATATGTCGGTTCCCTCGAGGGTTATCGCCTCAGCAGCAGCGCTGGCTTGCGGCAGGGTCAACCTGGAAGCGGCGTCACCGGTAATAAATGCAGTCTGGATTAAAACCGGATTAAAGATCGTTCCCGGCTCTGGAATTATCTTGAAATTGAAAGCACTGATCGACGACACCGCATCGTCGGCGTCGGCTTTCTTAGGCGCTATTAACACCACGCGTTCCTTTACCCCTAAATTGCCTTGAACCGGTTGCGAAGTATCGGGACGCGCTTCGGCGGTCAAGGAAATTTTATCGGTCTCGTAAAAATACAAAGCGCTTTCGCAGCCTGATAACAAAACGGTCAGCACAAACACGACCGTTAGCGCATTTATTGTTGGGGTTCGCATTGATCACCTCCTCTTTGAATAGCGGTCTTAATCTGCTTAAGGGTGGCGTCGTCCTGGGCTATATTCTCGGCCGCCAAACCGCTGGCTACGAAATGATTAAAACTGACATTGTCCAAACCGCTGGCGTAGATACAGCCCAGGGCGGTCAAGGTCATTGCATCCAAGCCCGCGCCCTTGCGCGGCACGATAGCGTAAGTATCCCGGTCGTAACCTAATACGAATCGCCCGGTACCTTCCGTACTGACCGCCGCATCCAGACCGAGCGACGTTTCGTGGACATACACCAGATGTTTTGCATTGCAACCGGACAACCCTATGACGATTAACCCGTAATATAAAAAACGTCTCATAGATCCTCCTATTTTCTGTAAAAATAAAATCTACTCGTTAACGGTTTTTTGCAGCTTGGTACGATAAAAACCGGCTAAAGGCTTCTCGTTTGAACTGTAACTCAACCTAAAAGCGCCGTCGAAATCCTTGGGGAGCCGGATTGCCTGTTGCGACTCCAGACCTAAAATCAGTCCGATCCGCATTGCATTGGCGTTGACTATAAATCCCTCGTTAGCGCTAGCCCAAGCGATGGGCGATTGATTTTGCAATAAGTCCATATTGACTTTTTCCGATTCACGCAAAGCCGCCTGTTCAAACGTCTTTATTAAATTTTCCAGCTTTAAGTCCATAGGGCTTTGCGGTTTGAGATAAAACAAACTTCTTTTCATATGCCCGAATACCAACCCGCCATCCGTTTCGCCCGTGCTCAGGTAAACGCCCCAAGCTTCTTTATTAACCATGTGCACGGCGCTGTTTTCAAAATGGCGGACTGAAACCAATCCCGTCTCGTTCACCGCGCACCCTGCAGTCAGCGCAATGCTCAAAATTAGGACTTTAACCGGTCGAACGGAGAACATTAAGATCATTGCTCTACCCTGCCAAGCGATTGAATGGTTTACAGAACGGCTTATAGCTAACCGCTTAAAACATAAAAGATTTACCGGCGGCTATAAATTACTCTAACGTTAATCACAACAAAATGCTGTGAAAAATTACCGCTAATGTTTGTTAAAACCGCCGTAAACCGAACCGTATCGTCGACTACAGCTAAGCCATCACAATTTAGGGCTTGAAATGTGATACGGAGTTCTATTAAACCTGCATTTGCATTGTAAATCCGTTACGTACTAGCCGCCTATCATCCGCAACGCCTTGATACCCGGCAGGAAAAAGTAACCGCCGCCGCGCAGTTTGACAAATTCTTGAAAATCGCACACTTTGCGCCTTAAGGGGTCTTCCGGTAAAGTAAAACTGCGCTTAAAGCCGGGATTTGCCGAAGCGTAAGTACCGATTAACGGATCGTCCTCGTCGTAGAGACCGTTGAACTTCAGACTATTTACCCAAGTGTGTTGAATAAATTCAAACTGCCGTTCGATATTGGCGTTGAGACAGATGAAAAACAAGCCGCGCTCACCGGAAATATTCTCTTTCAGCGGATTTTCAATAAAAGCGCCGTAACTTCTTCCACGGCGGAGAATTCGATGCCGGTTGGCGACTTTAAGCGACGTTTCGACGCTAGCTTGCGTCAGCTGGCCGTTTTCGACTTTTTGCTCGATACCTAAACCCTGTCCGCGCGGATTGGTACGGCGGATATGAGATCCGAACGGACAACCCTTCCCATCGTAATCATCGCGAAAATCGAATTGATTGCGCAACGCCATATCCGCATCCGTTATTTGCGGCGGCTTGGTTTCGTCCGGCTTAACCACCGCTCCGTTTTTCCAGCGTCCGACGATTTTTGCAGCTAAATAATCTTGATCGATCTTTTGCTTTTTAGCTTCGTTCCGGATAAACGTCCAAAATGTCTGGACATCTTGTTCTAACTGCCTTAGGACTAAATACGTACCGTTAAAGCCGAATTTTTCCTCGTCTTTTAAAGTTTCTTCGCCCGGAACTTTGGTGACTTTGCCGTCGTAGCCGTTGGGATAACCTAGAATAAATTCGCCTGTAGGGATGACTCTAGGCGCTTGCTCATTGCCGGATCCGGTTTCAGTGGGCGATGAAAATCCCTCAACCAGAGGGTTCGATACGCCGTCGGCAAAACCGAAATGTTCTCGGCCTTTTTCTTCATTCAAGTTAGTGGTATCGAAACGCTCAAGGTCTTTGATCAAAACGACTCCGCCCTGTTTAAATGCGGTTTCTTCTTCTTTTTGGCTTTTGCTGTGCGTTTTTTCATCAACGGAGAACAACATCAATAAAATATGAACCGGTTTGTCGTCACTGCCCCATAACCAAGCTGTTGAAGCATTTTTGCCTTGATCGCCCAAAATCGTCGCCCGGCTGCGCGATTGCATACCTTCTTGAAAGGCTTGTTCGAAACTGCCTGTATTAACGCCGAGTTCACTTAAACCAGCGGCGGTCAAAGCGATATTCAGCGCGCCGGTTTGTTTTCTCAATGCTTTGTCCGGTTCGCCCGGCGTTATTTTTTCGTCTACCAGACGCTTTATCCAGCTACGCGCTTTATTAGGATCTTTTATTTGCAGCAAATAATAACTGCAATAAGGAAAAGCGCCGTAACCGCTAAACACCAATCCTTGGGTGTCGCGCATTTGATCATCAGTAAAAGCTGTATTTGCCATTGTCTTCTCCTCGCCTTATAAACGTTTGAGCCAACCGGATAAATCGGCATCCGAAAACAAGCCTTCGTGTATTTTCATGTTATTGCCGATATTTTTTACCGCCAGATCGGGATAAGCGCTGTACCAGATCAATTCGGGACGTTGACTGTTTCTGGCGAAGGCTTTAAACCGCTGTTCGTCCCGCGCCCCAGCCGGAAATAGGCTAGTCCATTTTTTATTCTCGTCGAAGACAACGCCGAGTAACCGGGTGTCGGGAAAGCCGCCCGGTCTCGCATTCGATTCGGTATTGCTCCACACCGCGGTTAAACCGATACTGGCGTGATCGATAAATTCGCCAAGATAATTTTCCCAGCTTCCGTCGTAATTGCTGAAAAACAACAAGCGCGTACGTTCGTTCGCTTTTCCAGGCAGAATAATCCAACGGGCGAAATGAATAGTGACGATACCGCTCAAATTACCTTCAGTGGCGAACACTTTAGCTACCAGATTAATGAAGAATAGCACCGCAGTTAAGGTCAATAACCTGAACTTTCCGGGTTTAACATAAATAATGCTGCTCAGGTGATTTTGAGCTTGCCGGTTTTCGACATCTTGCAAGTCCTTAAGATAAATCGAATCCCATTGCAACCGCTCGTCTTGTTTATCCATTATCTCGCGGAATAATAAATAACCGGTGAAAACCGCTATTAAACCCAGTATAAAGAATACGCCTATCTCTCCGGCTATCATGAAAACAAGCACGAAAACCGCAAGCGCCAGAAACAAAATCACCCAGTTAACGTAAGGGCTTAGCATTTGGGCGAATTTTATTAAAGCCGGCGTTTTAACCGGTTTATTTTGCGCGAAACCGGGCACTGTCTTAGCCAAATGTTCAAGAATCGCCTTTTTTATTTCGTCCGGCGCCAATTTCACCAGCTTGGGCCGGTTAGCGTCGATATAAGCCTCAAGCGTCGAGCGTAAGGTGTTTTGATAGCCGATAATTTCCAGCGTTTGTCCCGGATGCCCGATGTAAAAAGCATTGGCGCCGCGATCATTAGCTAGCAAAAACGCCTGCAACTCTTCATTGGACGGCTTTTTACCTTCTTTCAGGTAGCCTTCGCAATGGCTGTACACTTTATGCATGAACTCCGGGTATTGCCGGACGATTTCGGCCAAAAATTCGTTCACCTTACCGTCGATATTAGCTTCAAAGACCAGCACCGGCGCCGCTCGAGAAATGCCGGGCGGAGGCGGATTATCTTCTATGACGATAAAACAACAGTAATGCAGCGTTTTTAATGTCGCAAACCGGATGATTTTGTTGTTTTTAATATCTTTGCCTATCGGCGTCAGGTAGCGCGTGAGTTCGGTTAAACTTTTCTCGTCGAGCACATCGGCGACTATCGTTATCGGTTTCTGTTCCATATTTAATTTCCTCTCAGTTGGGAATGAAGAACAGGCTATTATTGCCCCGGCTCTTAAGTCTATAAACCGTTCGTGTCCTAAAAGGCATTTGCGATCTTTAGGCTATCAATGCCGAGCTAGCCGAAATACACAAGCCTTGGCAAGCGCAATACCCTCAAGGCACAAGGGCGAACGAAGGTTAAAACGTCATAAGGCCGGAACAATTAATCAAAAGCCAGTACGAATTGATCAGGGAACGGTCCGTCCCAAAGCATGGTGCTGTGTTGTCTAACGTTCGGCAGCCGCACTACGCTACCTACGATGACCGGAATCTGGATCCGGTTGATATATTCGCCGAAACAGCGATGCATACCATCGCCGAAGTGCAAGTACCGGTCCAAAGGCCGGTCGGTTTTAATAAGCTCCGGTTGCGGCCAAGCGCTTTCGTCAAACATAGCCGAACCGGTTGCAACGAATACATTGCAGCCGTTGGGGATATGAACGCCCGCAATTTCAACGTCAGTTCGCGCATAACGCCGCATCACGGTCGCCATCGTATCGTAACGTAGTACATCGAAGCATAAATGACGAAACGCAACCTCATCATCGGCAATCACTTTGGCCTGCGTCAGCCATTGCGGATGTTTCAGCAGTTGCTCGACGATCAACACGCTGACTTTTGAAGTCGTATCCAAAGCGCCGACGATCAGACCAGAAATGTTGCGGCGGATGCCGTCGTCATCCAGCGAAATTTGCTTTTTAAGCTGTAACTGAATCATCCGGCTTAGAAAATCGGTTCCCGTTTCACCTTTCTTGATTGCCTTTTTGCGTTGCGCAATTAAATCCAGCAAATACGGCCCTAACTGACGATACGATTGTTCGGCTACGATTTGAATACTACGTTTGTTGGATAAATTAATGAATAAATCATGAAATAAAGCCCGCATCCAGCGCATTAAAGTGGTTTCGTCCGGTCCCGGTACACCGAAATAATCAGCGATAAAACGGGCCGCTGCCGGTCTGGCTAAATGCGATACCATATCGATCCGGCCAAGCGGTAAAGCGGCGTTAATCAAGGCAGCGCAATTTCGCTCTGCTATTTCTTTAATTAACCCGGCTTCGTTTGCTTGAATGACCTTGCGAGTATCACCCTGTTCGCGACTATAGTCTTCCGAGCGATCCATTCCCAGAAAAAACGGCCCGTTCAAACGTTGCATATTCGGGGCGTTAACTTCGGCAATCGTAAATTCGGTATCGCGCGCCAGCGCCTCTCTAACATCGCTATCGCGCGTTATCACCGCTATATTACTGAAAACGAGCACCGGTTTGTGTTTACGCAGCCATTCGAATACTTTCAGTTGCACCGGCGTACCGGTCACCAATGCAAGCAGGCGGCTTTTGTAATAACTCAAGCTGTTTTCGGGGGTTGTCGAAGCCGTGTGATGGCTGAGTTCAAACTGCGGTACCGGACGGTGTTCCTTATAAATCTTCAAAGCAAACATGCCCGCTTTTGTCGTGCGTAAATCGTCCGTTAACGCGCGCAGACCGCCGGGTAAGCATTGAATGGAAGGCAACGGACTACCGTAATTGCCGGGCAACACCACGGGACCCGCCATTGCGGCGAAACCATAATCCGCTATTGAGATCCTGTTGCCTAAAAGATACGGTCTGCCGTCGCTTAAGATAGTGTCGACTTCGCCGAAAACCTGCCGGATAACTTGATTAAAGGAAGGGGCGATATCAATACCGGCGGGCAACGCGCGTTCCATTTTAGCGCGGATAAAGCCGTAGCAACGACCGGCGATACATCGTTGCCAAGCGGGAGCCTTATAAGTCATGTAAGGTAACAGCAACGCTTTTTCCGGCAATAAATAGGAATAGCTGAAACCGCGCACCGCCGGCCCAAGCCGGTTGAGAAACAAATCCAATAACCGTCCGGTTTCCACTTTTGCGGCCGCATCGTCCGGATAAAGCTTCATCGAGTCCGGCAACCTGGCGTCGATGTACTCGCTGATCTGACAGGCATCGAATAAGGTTACTTCGCTGCTAATGAATACCGGCACATTCGAAGTACCGCCTTTTAGTTTATTCATAATCAAATGCAAGACCGGGACGCTGCACGATTCTTGATAAGGCAGCGCCGCCCGTTCTAACAGCCAGCGTACGAATTCGCAGTAAGGACTGACGGAAACGGATAGGAGTTGATACGGCTTTCTGGACCTAAAGCCGCGGGATGGATCACCTGCTTTGACTTCCATAGACACCTCTTTATTGTTATTGTCCTAAACGATACCGCACAGGACTTTATAATCGTATAGGGCTTACGTAAAGCTTTGTATTGGAAAGCGGCGCTTGAATTGTCGAAAATAACTTCGACAGATTTTTTAGATTTTGTCAGGCAACCTTTCGAACTGTTATAGCTTGCCCCACCGCAGCTTAGCCGTTTTATTCATGTTCAGTTTCCTCTCTTGCTTGCATATCGGCTGAAAGCTTAACTTCCAAACAATATGGTGGTTAATATAGATGGGTTATACCTGTTTTAAAAGTGAATTTTCCACATTTTTCGGATAATTGTTCGGTAGTCGAAATCTCAGGTATTGAAATCCGGCTAGAATCTGGCTATAGTTAAAAACAAACAAGAATTTTCATGCATTAGTCGTGCGTGACATAAAACGGCAACCTCCGCCAACTAAAGCCGACCATCGCGCCGGATACTTTCATCGCGCTTAATGCCCGATTTACCGCCCCAAGCCGCGGCGCTTAATTTTAAACATGAGTAACCGGCTTCAATGCGATAATGACAACAATGCGGAGTTTATTGCACCAAACGCGAAGCATCGATTTTGTTTACGGAACCTCTGCACAAACTGATGCCATTCAGGGTTCGGCAAGCTTGTATCCCCTAAGCTACACCATAAACGATATCAATTACTTACCTCCGCCCTTTGCTAACCGAAGGACTTGAACGGAGATCCCTTAAGCTTCTTATTCAAATTACTTTTAACCCTAATTATATCTGTTTGAACAAACACCCGAATTTCTACGGAGAACATTGATGTTAACCCCTGAGTTACAGCAACTCGTTGTTTTAATGATAATCATTGGCATGATGATAGCGTTATTTAAAGACATTGCCAAACCGGTGCTGATTTTTTTAGTAGCCAATATATTGTTTTTGATGACCGGCATTTCGAGTTCATCCGACATGTTGGCTGGCTTCGCTAACGAACAGCTCCTGTCCGTATTGTTACTGCTTGTCGTCAGCGACATCATCCGTAAGAGCGGCTTATTGGATGTGGTTTTTAGATCGCTGTTTCCGCCGCAATTAAGCTACCGTGGCTTTCTTTTAAGAAAATCGTTAGTGGTTACCACTATCTCCGGTTTCGTGAATAATACGCCTTTGGTCGCCATTTTGATGCCTTATGTCTATGAATGGTGCCGGAAAAAAAATCTTTCCCCGTCCAAAGTCATGCTGCCGTTATCATACGCCACCATTTTAGGCGGCACTTTAACGTTAATAGGCACATCCACCAACCTAGTTGTCAACGGTTTTGTAACCGAAGCAGGTTTCAAGCCGCTCGCATTCACCGATTTTACGCCGCCGGGTATCGGTATCGCTTGTATCGGCGTTATCTATCTCGTGTTCATAATGCCGAGATTCTTGCCTGACCGGGAAGGTTTGCTGGAAAACTATAACCAGAGTTTGCGCGAATACATTGTCGAAACCTATATTTCCGCAAAATCGCCGTTGATCGATAAAACCATTGAACAGGCTGGGCTCCGGCATTTAAAAGGGTTATATTTGGCGGAAATTATCCGGGGCGAAGAACTTATACCGGCAGTCGGCCCAACTGAAAAAATCATGGCGGGCGACATTCTTATTTTTGCGGGCGAAACTTCGACCATCGTCGATTTGCTGCAATCCAATCCGGGCTTGTCGGTACCGGGTTCGATTATGAAAGAAGGCAAGGAGAAAGCCAATGTCGTCGAATGTATTGTGTCGTCGCAATCGAACTTAATCGGGCAAACTTTCCGGGAATCCAATTTCCGGGCCTTATTTAATGCGTCCGTGGTCGCCATCAGCCGGAATGGCGAACGTTTGCGCGGTAAATTAGGCGAACAAGTATTGCAGCAAGGCGATTTATTGTTGTTAATGACCGGTCATGACTTCGAGGAACGCTCCAACGCAACCAACGACATTTTCGTTATCAACCGGTTAAGGGATATCACCAATTTTAGCCTCAAAAAAAGCCTGTTTTTAGGCGTCAGCATTATCTCGGCTTTTATCCTTAGCGCCCTGGGCGTACTCACCTTATTTAAAGCCCTATTACTCATATTGTGCTTAATCGGCTTGCTTAAATTCGGCCGTTATACCGACCTTAAAAACAGTCTCGACCTGGATTTGTTCTTTGTGCTCGCTTTGTCTTTAGGCTTTGCTAAAGCCATGCATAACAGTGGCTTAGACGCAACGATTGCAACCATGATTAAAGAATCGGCGTTACAGTTAAATCATCCGGTTGCCTTATTGTTCATCGTCTATCTAGCGACCAATGTGCTATCCATGCTGGTCTCCAATAAGGCAGGTGTGGCTATTATGTTTCCGGTGACAGTTTCGTTATTGAAATTAATGAACATCGCCGATCCTACACCGTATTTCTTAGCCATCGCCTTTGCCGGTTCGGCGGAATTCATGACGCCTTACGGCTACCAAACCAACCTGATGGTTTACGGCCCTGGCGGTTACCGTTTTGCCGACTACATTCGATCCGGCTGGGTATTATCACTGATGTGCATGTGCGTCAGCGTCAGCATTCTGGCGGCGATTTATCACTTATGGTAAGACCCGCGTTCCGGCCTTACCACTATCGATTCGGATTGTATTGATCCGCCTTTTAATATTTGAACCGTTCGTACCCTAAAGGGCACTTGTCACCTTTAGGGTATGCACGGAATCAACCACTTACCGTTCATCCTGAGATTGTCGAAGGACTTAATCAGAGATTCCTTAACTTAATGGCAGTGAGGGGTGGTGCACGGGCGAACGGAAGTTACCGCTTCTCTCGATAAGGCCGGTTACATTAGGCTGCCGGGCCGGACGGTGAATGTTATCTCGCCGCCCCGGTTTTAAACTAGGCAAGGTTTGCTGTTGCCTTCGGCGGCCCCAGCCGT